>JBNPEB010000012.1:122557-134372 GCA_051117335.1 Elainellaceae cyanobacterium
GGCCGTCAATCCAGAATCGCAAATCCAAAATCGAGAATTGGTATAAATGCCCCGCTCAATTGACCCACTCAATCGCCCTAGTTCCTCACTCTGTATACTAGATACTAGATCTTAAGCTTCGTTTAATTTTTTATCACGCATGATGTCTCCCTCTCCTTCGATTCAGTTCTTTGAAGGCATTTCGGAAGAGCTTAGCAACGTGAGTTTACGCAAGGGCACAACCCCAGGCGCTAAGCAAGTCTTGATGAGCTTCGACGATTTGGAATCCATCAAACGGTTTCAGAGCTACACCAAACGATTTGCCAACGGTATGCGTTTGATTGATGAAGAGGGACAAATCAGCATCGAACCCAGCTCAGTCCAGTTTGTGTTTGGAGGCCCTGAAGGCGACGATTTGAGGCGGGTAGAGTGCAAGTTTGAGATTGATCGTGACGACCATTGGCAGCGATTCATGCGATTTATGCACCGATACGCCGAAGCAAACGGAATGGTATACGGAGAAACAAGCCAGCAGTCTTGACGACCAATCATCGAGTGATCATCCAGAAATCATATCGGGAGATCATATTGTTTAGAAGAATTATCGGTGCCGAAGACCACAAACGGGGTAGCACATGAGAAATGGAGAACAGAGATGAAAGTTGCAGTGACTGGCGCAACAGGCTTTGTGGGGAGTCGCTTGGTCGAACGGCTTCAAAATGAGGGGCATCAGATTCTCGTGTTGACCCGCAATTCTGGCCACGCACGCCGAGTATTTCCAAAATCTGCGTTCCCTAATGTCGAGATTCAAGAATATACCCCGACCCAATCAGGAGACTGGCAAGATGCGATCGCCGGGTGTGATGGGGTTGTTAATTTGGCGGGGGAGCCCATTGCCGAACGCTGGACTCCAGAACGACGAACCGCCATTCTCAACAGTCGTCAGATTGGTACTCAAAAAATCGTCGAGGCGATCGCCAAAGCTGACCCCAGACCAAGCGTTTTAGTCAACTCCTCTGCAGTGGGCTACTACGGCACTAGCGAAACGGCAACCTTTACTGAAGCAAGCACACCCGGTCAAGATTTTCTAGCAACCGTGTGTCAAAAGTGGGAGGCGGCGGCTCAGCAAGTCAAAGACACCGGGACTCGCCTTGTCATCTTACGCACGGGCATTGTGCTAGGAATGGGAGGCGTGATTGCCAAAATGGTTCTGCCGTTTCAGTTTTTTGCAGGCGGCCCTCTCGGCAGCGGTCAGCAATGGTTTTCTTGGATTCATCGAGATGATTTAGTCAATTTGATGCTTCAAGCCCTCACCCAGCAAGAGATGGAGGGAGTGTTCAATGCGACGGCTCCTAATCCCGTCCGGATGAAGCAGTTTTGCCAGACGTTTGGCGACGTGATGAATCGCCCGTCTTGGCTACCCGTTCCAGACTTTGCCCTCGAACTCTTGTTGGGAGATGCCGCTCAGGTGGTTTTAGAAGGCCAGCAAGTTGTGCCCAAACGCACCCTCGACTCTGGCTTTAAGTACCAATACCCGACGGTTGATCGGGCTCTTAACGACGTACTTAGCCACTCTGCCTAAATTCAGCAGATTTAGTCAGAACTGAGCCGACGGCTGACCCAACTCGTGATGCCGCTGAGGATGGCACCTGCCATGAGGATGCCGATTGCGGGCGTAAAGAGGGGATCCCAAAGCGAATACCACACCTCAAGCCCAAGGGGCACATCGAGCGATCGCCCCACCACGGCGATCGCAAACCAGAAAAAGCTAACCAAAACCAAAAACAAGTTCAGCATCAGAGCAATGTTTAGCCAATTGAGGAACTTATCTTTCATCAACCAATATCTCCCATTCAAAGCCTCAGCAATTAAATCGATTACTCATCCACAATTATCTTAAAAAATATGGCTGCTCTCTCTGAGAGAACAGCCACATCGGCAATCTTAGCGACATTATCAATGCCCTAATAAATTAATGTTAAAAATCGTTAGGCTTGGTCATTCAATTGCTCTAAATTATCAGGATCAACGTAATGACAGGTCGCATCATCGATGCAAATTAATGCCCATCCAGATCGATCAATCCCCATAAACTTGTAAGCAGCTTCCTGCACGAAGAAGCCTTTATGATTACGAGTTTCAGGCTTAACTTCAACGTTGATATTGTCCATAATGACCAACTCCTTGAGTTTTCAAACGCCGATGTGACGAAGGGTCATAATATTTATCTGATTCCCCTCTTCACCAAAGCTTATCATTAGAGACACGGATTTTTTATTAAAAAACATTGAGCTGACGTTACGTGATATCAACAAACGGGCGAAAATTTCAGCTCTCAATCAGGCGATATGCAGAAATAAAGACTAGTTTTCAAATAACCACGTTTTGACTCGAATTAAACTCTCCCAGTCTGGCTTTCTACTTAACCCTTCTTCACAATTTTTCTTAACCTCATCTCGCAATTCGGGAACCGCCGATACTAATTGACTCGCCATTTCAATGTGCGATCGCACCCCTTTTTTGTCGGTTTCAAGCATGGCGATCGCCAAATTAACCCGAGCTTGTGGATCTTCTGGATTCAGTTTCACGGCTCGTTGCGCTGCTTTATAGGCTTGAGATGGTTTGTCATCTAGCAGATACAGCCACGCTAGACACGTCCAAGCGGGGCTGCTTTTTGCAGCTCGTTCACACACGTCCTTAAATACCGGAATCAGTTGAGCAACCTCTTCACCCGCCTGATACCGCTCAATCCCCTCATCAAAAAGTTCATCAACTGTTTGAGTCATAATATTAAAACATTGAATTAATGGTCAAAACACAACAATACCGCTCAGCCTAGTCGATCGTCATCCACACATCCCTGGGTCAAGGCAACCAACGTAAAACCTCTCCGAATGACGCTCCCACCGATTGGAAACAGCACCATTGGAGAGGCAAATTAAGTGAGCGATGAAATCGAAAACTATGGATGGCTCGTCTCGACAACGAACTCATCACGCTAACAAATCGTAATCCGCACTAGCCGAACGACTTGCCACAGCCACAGGTTTGATTGGCATTCGGATTCGTAAACTGGAATCCGCCTCCAATCATGGCATCACTGTAGTCCAGCATCAGCCCATACAGATAGAGCATACTTTTTGGATCGCAAACGACCTTAAAGCCCTGATAGTCAAAGACCTCGTCGGTTTCGCGGACATTGCTGAAGTCTTCAAAATCCATGGTGTATGACATCCCAGAGCATCCGCCCTGGCGTACGCCTACCCGTAGGCAGAGATCCTGATTGCCTTGGTTCTCTTGCAGCCGCAACACTTGTTTGAGTGCTGCATCCGTGATCATGATGCCACGTTGTTGAGATTGAGTTGCTTGTGTCATGAGCGTACACGACTCCTTGGGCTGTCTAAGCGTCTAAATCAAGCGGTTGTGCCAGTCCATTGGATGGCTGACGATTACTGAACTGAGGTTCAACCAGATGTTCGTTGATATATTTCTACTATAGTCGCTAACCCCATCTCCTCTTCAAGACACCTCCAAATTCAGGTTGTACCTGAGCCCGTAGGGCCAGATCTCTGTGATGATTTAAGTCTAATGATTACTAAGTCTGAGGAAAAATCTAAGACGTCCTAAGATGGTGTTTAAGATGGGGGGTTAGTCTTTTTACAACGTCTGGAATTGCAGGTGGTGCCGATTGACACATCTTGATAGTCAGATTGATAGTCAGATGACTCCTCCTGTTTACGCTGGTTTAGCTGTTTTAGAGATCATTGTGTTTGGTTTATGACTACTTTCAACCGTTCTACCCGCCGTCGGCTTCAGAAGTTGCGCCAGGTTCCTAGCGTTTGGGAGGGCGATCGCCGTTCCTTGGCTGCTGATCTGGTAAGCAGCACTGAATCGAGCGATGAGCCTCGGGGAGAATGCATCCTTTGGGTAGACGGCACAGAGGCAGTCGTAAGGGCGATGGATGTCGTGCCTGCAGACGCAGGACCAGAAGCCCTCGTTAGAACCCTCATTCGCGCCATGGAGTTTCCTCACAGTGCGGCTCCACCCGCCCGCCCTCAAAAGATTGTGGTGCGAAATCGAGAGGCGCAGTTTTTTCTGCGGGGAGTGCTACAAGAACTCGATATTCATGTCGACTATGCCCAAGATCTTCCACTGATTGATGAAATCTTCCGAGGTCTATACGAAGCGGCGGGTTCTCGTCCCCCTCAGCTTCCTGAGGCTCATGCTGATGCGTTGCTTGGCGTAGCACACGAGATCTGGAATGATGCTCCGTGGCAATATTTAGACGAAGAAAAAATCATTGCGATCAAGCTCAACCACGGTGATATTGATACTCTATATATTTCGCTGTTGGGCATGTTAGGAGTCGAATACGGCATTCTCATGTATCGGTCTCTGGATTCGCTGAAGAAATTTCGACAAGCGGTTTTAGACGCCGATGAATCCACCGAACACTTGGAAGAAGCCTTCTTAGAGCAAGATTGTTTTTTCCTAACATTCGAGCGGGGAGGCGATCGGGAGAGCTTTGAAGAACACGATGATCAGGAGATGCCTGATATCCAACCCGCATTCGGCAACCTGCATCCCTTAGAAGGCATGCGACCTGTGTTACATGAGGAGGAGGCGATCGCCGTCTTAGTTGCCCTTCAAGCCTTACACCGCTTTTTTAATCAGCATTTCAATCGTCTCAACGACGATTTTCCAGAAATTACCAGTCGCTACCGGATTCCGAATCCTAATGATCAGAAAAAGAAGATCTCCGTCAAGGTATCAACCCTGCCTGAGCTCGCTGAAGAACTCTTTGAAATGTCTACCGAAGCCAGCCTGAGCGATCTTGATAATGCCGCTGCTGCGTCTCTGCCAGTTTTGCGCCACGATCTTGTACCCCATAACTCCTTTTTTAGTCTTGGTGCATTACCGTGGGACGTCTTAGAGGTGTTGCGCCATGTGGCAAAATTTCATCAACCTGCTGAGGCAGACTTTCCGTCCAAGTCCGATGGATTTCCCATCATTTTGATTCAAACATCTCGTCCCAAGGCGTTGGGGTTGATTGAGGCAATCCAGAGCGCTGGCGGGCTACAAGCCATTTGCTTTAATCCCGGTGAAGACCCGTTTGCTCAGCAGCGGTATGACCTGGGAATTTTACAGACTCACAACGGAGATCTACATTTGTTTGGAGAATTTATTGAAGATGATCCGATCCACGTACGCGCTCGCAAAAAGTGGGATCAGCGCTGCAAAAAAACAAACGGGCACTGTGGTCTAGTGATTGCTAGAGGGCTGAAGGGCGCTTCGCGGGGCAATCCAAAGCTCAACGATATGATGGCGGTGTTTGAGGTGCGATCGCTCTCTGCTAGTGACCTGGGGTTAGGCCCCCTAGAACTCATACCCCACGTTGAAATGCCTCAGTTTTAACGAATCACGAGTTGAAGAACTGTAACAGATCCTGACAAACTCGAACATTTGCTTAAGCTGCAGTGATAATATTCCATCAAACTGTTCAGAGAAAGATTTATGACAGAAACTCTTACTGGACAAACGCCTAAATTCGGTGGCAGCACCGGTGGGCTGCTGACTAGCGCTGAGACTGAAGAAAAATACGCCATCACCTGGACAAGCTCTAAAGAGCAAGTCTTTGAAATGCCGACGGGTGGCGCTGCGATCATGCATGAAGGTGAAAATCTTTTTTACTTTGCCCGCAAAGAGCAGTGCCTTGCGCTTGGTGCCCAATTCCGCACTAAGTTCAAGCCCAAGATAGAAGACTTTAAAATCTATCGAATTTATCCCAGCGGTGAAATTCAATACTTGCATCCGAAAGATGGAGTCTTCCCTGAGAAAGTCAACGAGGGTCGTCCCTATGTCGGGAAAATTGACCGCAATATCGGCAAGAATCCTGAACCGGCGACCGTCAAATTCACAGGGCGGAAAACTTTCGATCCATAGAGCGATCGCCTAGGCGGCATTGTCATCATTTGACCGTGTTTGTCTTTGTTCTCATTACCGGGTAGTTAGGGGCGCGAGCGTTTCGTGCCCCTCTACTTTTGTGCTATGCTATGCTGCCAGCTTCTCCCTTGATAGAGCCCTACGGGCTCAGGTTTGTGTGGTGAACCCGCGCGCCGCGCGGGTTCACCACACGTTCAGCGTCCTAACGCGAGAGCGTACGGCTATAAACGCCTCAGGGGCCAAGCGTGGTTTAGAATCAAGCGTGGTTTAGAATAAATTGCAGCCGTTCGGATGGCTATTCATACTGCCCACACAGGTTCTTGAGGCATGAGCACAGGCTATGGTCGCCCTTGATTTTGAGCAATTTTTGGAACTTGCCGCCCAAGGCAACTTCATCCCGGTTTATCAAGAGTGGGTTGCTGATCTAGAAACGCCCGTGTCAGCTTGGTATAAAGTCTGTGCAGGGCAACCTTACAGCTTTTTACTAGAATCAGTCGAAGGGGGCGAAAACCTGGCTCGCTACAGTTTTCTAGGATGTGATCCAATTTGGATTCTTGAAGCTCGTGGCAATCAAACCACACAGATGCATCGAAACGGCGATCGCCATATATTTGAGGGCGACCCGTTTCAAGTGGTGTCTGATTGTTTACGTCCGTATGTTCCGGTGAAGCTCCCCCAATTGCCTCCAGGAATCGGCGGGCTGTTTGGGTTTTGGGGCTATGAGCTGATTCACTGGATTGAGCCCCGGGTGCCGATTTATTCACCGGACGAGGCAGATCTCCCGGATGGGCTGTGGATGCAAATTGATCATCTGTTGATTTTTGACCAGGTGCAGCGAAAAATTTGGGCGATCGCCTATGCCGATTTGCGCGATCCTGATGTTGATTTGAAACACGCCTATGAAGAGGCATGCAGCCGAGTTGAGCAGATGGTCAACAAGCTGCAACTGCCGCTTTCAGGACGCGATACAGTTTTACAGTGGACACCTCCATCGGGCGATCGCCCAGAGATGTCTTACATCAGCAATGTCTCAAAGGATGATTTTTGTGCCAGCGTAGAACGGGCAAAAGCTCACATTCGCGCTGGAGATATCTTTCAGGTCGTCATTTCTCAGCGGCTTTCGACCAATTACCAAGGCGATCCGTTTGCTTTATATCGATCACTTCGCCTCATCAATCCGTCGCCCTACATGGCGTATTTTCACTTCCAAGATTGGCAGATTATTGGCTCTAGCCCCGAGGTGATGGTCAAAGCCGAACGTTCTCCTGATGATGACTCTGCCACAGTCGCAACTCTACGACCGATCGCGGGTACTCGCCCACGCGGTAAATCTGCTCAAGACGATGCAGCGTTAGCCGATGATTTGCTACACGACCCGAAAGAGGTCGCCGAACATGTAATGCTCGTTGACTTGGGGCGTAATGATTTGGGACGAGTGTGTGAGCGGGGATCGGTTCAGGTTGATGAACTCATGGTGATCGAACGGTATTCGCATGTCATGCACATCGTCAGCAACGTCATCGGGAAACTCGCGTCTAATCAAACTGCGTGGGCGCTGTTAAAAGCGTGTTTCCCAGCCGGAACCGTCAGCGGTGCGCCTAAAATTCGGGCGATGGAAATCATCCATGACTTAGAGCCATGTCGTCGAGGGCCTTACTCCGGCGCCTATGGCTACTATGATTTTGAAGGACAGCTCAATACCGCGATCGCCATCCGCACCATGGTCGCTCAGCAGCAGTCTGATGGTCGACACATCGTTAGCGTTCAAGCTGGAGCAGGGCTCGTCGCTGATTCTGATCCTCAGCGAGAATATCAGGAAACACTTAATAAAGCCAAAGGTATGCTTGAAGCAATCCGCTGTCTAACGACCTAATGGATGCCAGGCCCCCAAAGTTTGTTATCCAAATTACAAAAACTTAAACTGCTCTGAACCTTCACTTCATCTTTTCTTTAGGTCAGACGGCTAACGTTTGAAGTGGGTCCTAGCCAAACTATTATATGCTTCACTCATTTGTTTCAGAAGCGCTGATTCAGCCTGACTTACGCCAGCTTCTTGAAGAACTCTATCAAGGACGGACACTACACCCGTTTGCAAGCGGTCAGGTGATTTCGATGCAGCCTCACGAGATTTGGGTTGTCTGTCGAGGCATTGTCCAATTGGGAACACTTTACGACACCGGCGACGAGTCACTGTTGGGGCTAGCTTGTCCATCTATGCCATTTGGTTTGCCGTTGACGCTGATTCGCCCGTATCAGGCAACCGCCTTATCTAGCGCCGATTTGATGCGACTCACCCTATCGGAGGTCGAGCAGTCTCCTGCACTTGCTCAGGGCATCTTCCGCCACGTCACTCGTCGCCTTCGTCAAACCGAAGCAATGCTTGCGATGGTTGGATACCGCCGGGTTGAAGATCGTCTCCGTCACTTACTCTTGCTCTTAAAGCAAGAAGTCGGGCAACCCGTTCAAGGTGGCACGCGCATCACGGTGCGGCTGACTCATCAGCAGCTTGCCAACGCAATCGGTACGACTCGCGTGACGATTACTCGACTGTTGAGTCAGCTCCGTGATGAAGGATGGATCACCGTTGATCGCAATCGTCATCTCGTTCTTTCGCAAGCCCCAGTTTTGTAGAGCCCTACACTGCTTGGAGCAGCTGCTCCAGTCGGCGCTCTTACCTTACGGCCAGTTTTGTATCAGCTGCCCGATTGGTCGTCGTGGATGAAACCATTGCTGGGGTTGTATCAGAGTCTTCTAGGCTCTTACCAGGAGGGGCGGGTTTCATAATCACAGCCCGATAGGGCACAACGCCAGAGACTTCGCTGCCTAGGCAAAGTGCTGATCTCCACGACAGGTCGAGCGATCGCCGACCAATGTAAGGTCCTCGATCATTCACCCGAACAATTAGGGTGCGGTTGTTCTCTAGATTCGTCACCTTCAGATAAGTGTCGAAGGGAAGAGACGGATGAGCCGCTGTTAGCTCATCTTGGTCAAACTCTTCCCCCGATGCTGTCAGGCGACCATGGAAATATGGGCCATACCACGAGGCGGTGCCTTCAAATTCTTGTTCCGTTTCCTTAAGACCATACGCTGCTGCCTGAGCCTCAGGCACGGGTAGCGGAGCTTCGCCAAGCGCCATTCGCAGATTATTAACCCAGGCGATCGCGATCAGGTCTGACGGCATGTCCAACATGCTGAGGTCGGAATCGGCAATCTCCATGATCGTTTCTTGACCAGACTTTGCGCCTGGATGACCGTTAATCACAGCCGGGTAGAGTGTTGAGGGATCAAAATTTGGCTGATTGAATACTTGTTGAATCTGTTGAGCAATTGAATTTGCCAGCTGCTGGGTTGGCACTTCGACTACCAGAGCGTCTTCAATCCTCACTTGAAATACCGGAGAGTTTTCTTTCCAATTTTGAGTCAGAGTCTGGAGCGCCGATTGTGAACAACTCTTTAAAGCTTGATTGGAAAAAGCTTGATGGAAAGATGGTGCATTGTCTTGAGGCTCGACCGCTTGAGATGACAACATCTCTTGGCTGTCGGAGCCTGCGCGGACGACGCTAATCCTCAGCAAAGCAGGCTTGATAACGGATCGAAGCTCCTCAGACCAACGAGTCAGGCTAGTTGACAGTTGCAACACCTTAGTCGCATCCTGATTTGCCCGATTTTGGGACGTCAGCCTTGTTTCACCTGGGGGCAACGTCGTCTCAGGCTGAGTAGGCTGCGAGACAACTGTCGATAAGACGAGCCCCATGGCGGATGTCTCCGACCCCGGATGAACTGTAGGCAAATTTGGAACGGATAAGGAATTGCCTAGCTGAGAGGCAATCCACAAAGCTCCTAAAACCTTCATAATTGTAAAGATTTGAAGTAATTTACGTTATTTTTTGGCAATAGTATTTGATTTTACAGACTAGTAATGAGTGTGTGTTGCCTCCATGGGGGGATCTCATATCCGTGCTTAAGTCTTCCCTGCGGTAGTTGGGGCGATTACACATCAGGAAACTTGTTACAAAAATTTATATATATTCTCATTGGTTGGCCGACTCTTATGATGCGGCGATCCCAGCAAAATCAGTGATTGGACAATATGTAGAATTCCAATCTCATCTGAGATATTTTTCCAATTCTGAGAGAATTGAACGATTGAATGGATAGGAGTGGGGCGTCCGCCAGTGGGAATATCGGGCAACTGGTCATAAGGATGGGGCTTAGACCCGTTGTGTTTCCAATGGGTTAGGGTGGTGCTAAAGGAAAAATTCACCCAAAGATAGTTATGTCTGGCGAGTCCGAAAAATAATTTTGCGTTTCAAATTTTTAAGTGATGATGTGGTTATCTGTATGTGGAATAATCTACTGCTTCATCTCGGAGTTTGGGACGGTGCTTTCACGCGTCTCTCACCGCATGGTGACGTGATTGAAGAGACTCCAACATGCGTAACGCTGGAGGGGCTTGATCAGAATCGGGCAGTTCGGCAAACAATCCAGAGGTTTTCTGCAACCACGGGTGAGGAAATGCAGGCGAGGGTGCTTGAGTATCGCACGCTCAATCGCAGCACGCTCTTTTTTGAGGATGGTTCATTTTCTCAAGGGTCGATTCAGTATGGGCCTTTCTCAGAATTTGGGGCGGAGATGGGGTTTATTCGAGGCGATCGCCGCATGCGATTAGTGATTTTATATGATTCTGATGGTCATCTATCCCGAGTGACGCTAATCCGAGAACATCGTCAGGAGACGGATGCATCTGAACGTCCCCCGCTGACTCTGGATCAGTTGCTGGGCGAATGGTGTGGTGAGTCCAACACTCTCTACGCAGATTTGCGAAACCCTGTCGATGCACCCACGAGGCTGATATTGACCCGGCAGGGCGATCGCCTCCAGCAGCGGATTATCTCGACGGGGCTCGATTTTAGCTCAACGGCTACGATCGACGGCTCGACGCTGCGATTTGAAACCAACACAGCCACGAATCAAGTCGTGCTGCTGCCCGATGGAGCATCATACACAGCGCCCGTGTCAATTCCAAAAGGGACACCATTCTTTTTAGAAGCCGGATGGATGCCGGAGGGCGATCGCCGTCAGCGCCTCATCCGCAGCTATGATGCCAAGGGCGCCTGGGTCAGTTTGACGCTCGTCACCGAGCAGCGCATTGCCTAGCCGTATTCTTATTAAGATTCTCAGTTAGGCGCAGAGTTCTGTTGTCCACTCTTGAGGGCCTCTGCCTTGCCAACAGCGTTGCTGACGACCCGCCCAAACCAGTTGCCACTGGGCGTCATCTGACTCAGGTGCAGGTTCAAATTCGAGGCGATATCGCACATCACGCACCGAGTCATCGGCTTGATTGAGCTGCGTCAGCGTCACGATCACACGATCCGATGAGGTTTCATACATGCTGACCCGTTGTTCAAAATTGCCCTCGACGGCATCAGGCTCTTCTACTCCAAATAGAACAACGGCGATCGACTTGGGATCAGTCATATTTTCAAACGCATCGGACGGAATGCGGCTGACATCAATGGGGGCAAAGGCATCTCGTTCTGGTAGCGATGTGCTGCTATCAGAAGGAGAAGGACTCGCTTCAGGTTCGGCTGTGTCGGCAGGTGTGTCAGATGTCGCTTCGGTGGGTTGTTCGAGTGAACTTGACTCCTGAGTTGTCTCCGAACACCCAAGCAAGCCGATTCCTAAACTAACTAGTAGCATTAGCAGCGCGGTTGAATAATTCATCGGACCCTCCATATTCAAAAATTCATCGTCAAGCAACCTTCTATTAGGGCGTGTCATCAGTTAAGCCAGATGACTGAAGCAGCAAGGTAGATGGCACTGAGGAAGTTGCACTCGGTCTTATCATAGCGAGTAGCAATTGCCCGATACTGCTTGAGCTTGGCAAAAAAGT
>JBNPEB010000015.1:0-25219 GCA_051117335.1 Elainellaceae cyanobacterium
ATTTCAACTGGATCTGGCAGCATAGTCGTTTGAAGACAACGGCGGCGCAACGAGCAGGGCTGACTAATCATCGCTGGAGTTGGCATGATATCCTTTCCTTTCCAACATTAATCTGACGCACTACCAACCGATTCAATACGGCAGTCGAAAACGGAACTTACAGCGGTTTTTAGTCTTGCCTCAGTTGAGCATCAAACTGCTGTGGTTTCCGCTAATCAAATACTGGATTCGGCAAGAGCAAACCGGGCGGGGATTGAATCGAGCGCATCGACGACGACTCAAAAAACTCAAGCATCAAAAATACGGGTATTGGATTGTGGCGATCGACCGTAGCCAGTGGAAGGGACGCAATGTCTTCATGGTTAGTTTGGTCTGGGGCACCCATGCCCTGCCGGTGTATTGGGAGGTGTTAAAGCAGAGCGGGAACAGCGATTTTAGGACTCAAAAACGCCTGCTAAACGCCGTTTTACCAATCTTGAAACCCTATCCTGTCTTAGTCCTTGGAGACCGCGAGTTCCATAGTCCGAAATTGGCTGAATGGCTCGACTCTAGGGGCGTCCTGTTTGCCTTACGACAAAAGAAGAACTTGCATTTTCAAGGGAATGTAGAGCAGGCGTATACCGTGGTGAAAGACCTGGGGATTCAACCGGGCATGCGGCAATTTTATCGGGACGTTTTGGCCAACAAAGGAGAGGGTCTGGGTCCCTTTAATTTGGCGATCTATTGGAAGCGAAAATATCGCCACCAAGGCCCCAAAGAACCCTGGTATATTCTCACCAATCTTCCCAACCTGAAGCAGGCGATTGCGATCTATCGCTGTCGTTGGGGCATTGAACAGCTCTTTAAGGACTGTAAGACGGGGGGCTACAACTTAGAGGACACCAAGGTCAACGACTGCCGGTTTTTAGCCTTGGTGTTGTTAATTGCAATGGCGTACAGTTTAGCGACCCTGCACGGCCAATGGATGCGGAAACTCCGCATTGAACACTATGCCGGACGTATCCAAGAACACCAGGATAAGACCTTGCGACACAGTGATTTCAGTCTCGGTCTCTATGGTCAACGGTGGCGGTATGGGATGGAATTGTGGGCCGACCAAGCATTCCAGTTGATGGCGCTCAAGCCCCACAAACGCCGCTATTTTCAGCATGGACTCCGAGTCCTATCCTTGATGCAGCAAGCGGTTTAGCCATGTTGTCACCCGTTAAGGCTGCATCCACATCGGAGAGTATCCAACGCTTAGCAAGACATAGTCACACCGCGATGCAGCGACATATCAAAGTTCAAGGTCAGCGCTCAGTGTTTGATGCCGATTGGATTTACTGGAGTACCCGCATGGGAGGACATCCTCAAGTCAATCAGCGCGTTGCTCGCTTACTGAAACGACAACAAGGAACATGCGCCGTCTGCCATCTGTTCTTTAAGGACAGAGATTTGCTGGAAATCGACCATTTCATCCCACGCGCTCAAGGCGGAACGGATGAATTCAACAATCTCCAGCTCCTCCACCGTCATTGTCACGACGTAAAATCTGCCAGTGATGGTAGATGAGGTGTAGATGACAACTACCAAACTGTTGAGGAGCCGGATGAATCGAAATGATTCACGTCCGGTTTTGGAGACCAGCGGGGCTGGTGACAGTCTCGCTGAGTTTAATTATGCTTTTAGTCCATTCGATCAGGAAAGATGTCCTCTGCCACTACTTCATGATCTGATGCCAGGTTGCCTCACCTTCTCGTCCTACAACTTCAAATGCCTTGGCGAAACGTTGCCGTTGATCCCCAGATAATTCCTTCAATGCATTCTCTAGTTCTTCCCCTTTGTCAAGGATTATGAGCGGTTGAGCAGACAAGTCACTTCTATTCTCTGCTCCTTGAGGTTTTTATGCTTCATCATGTTTCTTTTGCAGTTCGCAATCCACATCACGTTGCTGAAGTCGTTGCCGAATTATGGCACGGGAAGGTCATGCCTTTTCCAGGTCATGCGGGCAGTTTCATTGCGCTGGCGATGGATGCCTATGGCACGGCGATCGAGTTTCTGCCCAAGGGATCTGTGCTTAAACCTGCTGCATCAGGGGAGTCGAGTGAGTGGGATCAAGAGCCAAATTCGACTGGCTATACCGCGACTCACGTCAACATGGCGGTTCCCATTAGTGAGGCAGAAATTTATGCAATTGCAAATCGAGAAGGATGGCGTGCGGTTCGCTGTGGTCGGCAAGGCTTGTTGGAGCTAATTGAATTCTGGGTTGAGAACGAAATCATGCTAGAACTGATGCCGCCCAATTTGATGGAAGGGTATCAGACGCTTGTGCAGCCTGAGAGCCTGAAGGCGACTTTCAATCTGGAATGAGTGGCTATTGTGAGGAATTGTTCATGCTTCAAGGCAAGATAGTTCGTGTTGCTCGTCCAACCGACCAATTAGAGCAAGTCGTCAGATTTTATACGGAGGGTTTGGGATTGCAGATTCTCTATCGCTTTGAGAATCATGAGGGTTTTGATGGGGTGATAGTCGGCATGGCAGGAGCACCATACCACTTTGAATTCACGCAGCATCAAGGACACTTGGTAGGTCGCGCTCCCACTCAAGATCATTTGATTGTGTTTTACCTTCCAGATCAGCAAGAGTGGCAACGTGTAGTTGATCAGATGAACGCGATCGGGTGCGATCCTGTGAAATCCTACAACCCCTACTGGGACAGAAATGGAGTCACCTTTGAAGATCCAGACGGCTATCGTGTCGTCCTACAAAACGACTCGTGGCAGACCTAGGAGAAACACAATGACTGAAGCAGTTGAAACTCAGATTATCAACGCCGAGGAACGGCTGAGGCAAGCAATGCTTGCTTCTGATGTCAGCGTTTTAGATGAACTACTTGCCCCCGAAATTATCATCACCAGTCATCTTGGTGAATTGCTAAGAAAACAAGATGATCTAGCCGCCCATACATCTGGTTTGATTCAGATCCATGAGTTGAACCCTTCTGAGCAGCAGATTCAAATTCATGGCGAAGTGGCGATCGTTTCAGTCCGAATGCAATTGTCCGGTAGTTACAATGGCAGCCCTGCAAACGGAGACTTTCGTTTCACGCGAGTTTGGGCTGTCTCTGCAAGCGGAACCTGGCACATCGTCGCTGCCCATATTGGCATGGTGGCTCAACCACCCAGCGTTTGACTGAATGATTTGTACATCAATAACGCCACAGACGTTTTCAATAGGAATACTCAAATGCTCACATCACAAAGCAACATTTTCGCTACAGCGAGTACCAACCTTGCTGCTTGCGACATCGCCAGCGAAACGACTGATGCTGTTTTGGATTCTGGTCACGAAACGGTTGTTGCGGAGCTGATTAGACGCTCCGCTGATGCAAACGCCGCGTTGATGCGCGGAGATATCGACACTTACCGAACCTTGATTGCTTACACAGACGACTTTACGCTGATGTCGCCGTTCGGCGGCACACCGTCGCACGGTTCGGAATACACACCCGAACGGATAGAGGCAATGGGACGATTCTTCAAAAATGGTGTTTTCAGGCAAGACGTAGTGCAGTCCTATGCTTCGGCTGACATGGTTGTGCTTGCGCTCATCGAATACCAGAACGTTGAGGTGGGAGGGCTAACCGCCCAGGAATGGCCCTTGCGAGTCACTCTAGTCTATTGCCGAGAAGGGGCAGAATGGCGGCTGGCCCATCGGCATGCAGACCCGCTCGTTGGAGGCATCAGCTTAGAGCAGGCGGCGGCACTGGCGCGAGGTGAGCAATGAAGGAGACTTACAACCCCCACGGGGCTGCGCTGATGGATTGCTTTCGCGGCGATACTTCAGCGACCCTGATTTGCTATCAAGACGGTGCCCGCGACGACGTACCCGCTTCCTTCTGGTTGCGGGAAGAGATCGATCCACTAGAAACGCTCGCACTCGACCTTTGTCGCGGGCACGTGCTTGATGTTGGTGCTGGTGCTGGGTTACATTCGCTCGAGTTGCAGCGTCGGGGACTTGAAGTCACCGCCATCGACATTTCACCTGAATGTGTCACCATCATGCGGGAACGCGGTGTCCGTAGTGCGGAAGTGGCTGACCTCTACGAGTTCGATGGTGGCCCTTTCGATACGATCGCCTGCCTCTGCAACGGCCTGGACAAAGTCGGACGGCTCACCGACCTGCCAAGATTTCTGGAGCGGATGCGTCAACTCCTTACACCAGATGGTCAGCTGATCGCAGACTCCTTTGATCTGCGGTTTGGTGCCGACGAGTCCCAGCTTACCAACCTTGCCCGCAAGACGGCAGCCGGACGCTACTTCGGCGAACTCGATCTCCGCTTCGAGTACAAGGGACAGAGCGGTGCCCCATTCTCAGTGCTTCAAGTTGACTACGAAACCCTGGAGCAGATTGCCGGACGGCATGGCTGGCAGTGCGAGCTAATCAAGAGTGTCGGTGCTCACTATCTTGCCCGTGCTCGGCCTGGGTGACGAGGTGAACTCAACCTCTATCTCAAGGTCTTTATCAGGGTATTCCAATGGAACTTCCTCAGCTCTTTCTCATGGTCTGGGCTGCACTCATCTTCTGGGTACTCGGCCAGATTTGGCTGGTTCAGATCGTCGTCTACCCGCTCTTTGCCAAAGTCGGGGCGGTAGATTACGTTCACTATCATCGCTTCTATACCCGGCGCATTCCGCTTCCGGTAATTATTCCGGGCTTTGCCAGTTTTCTGTTGCCTGTTGCGCTGACTCTCTACGGCCCGACGGTTCCTTTGTGGATAAGCATTCTAAACATCGCCGCTGGCATCGTTGGCTTACTGGTAACGGTGATGTTAGAAATACCGCGCCACAACCGATTGGAGAGGGACGGTAAGAACGATACCACTATCGCCGAATTGATTCGCTACAACTGGCCACGCACGCTGTCGATCAGTGCCCAGTCGGTCATAACCTTTCTGATGCTGTGCTATGTCTTTGGGGATATCTAACAGACAGGCTTGCCTCCTGTCGCCCGCGCCTGCTGGCCGATAGTTATCATCGACCAGAAAAGCCCACTATCTGGCTATGGCAGTAGGCTTACTTTTTGGTTGTGGGAGCGTGCAACCAATTGTTCAAGGGTGTTGCGGGAAGATGGCACTGAACCCAACAAACACCTCCTACTGGTCTCTTGCTGTCTAACGGCAAAATGCAGCGGTTGCAGAAAACCTCGAACTGGGTACAGGCGGTGTCGGTCAATCCGCTGCCATATCGTGTTAGCTGGATAGCGCCACCAATCGCCCTCAACCAACTCAACCTCTTCCACAAAACCGATCGCCCCTCACTACCGCCCCCAACCCTATCTCCTGAGCGTCTTGCCACACCATCACTAACCTCAACTACGGTCACAATCAGAGTCTCCTGAGCGCTCGAAACTCTCACCCTCAACTTCCAAGAACGAGTGCAAAAAACTCTGTGCGGAGCCAGCTAACTCGTAATTAGAGGGAAGTTTTCCACCTAAGATCCTCATACGGGTAAATAGGCAGAAATATTTCAGCCTAAGATCCTGTTTTGGACAGATAGGTGGAATCACGTCAGCCTAATACCCCGATGTAGGTAATTAGGTAGATGCATCCAGTATATTCACCCTCCCAAATGCTGAGAATTATCGGGCTGGAGTTAGGGCGATCGCCTGCTCTAATCACGACTGTGGAAGGGCATTGTAGGAATGAACGCCTAAATCAGATCTAGCTCTGCGGCTCGTTTCACAGCGGCTCGACGATTGGTGACATTGAGTTTGCTGTAGATGCGCTTGGTATGGGTGCGCACGGTACTCAAGGCCACGACTAGTTCACGGGCAATTTCGGGGCCAGAGAGTTCGGTGGTGAGCAGTCGGAGTACTTCGAGTTCGCGTTGGCTGAGTGGTTCGATGAGGGGTGGGTGGGCTTCGGCTGCGCTCAGCCGCCGGGAGAGGGGGAGAGCGGATAGCTCCTTAGGCTGCTGTCCCCAGGTTTTTGAGGCGATTAATAGTCGCTGGGTGTAGATGGGTGTGATGCGGCGAGTCAGAGCTTCCTGTAACAACCGCACCATCAGGGTTCCACATTCTGCAAAGATGCGAACATAGCCCTCGGGTTCAGCCAGGGTTAAGGCCCGTTCTAATGAGGCGATCGCTGCCGCCACATCTCCCAGAGCCTCCTTTGCCAGGGCTAGAACTACCAGAATTTTGATCATGCTGCCCGTGCGATTCTGGGCTTCGGCAGCGGCCAGTAAGCGAGTCAGGAGTCCGATGACCGGATGAATCGCCTCGTCTGTGCCATTACTTCGGTACTGAGCGATCGCCACTCTGGCCAGGGTCAGGTGTTCGTATTCGCGCAGGTAGCTCGGCTCATCGTCTGCCGACAAGCCACTCTCCCTCACCCAGCCCAGCGCTTCTGCTAGTCTGCCCTGCTGCAACCACCACCGCACCTTCAGGGCCTCAACTGGGCGAAAATTTGGCACGGGCGATCGCCGATACAGCCGAGCGGCTTCATGCAGTTGGTCAAGGGCCGCGTCTAAGTCTCCCTGAACCGCCGTCAATTGAGCTTTCATCGTCTGCCAAAGGTAGTTAGCCGCCGATATCGAAACCTGCTCACGCAGGGCTTCCCCCTGTTGCAGGAGCTGGCTAGCAGCCGCTAAATCTCCCTGCTCGTAGCGAATCTCGCTCAATACCAAATACAGCTCTGCTGTCCCCTGCAAAATTGATCCGCTCTGGTGCGTCGCCAGTTGTAGGGTTTGCTCACAGGTTTTGACCGTGGCCCGCAGCCACCCCTGGGCCATCCCCATATTGGCGAGAATTGGGGTAGCCGCGACGACAATCTGAGTACCGCCCAGCTTTTGAAAGATCCTCAATCCCTCAGCAAAGGAGCGGTGTGCGGCCGCAACATCGCCGCTAGACCAGTAAGCCAAACCAAGGAAGGCGGCGGTTGTACCCCGTTCATAGCCCTCATCGGGAGGTAACAGCATCATCGCTTGCTGGGCATAGGTGATGGTGCTGGCAAAGTCACCTAGCGCTTGGGCTCGATAGGCCCGAGCATTAGCAATAGAAGCGGGCAAGAACCGATATTGCACTTCATTTGCCGCGATCCGTTGCGCCGCTGGACTCCCGGCCTGCGTTAACTGTGCCAACTCGCGTTCGGCATCCTGTAAATACGTTTCAATCCCCTCTGGCTGCCCTGCGTTCAGCAGCACCAGCGCATAGGCCACACTCAGAATCGGTCGAGTCCGAATTAGCGAGTCAGGCAGCATCTTCAACCAGCTTCGCACCGTAGCCTCTTGCTGACGATTGCGCATGGCAGGCCACGCTGGCTCGATCAGATTGGCCGCTCGTTCAAAATCTTGGGCGGCCAGGGCATGACGAATCGCCTCAGAGAACAGATCATGCTGCTCGTACCATTTACTGGCTCGTCCGTGCAGGCTGGGCAAGCGTTCTGGCCATTCCATCAGGGCATGGGCCAGCAGCACATCGGCAAATAGGTGATGGTAACGGTACCACTGGCGCGTGTTATCCAGCGGAATGATGAAAAGATTGCCCCGCTCCAGCGCTTCCAGCATGACCTGGCCGCCGGTTTGGTCGGTGACGGCATCGCAAAGCTCACCGCTCAAGCGTTCCAAAATGGCGGTTTGCAGCAAAAAGTGACGGACGCGATCGCTTTGCCGTTGCAAGACTTCTTCCAGCAGATAGTCCACGATGTAGCGATCGCCCCCCGAAAACGCCGCCACAAAATCAGAAATATCCTCACGCCCCTGCAAAGATAGCGCCGCAAGCTGCAGCCCGGCGATCCAGCCTTCGGTCCGCTGCTCTAAAGCTGCCACATCCGCCACCGAGATCTCCAGCCCCATCACCCGGTTAAGAAAAGCCGCCGCTTCTTCCGGTGTAAACCGCAGATCGATCGCCCTCAGTTCGGTCAATGCTCCGTGAGATCTCAAACGAGCCAGAGATAGGGGCGGATCGACACGGCTGGCAATGATCAGATGCATGTGGGGCGGTAAATGGCCGAGCAAAAAGCCGATGCCGTCATGAATTGCATGAGTCTCGATCGCATGGTAGTCATCCAAGATCAAGGCAAACTCCGCTTCCACGGCAGTAAGCTCATTGAGCAACGTCATCAAGACCGACTCAATGGGGGGTGGCTGGGGCGACTGCAGTAACGAGAGCGATCGCTCCCCCAGATCAGGCTGAATTTTCTGTAGTGCAGTGATCAAATAAGTCCAGAAAACCGCCGGATCATTGTCGCTTGGGTCTAGGGAAACCCAGGCCACGGGTCTGGTGGGTACGGCGGCGACCCATTCTGCTAGCAGCGTTGTTTTGCCAAACCCGGCTGAGGCGGAGATCAGGGTTAGTTTGCGCTGCGGGTGGATGCGATCGATCAGTCTCGGGCGCGAGACCCGATCAGCAAACCATTGGGGAAGGTAGAGCTTGGTCTCTAGTAAAGGAAGTTCTGGAGTAGTCGGTCTCGCCGAGACAATCATAGATACGTTTTCATGCTTTCCAGCCTACTCTGGCAGGCCATTTTCATTTCCAAGGTTGGCATGACGTCCAGCAATCATACTACTGTACGAACTTTTTAGGAAGGGGGCGCGATTTTCTGAGGTGGCTCTGTGGCTTTGTCCCTCATCTTCCCTAAAAATCCAGGTTTGGACAACAACCTTGCAAGCCCTACATTTTTCTTTCCTCGAAGTTTGGCAAGTCGTGTGTGTAAAACTCCAGTGATCAACGTTTTTCTAGATCTAAGAAATAGGATTGTAGGAGAAAATTCGCCAGTTATCAGTTAATACCTAGTGACTTTGGAAAATCGCGTTACCCGCTACTGAAAACTGGGAATGTTTCTAATAGTTCTCCCTAAGACATGCTGTCTTTACCCCGATTTCCAACGGAATAGGCCGCATCTAAACTTTATGCATAGCAATTCTTGAATTCTTCAAAGTTCTGAATTCATCGATGTTGGTGTGCATTTTCAGAATCTCAAATCCCTTAGCATTAGGTAATTAACCATGGCAGTTGAAAAAGTAAATTCCTCGTCTAGTCTTGCTGAAGTTGTTGACCGCATTTTGGACAAAGGTATCGTCATCGATGCTTGGGTTCGTGTATCTCTCGTGGGTATTGAACTGTTGGCTGTCGAAGCTCGTGTCGTCATTGCTTCTGTAGATACCTATTTGAAGTATGCCGAAGCAGTGGGTCTGACTGCTCAAGCAGCCGTTCCTGCTGCATAAACTCTCCGACCGTTGGGGAATCGTCAAGATTCCCCAACTTAATGCATATCTGCAATGCATGTCTGTATCGATATCTCGGGTTGCTCTCGCTTCGTAGGAGGCTTCATGGCCGCATTAAAAGAACAATGGCAGCAGCAACGGTTACAGCGTCAGCAAGAACTTGCCCAGCGTCAACAACACGTTCGCGAAACCTTAGCATCGTTGCATCAAGATCGCCAAGCTATGGGATCCCAGCTGCGGGATGACCTCAGTCTATTTCAGCTTGGTCTTCAAAAAAATACTCACGATTTTCTTGATCGTCTCAGCCGACAGCGGCACATTCTCTCCGAACAGCTCCTACAGGAGCTTCGTGCTTTTGTAGAAACCCTGCAAGCCGAGACTGCTCATGTCCTATCTGTGATGACGGCTGAACGGATTCAAAAAGCTGAGCAGCTTACACAAGACTTAAAACATTCTCATGAACACCTGCGTCTGTCAGTTGCTGAGCTAAGAGAACAGCTTAGCGCTCATTTGCTTGAAATTCGTGAAGAGACATGGGTAATTCGAGCTGATACGCACGCCTATTTAGAGGTTCAGCGGCAGGAGCAAATCCGAGTCCGAGCCAACCTTATTCCTGAATTGCAAGCGTACGTAGATGCGCTGCACTCAGAAATCTCGGATTATCTTGTTAATTTAGAACATCTACGACAGGCGCGATCGCAACAGATTCAAGACGAATTTCAGCAACAGCGCGAGATTCGCATACTAGAGATGGATGCGTTCTTTCGAGAACTCGCAGAATTCCGAGCATACTTGCGAGAATATCGTGAAGACTTACATCAAATGGTGTGGGGTAATGAGACTATCTCCCGTGAAGCGGTTCCATCTGTCCCTGCAAATAATTCAAGTCAGTCTGTTTCTCAGTCGGCTGTGCAACTAGCCCCCAACGCTCCTGTTCCAGCATCGGTTTCTGACCATCCGCAAGCTCAACCCTCAGGCTTCGCCAATATTGATCAGACTCCAGGTCATGAACTTGCGCCGACTTCACAAAATGGCTCAATCCCAACTTGGGTTATGCCTCCTGAACTAATGACGTCAGTTGGTTCAACGCAGCATGATTTCGAGCATTTAGAAGAAGACGTTTATACCTTTATTCATGAGTCAGGAGGTGCACGCCTCACTGGCATTGAATCTGCACTCGAAATCAATCGCTTTCAAGCCGTTAGTGCACTCCGATCTTTGATCAAGAAAGGAATGGTGACTCAGCGCGATCGCATCTATCTCGTTCAAGAGGATATTAACCTGTGACTACGATTCTTCACGCTCGCCCCCGGCAGTTTGTCAGCACACCCAACATAGAACGAGTTTCAACGCGGGCACTTCGCTATCTCCAGTCGGGTTTTTCTGTTCACCTGCGCGGACCTGCTGGAACGGGGAAGACCACGCTCGCGCTCCACTTGGCTGATCTCTTAGGTCGTCCCATCATGTTGTTGTTTGGGGATGATGAATTTAAGACCTCTGACCTGATTGGCAATCAAACAGGCTATACCCGCAAAAAAGTATTTGACAATTTTATTCACAGCGTGGTTAAGGTCGAAGACGAACTTCGCCATAACTGGGTTGATTCTCGTTTGACCCTCGCATGTCGTGAGGGGTTCACGCTGGTATATGACGAGTTCAATCGATCACGCCCTGAAGTCAACAATGTTTTGCTGTCGGCGCTAGAGGAGAAACTGATCGTTTTGCCACCCAATGGCTCTCGCAATGAATATATTCGAGTGAGCCCACATTTTCGAGCCATTTTTACGTCAAATCCGACCGAATACTGTGGTGTTCATGAAACTCAAGATGCGTTACTCGATCGCCTGGTCACCCTCAACATAGCTGAACCCGACGAGCTTACTCAGCAAGAAATTATCATCCAGAAAACGAGCATCGAGCGCGAAGGTGCAGCATTTATCGTGCAAGTGGTAAAAGCTTTTCGCACCGAAGTAGGCGCACACGATTCATCAGGCTTGCGATCCTGCTTAATGCTGGCAAAAGTCTGTCAAGAGCATGGGATTTCAGTTGTTCCTGAGAATCCTGAATTCCGAGATATTTGTCACGACATTCTACTTTCTCGCACAGGATTACCCTTGCACGAATCGACCCAGATTTTATGGAACCTGTTCAACTTACTCATTTGCCCTGACTCTACTCAAGACTCCGTTGTTGAATTCTTGCCGACTTCTACTGAATCAATTGCTGTTGATGGTGAATGGGATTCAGAGGTTGATTTAACATCCGGGCTTGTGGATGAAATTCACACCACCGATTTAGACGAAATCTTCAGCCAAATCGGGAAAGCCGCCTCACAACAATCCGTTTCTCAGGTTTCTGATGAAATGGTCCGTGAGGTGCTCAGTCATCTCCATGATGAATTAACCAATACAGAGCTAGCGTCTGAATCAGACTTAGTGCATGAGGGTGGGGATAACGCGGTACTCAATGCACCGGCAGGGCTTACGGCGATTACGTATGCGCCTGGAGAGGTGATTCCAGAAGATGTCGGAATTTCTATTAGTGACATTGAAGCCGTCAATGCGCTAGATGATATTGATGTGGATGCGATCGCCGAACCCATTTCAGCCTCTATTGCTAATTCTCTTGCAGAAACAGTGCCATTTGAGCACGATGTGTATCTCTACTTGCAGCAGTTTCATGATGCTCGTCCATCCCAGATTGAAACTGCTTTAGGAATTAGCCGCTTTCAGACTGTCAACGCGCTGCGAGCACTGAGCAACAAAGGATTGCTTGATAATTGCAACAAGGCTGAGCGAGATTCTGCATCGTCTCATCCAAACATTGAGGTGTAACAATTATGGCGATCGCCTCTCAGGCCCCTTCATCAAACGCCAATCGAACGATTACTACGTCGACTCAAGGTTCAACTCTGGCGGATGTATTAGAGCGAGTACTCGATAAGGGAATTGTAATTGCAGGGGATATCTCTGTATCGGTTGGTTCTACCGAACTGTTGAGCATTCGGATTCGGCTATTGATTTCATCGGTTGATAAAGCCAGAGAAATTGGCATCAACTGGTGGGAGAGTGACCCGTATCTCAATAGTCAATCTCAAACACTCCTCGACGCCAATCAACAACTCCTATCTCGAATTGACAGTTTAGAAACCGAACTGCGATCGCTCAAAGCTGCAGCGCCTGCGCCTGCGCCTCAGCAGGTCGAGTTATCCGATTGAGGAACATGAGGAATACTACGATGATCATCGTTAAGTCTATGAAACAGATTGCCACGTCGAAGACAATTCCAAGTTTTCGAGCGGTTCGAGCATTGGGGCGATCGCATCATACGCTATTCGACCAAGGACGTAGAGTAGCCGGCGAGCATCAACGTCTAGCTCATGACGCCCATCTTCAATGGCGTAATCAACTGTGGAGTAAAAAACCCCAAGGAACCAAACCATGACCCCTCAGAAGAAACCCGTAAACTCAGAACATTGTCGACAGATGCTTGTCCGAGATGGAGAGCGTCGGTTTCGTGAATGGCATGCTGCCTTCTTGAAATATCAGCAGGAATTTTTAAAGCGGCTGCCTCGGTCTCGCTCGAAGTAACTAAGATTCTGTTGGTTAACCCTCACACATGGTTGTCATTTTTGGATGAAAACCCGCCATGCCCCCCTCCAATTCACCGGTATCGATTAATATTGCGCCTGACTCTCCTGAGCTCCTACCCACTTGCCCGTCTCAGGGAAAAGATTCTGGCTTGGCTCCGCTGTTGTTGACTGTCGTTGAGTTAGTTCGGCAACTGATGGAAGCCCAAGTCATTCGTCGCATGGAAGCCGACCAGCTCAGCGACGATGATCTCGATCGGGCTGCTGAAAGCCTCAGAAAACTCGAAGAGCAGGTGTTGAACCTGTGCGATGTCTTTGAAATTGACCCGACTGATCTCAATATCGACTTGGGTGATATTGGTACACTGCTGCCCAAAGCTAACGGATATTACCCCGGAGAAACCTCTACAAACCCTTCTATTTTGGAACTTCTCGACCGTCTCTTGCATACCGGAATCGTCCTTCAGGGCAGCGTCGATTTAGGGCTTGCCCAATTAAATTTAATTCACGCCAAACTTCAGCTTGTTCTGACATCACAGCCCATTCCATAACGTAGGTCACAATGGCACAAGGTCTTTACCTATACGGCATTTTCCCGTCCCCAGGTCCGCTCAATCTCAATTTGAATGGACTTGACCAGCAGCCTGTTCAGGCTCATCAGATTGAAGAGTTTGTGTTCTTGTATTCGGACGCTCAGCAAAGTCGCTATTTGGCAAGCCGCCGTAATTTGCTCGGTCACGAACGCGTTTTGGAGCAAGCAATGGAGGAAGGCTATCGAACCTTGCTACCGTTGCAGTTTGGCTTGGTCATCGAAGACTGGGAGACTGTCAAAAAACAGCTCATTAGCACTCATGGAGCTAATCTTGAAGGACTGTTTGATAAACTCTCAGGGCATCGAGAGGTTGGTGTCAAAGTATTTTGGGAACAACCGATGGAACTAGAAGCACTCATGGCTGATGATGAACATCTGCGATCTGAGCGCGATCGCCTTGAGGGTAAGTCACTCAGCATGGATGAAGTCGTCCGGATTGGTCAGGCAATTGAGCGGAAAATGGGCGATCGCCAGCAGCATATTATTTCGGTCTTCCGGGATACACTCAATTCTCTTGCGGTTGAAGTGGTAGAAAATGACCTGCTCACCGATGCCATGATCTACAACGCAGCGTATCTGATTCCTTGGGATGCAGAACTAGACTTTAGCGAACGGGTTGAGGCGTTAGACGATCAATTCGACGCTCGGTTACGCATTCGCTACAACAATTTCACGGCTCCGTTTAACTTCGCACAGTTAAATTAATCTACCGAATTAATCCCAAATAATGTACAGAGGTATTCCTCATGTTTCTTGAACTTCTGATGGCTCCAGTGATGGCTCCGGTAACAGGACTGTCGTGGATTGGCAACAAAATCTTAGAGCAAGCAAACACAGAGATTGACGACAAAGAAAATCTGAATAAACGGTTGCTGGCGCTTCAACTGGCATTTGATATGGGCGAACTTTCAGAAGAGGAGTTTGAAATCCAGGAAGAAGAATTGCTGCTAGCAATTCAGGCTCTCAATGAGACAGAAAACTCTGTATAATAGCCTTTTACAGGAATGGGCTTATGAATGAATCCTATAGCCCAATTAACTGCGATTTTCATGACGAATTGGAGGCGATCGCCACCCTTCGAAACACGTGCGTTATCGTCTATCGACATTCTGATGGAGAAACGCGCGTTCAGGATTATATTGACGATGTGTATGCTCAAGATGGCGAGGAGTTTATCAAACTCAAAGGCGGTCTGATTATTCGCCTGGATGCTCTCATCGAAGTCGATGGAAAGTCACTGCCTCGATCATGTGAAATCTAGGTTTCTCCTGATGATGGATTACCGTAGCCGCCACCACCGGGAGTTTCGATGACAAACGTATCTCCAGCATTCATCTCAACCGTTGCAGTGCTGTCGAGTTCTTCAAGCGTGCCATCTTGCCGTTCAACGTAGTTTCGCCCGGTAGCACCTGCTTCTCCATCGGCCAGACCAAACGTCGGAACACGACGATGGCTAGAGAGGATTGCAGCCGTCATCGGCTCACGGAATCTGATGCGGCGCAGGACTCCATTACCGCCCGTGTGTTTGCCATTGCCGCCACTGTTTGCTCGGATCCTGAATCGATCGAGCAATACAGGAAAGCGCCATTCTAGGACTTCGGGGTCAGTGAGGCGAGAATTAGTCATGTGGGTGTGGACGGCATCAGTCCCGTCGAAATCTTGTCCGGCTCCTGAGCCGCCGCAAATGGTTTCATAATACTGATAGCGCTCATTCCCGAAGGTGAAGTTATTCATGGTGCCTTGAGATGCGGCCATGACGTCCAAAGCAAGATAAAGCGCATTGGCGATCGCTTGTGAGACTTCCACATTACCAGCGACGACAGCCGCCGGATAATTAGGGTTGAGCATGCAGCCTTCGGGAACAATGATGTTTAACGGCTTTAAACATCCAGCATTCAAAGGAATATCGGCATCTACCAGCGTCCGAAACACATAGAGAACGACTGCTTTACAAATCGCTAAGGGTGCATTGAAGTTATTGGGCTGCTGGGGGGAGGTGCCAGTGAAGTCAATTTGAGCCGTGCGAGACTGGCGATCGCACGTCACTTTAACTTGAATTTGGCTGCCGTTATCAAGCGGATAGGTGAACGTGCCATCCCGTAATGCATCAATCACCCGGCGCACCGATTCTTCAGCATTATCTTGAACGTGCTGCATATAAGCTTGCACTGTTTCTAGGCTGTAATGCTCCACCATGTTGCGGAGTTCACAGACTCCTTTTTCGTTCGCAGCAACTTGAGCTTTCAAGTCAGCCAGGTTTTGGATCGGATTCCGCACCGGATAAGGCGCATGGGTCAAGAGGTCTAAGATTTTGTCTTCGCAGAATCGTCCTTGGTCAACCAGTTGCACGTTATCAATCAGAACGCCTTCTTCCTCGACCGAAGTGCTATTAGATGGCATCGACCCCGGAGTAATGCCACCGATATCGGCATGATGCCCACGGGAGGCGACATAGAATAAAGGCGTTTCATTGTCCCAATGAGATGCCTCACTGCTTTGGGCGATGAATACGGGAGTGATGACCGTGACATCCGGTAAATGGGTGCCGCCGTTATAGGGATTATTTAAGACATACACGTCACCCGATCTGAGCGTGTCACCTTTTTCCTCAATCAGCGATTGGACGCTTTCGCTCATGGAACCCAGATGAACTGGAATATGCGGCGCGTTGGCAACAAGCTGCCCGTTGCCGTCAAAAATGGCGCAAGAAAAATCCAGGCGTTCTTTGATATTGACCGAATAGCTAGTGTTTTGCAGCGTGAAGCCCATCTGCTCGGCGATCGCCATAAACAGGTTGTTAAAGATTTCGAGCATGACGGGATCGGGAGAATTGGAGGGAGCAGGGATATTTTGAGTGTCAGCGTGTGAGGTTTGAGTTGAAGATTGCCGATCCTCTGCAACCTTTTTCAGCACGAGATGATTTTTGGCCGTAATCTCTGCCTGCCACCCTGGCTCGATCACGTTTGTGCCTGTAGATTCGATGATGATGGCCGGTCCAATAATGGGAACGCCAGGGGAGAGGCGATCGCGCTCAAAGACTGGCGTTTCGCGCCATGACTCGGCGGTGTAGACTTGCACAGTCGCATCAGGTTTCGGAGGTTCAGACGGACGATCTTCAACAATCGGTTCTTCAGGAATTGGCATGTGTCCGATTGCTTCCACCGATGCCGCTTCCACAATCAATGGCTTTTCACTCATCACAAATCCATAGCGCTGACGATGCGCGTCTTCAAATTGAGCAATCATCCTATCCGGCGTATCAAAATCTACGACTAGCGCTGAATCAGTCCCTTCATAGCGGAGATGGACTCGTTGCAAAATTTGAACGTGCTCATCTGACAATCCCTGAGCCAAGATTTCCGCATTGCTGTCTCGGGTGAGTTCGGCAAGCTGATCTTCAACGTCTGGCATCACGTCAGCGGTGAGTTTGAGCTCAATGGTTTTTTCGCGCAGGGCACGTAGGTCGGCAAGCCCCATTCCATATGCTGAGAGCACGCCTGCATAGGGATGGATGAAAATTTGCTTGATCCCCAATGCATCCGCAATCAGGCAGGCATGTTGCCCCCCAGCTCCACCAAAGCAGCAGAGAGTATATTCGGACACGTCATACCCCCGCTGGACAGAAATTTTTTTGATTGCGTTTGCCATATTATCGACAGCGATCGCCAGAAATCCTGTGGC
This sequence comes from Elainellaceae cyanobacterium, assembly GCA_051117335.1. Classification (GTDB taxonomy): domain Bacteria; phylum Cyanobacteriota; class Cyanobacteriia; order CAZCXK01; family CAZCXK01; genus DBGGTD01. The sequence goes on from JBNPEB010000015.1 coordinate 17,066, forward strand.
AACTTGCTCTGGCGATCGCTGATCCCCGGTGGCTTGGTGAATCTCATCTGCCAAGTTCATAAACTTTTGCCGGACGATGTGTGCATCTAGGGGCGATTTCCCCTGTGGACCAAACACATTCGGAAAAAACTGGGATTGAAGCTTGCCCACCATCACGTTGCAGTCTGTGACGGCTAGAGGGCCATCATTTCGGTAACAGGCAGGTCCGGGATAAGCCCCGGCAGATTCAGGTCCGACCCGATAGCGCGACCCATCGAACATAAGGATTGAGCCACCTCCTGCGGCAACGGTATGAATTGACATCATCGGCGCCCGTAGCCGCACACCCGCAACCTCGGTCTCAAAGGTGCGTTCGTAGTCACCGCGATAGTGAGACACGTCTGTAGACGTACCGCCCATGTCAAATCCAATAATTTTCTCAAATCCGGCCATTTTGCTGGTTTGTACAGCTCCGACAATTCCCCCTGCCGGACCCGATAAAATGCTGTCTTTGCCTTGAAATAACGTGGCATCCGTAAGTCCACCATTTGACTGCATGAACATGAGGCGGGCAATAGAGTGTTGCGACTCTCCCTCCCTCTCGTCACCTAATTCAGATGCAATTCGATCTACGTATCGGCGCAAAATGGGTGAGAGATATGCATCCACAACCGAGGTGTCACCTCGGCTCACTAGCTTGATGAGAGGACTAACTTCATGAGAAATGGAAACCTGAGTGAAGCCAATATTGCGGACGATCTCAGCTAGTTGGCGTTCGTGATCGGGATAGCGGTAGCTATGCAGGAGGGCGATCGCACAGGCTCGAATACCTGTATCATATGCCTCTTGTAATTCTGTTAAAAATTCATTCGCTAATTGAAGCGGTTGGAGTTCTTCGCCTTGAGCGCTGTAGCGTTCATCCACCTCAATCACCCGTTCATAGAGCATCTCAGGTAGTACGATTTCGCGGGCAAAATTTTTGGGACGATTTTGATAGGCGATGCGAAGTGCGTCTCGAAAGCCCTTGGTAATTAAGAGAAGCGTGCGATCGCCTTTCCGTTCTAGCAGTGCATTGGTCGCAACGGTCGTTCCCATTTTCACCACTTCAATCTGATCAGCGGGAATTGAATCATCGGTTGCTAATCCTAAAACCTCGCGAATTCCCTGAAGTGGCGCATCGGAATAGCGGTCTGGATTTTCAGACAGCAGTTTGTGAATGATCAGCTCACCAGATGGAGTCTGTGCAACAACATCAGTAAACGTTCCGCCACGGTCAATCCAAAACTGCCAGCGCTGCGAATGATGATCACTCTGTTGATTGAATGGCGAGCGACGAACCGACATATCAGCCTCCTAAACCCATGCGCCAAATTTCGGGAATGTGCTCATCACACATTGAGGAACATTAAGTATTAAAAATTTAGCGAACTTGAGGAAAAAATGGTCATCCTCACAGATACTCATCAATGGTTCCTCTTACCTTACTGATGCTACAGCGCCAGAATAACCCGTTGGGATAGGACCACGCTGTGATGGTCTTGCCAAATAGAAAACCTCAGTTTTAGTTGACATCTACACTCATACGGAACTCATACGGAGATAACGGACATGTCCGACCTGAATGGCACACTCATGCAAGCGTTTCACTGGGATATTCCTCACGATGGCACGCTTTGGAACGAGCTTGAAATGAAGGCAAAGGATTTAGCCAGTGCAGGCTTTACAGCGCTTTGGTTGCCTCCTGCCTACAAAGGACAAGCGGGTGAATATGATGTGGGGTATGGAGTCTATGATTTATTCGATCTAGGCGAATTTCAGCAAAAGAACAAACAAGAAAATTCGTGTCGGACAAAATACGGGACTCGCGACGAATATTTGGCTGCCATTCAAGCGCTCAAAAGTCACAATATCGGAGTTTATGCAGATGTCGTTCTCAATCATAAAGATGGTGGCGACGAAACTGAACGAGTAATGGCAACCCCCTATGACCGAGACAATCGAGTTGAGCCGAAGGGGGGGTTGCAAGAAATCGAAATTTATACGCGCTTCAATTTTCCTGGACGGGGCGACAAATATTCCAGCATGAAGTGGAGTGCGTGGCACTTTGATGCGGTTAACCACAACATGATTGGCCCCAACGATGGCACGGTCTATCTATTGGAGGGTCGGAGTTTTGATAATTTTGTCAACTTAGAGAAAGGCAACTATGACTTTCTGCTCGGTTGCGACCTAGATTTTGATAATGAGCAAGTGCGCGGAGAACTCTTATATTGGGGACGCTGGTATCTTGATACAACCGGCGTTGACGGCTTTCGCATAGATGCCATTAAGCATATTCCAGCCTGGTTTTTCGACCTATGGCTTGATCACGTCAGAGACTATGCTCAGCGGGATTTATTTGCTGTCGGTGAATACTGGTCGCAAGATATCGAAGCGCTTCATTGGTATATTTCTGAGACTGAAGGACGGATGTCGTTGGTGGACGCCCCACTCCACTACAATTTCTACCGGGCTAGCCTGCAAGGCAGTCATTTTGATATGCGGCAACTGCTCGACAATACGCTCATGCAGCAACAACCCGCCTTGGCGGTGACATTCGTTGAAAATCATGATTCTCAACCCTTACAGTCGCTTGAATCTGTCGTTGAACCGTGGTTTAAGCCGCTGGCCTATGCATTTATCTTGCTGCGCCGAGAAGGATATCCGTGTGTGTTTTATGCGGACTACTACGGGGCTCACTATCGCGGCAAGGGTAGAGATAACAATGAGTATGAGATTTGGATGCCGTCTCATCGCTGGATAATCGACAAGTTTTTATATGCTCGAACGAATTTTGCCTATGGCGATCAATATGATTATTTGGATCATCCCAACACAATTGGCTGGACTCGACTCGGAAACGATCGCCATCCCAAAGCGATGGCTGTGATCATGACGAACGGGGATGAAGGCTGGAAGTGGATGGAAGTCGGGAAACCTGACGCTATGTTTTATGACATCACAGAGCATATTTCTGACCCAGTGCAAACGAATTCGAGCGGATGGGGGCAGTTTTTGTGTAAAGGGGGATCTGTATCGGTATGGGTTGAAGCATAAGCCCAATGAGCACTAATGGGCGATCGCCTATTAGCCATCAACAGAATGCTTTGCAGCGTTGCCTCAATTAGGACGATCATGACTCGCTTTGATACAGCGTGGATCTACTTTCCGGATTGCCTTTGGAAACTTGATGGGGGAGACAGATCAGAAAGCGAGTCCATTCTTGCTCGCTAGTCACTGTGATACTTCCTTGAAGTTTCTCGACAAGCTGCTTAACCAATGCTAACCCTAAGCCTGTGCCGCCATGTTTCCACGGATCATTTTTGGGAATGCGATAAAACTTATCAAAGATTCGCTTAAGTTCATTAGCCGATAGACTCGTTCCAGAATTCCTAACGCTGATCTGGAACCCTGAAGGGGTTATGTACGCTTCAACAAGAATAGTATGACCGGGAGGGGTATATTTGCATGCATTATTGAGGAGTTCGCAGAGAATCCGGCTCAGGCTAGATAGGTCGGTTGTGAGGTCTGGCAATTCGGAGGGGATTTCAATCTGAAATTTTTGCTGTTGGCTTTGAGCACGTTTTGCAAACGGCTCGCTAATGCTTGGGAGCCAAGTTCGAAGATTAATATCTGTCAGCACGAAATATTCCATTCCTGAATCAATCCGTGCGAGGTCAAGCAGATCGTTGATCAACGAGATTTCTCGATGACATTCGCTACGCAAAATCTCCAGATACTTAGCGATCGGCTGTCCAGGCGAGCTCGGAAACCCCGCCTTCTTTAAGCTCACATCTAACATTTGAATGGCTACTTTGATGTTGGAGATAGGCGTTCGCAGTTCGTGGGAAACCGTACTGAGAAATTCATCTTTGAGAGAGTTGAGCTTTTCTAACTCTCTAACTTGGGCTTGTACAGCTTCATACAGCCAGGCTTGCCGAATGGCGATCGCACATTGATTAGTGACCTGCTGCACTAAACGAATCTCAGATTCACTAAAGCTTAAATCTTTGTCCTTAACCAGCACCAAATCACCTAGCACACCGTGATCATCGAGGATTGGGCACATTAAGACTGCCACATAATCCTCCATCTGATGTTGGGCAAATGCTGGTAAGGATGCACAAAATTGAAAACTATAGCTGTCTTGGAGTTGATGATAGATATCCGAAAACTCTGATGGATTGAGTATTGGCCTAGAATGATTGCGATGAGGTGGGGATGAACATTCAGCCTTCACGATGACTGTTTGTTGATCTGCACTGTGAATTGACGCGTTACAGTAAGCAACTTGAGACAACGAGGCCAGTTCAAGAACAGCAGTTTCCAAAATCTGATTCTCGTCTAGACTGTCGCGCACCTTATCTGTGATGCGTTTGAGCTTTGACTCATAATCCAGTGCTTGCTGCAACTGTACTGTATATCGACATAGGGTTTCTTCAACTCGCTCCCGAGCAGTGGTTGCTTGCGACAGTTCGATTAAATTGCGACGCAATTCTAGCTGAGTGACGACTTGACGACCTAATGCTTGTAAGGCGCTTATTTGTTCTGGATTAAGCTCACGTGGGACGTGATCAATGACGCAGAGGCTTCCTAGCGTGTATCCTTCGGGGGTGATTAGAGGAGTGCCAGCATAAAATCGGATGCGCGGATTGCTCTTAACGAGTGGGTTCTCACTGAAACGGCGATCGCTCAACGCATCTGAAATGATAAAAATATCAGGTTGGCAAATTGTGTAATTGCAAAATGCTATCTCTCGACAGGTTTCGGTGGCCTCTAAGCCCACTTTAGATTTAAACCACTGGCGACTCGAATCGACAATGCTGACTAACGCAATCGGGACATTGCAAATTTGGGCAGCCAGATGGGTTAAATCGTCAAATGCATCTTCTGGAGATGTATCCAGAATTTGATACTCAGAGAGTTTTTCGAGTCGTGCCAGTTCGTTGTCGGGCAACGGAAATTCCATACAATTGCATCCAAGGCTAGGAACTCAATGTGGATTGGGCGATTTGGATTCGTCAACATTAACCCCTGATGCATAAGACAAATCTCAATGTGGATACGCCGTGACGGTTCTAAACATTGATCTGAATACGTGGAAACAACACTAGCGGTCGGGAACGTTCATGACTGAATTCTTAAAAAATCTGAGTAAACTGCGTTTTTGTAGATGATTTTGCTCTTGAGTAGGTGTCTCTGTTAGGGGCTAACTTTGTACTATCTACGCTCACTGTTTATTTATAATTCCCTACGATGCTGATCAGTTTTTCACACATAACTCAGGTAGATGTCATCTGAGAAGGCGCTCACCTCAAGGAAAATCATAGATTTTGAAGCCCTGCTTCAAGTCCTTGACAAACACCCGCTAAAAAATCTAAATCAAGCGTATCAAGGCGATCGCTCCCCAAGTGATAGTGAGGATTTCGCATAAATGAGGTATCGGTTACCATTATGGCTCTGTATCCCCGATCCCAAAACGGTGCGTGATCGCTGAGGCGGGTTTGAGGTACAATCATGCCGCGCTGTCCTGCTGGAAGCCATTCGCAAGGCACTCCGACCCGCTTAATATGATGGCTAAGCGCCATCAAGTCAGGAAGAGTCGATACATTGCCAATCAGCCCAATAAAATCTCCACGGTTGGGATAGAAAGCCTGTAGCCCAGGAGGGTACTGCTGCGAACCGGGAGTGGGATCGCAATAGCCAATCATCTCAAGCGATAGCATCAATCGGAGAGCTTGTCGTTGTTGTTTCAGGTCTGCCGCGTAGGCTTCGCTTCCAACCATGCCGTATTCTTCCATATCGAATGCCACAAAGCGGGCAGGATATCGAAGGGGATTGGCTTTCGCAAATCGTGCCAACTCTAGCATTCCGGCAACACCAGTGGCATTATCATCTGCACCCGGGCTACCCGGAACTGCATCGTAATGAGCTCCAATGAGAATTGGCGGGGCATTGGAGGCTGAATCCTGAGCAGGCAAATTCAAAACAAGATTTTGATGGGGTTGCCCTTGCACCTGAAATTCATGGCCTTCAATCTCACCCCACTGGGCAAGTTCGGTGCGCACGTACTCTCGGACGTAAAAATGCCCTTCCGATGCCATATATGGATTACGTTCTCGCACGATCTGCTCTAGGTGCGATCGCAATCGGTATTTTAGATCCAAATCTGAGGTTGGTTCAGGCATTGTTAATGTCAGTCTCCATAATTTTTCAGCATCTGGCAGCATACGACGGACTTGGCATAAAACCCTGTGATGTGTCTGTACGCTGATATGCTCATAGCATGGCGATGAGGGAAAAGGGACAACCCATGATGGATCTCTGGCAGATTCCTGTAATTGATCAGCACGCCCACAATGTACTAAAACCTGACGTGGCGGCTGAGACACCCTATTCGTCCGCCTTTACCGAAGGATGTGATTCCCAGACAATTCATCATCATGCCCGGCATTCCCTTTGCTATCGTCGCAGTTTACGGGATATGGCTGACCTGTTGGAGTGTGCTCCCTCGGAGGAGGCAATTTTAACGTGTCGAACTGAATTAGGATGGGACGCTTTAACCGCTCGATGTTTTGCTGCATCCAATCTAGCTGGGCTGATTCTCGATGATGGGTTTTTACCAGATACTGTCTTGCCGGTGGAATGGCATCAGCAATTTGTTTCAACTACGCGGCTGTTGCGGTTAGAATATCTCGCCGAGCATCTGATTTACGAATCGAGTCGATTTGATGTGTTTCTAGAATGGTTTCGCAGTGAACTTGACCCGCCCCCAAAAGGGGTGGTCGGGTTTAAGAGCATTGCTGCATATCGCGTCGGCTTAGATGTGCAGTTGATCTCAACGGAGTTGGCAGAGGAAAGCTTTTATGCGCTGAAACTCCAGCAAGAGAGACAAGAGACTCCCATTCGTCTCAATGACAAAGCCCTGATTGATTTTCTGCTCTTGCATGCGCTCGATATTGCGGCAACTTATCAACTTCCGATTCAGTTTCATACAGGATTTGGCGACCCTGATCTGGATTTACGTCTTGCTAATCCGCTGCACTTAAGGCTTTTATTGGAAATTCCAGAGTATCGACAGGTTCCGATTGTATTACTCCATGCTGCGTATCCATTCACGCGAGAGGCCGCTTATCTGGCATCGGTCTATCCCAATGTGTATGTCGATTTTGGTTTAGCGATTCCCTTCTTGAGCGTCGTCGGCATGCGACAGGCAATTTCGATGCTGCTGGAGCTTAGTCCGACCAGCAAAATTATGTATTCATCGGATGCTCACATGATCCCTGATTTGTTTTATCTCGGGGCAAAATGGGGACGAACGGCACTTGGGCAGGTGCTTGATCAGGCTATTGGCGATCGCGATTTGACAGCTCAAGAGGCAGACGATGTTGCGATCGCCATCTTGCAGCAAAATGCCCGCCACCTCTATCGCTTAGGAGCTTCGGGCGATCGCTGATAGGCAAAGGGAGGCTGATTAGGAGATTCGTGCCGTAGCGTGATGATCCAGCTCAACAGGTGTCGATAATGACGGCGATTGGCAATATCATCTGCTCTCTGGTCAACCTTAGGGGGCACGTGCATCACCCGAGGCACCTCTGTCATAAACGCTGGTTGTCGAGATGCTGCCAGAAGGCAGAGTGTACCGGTTAGAGCGATCGCCGTGAGCATAATATTGGGCGACATATCAGATTTCATATCTAGCACTCCCCACCCATCTAGTTTGCTCACAATAAGGTTCTAAGCGGTTTGTGGTTTCAAGGAGTTAACCCCAAACGCGACTAAATCAGCCCGTCTGTATGTGAACACAGTCTGAAGTTCTCTAATTTCGTAAATGCCTAGCAAGTTAGTAAGTCTGTTTGATGAATTTTGCAGCGGGAATGTTCCGGCAATCTAAGGCAAGCTCGGAATGAGACGAATTTTGGCAGCTATCAGCGCGAATAAGATACCTTCCGAGAAAATTCGCTACATCCGTTGAGGTAGTCCTGATGTAAGATAAACCCGTACGAAAATTGGTAGTGCGTCAGATTAATGTTGGAAAGGAAAGGATATCATGCCAACTCCAGCGATGATTAGTCAGCCCTGCTCGTTGCGCCGCCGTTGTCTTCAAACGACTATGCTGCCAGATCCAGTTGAAAT
>JBNPEB010000040.1:0-46477 GCA_051117335.1 Elainellaceae cyanobacterium
TGGCCTTCACGCCCTGGCAAAAAGTCCTCCATCTGCTCCCACTGGTCATCTCGCAGCGCATAGCGTCGCATCGTCTACCTCTTATTTCTGCTGTCTACAGTTTATCTAACTGATGACAGGCCCTAGTTTTCTTTAGTTCGGGTCTCATTTCCTTTAGTTTGAGACTAGTTTTCTTTAGTTCGCTGCGCTCATTCACTCGAACGATATGCCGTACATGTCCTTCAAACGCCAATTCCATTTGTTTTTGGAGCGATCGCTTATACCAATTCTCGATTTTAGATTTGCGATTTTGGATTGACGGCCACCAGCCTTGCAAGGGTTCTAGCCTGTTCATTTTTAGCCTTACTTCGAAGAATTGGTCTTAGATGAGAAGGGCAGTGTAACCCTGCCAAACAGGCCACAAATAGAATGACCGACTTGAGGATGTCACTCCCAATCAAGTCGGTCAAACTAAACAGCAATGCTCTGCTGGCGATCGCCCCTGTCGAGTTTTACTGAGGCAAAGCAGTGCCTTCGGCTGTGCTGAGTGCATCGGGGGCAATCCCGATCACTCGTGCTAATACTTCATCTCCCAAAGAGATTAAGGTGTCGTTGCGATTGGAGGCAAACGCGAGCCGATCAACGGTGAGGCCATTATCCAACCCGATTTGGTCAGTACCCAAAACAAAGTCACGAATGACATCCGTGCCGTTGCCTACGGCTAAAACAAACAGGTCTGCACCAGCGCCCCCAATGAGGGTGTCGTTGCCGAGTCCGCCATCGAGCAGGTCGTCTCCGCTGCCGCCTTTGAGTTGGTCGTCTCCATCTCCGCCAATGAGAATGTCATTCCCGTCTTGGCCGTTGATTTGGTCATCGCCAGCATTGCCGTAGATGGCGTCTTGGCTGCCTGCTGAGCCCCGGATGCGATCGCCCCTCAAGACGTCATCACCCTCACCACCGAGGAGGGTGTCATTGCTGAGGTCGCCGTTGGCAATGTCATTGCCGCCAAAGCCATTGATGCGATCGCGTCCTGGAGTTCCGGGTAGGGGCTCAGACGAGTCAGACCCGTCGATGGCGTTAAAGCCGCTGGGGTTGACTTCAAACTGGCTGACGATTCGCGGTTCACGGGCAAGAATGGCTTGCGGATCGGCCAACACATCGGCTTCGCTATAGGCATCAATGCCATAGGTTGTCACCGTAAGCCTCTGCGTCTTAGCATCGATATCAAGTTCTGTCCAGCTAAAGGTGTGGGCTGACACGTAATCGCCTTGCAATAGCGTGGCGTCGATCAGTCCATTGGCAATATCTAAGTTGTTATTCAAGCCAATGGGGTCATAGCCAAACAGCGCAGTCTGTTCGGTGAGCAATGCTTTAAGAAAGTCGTCTTTATCATCGACAGTACTATCGGTGTCTGGCGCAATGGGCAGAGAGTCGTAGAAAGCCTGCTGTTCTGCCGTAATTAGTCCGGCGGCAGCGCTGAGGCCAACAACGGCAGGGCCAAAGCGACCGTCAAAGAAGGCAACGGGCCCCGTCACAATCTCGAAGGCGTCAGTCGCAATCTGCTCCTGACCAGGCCCCATCTGATAGGTGAGATTGTTGACCAACGTGCCGTGGAAATCGCCTGCCATGAAGACGACGTTGTTGATGTCGTTGTCGTCGATGAATTGCAGCAGTTCGGTGCGCTCTGCCGCATAGCCTTCAAACCGATCTTCGGCATTGACGACGCCGAAGTTTTGGATCGGCTCTGGAATTACGACAAACTTCCAGGTGGTGCCGCGCTGTTCGGCATTGAGCAAGTCTTGCTTGATCAACTCCAGTTGCGCTTCACCGAGCAAGGTGCGATCGGGATTGAACGTTTCTGCGATGAATGCTGCCGGATTTGTCAGGTCAGCGGGTTCGAGCTGGTCATCGCGGAAGGAGCGGCTATCGAGCACAAACACCGACGCATCGCTGCCATAGTCACGAGTCCGATAGAGCTTGCGTTCGCCAGCCGTGCGATCGTCGCCGGTTTCACCGTAGAACTCATCCCGAATCGGATGATACTCCTGATAGGCTTGCAGCGCGTCTTCATAGGCCTGAGTGTCATTGACGAACTCAACGTCGTCTGTAAATAGGGGTTCAGGAGACGAGCCAATGTCTGGCGCATCGGGCGATTCACCCGGCGCGGCTCCACCCGCAAAGTTATCGACGATTTCGTGATCGTCGATGGTGCTGAGAATCGAGGTGGATTCATACAGATCTGATACCGCGTTAGAACCGAAGCGATCGCCCACGACTTCAGCGTGCTTGGTGCGGAATTCATCGAGGGTGCGAGCTTGCGTTACACCAGGCAGAGCAGGCGTCTCTAAGTCCGCATAAATGGTGTCGCCCAGCTTGATGAAGAAGTCGAGGTCGCTAGCGGCTGCCGAATCGAGAATGGGGTAAGGGGGTGCCTGCTGCCAGTCGCCCGAAATGCCGAATCGCAAGCCTGCTTGTTCACCCTGTTCGTTGGGTGTGCGGAACTGTCCCGATTCGGTTGCATTTGCTGCATCGGTGACGCGATAGAAGTATTGCGTTCCTGCATCCAAGTCATCAATCTCGACCTTGACCGGGCGATCGGGGTCAGTCACCTCTGCGGTCACCGTGCCTGCGATGGTGGCAAAGTCCGCGTCAGTAGAATATTCGAAGGTTACGTCGCCCAAGACGGTACTGCGAGTCCACAGCACGGCAGAATCTTGATCGACATCGCCGCTCGCTACGCCATTCGGCAGGCTGTCGGTAATCGGATCGCGCGGATCGTAGGTGAATGGGTCAATAATCAGGTCTTCATCGAAGACTTTGGCGATATCGTCCCAGGCAATGTATTTGAAATTGGCATTGAAGTTTTGAATCTCGCCATCTTCGGGGTCTTGAAACACTACGGCAGGTTCGTTAGAACCGTCCTGCACCACTAGCAAACCAAACGGGAACTGATCGCCCAGCGGCACGTTAATAATGGCAGCCCCGTCGGATTCTTCGACGCCATCAATGCCGTTGGTGCCGCCGATTACGAAACTGCCGATGTATTCGGTGGTCTGGCGATCGAACACCGCATAGGTGCTGTCTCCTTGACTGGAAGCAAGCAAATAGCCCGATCCGTTAGCGCCGTAGTAGAGGGTCAATCCTTCGATGTCAGGGCTAAGAAAGTCTTCTTCAATCGACGCGACCAGGGTGAGATCGTCTCCGGCATCGGGTTCAGCATTGAACTTGAGAATGCCGACTTCTTCTTCCAGCGCCACGTAGCCCACGCCGAATTCTCGGTCGATGACGATGCCTTCCGACTGCGAATCTTCGGGGTCGCCTGTAGGCACGGGCAAATCCAGCGTCCGCACAACTTCAGCGCCAACCGTGCCATCGGTATTGGCGATCAGTTCCAACTGGGCAACTTGAGCCCTATCGCGCTGCGTGGTGAAGGCATAGGAAATGCCCGTGGTAGGGCTGGTGTAGGTGGCGAGTCCGTAAGTAGTTTGTTCGCCATCATCGACGCCGAAGATGGTTGCAAGAATGTCAGGGGAGGTGATGTCGGTGAGCTGGCGCGTTTCGGGGTCAATGCGGAAGATGGCGAGGGTGTCATTGCCGCGATCGCTCGCCACAGCTAAATCAACGAGTTCTCCATTCAAATTGAAGCCGTACACCAAATCCACGTTGTTATAGCGCACGCCTTCTGGCGAGATTTCCTGGAGTTCTTCGCCATTTAGGTCAAACACCTTCAGTCCAGTATTCTTCAACGTGGTAATGACAAAACTCTGGGACGAATCCGTTGGATGAACGTAAATCGCAGGATCATCCGGGTCAGATTCTTGTGCCAAATCAGGATTGTCTGGATCGCCAAAGCGAATCTCATCCGGGGTTTCTAGAGCGGGCTGAACGTCTGGAATTTCATCAAAGTCGAGGGCAAAGGCAAAGAACTGGGTGAACTGGGTGTCGCTAAAGTTGTTGTCGCTGGCGACAATCAGAGACTGGCGACCGTCGGGCAACACAGGTCCCAGCGCTAGGGCTTCTCCGTTATCGAGGGTGAGTCCAAGCTCGCTGAAGTCGAAGAGGAGTTCTTTGGTGGCGATCGCATCGACATCAAACGCTTCTCCCGGCTCGACTCCGAACGGATTGCCCTCGTCTGCAAGCAAGCCATCGACGCTACTCAAATCGGTTGTCAACTGCGTTTGCACTTCATAGAGTTTGAGAGAATTCCCGACGCCAACCGAGAAGGAACGCTCTAGGGCGAGGAGCGTCCCGGTGTTATCGAGGGCCAAAAGTTCGACTAAGCCGTTGGTGGCAAAGGCATCATCAGGAATGGGGGTAGCGGCAATTTCATCGGTTTCATAGAGCAGTTCTTTGATAGGTTCGCCCGTTTCCAGGTCATATTGCAGAATGCGAACAGGGCTGCCGTCTTCCAAACTAGCCGCATCTCCGTCTTGGATAATGGCGTTTTCTGTCGCCGTGTAGAGAAACCGCTGATCGGGCGTAATCGTCAAACTCTCGAAGGCTAGATTGTTGCGGATACCGCTACTGCCGTCCGCAGTCGGCAAGAATTTCTCAGGAATCGGTAATTCATCGAGCTGCTCCCCGTCCAATGAAAACTCATTGATAAACGGATCAAGCAGTGCATTGACATCGCCTTCTGACGAGACATAAACCGTACCGTCATTCGTCAACGCAATGCCTTCTGGATCAAGGCTCAGTTCGGCATACGGTTCTCCTGCCTCATTTAACAGTGTGGTGACATCGGTAAACGTGATGTCGCCATCGTCGAGCGTTCCGTCATCGAGATCGATCGAGAGCATGTAGAACCGAGCCGGATCAAACTGGCTGCGATCGTCAGAGATAGCGTAGTAGATATCGTTGGCGGTGTCGTAGGCGAGTCCCGATAGGCCGCCGACTACGGTATCTTCAAACGTAAACCCTGTTTCAAAGGTGACTTCGCCCAAAAAATCGATGCCTGCAACCTGCCTACGAGTCGAATCGGGGATGCTCACGGCTACGTCGGTGTAGACTAACCGGTGATCGGAACTGGGGAAGGGAAAATCTCCCACCAAATCAAAGAGCGGATCGTCACTGGGGGGCCAAAATACTCCCGCGCCTGTAATGGCTAAACTCTGAGACGGCAACACATAGTCAGCACGAAGATTTCCTGGACTAGTATCTGCAAAATCCGCCGTGTCAAATGCCGGATTGCCCTCATGTTCGTCATTTGCGCCTCCTTGACGGTCTGCGGCATCCACACCCCCCTCGCTACTAGGAGTCACCGACGTGTTGATAAAGGGATTGTCGAGCAGCTGCAAAATCGCGTCGTCGGTGTCATCCCCATCAAACGGATCGGCGTTTTGATCACCCATGATAACGAAGCGATCGCCTAGGGATAGCCCGCCCCTATTGCCCTCGTCATCATAGATATAGGCACCTTGTCCAGGAGTTACATAATCTGACCAGAAGCGAATTTCATCGTGGTTGCGCCGCCCATTGAAGTCCACGCCTTCCGGGAAGAAAGGCGGATCATCAAACACGGGAGGAGTCGGGTGGCTAGCAAGGACGTGAACAATGTCGCCGTCAATGTCAATCGGAATATCCCAATGGCTCTTGGAGGACAGGCGAAATGCATCGAGTTCGTCAGGAGAATACCAGTCGGCTGGCTCTGGAGTGCTCGGATCATCAGGCAGCAGCGCACCCGGCATGTCTTGCCAGAGAAACGTCTGAAAGGTGCGAATCTCATCTTCGACGATGGGGTGCTGCGAGTACACCACCATCGCAAACTGGCCAGGGAAATTGCCAAAGCCGAGTGCGTCGTTGCCATAGCCGGGTGCTCCGGGAGTGGTGACAATTTCGCCGTTGTTGTCTAAATCAAAGCCGGATGCGATGCCCGTATTGGACGGCGCGAGGTAAACATAGGGATACTCAATCGGGTCGACGCCGTTTTGGCTCACCGATAAATAATTGTCTTGGAAGAGCTGAGCAGCTGTACCGTCTGCATCAAAGTCAAATTCATTAATCAGCACAACATCCGGGGCATTGCGCTGAATAATTTCTGCGATGGTTTGAGCTTGCTCGTTGTCAGGAGTCGAGAGATCGTCAATCAATTCTCCCTCGCTGGAGCGGTTGAGGGATGCATTGAAGGAGGCAAACCGGACAGAATCGGCACTGGGCATTGTCAGATCCTCAATTAAACACAGTAAACGAGAGATATAGTCCTACGGACTTAGGTTTGTGTGGTGAGCCCCCGCGCCGCGGGGGCTCACCACACGTTTAACGTCCTAACGCGAGAGCGTAAGGCTATAAGGGGGGATAAACGGGCGATCGCTAACGGGATACATCCAATTGGCATATCAAACTGGCATGCAAAATCGGCGGCATCGATTGGTAAGATGCCTGCCACAAAATGCATGTCGAGTTTAAGGATTAGCTCAGAATGGTTACTGAGTGATTAATGGGGTCTTAATCTTGATGACTATTCCCCAAAGGAACCTATCAGCTAGAGTTAAAGATCTGTTTATCGAAGTCTTATCAGCACATTACGGCTTACAGGGAAGGGCTTAACCATGTTCCCATGGGTGCTGCTAGCTTAAAATCAGGAAAGCTCACACCGCATAGGGGCACACTCTGCTCAACCATCAACTAATACTCCCCAACTGATGTATCCGATGACTTGCAGGACTACGCTACTGATTACCATCGTGTCAGTCACCGCCATTATGGGGTTGGCGGGATGTCGAGACTCAGATTCTCAGTCTCCTGTGACTCCCTCTCCCATCGTGACGCCTTCGCCAACTCCGTCTCCCTCTCCTGTGACCGAAGTTGAGCAACCCTTTCAAGACGGACTAGACATGGGGTTGAGCGCCGCAAATGCCGCTCAGATCGCCGCATCTCAAGATGACTGGAATTTGGTTACGAGTCGTTGGCAGCGAGCGATCGCCCTCTTAGAGTCGGTGCCAGAGTCAAACCCTAACTATGCGGCTGCTCAAGAGAAACTCGCTGAATATCAGCGCAATTTGGCGATCGCCCAGCAGCGTGCCCAGCAAGCCCCCGTTGAAGGTCGTCCCACCTCGGTGATTTCTCAAGATGATCCATCATCAACCGAAACCACATCCGCGTTTGAGCTGTGTCAGTCGGCCAGCCCGACCGGCGCACCAGAGCCGCTTGAAATTACCAATCCGGGATTTCAAGCCGATGAGTTTAACCCAGCGCAAGACGATATTGTCGGATGTTTGACCAATCATGGCGATCGCCCCATCAGCCAAGCCCGACTCACCTACCGCTCCAATAATAGCGATGACGACAGCGGCAACACCGGGAGCGGAGTCAGCGATTTAGAATTTCCAACCGATGTCGTTCAAGCCGGACAGACTATTCCCTTCCGAACCGTCGTCCCGTTCGATCGCAGCGGAATCGAGACCGATCAAGACATGCCCCCGGTTGAAATTGTCTCGATTAGCTGGTGCTGGCAAGATGACGACACGTGCAATATCGGCTCTACGCCCAATAGTACGGCTTTATCCCTTGTAGTTAATCGCTGACAGTTGGGTGTTCTGCTATTCGCTAGGCAAGCTGAGACTTCAACTCGCTCCGCGCGGTTTCTAGCGCTTCGGGTAGCTTGCTAGCATCTCGCCCACCCGCCTGAGCCAGATGTGGGCGACCCCCGCCCCCGCCCCCGCAAATTTTGGCAATGCCGCCGATAAACTTACCGGCCTGTAGCTTCGCCTCTTTGTTGACTTTGGGACCAAATGCAGCCACTAGACTGACCTTACCGTCTGCAGGAGTTGCCCCCAAAACCACGGCTGCGCGATCGCCCAACTTTTTTGACAGGCGCTCGGCTGCGGTCTGGAGCGCCTTCGCGTCCAGATCGCCCAGGTTAGCAACGAGGACTCGGTAATCGCCAACGGCTTCAGCCTCGTTGAGGAGCTGATCTGATTTGGCGATCGCCAGTTCTGTTTTAACCGCTTCAAGCTGCTTCTGTGTGTCTTTGAGGTCTGCTTGCAGCGCATCAACCCGACCGACCACATCTTCAGGCTTCACCTTAAAGCGATCGCCCAGCTCTCTGACCACCTTGTCTCGCACGTTTAGATAATCCAGCACTGCCGGACCTGCTACCGCTTCGATGCGACGCACCCCCGACGAAATGCCAGTCTCTGAGACGATTTTGAACGCGCCAATTTCTGCTGTGTTGTGAACATGCGTGCCACCACACAGCTCCATCGAAACACCCGGAAAGTCAATGACCCGCACGCTATCGGCATACTTCTCGCCAAACATGGCGATCGCTCCTTTTGCCTTGGCTTCTGTGAGCGACATCACCGAGACATCTGCTTCGTGTGCCTCGGCAATCCAGGTGTTGATCAGGTCTTCGATTTGCTCTAGCTCCTCAGCCGTCACGGGACGCGGGCAGTTGAAGTCAAACCGGAGGCGATCAAAGGCTACTAGCGACCCCGCTTGAGAGATCGATGGATCGACAATCTTTTTGAGGGCAGCTTGCAGCAGATGCGTTGCGCTGTGGTTGGCCTGAGCGCGTCGTCGGCACGCGCGATCGATTTGCGCCGTCACCGGCGTGCCGACCTGAAGCGTACCGCGTTCGATGTGCCCTAGATGAACGAAGAAGTCGGTGTCTTTCTTGACATCTTCAATCCGTACTAGCACGTTATCCCCTGACAAAAAGCCGCGATCGCCAATTTGCCCGCCCGACTCCGCATAGAAGGGAGTCTGATCGAGGATAATTTGCACGTCTGCACCCGCTTCAGCCGCCTCTGCTGCCTTGCCATCGACCAATAACGCGACCACTTGTGCCGCCGATTGGGGGTCGGTGTATCCCAAAAAGGCAGTGCTGTGAACATGCTCTGCGAGCTGATCAAGGCTGCCTTGCACGGTTAGATCAATCGTTTCGTGAGCGTCACGGGCACGTTCCCGCTGAGCTTCCATTTCTGTTTCAAACCCCGCCAAATCGACTGTAATGCCCTGTTCTTCGGCAATTTCCTGAGTTAGCTCGAGCGGAAACCCGTAGGTATCATAGAGCGTGAATGCTTCTTTGCCCGAAATCTGCTTCGGATGTTTGGAGAGAATATCAGCCAGCAGCTTTTCGCCGCGTTCTAGCGTTTTGAGAAACTGAGTTTCTTCGCGTCGAAGCTCGGTTTTGATAAATTCGTCGCGCTGCCGCAAATTTGGGTAGGCGTCTTCACTGAGGGCGATCGCCGTCTCCGCGATATCGGTAATGAATGCCCGGTCAATGCCAATCAGCCGACCATGCCGAACTACCCGACGAATCAACCGCCGCAGAATATAGCCCCGTCCAAGATTAGATGCCGAAATGCCGTCTGCAATCATGTGGACAACCGCACGGACGTGGTCGCCAATGACCTTCAGCGATACTTTGGTTGGGTCGTCTGCTGCTGCGTACTGGAGTCCGGCAATAGCGGCTGCGGTTTCAATAATCGGCAGAATCAAATCGGTTTCATAATTGTTGGGGACGCGCTGAAGAATCTGCGCCATCCGCTCTAGCCCCATCCCAGTGTCGATGTTTTGGTTTTGCAGGGGAGTCAGATTGCCGTCTGCATCCCGATTAAACTGCATAAACACCAGATTATAGAACTCGATAAAGCGAGTGTCGTCTTCTAAGTCAATAGCGTCGTCGCCGCGCTCTGGATGAAAATCATAGTAAATTTCCGAACAGGGACCACACGGCCCCGTCGGACCCGACACCCAGAAATTATCCTCTTCATCCATGCGCTTGATGCGATGCGGCGGCACTCCAATCTCGTCACGCCAGATTTCAAATGCCTCATCGTCTTCTCGAAAGACGCTGACCACCAACTGCTCCGGTGGCAGCTTATAAACCTGGGTGGATAGTTCCCATGCCCAGGCGATCGCTTCGTGCTTGAAATAGTCGCCAAAGCTAAAATTTCCCAGCATCTCAAAAAACGTATGATGCCGAGCAGTGCGTCCGACATTCTCGATATCGTTCGTGCGAATACATTTTTGAGACGTGGTCGCTCGATTAAAGTCTGCCTTACGCTGCCCCAAGAAAATAGGCTTAAACGGCAACATGCCTGCAATCGTTAGCAAAACAGTCGGATCTTCTGGCACAAGGGATGCGCTTGGCAGAATCGTATGCCCTTTGCTGGCATAAAAGTCAAGAAAGGTTTTTCTAATCTGAGCGCCACTAAGAGAAGGGAACATCGGGACTTTAGTTCACTAAACGGCAAGCTGTTTATTTCGAGGCTAATCAAATCTCATTAGTCTAAATCTAGACTATCGCTTCTGATTCAAGACTGACATGAATCCATTTCCCAGCAGGCGATAAAAATTTGGCAAAAGCCAATCGTGCTTTATTCTGATACGGCATTTATCAAACCAATGCCTATAATCACGCTGCGACTCCATGCAGACATGCTTAAGCCAGACATTTGCCAGTCACCTATAGCAATTCCAGATGGCTTGAGAGAAGTCAGGCGGGCGGTGCCCCACTGCTCAAACACAGTTCACAAGCGATTTAGGATCGCTATATGCTGAAGGAATATCCGTATTGGTTCATATTTTCAATGATGTTGTGAAATTTGACAAAGAGATCTGATCGCGTAATCTGATCGCTTAAATTGTCTTCAGCAATTTGACGGGCAATTTAGGATCGCTATAGATGATTAAAATTACGGTTCTGAACTGCGAATTTCAGGACGCTGGAGCTGTAGGAGTTTAATACAGCGGATATTAGAGGTGTATGCGAGATTATACATGGCGACTTATTTAAATCACTGAAAATCACTGATCAGTTACAGCCGTACGCTCTCACGTTAGGACGTTGAACGTGTGCGAGCCCCCGCGCCGCGCGGGCTCACCACACAACCCTAAGCCCGTAGGGCTATAAGACATCGATTAGTGAGATATCTCGGGGGATTTCTATCATTTCCATCGCGATCTTAAGGATTGCGCGGTCATATATCCATGAATGCTTCTGTCCTCGTTGTCGGGGGCGATTCTTTTTTTGAAACGCTTCTCGGATCAATTCAAAATTCAGCCAATGTAACCGTGGAAGCTGCTCCCAATCCATCTGAGGCAGCTCCACTCATTCAAGCGCAGCAGCCGGATCTGTTGGTGCTTCAGGCTGAGCAAGATGGCAGTCTGATGCTTTGCCAACAGATTAAGGCGCAGAGCCGTCTCGCCTGGATCTACTGTATTTTGGTGGGCGATCGCCCCTCTCTTTTCAGTCCTACGAATGACTTGATTATTGACGTAGATAAAGAATCAGACATCACTGCAGAAGCCCTTGAAACAGGGGTTGATGCATTCATTTGGCTTTCGTGGAATCTGCGATCAACAGAGGGAGAATACTCTCAACAGTTTGCTCGGCAAGATCGCTTGTTTCAGTCTCAAGTTCGCGCCGGACTGCGCCGAGTGCAAAACTACCGAGAACTCATGCGAGCCAATGATTTGCTGTCGGCGATCGCCCTGTCTGATCCGCTAACTGAGTTAAATAATCGTCGTGCCTTTGAGTGGGAACTACCTCGTCAGATTCGCAATGCCCAAAGCCGAGACATTCCCATCAGTCTGTTAATGCTGGATGTTGATTATTTCAAATCCATCAATGACAATCACGGGCATTTGGTGGGCGATCGCGCCCTCAAGCTTGTATCCGCTCGTCTTCGCCACAACTTACGCTTTTATGACACCCCATTTCGATATGGCGGGGAAGAATTTGTCGTGATTCTCAGTGAAACCGGAGCGCAAGAAGCGCTGACCATCGCTCAACGCCTCTGCCGACTTATTTCCGAACAGCCCTTTACGATTGACGATTCTCTCGATCTGACGATTACGATTAGCGCTGGAACCGCCACGCTCCTGCAGGATGACGATGAAGACGGCATTAGCCTTATTCATCGGGCTGACCAAAATTTGCTGAAGGCTAAATCTCAAGGTCGTAATCGAGTTATCGGAGAAGAATGAGAAAGTAAAGGTTGGATTTAGGTTCGATACTCAATTCAGCTAACTCGTGACTATGCCAAGCCGTCGCCAAATCAATCATGCTCTAGTGACTGGAGCGATCGCCTCCTTGCTAGCCTCCCTCACTAAACCCGGGCAGGCAGTGGAGTCATCAGTGATTAAACCAACCAGGCTTCGGTCGGGCGATCGCGTTGGCATTGTCAGCCCAGCCAGCGCAACGTTTCTTCGAGAAGACTTTGATATCGTGGCAGATGCCGTGCGCGGCTTAGGATTGATTCCTCAGGCGGCTCCTCATGTGTTTGCTCGGCGAGGATACTTGGGCGGCACAGACGAGATGAGAGCGTCCGACATCAATCAAATGTTTGCAGACCCCGATATTGCAGTGATTCTTCCCATTCGCGGGGGATGGGGATGCAGTCGCATTTTGCCATACCTCGATTACGATTTAATTCAGCAGCATCCTAAGATTTTGGTGGGTTTTAGCGATTTGACGGCGCTGATTCTCGGCATCCATGCCAAAACAGGGCTGATTACTTTCCACGGCCCCAACGGACTGACGGGCTGGCGTACCTACCAGACCGAATGGTTTCGCCGCATTTTGTTTGAGGGTGAATCTCCGATGTTTGAGAATGTGAGCGATGCTGCAGATGGCGATCGCCTCATGCAGGTCAATTACCGCATCCAAACCATTACGCCAGGAAACGTCCAAGGCAGGTTGATGGGCGGTAATCTGTCTGTGCTGTCCTCCCTAGTCGGTTCTCCTTACCTGCCTGACTTTCGGGGATCTATTCTGTTTTTAGAAGACATTGGCGAAACCATCTACCGACTTGATCGCATGATGACACAGCTGAAATTGGCGGGAATTCTCGATCAGATTGCTGGGTTTGTCTTTGGGCAATGCCGTAATTGTCGCCCTGATGAAAGTTATGGCTCTCTGACTCTCGAAGAAGTGATTTGGGATCACATCCAACCGCTCGGAATACCCGCGTGGTATGGAGCCATGATTGGACATATCGAACCCATCGCTACGCTGCCCATCGGCTTACCTGTAGAGATTGATGCAACGGCAGGCACAATCGCTCTGCTGGAATCGGCAGTGATTTGACAAGCTAGTTTTTTATAGCTTTACGCTCTCGCGTTAGGACGCTGAACGTATGGTGAACCCGGCGCGGCGCGTGGGTTCACCATGCAAACCTAAGCCCGTAGGGCTATA
Organism: Elainellaceae cyanobacterium; assembly: GCA_051117335.1. Taxonomy (GTDB): domain Bacteria; phylum Cyanobacteriota; class Cyanobacteriia; order CAZCXK01; family CAZCXK01; genus DBGGTD01. The sequence continues at coordinate 13,124 of JBNPEB010000040.1, forward strand.
GGGGGCAATGATACCCAGTTGCTCTTCTAACCAGTGGCAGATCGCCCCATAGCTCTCAAATCCATCCTCCTGCTGCAATCGTTCGTTCAACGCTGCTTGAGCCCACGCTGGAATCTTGGAGGGTCCTCCCCGTCTTGGGGTATGGCTCAACAACAGGGTGATTCCTCCGTGTATTAGATGTACCCGTATGCAATAAATCTGCAAGCTGATAGATGCATCAACAGAAACCATTCGCGTAGCGTAAGAGCATCGATCCGGTGTTTTGACGCATCGGTTGGTTATGTTGAGTAGTTTATAGGCAAACCAGCGTGAAGCAAGGCGATCTTCCGACCCATGTAACCTCTCAGACTGTTGATGAGGTTCTCAAAGCGTTTGATGTCTCCTCCCAAAATGGACTCGACCCGTCTGAGGTTCAAACTCGCAGAGAGAAATATGGGCCAAATCGCCTGCAAGAGGCTAAGCAGCGGAGCGCGCGGGAAATTCTAATTGATCAGTTTAAGAGTCCTATTATTGGCTTGTTGGCGATCGCAGCAGTGCTTTCATTTCTGTTTCAAGAATGGATTGAAGGCAGTGCGATTATCGTGGCTATTTTGTTGAATGCTGGGATTGGCTTTTTTACTGAAATTCGCGCCGTCCGGTCGATGAAGGCGCTCAAGCAGTTGAGTCGCACCCAAGCAAAAGTTCGACGAGACGGAGACATTCAGGTCATTCCGGCAGACGAGCTCGTTCCTGGCGATATTGTCGTATTTGAAGGCGGCGATCTGATTCCGGCTGATTTGCGGCTCATCGAAACGTCCAAGCTTCAAGCGGATGAATCAGCACTAACAGGCGAATCAGTGCCCGTGAGCAAGCAGGTCGAGCCTATCGAGGACGATCTGTCACTTGCAGAGCAAACCAATATGCTGTTTAAGGGCACCTTTGTCACCCGTGGATCGGGGGAAGGAATCGCCGTGGCGACCGGCATGGATACGGAGTTGGGACATATTTCATCCATGACCGCAGAGGCAGAAGAAGAAATTACCCCCCTCGAAAAGCGGTTAGATCAGCTAGGTCGGCGGTTGATTTGGGTGACGCTGGCGATCGCTGCCGTAGTGGCCGTTGCGGGCATTATCGGCGGCAAAGAACTATTCCTTATGATTGAAACGGCGATCGCCCTATCCGTGGCAGCCGTTCCCGAAGGATTGCCCATCGTTGCGACCGTGGCATTAGCGCGGGGCATGTGGCGGATGGCAAAACGCAATGCGTTAATTAATCAACTATCCGCCGTTGAAACCTTGGGTGCAACGACCATCATCTGCACCGACAAAACAGGAACCCTCACCGAGAATCAGATGACGGTCACTCAGATGGCGCTAGAATCTGGCGACATTACCGTCACGGGGGAAGCCCTCGAAACATCCGGAAAATTTTTAAGAAATGGAGATCCGCTCGACCCCTCGTCAGAGAAGGTTTTATCCTTAGCGCTTCAAGTCGGTGTGCTCTGCAATAATGCGGTTCTTCCAAATGGCACCCCAACCGATGAAGGGACGGATAACGGAAAGAACCAGCCGATTGGCGACCCCATGGAAGTAGCACTCCTCGTCTCTGGTGCCAAAGCTGGGCTTCGTCGAGATGATTTACTTCAAGACATGCCCGAAGTCCGTGAGGTGGCATTCGACCCCGATTTGAAAATGATGACAACCGTTCATCAGCTCGACGATCACCGCTATCGGTTTGCGGTGAAGGGTGCCCCCGAATCGGTTTTGCCCATTTGTACTCAACGGTTCGCACCAGATGGAACAGACTCCATGGACGATCACGCCCGACAAGCATGGCAGGATCGATGTACTCAAATGGCCGAAACAGGATTACGGATTCTGGCGATCGCCATAAAGGACATTGAGACTGATGAGGCCAACCCCTATGAAAACCTAACGCTCCTTGGGATTGTTGGATTAGAAGATCCCCCCCGTGACGATGTGAAAGAGGCGATCGCGGCCTGTCATCAAGCGGGGATTCGCGTGATTATGGTCACTGGCGATCAGCCAATTACGGCCCGTAATATCGGATTGGCCGTGGGATTGGTCGGCGAGCAAGAGGCTCAAGCCGTGCAGGGCAGTGAGTTAAAGCATCTTGATGATTTATCAAGCGACACCTATCGTCGCCTGCAACAGGTGCCGATTTTTGCGCGGGTCAGCCCTGAAGAAAAGCTAAATTTGATTGCGATTCACCAAAATGATGGATCGATTGTGGCGATGACCGGCGATGGAGTCAATGATGCGCCTGCTCTCAAAAAGGCCGATATTGGCATCGCCATGGGGCGACGAGGCACCCAGGTTGCCAAGGAAGCGTCCGACATGGTGCTTCAAGATGATGCCTTTTCTACCATCGTGGCCGCAGTTGAACAAGGACGAGCCATCTTTCGCAATATTCGTAAATTTACGATCTACTTGCTCTCTGGCAATATGGGAGAAATCATTGCAGTCGGTGCCGCGTCTCTTACCAACAGTCCGCTTCCCCTGCTGCCCTTGCAGATTTTGTTTATCAATGCGGTCAATGATGTGTTTCCAGCCTTGGCGTTGGGAGTTGGAGAAGGCAACGCCGTGCTCATGAAGCAACCGCCGCGAGATCCTAAAGAACCCGTCCTGGCAAATCGTCACTGGTGGACGATTGGGGGATATGGATTTCTGATTGCAGGTGCGGTGCTTAGCATCTTTGCACTCTGCCTCAATGTGCTCGATATTCCCCAAGACCGCGCGGTGACGATCTCATTTCTTTCGATCGCGTTTGGGAGATTATGGCACGTCTTTAATATGCGCGATCGCGGCTCGAATCTGCTGCGTAATGAGATTACAACAAATATTTATATCTGGGGCGCATTACTGCTGTGCAGTGGGCTGCTGATCTTTGCCGTATATTTCCCGCCGCTCGCCAGAGTCTTGCAAATAACAGATCCAGGCTTGCAAGGCTGGGGATTAATCATGGCAGCCAGTCTGATTCCATTGCTGGTAGGTCAAGTGGTCATTTTCATTCAATCAAGCTCTAAATGAGAGGGTTTGAAACCTGCGTCCAGCAATGCCATGTAAAGAATAGCTATAAATCCTAATTGCATTCTCTCTATGACTGTTATTATTTTAGTCGCAATATTTTGGCCGATTTTAGCTTAAGTTGGCTTATAACAATATGCGCGTCAAGTACAGAAACGGTGGAGATAAAACAGTTGGGACGCGGGAAATACTTAAAAAAACACTGGAATAGTCTATATAAACTGGCGGTTGTGTTTTGCATTACATTGCTTCTAGCGTTTGGTAATCTGTTTCAGCTTGAAGCACAGGCTCAATCGTCTCCGGCGATCGCCACCTTTGATCTGAATGCCGATTTGAGCGATCCCAATGAGTTTTATAACCTCCCCTATCCCTCAGATTTTCGACTCGACCCCGATGGACATCCTGATCTGTCAGGGTTTCCAGTGTTCACAAAAACATTTGGGTTTTTTAAGCGACTCAAAACCATTTCGAGCGATCGCCCCGCATTCCCAACAACTGCCGCTGGATACTTTCGCTTTAATCAACCCCTCGCCCCGCTTGATCCCACTGAGCTGATCACCGCAGATCCGCAGGCGTCTATTCTGCTTGTTGACATTGGTCGTACGTCTCCAGAGCGGGGCCGCTTGTTTCCCGTTGTGGCAACTAATCCGACGCCCGATCCGTTTTATGTGCCTAAGTATTTGCTGGCGGTTGCGCCCTATCCGGGGATTGTTCTCAAGCCCAATCGGCAGTATGCCTATGTTGTTCGTCGTTCATTAAAGGATGCAAATGGTCAGCCACTCCAGGCACCCAAAGCGTTTGAAGAGCTTCGTCAAGGGCTGATTCCGAGCGGAGATCTAAAGCGAAAATTCAAGGCATATCTGCTCTACAAGCCTCTCTGGGAAACGCTCGATCAGCTAGAAATCAACCGAAATAGCGTAATTGCCGCCACGGTGTTTACAACGGGTGACGTGGTCGCAGAGATGGCTCAGCTTTCAGATCAAGTCCTTAAACACTATGATCCGTCCATTAAGTCGATTCGCTTTGAGCCCGAAAAAATCATCACGGGGTTAGACCATTGCAAGTTTGTGGCGGAGGTTACGCTTCCGCAGTTTCAGCGAGGGATTCCGCCATTTCTATTCTTTGAGAAGGAAGAAGGTCTGTTTGAATTTGATACCAATGGTAGGCTTCAGGAACAACGAAAGCAGACTATCCCTGTGGTGATCACGTTGCCCAAGAAGCCCATGCCCAAGGGAGGCTACCCGCTCATGGTCTACTACCACGGGTCAGGAGGGTTGAGCACCCAGGTGGTTGATCGAGGGCCGGTTCCTGAAGCGAATGGGAAGCGAATACCCGGACGAGGCCCCGCCGATGTGGTTGCTCGGCGCGGCTTTGCGTCTGTTGGGAGTGCATTGCCTCTGAACCCGGAGCGCATTCCTGTGGTTGTTTCCGATTTTTTTGGGAATCGTCCGTATCTCAACCCAACCAACCCATCGGCCTATCGAGATACCTTTCGACAAGGCGTGATTGAGCAACGACTGTTGCTGAAGGCACTCGAACACGTCCGCATTTCGCCTAAGCAACTTGGCAGTTGTTCAGGCCCGACTCTTCCGACTACTGAAAAGGAGTTTTGGCTCAATACGTCAGAAGTGACTGTGCTGGGGCAATCTCAAGGAGCTCAATATGCAACGATGATGGGAGCGGTCGAGCCTCGCATCAAAGCAGTCGTGCCAACGGGCTCAGGAGGCTTTTGGGCACTGCTGTTCTCGGCATTGGCGAATTCGGATGACTCTGATTTTCAGAAAATTGCAGACGTGCTGAGCCAAGTGCTGAAGAAATCAGATCCGTTGGATCATCTATATCCTGCACTGCGATTGCTTCAGAGTTCTTGGGAAGCCGCTGAGCCGATGGTCTATATGCCGCGAATTTCTAAGCGCCCGCTTCCAGGGCATTCGCCGCGTGCAATCTATCAACCTGTTGGTAAGGGCGATCGCGCCTTCCCAGAAGAAGTGTTTGATGCTGTCGCCCTTGCCACGGGCGTGCAGCAAGCAGGGTCTGTCTTATGGCCTGAGATGCAGGATTCGCTGGCACTTGAGGGGCTAGATGGCATTGTGTCGTATCCGGTTTCCAAGAATGTGACAAATGAGAATGGCACACCCTATACCGGCGTAGTAGTGCAGTATGAAGGAGATGGGCTGGATGATCCCCATACGATTTTCTCTCAGCTTGATGATGTGAAGTTTCAGTATGGGTGTTTTATCGAGAGTGTGTCAAAAACCGGGATCGGCGTTGTCTCAAAGGCAAAACCCATACTTTTACCGTGCTCATTTCCATAGACGATGCAAAATTAAGCCCACGGCTAATCGAGTGAGCTTAACCTAGCCTTCAATGGACACAACTGGACTCGAACCAGTGCCCCCCACAATGTCAAGGCGCACAGTAATTCGCCTAAAAATATTGAGAGACAGGATCCTCGGTTGAGCTAAAAATTTTTGATACCCAAATGATACCCATTTTCAGGATTTTCCTCTGAGCAGCCTTATGTCATCCGTGGGGATCAATAATGGCGTAAGATTTGACGAGGCCTGGCCTGCTATTGACTCAAGCGTCATTTCGATGAAAAATGGTCATCTGAATTGCCTTTCCCCGGATCTACTGAGCAAACCTGACGTCCATATCACTGTTATCCATTAGGCCTCTCTTCCCAGCCCCGACCTCGAAGGAAAGCTATGGCTGCTGCACGCAAAAAGCCGGCGTAGAAATGTAAAGAGCAAAAACTGCTGCGTATCGAGGGCATCGATATGCAACTCACAGCAGCGCAACTGTTTGGCTAGTCAAAGCTGCGTTCATAATGCGTTGCTTAACAGCGTTGACACAAACTTTCAATTATTAGCGTTTCGCCATTACTCAGCAAAGAATCAGCACAGGTTGAGCTAAGATTATTTCAACGGCGCGCGATCGCCACCCATCACCAAGCCGTACCCTACCAATGACACCGAGATTTTCTGATGAACGTGCCAGATAAACCGACAGACAAACACGAGGTCGTAAGTCAAAGCCTGATGCTGCCAATCGTGGCAAGCGAGTCCGCTTCATCTTCGAGCTAGACCGCAGCACTCCCAACGGCGTTACCTTCTACTGGCTCATCCACGAGACCTATAACGGTAAGGAAAAGGCTGCGATCGCAACTCGCTCTTTTTGGTTGCCCTTTGTCTATCGCGATAGCGGTAGCTACTCTGACGAAGAATTGCGTGAGTTTGCTCAGCAATCAATCTGGCAAATGGAAGAGCAGATTCAGCAACTACGTAAATCTTTTGGGCTAGATTTACCCATTCATCTAGCAGTGCATTCTGCGCATCGACAAACTACCAATGTTCGGTCCATTCCGCAAAAGGTCGTTGCTCCGGCTAGTTCATCCAACAGGAATGCGGTAAGCAAGACTGACTCCGTCGAAGGTGAATTCTCTAGTTCAACGCGTTTGGCTGAGGCCGATATCTTGGATGATTTTGCAGATGCGCTGTGGGTGGGAGGGTTAATATCGATGGCAGATGTGGATCAGTCTAATCCAGCAGCAAGCAATGAAAAAGCCGTGCGAGTTCTTCTTTCCAGGGCTTAGAGACTGAGAATGCAAAGAAATCCGATGAGCAGGATCTGACAGAGGCGGATACACCCAAAGAGAATAGTGGTACGCCGCGATCGCCCGAAAGCGAGAAGGGGCGACAAGTGCGAGTTGGCAGCGACCTCACCGCAATTCAGCTTGATCAGAAAGTGACTGCTAGTTCAACTTTCGAAGAAGTTTCAAGTATTGCCGAGATTTACGGATGCGAGGTTTATCTCGCGTTTCTGAAGAATTTGAGGTTTTTCCAGGCGGCTTTCACGTTGGCGATCGCGCCATTTCTTCAGCGTTCATTTCAATCGGTTATCAATCCAGGTGGTGACGGCGCTGAGCGTCGGGTCATACTCGTCTAAATGTTGGCAGCAATACTCCCAAGCTTCTTGAAAGGCATCTCCATAATAAGGAGTGTTTTCGTTCCATAGTTTCCTCGACCGCATTACCAGTCGATAAATTTCCTGGATACACTGCTGCCGCTCCACTATATTAATCAGAATGGGCGTTTTCGCAAAATGACGAAAAAAATCTTGAACTGGGGCGAGGTACATCAAGGGAGGGCTTACTTCAAAGAAATGAGCATCTCATTAAACAGCCCCCCGGCTTCGTACGTGAATGATGAAACCGAGGAGCTCAATCGCTATTTCCTAGTTCTGATTAGCAACAGCTAGAACGAAGTCGTAAATACTGCTGACAAATTAGCCTCCAGCGTAGTTTTCTGCACATTGTTGACCATTGCGAGTTTGTCGTCTCCTTGGAAGATCGTTGTGCCATTGCCGGAGCCTTTAAAGCTCAAACCCTCCAGGCTGCTCACGCCAAACTGAGTTGACCCTAGTTGGAAGTTGCGGATTTTATCAAATCCGTTGCCGGTTTCTAAAACCACGATGTCATGACCACCGCCAAGCTGAATCATGTCATTGCCCACGCCTCCATTGATCAGGTCATCGCCCGATCCAGAGTGGATGATGTCGTTACCGTTTCCGCCCAGGAGAGTATTGGTACCGCCATTATCATTGATGATGTCGTTGCCGCTGCCTCCGTCAACCTGATCATTTTGAGCCCCAGTGTTGATGCGATCATTTCCTGCACCCCCTCGAATGAAATTGTTTCCTCCATTGCCATTGATGCGGTCATTGCCCTTACCACCATCAATAGCATCATTGCCCGTGCCGCCGTTAGCTCGATCGTTGCCATTGCCGCCTAAGAGTGTATCATTTCCTTCATTGCCGTTGAGGGTGTCGTTGCCACCCCGCGCTACTAATACATCATCTTGGGTTGTTCCCGTCAGCGTCTCAGATCGATTGGTGCCCCTGATGGCATCATCCGGTAATGCAATTTGGATAGAAACGGTTGCCGTATCTTCGCCGCCCTGACCATCTGAGATGGTGTAGTCGAATGACGCATCTCCCAAGAAAAACGGATCGGCAGTAAACACAACCCCCTCATCATTGAGAGTAGCCGTGCCATTAATCGCATTACTGACTTCAGTGATGCTCAAAACATTATTATCTGCATCGCTATCATTCTCCAATAGAGCAGCCGAAGCCAATTCTAGCGGTTTATTAATTGCAGTAGAAAACCTATCATCTACAGCATCTGGTGCGGTATTGGTCTGCTGCTGACGTTCAAATGCACCTATATCAGCTTGACCTCCAACGACGCGATCAAAGCCGTCGCCCCGCTGATCAGTATCAAGGTTATCTGGATTGCTACCTGCATCAATCGCTGGACTATCCGATGTGAGCGCATGGGTGAGTGTTGGCCCGCCATTATTAGACAGCGGTTCTAACCCGGCATCAGTTATTCCAGTTTGATCGGTGGGGGCATTAAATGAAGCTACTGCGCTGCCTGTGCCAATCAGGTTGTTTCCCAGACTTACAAATGTATTCTCAGGCGGATCGCTAATGGGCAGAAAGTTATCCACATCGCTGTTGCCATTGCCGACAATAATGCTAGACAAAACTTCAGTGCGAGTCTGGGTTTCTCCAAGGCTAGCTACACCGCTGTTTGCTCCAATAAAGGTTTGATTGTTAGTGATGGTGCTGTTGCGAATCTGAGTTAGTCCGCCATAGTTGGCGATGCCGCCCCCTACAACTGCCGTGTTGCCCGAAATAGTGGAATTGCTAATTGTATTTGCTCCAGCTCGATAGGAGTTGGTCACAATACCACCGCCACCACTTCCAGAACCAGTGGCTGAATTGCCAGAGATGGTACTGTCGCTAATGCTCAGCGTTCCAAGGCTATAAATGCCGCCGCCATCGCTTTGATAGCCAATAGTTGAGTTGTCTGCAATGGTGCTAGTGGTAATGGTCAAACTCCCCAAGTTATAGATGCCGCCTCCAGTGCTGTCATCCCCGGTAGTTGAATTGCCCGAAATCGTGCTGTTGGCGATCGCCAAATCGCCCGTGTTGAAGATGCCGCCTCCATCACCACCAGGACGAAAGATACTTCCTTCTTCTACTACTGCTCCGGTGGTGGTGTTACCCAAGATTTTGCTATTGGCGATCGCCAGTGTTTCAACTGTACGAATGCCACCGCCGTCTTCAGCCCTTCCTACAGTTTGTCCACCTGTGATCACTAGTCCGTCAATCATCACCTCTTGGTTAACGGTGATATCGCCATCATCGATGTTAAAAATACGAGATGTTCCCTTGGTATCTATCGTGATGTCGGGCGTGCCATCATTATTGATGTCTCCGTCAATGGAGACACTGTCGGTAATATCCAACTGCCCCGTACTGAGGTCAATCGTTTGCTGGTCGAGGCTAGTATCAAACTCAATCGTGTCTGCACCCGCTGCTGCATTCGCGTCTAAAATGGCTTGGCGAAATGAACCGTTGCCACTGTCATTGGTGTTGGTGACGATGAATGTTGCCATTGGGATTTCCTTCCAAAGTTGAATGTTAATGCCGACAAGATGCATCACCTGATTACGACTTACACGCTTGCCCCCTTACATTCTCTCCATGGGGGAGGCTTTCAATCTGATGTGCCCCAACTTTCGGAGGAGCCAAATTATTGCAGATTGCATAAGTCCTAGTAAGGTCTGCGATTTTAGCGTTGGTACTGGTAGAGCCATTGCGCTACTATGTGCCTACCTTTTTCCAATTCCATGCATCCTCCTGTCTGTCATAGAGACTTTGCAGCACCAAGATGTCAAAAAGATACGAAATATACAAAATAGAGACTGATCTAAACTGGATTAGTTTCATAAGAGGAACCTAAGATTCGACAATCAGTCTAGTAAGACTCTATGGGGCAACCTTTTAACGCACAAAACACCCGTAAAAGCAGATTTTTCGACGACGCTATGGGTACTATCATTCCATCTCAGTTAAACTCAAATTCTGACCCAGATCCGCTTCATAGCGTCCATACCACCAACTTTCCAGAACTGTTGCGTCAACTCGGTATTTCTTTGGTAGTTTCTACTTATCAGTCCGGTAGAATTGTGGCGGTTCGGGCTGATGGAGATACGCTTAATACCCATTTCCGCCTCTTTCAAAAACCGATGGGAATTGCTGCTGATGCCCAGCGTCTAGCAGTTGGCACGCGATCGCAAATTTGGAACTTTCGCAATGTGCCTGCGGCGGCGCCCAGGTTAGAGCCCATAGGCAAACACGATGCGTGCTACTTGCCCCGCACGATTCATACCACGGGCGACATTGACATTCACGAAATGGCATGGGGCCATGAGGGTCTATGGTTTGTGAATACGCGATTCTCCTGCTTATGTACTCTTGATTTAGACCACAGCTTTGTCCCCCGCTGGCGGCCACCCTTTGTCAGTGCCTACGAACCGGGCGATCGCTGTCATCTAAGTGGGTTGGGTATGGTGAATGGTATTCCCCACTATGTCACGGCATTGGGAGCCACAGATGCTCCTGGGCAGTGGCGAGAACATAAGGCTCACGGAGGAGTGCTGGTTGATGTAGCATCTAATGAAATTCTCCTTCAAGGACTATCGATGCCTCATTCCCCACGATGGTATCGAAATGCGCTCTGGGTTTTAGAATCGGGAAACGGTACGCTGTCTAAGGTCGATCTGGACCGAGGAGTTGCCGAACCCCTTGTGTCCCTACCTGGATTCACTCGCGGCTTAGACTTTTGGGGGCCATTAGCCTTTGTGGGATTGTCACAAGTTCGAGAAACGGCAGTCTTTAGCGGCATTCTGCTTACTGAAACTGTGAAAGATCGCATTTGCGGGGTTTGGGTCGTCAATTTAGACACGGCGGAAGTCATTGCGTTTCTTCGCTTTGAAAATGCAGTGCAAGAGATCTTTGCAGTACAGGTCTTACCCGGTGTGCGGTTTCCAGACCTCGTCATTGAAGAAACAGATATTCTCAAATCTTCCTATGTGCTGCCCGATGATGCTTTGGCCGAGGTGTCTTTTTCAGATGATGGAAAATGCAGGGCAATCGGGACATAAACCCTTACCCAAACTCATAGCCCTGATTAACCCAGTAATGCCAGTCCGCAATTGCCTGCCGAGTCTCTGCATCTGCATCCGGAGCCTCTAGCTGAATCAACGGCACTGCCAGTATGTCGTCATCCCACTCAATCTCCACAAACATCTCTCGCTCACACTCATCCGCCGGTGCCATGTCAACTACTTTTACTATCCTGCCTTCTTTCAGGGGAGAAATGCGCCGCTTACTGATACAGATCGCTGTGACGGGAAACTGTATCGTATCCTGCAAATAGTAGTACCAGCCCATCGCCTTCTCTTCCGCCCCATAGGCATCCACTACAATTTCCATGATGATGCGTTCTTCACGCTCTGCATCTCGTTCTATCTTCGCCATAACATCCTCCATGCACTGTTTTGTCCATCCTACGGGATTTTCTACAATGCGCCGATTATTTTAGCCAAATCACTTACAATTTTATGCAAAGTGATTTGTAGAATCTATCACTATCAGGGGCTCACTAAAAGGGTTGATAGCGAAGCGAGAAGTAAAGACCGTCCTCTTGAAGTGAGCTTGAGTCATTATCAACATCGATAAGAGGAATACCGTAATCTAAGCGAGCAACTAAGTCAGACCCGATTAGAAGACGCAATCCCAGTCCAACACCGACGATCGTCGACGGGTCAGGATCGGGAGTTCGATTGTTCCAAACAGTCCCTGCTTCAACAAATGGAGCGAGTTGTAACCGCTGAGGGTTGGCAGTCACTGGAATTCGGAATTCAACACCGCCCAGCACACCGTTATCAGCAACCAATTGATTTTGCGCATACCCTCTGACTGTATCTACTCCGCCGATACTAAACTGTTCTAGAGAAAGGAGCGAATCTGGCGTGAGCTGACTGCTGAGGCGAGTAATCACGAGGTTCCGAGACGAAAGCTGCTGCACCCATTGAAACTGACCCACCCAGCTAAAGAATCGTGCATCCGTTCCTAAGTCATTCACGGTTGCGTTAAACGCATCAATCCCAAAACTAAATTGCGATCGCGCTGCAAGGACTCTACGAGGCCCTCGATCCACCCAATCTTGAAAGAATCGCACGACAGAAGTGTTTGACTGCCCTTCTTCAGGCCCTTCTGAAAACGAGAAAGGAATATCATCCAAAATAAACGTCGTGCGCCGGCGTAAGTCAAATCCAACGCCAACTGCAAACTCGCGCTCCGGTTTTCTCAACAGGGGTTGGCGAAAGCTGACCGAATACGTCCGGGTTTCACTTTGAATTTCCAAATCTTCAAATTCATCGTCGACGATTTCGCTTTCACTGCTGTTAAATTGAAAACTAAATGTTCCTTCGCGGGCATTAAGGGGAACCGATAGCCCCACATCAAAGATATCTAATCCATCTGTTCGTCCATATTCAGCGCCAATGCGATCGCCCACGCCAATCAAATTGCTGTATGACGCTTGCACACTCAGTTGACCTGAACCAATACTAGGCGGACGGTAGTTGTCACCTCCAATACCGGCACGAAAGGGCGAACGCTCATCTAATTCAACCAGTAAAATATTTTGACCCGGTGTTGTCCCTGCCGTTAGCTCTGCATTTACTCTCGCAACATTCGGATCAATCTGGAGTAGCTGAAGTGCTTCCTCCAGATCAGCTTGGTTAAGAGGCGGATCAGTTCTCAGTTGGATGCGATCGCGCACGTAACTTTCTTGGAGATGACGCAACCCGCGTACGTCAATGCGCTCAATTTCTCCTTCAACAACCTGGATTTCAACCACACCATCCTCTAATACCTGATTGGTTGGCAGAAATGCACCTGAGGTAATATAGCCGTTCCGAGTATAAAGCTGGGTGATTTCAGACCGCAGGGTTAGTAGTTCACTAAACGTTACGTCTCGATTTTCATACTGAGCTACAAGCCTAGCAATGTCCTCATCCAAGACGGTGTTTCCCTGCACGTGAATCCGCTCAACGGGGAAACTAACTTCGGGAAGCGCAGGATCTTCAGACGGTTCTGGTGACGTGGGCAGTTGTAGGCTGGGAGGAGGCTGTTCAGCGGGTTCTTCGGGCACAGAGTCAGGGGGCTCAGACGGGCGATCGGGCACGGATTGTTCAATGGTTTCGGGCGTATCGGGAGGAAGCTCAACTCCTGGAGGAGGGGTAGATTGGGCGATCGCCTTTGGGAGACTAGTAGTCAGCAGCAACAGGCTTGACCCGGTCAAGTTTATCCAAGCACCTGATGAATGCACGAGAACACCCTTTTATTCTCTAAGTCAGCTAAGATTCTACAGCAAAATATTAGCGGCGACGAGACATTAACTTTAATAAACCGACCAGAGTCAACAAACCAACTAGCATCGACGGTTCAGGAACAGATTCTGATACATCTGTGCGGGCGATTGCGGCTTCATCGTCTGCTAAGGCAAAGGTTTGATGACTGTCATTCGTAGGGTAGGGCGATCCCGACTGCGATCGCCTGAAGGCTGTCGACTGTCCATTCACAATAGACGAAATCCAAGGAAAAAACGCAGACACGCGAGTAAATCCTGAAATGTTGCCATACCGAGATGCTGCCACCGGATAGCCAAAGGACGTAACGCCCGCAAGCACCCCATTAATAAACAACGCCCCCCCGCTATCTCCGTTAGCAGTTGCCCCTTCGAATAGGAGCGGAGTTGGCGACCCTAAGCGATTTGAAGTACCCAAGGGATGGTCAAAATCAGTCAACAGGAGTGTATCTGACCAGCCATATATGAGTCCGGTTGCATCAACCACATTGTCAGCAGCTCGCTTTAAGCCGTCATTGGATGTAGGCCCCGTTATTCCGGTCCCGGTATCACCAAAACCAACTGCAGTGCTAATTTGACCCACTTCATTAAACCCAGTGTTGAGAAGGGAGGGAGCAACAGTGTGAACCGGAGTGTTGAGCTGTAGAAGTGCGATATCAACCCCTCGAAACAGGTTGCCTCCGCTCTGCAGCCAGTCTGGGTAAGTGTAGTAATAAGCAACTGGATAGGTAAACTGGCCAATATCAAAACTTGCAGCGCTTAATCCATCCGTGCAGTGGGCAGCCGTGAGTACCCAGTGGGCAGCGATCAGCGTGCCTGAACAGGTGCTGGCATTCGAGAAAGAGTCACTAATCTGCAAGCGTCCTACGCTTGGGAAGAAATATCCTCGATTTTGATAGAACACATCCAGGCTATCGTGGCGAATCGTAATAGACTGGGCAACTGACGACACGCCTACCGTGGCAATTAAAGCACTGATGACTGAAATCATTGAGCTGTAGATTTTCATCTTATTCTTCTCCGAGTGGTTAAGCCACGTCCACAGAGTGAACTCCAATTGATATATAGCTACAGCCTTATCACTAATGCAATTCTTAAGACGATTAAATTTCGTGACGAAGGAGGCGATCGCCAATCCTCCTATAGCAAACCCAGATGGGTTGTGAGCGGTGAGCGGGCGCCGCCCGCCTGAAATTGCATTAGTGGCTCTGATGGAACGCTATCAAGATGGTCATGATTTCGCTGAGGCACAGCGATCGACGTCGTTGGCGTGTTTTCAAGCCACTGCTGAGCAGTTGACGTTGCCAGAGAGGTTCAAACGATTGGCAGAAGTCATCGACGCGGACAAAGAGTCCTTCTAAACTAGACATAACGGAGAGTAAGGCTGTTGAGTTTGCACTCTCAGTTTACCTGCTCTCGTTTTTTCTTTCTCTTCTTAAATCCCGAACTGTCCTTTTTTTTTAGTAATGCTCCGCCCTTGAAATCTTGTTCGATACTTTTTCTTCGTCTTTGATGAACTGGAGAACTCACAGTATTTGCAAGGAGAGGTTGATCTAACGTACGTCCTTGAAACCTTATTGGAGACTGACAGGGGCGATCGCCCTCTTTTGAGAAATTTGTGTCTAATCCTTTAGCATAAATACCTTTAGACCAAGATATTCTGGTATTCTCAAACGATGGGAGCTGTTTTATCGTTAGCATTGCTCTACTGCCTAATGAATTGAACGTAAAACTGATTGAGATATAAAACGTAAAACTGATTGAGATATAATAGGACTTACGCAAGTCACGATAGGGTGTCCCCCAACCCCCAATCTTGGAGGGTATTGGATTGGAAATCCCCACATGTGGGGGATTTAGGGGGCAAACGCGTAAGTCCTGATATATATTAGAAGGATGAAGACGTTTCAAATAACCTCTTATGCTACTTTTCTCCAACTTGAATCATTAATTTGCACATAAGGAACAATCCTGGCCTCGTATCGCATTTGCCCATTAATATCAGGGCGTAGAACTTGTTTGGGTCGTGTACCAACTTGGATTCCCCCATTGAAGAAGCTATACACTTGGTTAATCAAGTGCTCGCCATAATAGGTATTGTTGAACCAAAGATGGAATGTTGGCATTGAATTATGGATATCACGCTTCAGTCCGAGCGTCGCTCCACTAGAGTGCTGAACGACGGTTCCACTAAAAGGTAAATCGTATCGAATTCCACCAGATGAGAACGACTGTGCTATCTGTGCTTCGGCAGATTCAAAGACAGATGCATCAAATGTTGAATCTGTAATACTGAGATTTTCCTCCCCAAACTCTTGATTTTCAGACTTAGGTAGAGACTCATTCGAGATACCATTTGACTTAATCAAATCACTCTCATGCCATGAAGCCATCAAGTCAGCATTAACAGCCACCCCATCACCAAGCAAAGTATCAGTGGTAGCTTCTAATTGCGTTGGGTGAACATCTTTATAAATATTGCTTAAATTTGATGTCGCTCCTTCAACGATGCCCGGAATAAGATTATCAAAACTGGGTAAGGACACCTCAAGTAAAGCCAAACTTGAGTCAAGGGTAGTCACATCATTTGAGTGCAGCTGACTCGCTTGTTGCGATGACGTATCTGGAATATCAACCGAGGTAAAATGAATGCTTGATAGCGATAGTTGTGATACTTGAGACAACTCAGAGATAGCAGTACTAAAATCTTGCGCGTTCATATTTAGGTCTCCGGCTAATGGATGAAATTACAACCGTTGATGTCTGCAGAAAATCACAGAGTTCAGAACTCAATTTTTTTTGAACCCTTACACCTCCGTTCATCTAAGATGGTTTAATGTTAGAAAAGGTACAAGGCATTTGCACGTAATCTTTCCGCACATCTAAGTGTAGAAACTAGAGCATTCGATTGCAGAAATCTGCAATACTATTCCAAACCTTATCGTGCCAATTATAAAAGGTACCCATTACAGCATCATTACAAACCAACTTAAGCTCGACTTTATCCATTAGGCAGCATAACAAAGTAAATCAGACCAAGTATTCCAGAGATCACGAGGAACTTTCACCATGTCTGATTCTACAGTAGAGGTCTGAAAAATCTGTATCTACCAAAGCTGTCTCCGAACAAGCGCTAGAGCATCAGCAAAGGTAGGTCGCGATTTGCGATGCCAAGCGGTCTTTGGTAGGAGAATCGAATGTTGGTGGTGCTGCTGCTGCTCAAGGGCGGTCACGATTTAGAACAAGCCGAGAAAAACAGGGGTCGTACGGGCGATCGCTAGAGACGACCCCTGGCATTGAGTCTCAACCCCTAGATAGGCTTGCACTTCCTCAAAGATGACCTCAAGCTGCCATCGTTGCCGAAACCAATACAAGATTTGTTCTGGAGTCGCACTCAAGTTCGTGTACAAAAGCACCTGAGTTTCAAAGTTCCCCTTGGGGTCTCGAATCAGTACCCAGCGAATGGGAACCGCTGGCATCCCCGTTTTGTACCACAGTGCCGTCGCTGAGGTGATCTGCAGCCCATAGTCCCCCCGACTATACCAATCGGTCATCGTGACCGACTGCCAAGGCGTGTATGGGGTATTGACCAACGCTTTGAGCGCAGGCAACCGTCGACCGACCTTGCGAGGACGGCCCATCTGTTTGGGGCGACGTACGGGTGGGGGGTCATAACGTTCGGTATCCAACCGCAGGCGGGTGACGACATGAACGGGATTGGGCATCTGAGCCAAAGCAGAGAGAAATTCGAAGGCCGCAAAGCTGCTATCGCTCACCAAAACAATTGAGCGCTCTGGCACCCAGCGACGAACTTGATAGAGCATTTGTCTCCCCCAATCCGTCAATCATTCATCAATTCCATTGGCAGTAAGCTTCTTACGACACTTCTATATCTGCCTGCTGCTTTCCTGATTGCCTCAAATGAATAAAGTCGAGCTAAGACAACTGTTCCTGGATCTGTCGTACTAATGTCTGAGTTGTTATGGATGGACGACAGTTCAACTCTCTTTGGAATAAAAGCTTTAACTCTTGATATTGCCGAAGAGCCGCTGAAGGTCTGCCCATCGCTGCATACACGCGAATCAGATTGCAATGAGCTTGTTCATGAAGCGAATCAATTTCAATCGCTTGATGAGCATACTCAAGAGCACAACGAAAATCCTGCTGCTCAATGAGCAAATGCGTCAGGCAACATAGTACTTCAAGATAAGCATCGGATAAACGTTGACGCTCTCGAACAACCCAGTCATCGTAAAATTCAGGCAGCAACTCTCCACGATAAATCTGAGTCGCTGTTGTCAGATTTGCAATCCGTTGTTCTAAATCCTGAGTCTGATGTGCCTTATTAATCACTATTCCAAATGCAGTAACATCAGTCGTACAAATGTTTGAATTTAGCTGTATAGCACTACGATTGACAAGCAGAACTGAATTAGACGAACCGTTGAGAACATGCATCTGATGACGCAAAGAATTTAGCGCAACTCTTAAACTATTGCGACCCGCGGTTAAGTCAACATCTGGCCACAATAAATCAATTAGTTTTTCCCGCGGCTGGGCGTGTCCAAGATAATACGCAAGATATGAGAGTAATCCAGCCGTCTTACGAGTACGAAACTGATTAATAGTTCTTTCTTGATACTCAATCTGAAACTGTCCTAAAAGCCTGATAGTCAAAAGCGCCTCCATATTTTTTCCTCCGTCAAGATACTCGGCATTTTGTCGAGGCGTTTAATGCTGCGATCGCCAATTGAATGCGCTCAATTTCATCTCACTATAGATGGTGATTAAACCGAATGCCTCTAAGCTTTCTGCCAACCTGAATGACAGAAAAAGGAAAAAGTAATTGCTATGACTTGCAACTGAGCTCATAAAATTATGTGTTGCTTAGCTCTAGATGAATCGTCTGAGTGTCTCACTCATAACATACAGCGTCAATCGTACCAATATTTGATACTGCTGAAATTGAATGTCTTTACTTCGCAGTTTTATGCAACCCATAATGTCAATCTTTTCACAAAGGTTGGCAGAAAGGGGGAATGCGTCATTTCTAGGCAGGAGCTATTGTAAGAGACAACAAAGCAAAACGCCGAATAACGCATATTGCAAATGATTTAGAGGCATTATTTTACTGTACAAAGTGTACAAAGGATATATCGCTTCCCACTAAATTTTTCCAAGATTAGCAATGTATTTGCATCCTGAGACTTGCTCAGGTGTTGGTTCATGCTGCACTCTAACTAACACTTTTTCCTTTGATTAGGAGCATATCATCTATGTTTGACCCAACGACCTTAAATCAAGGGCCTTCATCTCTCACAGCCAGTAATCCGGCATCTAGCTCCGTATCTGTCCATTCTATCGATTTAGCTAGGAATGATTTATCCAGTATTTCGCCTCGGCAAGAAACTATTCTACATCCAGATTCTCTTACGTCAGATCTTAGTAGCACTGCACTAGAATCAGTATTTTCTGAGCATAACGATCTCGATGAAAAAACCCCTAAACTAATCAAACAAGCCAAAGCATTAGCATATTTTGATACGAATACATCAGAAATCATTCCTGCAAAACATGAGAATTCGATTAAAGACCCTTTAACAGGTTTACCTACTACAGATTCGATTGCCAACAGCCAAGACTCAGGTAAGATTACAAGCGCTTATCAATACAATTCGACGTACGGTCACGGTTTAGTAAATGCCTCCACTGCTGTGGCTTGGGCTCATCCATGGTATCCCTATCGTCGTTTCAACGAAGTTCGCAATCTAGGCGGT
Source organism: Elainellaceae cyanobacterium (assembly GCA_051117335.1). Classification (GTDB taxonomy): domain Bacteria; phylum Cyanobacteriota; class Cyanobacteriia; order CAZCXK01; family CAZCXK01; genus DBGGTD01. Next base: position 32,218 of record JBNPEB010000040.1, read on the forward strand.
GTAAACATCGGCAATGATATTGTCAAAGCACCTGAAGTATGGGCACAAAGCATTACAGGGCGAGGCGTGACCATCGCAGTGATTGATTCTGGCGTAGACATCTTTCATCCAAACCTGAGCAGCAATGCTTGGCGGAATGCTTATGAAATTGCTGGTGATGGAGTAGATAATGACAGAAACGGCTACATAGATGACATCTATGGTTGGAATTTTGGCGCTCAAAACAACAACATTCTTGATACGAATGGTCATGGTACACACGTTGCTGGGACCATCGCAGCAAATGGATTACACACCACAGGCGTTGCTCCTCATGCAAAGATTATGGCACTAAAGCTTGGAGATGCTGATAGTCAGGGACGATTTATCAATGCAGGAAACTTAGCTGAGGCGATTCGGTATGCAGTCGATAATGGCGCACAGGTCATCAATATGAGTCTCGGATGGAGTGATTCTAATGAATTGGCAAGCGCTCTTGCCTATGCAGCAAGTCATAACGTGATTACAGTTTCTGCAGCAGGAAATCAAGGGGAGGCATCGCCGGGCACACCTGCTTATTATTCCACCCACTATGGTTTGTCAGTAGGAGCGATAGACTATTCTGGAAGGATTGCTAATTTCTCCAATCGTGCTGGCTCAGATTGGCGGATGCAACATCTTGTTGCGCCTGGCGTTGATATCTATTCCACATTACCAGGTGATAGATACGGACTGAAGAATGGGACCTCAATGGCAGCCCCTCATGTATCTGGTGTCGTTGCTCTCATGCTCAGCGCAAACCTCTATTTAACTCATGCTCAAGTACGTTCAATCTTAACCAACTCCGCGACCTACCTTGGAGGATATAATCAGCAATTTGCTACAAGCGATCGCTCAGTTGGCAATATGGCTCTAGACATTGGCGATATCTTTAAGAGTAATACTCGTGCGTTAGATGAGACAAATATTGAGCTTGCTTCGAAAGCACTTAGCAATTGCCAGGGTTACAAGCTTGTCTCATCTATGATAGTTCAAACAACTGAAGTAGACGAAAACACCGTTGAGCCAGATGATAAACAAGGCGATTTGATGATTTTGCACGATGCGTTTGATAATCAGTCTGACCCAGTAGCAATCAAAGGTCTAGCGAGCGTATCGAGTTCCGTGAATCTGCAACACAATATCTATGACGAAATTACGTTTAACGGAGTTCTCGATTCACCACTCGTGCAAGATTTGTATCTAGAGGCGATCGCATAAACTATGAATTCCATCCCTCCTAATATTCGATTGTTGCCTGTGCTAAATACAAAGAGTCAAGGCATTCGAGGCACTGTTATTCGTCTCGAGGGAGACTGTATGCCGATCTCAGATGCCAATCAGGGAAAATCTCATCCAGTCCAAACAAAAATCTGGATTTTTGCAGGACAGATCCTTGCTATGGGATCTCCAAAATGGTCTATCTACAGCGCAGCTCTGCATCCTCAATTGGTTGGATATGTAGAAAGCGATAGCAAGGGACAATTTGCTGTTGAGTTATCTCCTGGAGAGTATACAGTGTTTCTGCAAAAGCGAGATAATCTATATCTCAATGTGTTTTCTAAAAATGGATGTTTTGTTTCTATAAAGGTACATCAAAACAAGATTCAGGATATTCATCTGACCGATACGGAAGATGCTGTATTTTAACGGTTTGCAGTCTGAGAGGATATTTCTAATCACAGACAGGCTATTCAACTAGCTTGGAATGTGAAAATATCCTCTCATTGTCAGATGAACATCAGCATCATTTTGTCCAATGCTACATCCGTCATGAATGATGTTTTCTGTAGGCGCAATATAAGCCTCTCCAGGTGCCACTCTTACTTTAATAATTGGGTAAGACGAATAAGTTTCCAGGAAGCGTCGCTTGAGATGTTGGGGGGGAGTTGTACGAATCAATCCCTGAATAGGCTTAAACTTCCTGAATTTCCATTTCCAATTTATCCATTGCTGAGATGGGGCAAATTTATTTGACTCAAGCAAAATCAGGGTGTAGAGTATATCAACTAGTGGGAGATTAAGAAACAGAAAGAATCGATCATGTTGTCCTAGGTTGATACAAATACGGTTAGTAGACAAATGCCGATCCTGTAAAGGCATATGATCCCAACTATCAAGGTGCAACCCAATATAAAACTGCTGATGTGAATTGTATGTAACGGTTGGCATGTTAGGTGGGTTGATTGCTAGTCCGGCAACAATTGGAGTGTGATTAGACAAATGAAACGGTCTCAAATAGTCGAGAACACGAGTAATCCCCAGTTGATATTCAGGACTGCTAATACATTGCCTCTGTTCACCTGGAGATTTCAGTGAGTCGACACCTAGTTTTCTCAGTGGCGACAACACATTATCGGGAATTCGAGTCAATGCTACACAAGAGCCGTAAAAATTCCGAGGAATAGTCTGCGTTATCAGAATAGAAAGCTCTGATGAATTTGGCAGTCTCCAAGGCTCTGCTGGTAATACTGCGTCATTGGCATAGTAACGACACATATTTGACAAAGATGCAGGAAATGTGCCAGAACTCAACCAGATTTTAGATTCTGATACTGGATTATGGGGATCGCAATAGATTTGGACACCTTTTAAGAGATACTTCATAATATTAAGCTAAGACCAATTTCCTCTAATCGCACTATAGAGTTGTACTTAAAGCACCTCCTTTCAAATGTCATGCAGCACGACGCGATTGTGTCGTGCTAGCGTAGCCGTTCCCAGAGGGCTACAGCATCTCAGTATGAATGCATCAAACCAAGATTCCGTCCGAACGGGAAGCAAGCGACGCTCCGCTTCGCGGTTCTCTATATGACAAATTCGATCCTAAAGCATTTTCTGAAGCAACTACTATTGCTCGCTACTCATCAAGATCATCGAAGTCCTAAATATGTTTCAAGATCCTCTAGTACAATTTCCGAAATGATTTGCTTGGTATATCGGCAATAAACTGTTTCTGAAGAATCAAACGAACCATTTTCAAAATACTTGTTGGATGGCGCACCGCCACCACAAACTGAAAAGTATTGACATGTTTTCCGACAACGTTCAACCCCAGATTGGACGTCTCGATGCATTTGTTGGAACTTTTCAGTTTCGCATGCTGCATCAAACGATGTATTCAGTACATTCCCGAGAATAAAGTCACCGTAGATAGAACTAGTTTGAGCCAGCAGTTCAGGTGAATAGGTTGTAAAGTTACCTGCATGATCAATATTAATCATATTAAAGGGTGTAAATTGCCCTTTTGAAGTATCTGATTTACCCAGAATAAAACTTTTAGCTCCTTCAAACTCACGAATAATCAAACTACTATTCGACTCCTTAGAACGTTTATAGAGCTGTTTCATAAACTTTCTAACTTTCTCTTCTAAGTCACCATAATCAAATGAAGATGAATCATGAATGCCTTCCATCTCATCAATGTTAAACCCAACGTATCGAATTTGATGTTCAACAAAAAAGTCAAAGACTTCATCAGCATAGTCTAGCGACTGGCGAGTTACAACAGCGATGACCTTAAAGTCAATTTGATTTCGCTGTAAGAAGGACACGCCACGCATAACACTAGCATGAGTGCCTGTGCCTTTGCGAGTTTTCCGATGAGCATCATGTAAGAAAGCCGGACCATCTAAACTAACGCCTAACTGCACTCGATACTCATTAATCAAGTCACACCAGGCTTGATTAATGAGGGTTGCATTAGTTTGAATAGAGTGACGAATTGTGTATTCACTATTTGTCAATGATTGATTTAATTTCTCGATTTTATCGAAAACAGTTCTATAAAAATCGACCGGTACAGACAGGGGCTCTCCAGCATGCCAGACCACAGTGAATTGTTTATCGACAAATTCACTGGAAAACAAATTTCTAAAGATAGGCTCCAGTAAATCGATTGAAAACTTAGATTTCAACTGACGATTAGGTAGATAGCAATAGTCACAATCAAGGTTGCAAAACGTAGTTGGCTGAATGATCACTAAACGGGTTGGTCCAAAATCAAACCCCTGAGCAACCGCAGATGGAACTTGAATGAGTACCATATCATACTTCTCCAGATAAGTTTAACTATGGAGGAGTATTTGACTCCTCCAAGGTAATTAATTAGGGCTATTTCAAATCAGCAAGATTTAACCAGACATTAATAGTCATCCCAGATGTCTTGCCATCCCCAACTATTCGTCCAGTTATTCCAATCTGGGGTATATTGAGACCAGTTATCCCAAATATCAGTCCAAGACTGGCTAATCAAAATTTCTTCAGAATTTTTCTCTGTGCTATTTTGAGATATCAATGAATTGGATGTTTGACTTGCTTGGCGCTGGGCAATTGTGTCTCTTACCAACGCTAGTCGTGATTCAAATGAATTTCCCGAAATTGCTTCATGCTTGGATGTGTCTGCTTTTGCAACTCCAGATACAAAGCCGCCAGCAATAATCGTAGCAGCAATTGTAGTTAGAGCCTTCCAAATGTTTAGCTTTGGTAGCATTTGCGAATCTCCTAAATATGAACGAGAGCCAATGAACCAATTGATACCAACCGAGACAATATTAGGAGATAGCCATTACATCAGCATTAAAACATCATTACATGCGGATTCGTTGCGCTAAAAAGGCTTAGACAATACAAATTATGTCAGCCGTTGAAATCATAGTTGCAGATTTGTGCGATCGCCCTGGCTCATTTAAGGCACCTAATTAGCAGAAAACCTGAATGCGCTAGCTAGGATACTGCACCTATTCTGAATATCAAGCAAACACACGCGCACTATCAAAAGGAATTACACCATGCTGCAATACTCCTCTCCTCAAACTCGCTCTAAAGTATTTCGCTTGGCTGCATCTGGGTTGCTCACCTTACAAGCCGCGATCGCAACCACTATTATTAGTGAACTGGTATTCACAACTCCTGGCAGCAGTATTTCTAGAATGGCGATCGCCCAAGCCAGTAGAACATCTCCTGAAACAGTAGATGACGCAGTTGTCTTTGTTCAAACGGAACGGGGGAGTGGAAGTGGCGTCATCGTGGAATCCAATGGATTGATTGTCACAAATGCCCATGTTGTTGAAGGCGCACGTAACATTGAGGTCAAAGTTCAAGGTAGAGTGCTGCAAGCAGACGTCGTTGCAATGGGGAGCTCACGGTGTCTCGATCTGGCGCTGCTTCAAGTTTCGGGACAGCAAAATCTGCCGACGCTTCGTTTGGGCGATGCAGATTCTATCCAAAAACGGCAATCCATATTTGCAATTGGCTATCCAGGCGGACTTGCCTCTAATTCTGCATCAAGTGTGCGAGGCATTATCAGTAATATCTATCCCGACGAAGGATATATTCAACTTGATGCGCCGATTAATCCGGGCAATTCGGGCGGGGCAATTGTGGATGACAACATGCGATTACTAGGAATTGCAACCAGTGGACTGCGGGATACTGAGGGAATTAACTTTGCGATTTCTGTTGATAAAGTTCAGGCGTTCCTGCATGCATATCATCAGGGCGTTTCATTTCCAGTTGGTCAATACGTCATCCCAGCCAGTCAAACCGACAATCAACCCCTTCTTCAAAACTTAGACTTAGATGGCTCAATCGTTAGTGGAAACTTTCAAACTGGCGACAATAGATTTTGTGAGGATGGTAGCTATGCTGACTTATACACATTTGATGCTGAAGCAGGTCAAAGCATCATGATTGACATGATTAGCCAACACATGGGGTCCTACATTTTCTTGGTAGGACCAGGAGGTAATATCATTGCTCGAAACCATAGCGAAGCCGAGAATCAGGCTGCAATCCTTTTGGAAAAGCTTCCACAAACAGGAACCTACACGGTCATTGCCAATACTCTACGTTCAGGAGAATCTGGAAGCTATCAACTGCGGGCAACCACACCAATGCTCGTTGAAAACGGTTCACTCGATCGGAGCGCACCGCCTTGTCTTGAAGAGGGTCTACGCTGCCGAGAATATCATTTCTCAGGAAACGCCAATCAGGCGGTCTCCATCCTGTTTTCTAGTTCTAATTTTGACCCATACCTCATCCTTTTAGATGCAAATAATAATGTTATCGCTGGCGGACGCGCTGAACGACAAGCTTTCATCACTCTTGAATTGCCTGCCGATGGTTGGTATACCCTGGTGATAAGCAACACCAGCCCCCAAGAAATGGGCGGTTTTTCAGTAGCCGTTCACGACGCTCAAGAACTTTCTGAGGTCATTGCGGTGTCACAGCGATAGATTGAATTCGTGATTAAGCTTGATATAAAAAATGTACGGGCACTTTCTCCTAAATGCTCGTACATTTTTTGGCGTTGCTGCACTGGCGAATGATATAGAAGATTTCACAATCCGTGACTTCTAATTCTTTGGGACCTCAGCTATCAACGAGTTCCGCCGCCTTGGCGTCGTCGGGGTATGCCAATATCAGACGGAACAGGTGATTGTTGCGCTGTAGAGTAGTCAATGTTAAATGAGGAGTGGTGGATGATATTAGACCCTTCCGATTGAGCCAGGGCAGGGTTGCTGGAAGCTGTGAAATTAACTTGACTTCCCAACACGAACAGGATTGAAAAGAGGATTGAATGTTTCATGGCTTCTACTATTCAAGTAGGTCATCAAGCTGACACGTGATACCAATTACGAAGCGGTGTTAATCCCTGTACACGTGGTGGATGACCTATAGGGTAAAGCCAATGTCTCAATGATTCACCTGGCATAAATACCAATGCCGTTGCAGAAATCTGCAGTAGTAGCGACCGAGTGATGCAACATAGTCTTCTGATTTCAACGGCAATACTGGCATGAAATAGGCGTGAACTGACTAGTTTATCTCTCTACTATTTGAACTGTAAGCACTCACATCGAGGTTTCTGTCATGTCTCAACAGTCTTTTTCTACTTCTCACAAACTGGTTTCGTTTGGACGTATTGCTGTTGAAGCGATTCTTACTACCACTGCGTTTAGTGCTTTGGTCTATTTCTTGCCTGCTTTGAGTGGCGATCGCGCTCTTGCTGTTGAAGTCGAAACTGAAGAAACACCGATCGAAGATGTTCAAACTATTCAGTCTCTCGAATCTGTTAGTACTTCGGCAGATGATCTACGCAGTGACCGGAGTGACGGAGCATTGGTGCCCTCATATGGAGGAGAAAGCGGCGGTGGCAGTCCAGATAATGTTGAACCTCGCCTCGAACTTCCAGAAGACTATCAACTTACGGTGTTTGAAGAGAGCGATCGACTTTTTCCCAATCCATCTGATCCGTTAGAAGATAGGATTGAAATCAGAATCGAGCTCTAAATCGAATTTGGTGCGACAGTTAAAATAGTAGTGCTTGCAAATTCCAGTTGTAAGATGGGTTAGCGCTAGCATACCCTATCGAAGCCATTGCGGGTGTTGGGTTAACTCCTTTGGAGACGCTTCGCGAATGCTACGCTCAACACCAACCTACAACAGAACTTTTGTCAGTCGATCAGCACTCATGACTCAGAATTAGTTCGCCACTGGGTAACTGATAAACTCCTTGAGGCTCAACGATTGGATCGCCTGGTTGCCAGTCAGTTTCTTGCTCTGTGGATGATGCATTGTCTGGAATCGGTCGCACATCACCTGTAGGATAGTCGGAGGCGGATGTTTCACCGGGGCGATCGGGTAATCCCCCTGCTCCCGTAATGATAAAGGTGCCGTCTGTTTCATTACGGGCAATGCAGCTATTGGCAATTAAGGACTCAGTGTCAATCGGGGCTTCAGGAAGTTCGCTGAGGCTGTTTTGGATGAAGCTGATATCAGGCAGGGCGATGATGCCTGCGACTGCACCCGTAGCGTTGATATCGACGCGATCGTTGTTGTCTAAGTCATCCGGATTTGCATCCAGAGAGGCTAGGGAGAACCCATCGCCGAAGAACGCTAAGGTATCGAGCGTGATATTGCCCCCGCTACCTAGAGGAGCCGATGAAATAATGTCGCTGTCATCAAAGGCAATAACTGCATTGGCGGCGATCGCAATGTTGCCCCCATCTCCTGTTCCGCCTGAGACGTTGGTGGTGATATCGCTGTCATCGCGCAGTTGAACATTCACTGCTGTGATGCCGATATTGCCACCGCTATCCGTACCGCTTGCCACATTCGTCGTGATGTCGCTAGTGCCTGAGAGAAAAATATCTCCCGCTGAAATTTCGATGGCTCCTCCCGCAGACCGCTCCGCACTGGTTGCAATGCGACCAGACTCTAGCTGAAGTTTCTCATCGGCTTGAATCTCTACATTCCCAGCGATGCCCTCTCCTAAGCTCTCGGAAGAAATTTCAGCCTCATTCGTTACGCTGAGGTGCTGGGTATGAACGGCAATATCTCCCCCATCTCCACCCGAATCACGTTCTGTATTTGCAAAAATGCCTGTATCAGAACCGTCCAACTCAACGCTGTTGGAGATCACAACGGTGATATCCCCTGCATTTTGATTGCCGGAGGTCGCTGTACGAATTTGGCTGGCACGATCGCCACTGAGGTCAACGCCTGTGATGAAGATATTCCCTGCTCGCCCCTGTCCCTCTGTGCTGGCCGTGATGCTGGATTGGTCAGTCAGGTTGAGTGAGTCTGCCTGAATTCTCAGATTGCCGCCCTGCCCTCGGCCTGTCGCTGCTACTTCAGAGGCGATCGCACTTTCTCCTGCGAGGAAGACGATGTCTGCATTTTCGATGGTGATATTTCCAGCACGGCCTCGTCCTGCTGTACTAGCCGTGATGTTTGCGTCGTTATTCAGTCGGAGTGAACGGGTATCGATGGTGATGTTGCTGGGTTGAGCGGCGATCGCGTTTTGTTCAATGGTTGTAGAAATGATACTTCTGTCTAAAGATGTGTTATCGGCGCGGATAAAGATATCTCCTGCTGATGCTTGTCCGAAGGTACTAGCTGAAATCTCCCCTCTCTCTCTCATTATTAAGTTTCTCGTTTGAACGTTAATATTGCCGCCTTGACCTGCATCACCTTGGATCAGTGGGATACTGGTTGCAACAATCCCGCTTGGAAATAAGCCATCTAATGTTGCACCGCTAATAGTGATTAAATCCGTTGCCCGAACACTAATGTCACCTGCATTGACCTGACCAAACGTTCCTGCAAAAATTTGCCCCCCATTGCGCAAACGTAATCGTCCAGTGTCAACAAAAATGTTACCTGTCTCACCTGTTGCAAAGGGACCAATAGACGCATTAATCAGGCTAGGTTCATTAGCACTGCCAATTACGTTAATTGAATCGGTAGCATTAATCCGAATCGTTCCTGCTTGCCCTGTACCAAGATTTTGAGCCAGGACGCCTGCACCATCTCTAATGCTCAAACGCTGAGTTTCAATTGTTAAATCGCCTGTATTGCCTGTCGCACCTGGCTCAACGGCAACGGAAATAGCTGTTGGAGCGTCTCTATCTAGAGTTTTACCAACTAGCTCTATTGAATCTGAAGCCCTGACAAAAACACTTCCCGCATTGCCTGCACTATCTTGTTCGGCTGAAGAAGCAATAAAACCACCATCTCGAGCAACTAGTTGTCCAGTTGTAATGCTGATATTTCCACCATCTCCTGATGCTCCTTCCTCCACCCCTGCGTTAATACTGCTAGAAAAAGACTGGTCGGGAGAACCGCCAAGAATTTCAAGCGAGTTAGTAACATCGATAACGAGGTTTCCCCCATTGCCTCTACCACTAGTTTCTACCGATATCGTTCCACCATCTCGAATGCTCAAATGTCCGGTAGTGACTCGTAAATTCCCCGCATCCCCGTCTGCGCGGGTTTGGGCGTACAAGCCACTGGCATCGAGGTCAGATGCAGTCCCTACAATCTCGACTAAATCAGCAGCATTGACGGTTAAATTCCCGGCTCGTTCTGTACTGCCCTCTAAGGCATCTGCGAGCAAGAATGAGCCATCGTGCAAAATAAGCCGATCGACATCGACCATAATGTCACCACCAGTACCAGCACTGGTGGTAGTAGACTCTATGCCAGAACCATTCAAAAGTGTCATTTGTCCTGTGGTGATGGCAATATTTCCTGCTGGGCCTATACCGTTAGTTTCTGAGTTGAATTGAGCGCTGTTATTCATTGAAAGAGAATCGCTCCGGAACGTGATGTTTCCTCCTCTCCCACCCAATTCAGATGACACTCTGCTGCTAATGCTATTGTTAGCCTGTCCATCAAATGTAGCGGCTCCATCAATAGTTACGTTAATATCTCCGGCATTACCTTGAGCAGGTGGAAAATCAAAGCCTATCGCCTCTACGCCCACAGAGGTACCAATCTGTCCATCTGTGACTGACAGTGTTCCAGCCTCCACGTCAATAGAGCCACTGTCCCCATTGCCACCATCGATTACGCCACTAAATATGACTGAACCATCGGTCAATAACATTGCCTCGCTTACTTGCAGATGAATGTTACCTGCATTTCCATTTCCAAGAGTTGAGCTAAGGATTGCAGCATCAGACATCGTTAGTGATCGCACACGCAAGTCGATATCTCCAGCCTCACCTACTGAACCTCTATCCAGGACACTTCTGAATTGTCCCTCATCGCTTATGAACAAGTCTCTAGCTGTGATCTGAATATCACCAGCGGTCGGAGGATCACCAGAATTTACACCCTCAGTGACATCAAATGCGATTGATGTGACAATGCCGAGAGGGAGGTCGATGTCTCTTTGTCCAACAACATTTAGGTCACCACTTAAGCGAATAGAAATACTGCCAGAGTTACCTTCTCCCGGTGGAAGATTACCAGTAGCGCCACGAACAATTGTCTGTATAAGTGATTGATCCAGAGTAAGAGTCTCTGCATCAATGCTAATCGCGCCACCTTCTCCTCTAGAACCCGAATTTACACTGCTGAATATGGCTGCACTGTTAGTGAAAGTAATATTCCCGTCTGTCCGTATAGAAATGTTGCCAGCGCTCCCATTTCCGAACGTGCTGGTACTAACTACGGCTCCGTCCAACGTAATAGTATCTGCATCAAGGATAATATTTCCAACTGTTCCATTTGCTTCTGAACCAAACTGACTGGAGATATTTGCCGTTGGGACAAAGACAAAGAAACTATTGTTACCTTCTAGAGAAATAAAATCATCAGCTTGAATAAATATATCACCAGCATTACCGCGTCCATCCACAGTAGCTGTTATTCGAGAGGCTCCTTCAAGAGACAGCGATCCTGCACGAATTTCAATGCCACCCGTATCCCCTACTCCATCTTCTTCTATATTGTTAAAGATAACGCTTCCTGACTCCAGGGTTATTGCATCACCAACATCAATAACGATCTGTCCAGCATCATCATTTCCGAACGTACTAGCATCAATTGTGGCTGCGTTTCTCAGAGACAAAGTGTCAGCGTTTATTGTAGTGTCACCGCCTTTACCCTCTGCATTTCTATTGACATTATTGAGGATACCTTGAAAAAGTCCTGAAAGTGAGACGTCCTCACTAGCCTGGATAAAAATATTACCGCCATCGCCTACCCCACGCGCGCTTGATGTTAGAAGAGCATCGTCTAGGATTACAGACCCATCAGCTAACAGCGTAATATCACCACTATCTCGGAGTGAAGATATAGTGTCAATTTCATCAGCTATAACAATATCTCCTCTTGCATCGATTACAACATCACCTCCACCAACAAATCCAAAATCTGTTGTATCAGTGAGGTCAATCGAGTCAATTTGCACATTGCCATTAACCAGAGCATCGTTTGGCTGATATTGGTTACTAACAAAGATAAGAGGTGCGCCAGCTTCAATTTCCAGAAGTGTAATTATTGAACCGATTGTAATATCTGAACCCGTGGTAACTGGGGAGACATCTGGGTTCTCAAAAATTGGCAGTGGGAATTCGAATTCACTGAAAAAGAAACTATCGAAAGTATTTTCTGGGATGTTTTCTGCTCCAATAGCTTCGGGCGATACTCCTGCACGAATATCTACTGTTGGTTGTTGATTACCATCAATTTCTAAAGTTGTGCCATTAGAGAGTTGAATATTCTCAACCAAAAAGTTTTCTCCTACAACTCCATTTTCCCGCCCAACCAGAAAAATAGTTCCAGGTACTGTAACAGTACCCCCAGCCAAGATGTGTAGTGAGTTACCAAAGTAATTATTAAAGCTAACATTGCCCAATGACCGAATCACCGGATCATCAGGACTTTGCAAATCTCCAAGAGATCCATCAAGTTGTTCGATAAGGAAATCGCCGCCGCTCCAGTAATGGGCATCTCCTCCTAATGGGTTTGCCGATCGCAACGTCATATTGCCGCCCGAAAACAAACCACTGTCCGGGTGACTCAGCGCAAAAATATCCACCGTGCGATCGCCCTGTACCAGCATTTCGCCCAGCGATGCTGCAATAAACGGATTTTCCACCGTATCTCGAATCTGCACCGAATCTGTGCCCAGCAGTGATAAGTTTCCTCCTGCAAACAATTGTCCTTGCAGGTCGAGGCGATCGCCCGCAAGCGTCAGATTTTGACCTGTCTCCAATGTGCCTCGGTTCATAATCGTTGACCCAGGCGGATTTGCTCCATACTGCAAACCGAGCGGAACGCTAACGGTCAACAGAGATGAATCACCGGGATTGGTGGCGCTAAACTCAGAACCGTCTGGAAACATCAAGCTCTCAGCCGTACTGCCTGTAAATGAGCCCTCAATATCTAAGCTGGCATTGGGGCCAAAGAGAATGCCATTAGGATTCAGGAAAAATAGATTTGCGGCACCATCTACACCAAGGACTCCGAGAATGTTTGATGGATTGCCACCCGTGACGCGACTGAAGATATTTGCAATTCCTTCTGGACTATTAAAGTAAGCTCCTCGTCCTTCATCGACGTTGAATTCTTCAAAGCTGTGAAAGAGATTTTGGACACGTCGTGCGCCGCCTGTAATCACTTCAATCGGCTGACCATTAAAATCTTGAATGACAACCGATCGCTCCTCCCCTAACGTCTCATCCGGCACAATCAAACTCTGAGTCAATCCCGGTGACACCCACACGCCTGCACCTGCCACACCCGATAAGGTTCTGATTATCCATCCTGACTTAGCCCAGACTCTATTGCGTGTCATGGCAATTGCCCCTATTTATCAGCATCAACCTGTCAACCTCAACGGCTGCTCGTATTGTGATGGAGAAATGCAGAGCACACAGGTATTTCGTGAAGAAAATTTAGAAAGATAGGGGTGGGTTTAGCGTTAGCAACGCCAAAGTGTCATATGCATACGTTGTTGCAAAAGCCGAATACGTCGAAGTGTCACATGCATACGTCGGTGCAGGAACCAAACACGCCAAAGTGTCATATGCATACGTCGTTGCAGAAGCCGAATACGTCGAAGTGTCACATGCATACGTCGGTGTAGGAACCGAATACGCCAAAGTGTCACACGCATACGATGTTGTCAGAGCGACAACCAACGAAATGATTGCAGGTTGGGCTAAACGCAGTGCAACCCAACACCAGAAACGATTTTATTGAGTTGTACATGATTCCACCCAACCGATACAAAATCAAGATTTCAAGATTTTGTTGGGCAACGAGAGTTTAGAAGGGAATGGGTATTCCTTACCATTATGGATATAAAAACGATCACAGTTGTGATACGGAGAGATCAAACTTGGGCATCTTGATCATAGAGCCAACTAACGACGATATCACTTTGTGGTCTTAGTTTGAGCCAATTTACCTTATTCACTCATCGGGGAGGAATCGAATGGCAATTCTTGATACAACCCGCCGCTTGCCTAACAAAGTGTTAGATCATGATCTAGAGTCATTTCATGGTTTAGATGCAGTCCAAAACTATGCGGTCAGTCGTCCAAATGCTGCCCCTGAAATATTGCAGCAAAACTATGAAGCCATGCTAGCCGCACGAAAAAAAGAAACCGAAATGACTGCCCTCTTGAAGATAGCGATGGATACAGCAAGACAAGCAGAGTGGGATTTTCACAACTCAGTGATAGCCATGAAAGAATCCGTGCGAGGACAGTTTGGTCCTGATAGCAATGAGGCGCAGTCGGTGGGGTATAAGAAAAAGTCGGAATGGAAGCGCCCAAAGCGAGCCAACAAGATGAACGGTTCAGTTGCCTAAGAATGTAGATTGGATAACATCTGCAGTTTCAGCAGCAGGGGCTTGGCAGTGCTATCCCGGCAGCAGGGGCTTGGCAATGCTATCCCGACAGCAGGGGCTTGGCAATGCAATTCCGGCAGGGGCTTGGCA
>JBNPEB010000040.1:46577-130115 GCA_051117335.1 Elainellaceae cyanobacterium
TGCAATTCCGGCAGGGGCTTGGCAATGCAATTCCGGCAGGGGCTTGGCAATGCAATTCCGGCAGGGGCTTGGCAGTGCAATTCCGGCAGGGGCTTGGCAATGCAATTCCGGCAGGGGCTTGGCAATGCAATTCCGGCAGGGGCTTGGCAATGCCAAGCCCGTACGTTTTTCAGATTATTTAATTCATAATCCTTAGAACGAGCGAAAAAACGATTGAGGCGAGGAACATGATCTCCAGTATTCAACACCCCTTACAGGTAAACCCTACACGGAGAACCTACCAGAACTGATTGAAGATGAAATCCTGACGCTCCTTGATGAACCAAACCGTGATTAAAATTAGACTGAAATCTAATAACTTGTTAAGACCATCGCGCAGTTTCGCGTCAGCAAGATAATATTTTGGCAAATCCCAATCGTCAGATTCTCTACTCAAACAAGGATTTGCCCTGTGCGCTGCCAATTTCGCCCCTCTAAGATTCGCCGCCTACTAGGCGTCCTGTTTCTCAGCAGCCTCTTTGTGTGCCTCTGGCTCGGGCACATTGAACCAAGACTCTTCAACCAACAGGCGATCGCCCAACAATCTGAACCCAGTAACTCAGCGAGTGAACTCGTTCGTCAAGGCGTAGAGCGTTATCAGGCAGGTGATTTTCCAGCCGCGATCGCCCACTGGGAATCTGCTCTAGAAACATTTCAGGACCAAGACAATCTTGACCACCAAGCGATTGTTTTAGAGAATCTAGCACGAGCGTATCGCAGCACCGGGCAAACAACGACAGCACTCCAATATTGGGAACGGGTCGCCAATTTGCATCGGCAGTTGGGCGATGTTCAGCACGTCGGACGGATGCTGACTGAGCAAGCTCAGACCCACACCAGCTTAGGACACTATCGACAAGCGATCGCCATTTTATGCGGTGCGCCTAATAGTTCACCTAACAGTACATCTGGAAATGAATGCACTCCCAACAGTTCCCTTGAAATTGCGAGTGCGGTGGGCGATCGCTCAGGGGAAGCTGCTGCTTTGGGGAGTTTGGGAGATGCCTATCGACTAAGAGGCGACTATCAGCAAGCCATTGACTATTTGCAGCGCACTCTAGAACTAGGACGGGAGATCGAAAACCCGATCTATCAATCATCAGCGCTCAACGGACTTGGAAATACCTACGCTCGATTGGCTCAAGTAAGCGATCGCCGCGCTCGTGAAGCTCGTGAACGGGGTGACCGGTTTGACGCCCAGCGGCTTGAGCAAGAGATGAGAGAGTACGATACTAAAGCGATTGGCTACTTTGAAGATAGTTTGGCGATCGCAGTCGCTCACAATCATCCCTCAAGCCAACTGCGGATGATGCTCAATGCCATTCCGTCCTATTACCGTCTAGGGAATATCGCCACGGCGCGAACCAGGCTTCAGCAGGCGACAGATATCTTTGCAACGCTACCGGCATCGAGGGATACAGCATTTGCAGCCATTGATTTAGCCAATTTACTAGAACTCACTGCGTCACCCGATAGGCTTGGCAAACCGCTCTCAGGCACCACCTGTTTTAGCGATGGCGTTCGAGCAGATGCCCGAATTCTGCTAGAACAAGCGATTACAACGGCACAGCAAATTGAGGATTATCGTGCTGAATCCTTTGCGCTCGGAAAACTGGGACAGATGTATGAATGTGAAAGCAACTACGAGCAAGCCCTAGACCTGACTCAGCAAGCTCGCTGGGCGGCGGATCAAGATTTGCAGGCGCGAGATAGTTTATATCTATGGGAATGGCAGACCGGGCGTATTCTAAAGGCTCAAGGAAAAGAGGAAGATGCGATCGATGCCTATGAGCAAGCTGTGACGACTTTAGAAGAAATTCGCAGTGATATCCTTGTCGCTGAACGAGACTTGCAGTTTGACTTTCGAGATACGATTGAGCCCATTTATCGCCAACTTGTCGAACTCCAACTCAGCCAAGATGGCAATCAGATTGGTGATTCCGATGCGCTGATTCAAACGGGCGATCGCACCTCTGCCGTTGATGACGCGCTCACCACTATTGACTCGCTGAAATTGGCAGAATTACAAAACTATTTTGGCAATGACTGCGTGGTCTTTCCGGTGAGTGAAATTCGCATCACCACCGTTGGGTTGGGCACAGCAGCAGCAGTATTCAACTCGATTATTCTTGCCGATCGAACGGCGATTATTCTAACGTTACCGAATGGACAACAACAAACTGAATGGATTAATGTCTCCCAAGACACCCTCAATGATGAAATCAATGCGTTTCGCATTGGGCTAGAACGGTTTTTCGACCCGGTTTATGATCCAGCTCCTGCTCAAATCGTTTATAACCGATTGATTCGCCCCTTTGAAACCGATTTAGCTCAAACTGAGATTGATACGTTGGTATTTGTGCAAGACGGCATCCTGCGTAGTGTGCCGATGGCGGCATTGCACGACGGGGAGCGGTTTTTGATTGAGCGCTACGCCGTTGCAAACACCCCAACTTTGACTCTCACTGACCCTCAACCGTTGAGTCGTCGCCAGTTCCAAGTCTTAGCGCTCGGATTGACTCAACCAGCTCTCATTGAGGGTCGAGAATTTGAAGCCCTCAATCATGTCAGCCTCGAAATTCAAGAGATTGAGCAACAGCTTCCCAATACTCGAAAGCTGATTGATGAAGAGTTTACGCGCGATCGCCTCCGTCAAGAATTAACTGAAAACAGCTATCCCATCATTCATATCGCAACCCACGGTGAATTTGGTGCAGAACCGGAAGATACCTTCTTAGTGACGGGAGCCAACGAAAAACTCACCATCACAGAGCTAGAGTCTTTCATTCGAACCGTTGGAGGCACCAATCAAATCGAACTGCTAGCTTTAACCGCCTGCCAAACTGCCATCGGCGATGACCGCTCAGCATTGGGGTTAGCAGGGGTTGCCGTCCAAGCGGGAGCACGAAGTGCGATCGCATCGTTTTGGTCAATCAACGATGAAGCTACTGCTAGAGTGATGGCTCAGTTTTATAAGAGTTTGCAAGACCCGGCTTTGACGAAAGCAGCAGCCTTGCGACAAGCTCAGCTATCCCTGATTCACGGCGACAACGAGCAATCTGCTCACCCTGCCTATTGGGCACCGTTTGTTTTAATTGGCAACTGGTTGTGATTGAATACCAACGTTCGATTTTGGATTTTGGATTTTGGATTTTGGATTTAAAGTATGTAGGATGCAACTATCATTGTTCTACTTCTAGAATCTGAGACAGCTTTTCGCCTTGCTCAACACTGAACTGAAATTCCGACTCTTTTTCTAAATTGGCGAGATCTTCTACTAGCGACATCATGAGCGATCGCCCTTCAGAGGTTTCATCGACACTCAAGACTTCGCTGAGAGCGTTATACCAAAGTCCTGATTCAGCAAATAAGACCGCCCGTTCTAACGGGTTAGATATTGAATCGATGGTAGTTGACACGCTAACGGGCGGATTAACGACTTGAATATCCGCTTCGACCACTTGAGCCGTCGAGGGTCGATTTGGATTGCAGAGCATCACAACTTGCCACTGGTATGTATTTCCCACCATGAGCCCAGGCTCATCTTCGGGAAGCGATAACGACATAAACTGAGAGGAATTTTGTAAGTCTGTCTCATATACCAGTCGGCGATCGCCATTATCTTGATAGCGATACAACCGAAACTCAGTTGGAATCGGTTCTGAAGTAGGACTATACCAAACAAATGTCGGATGAGTCGAGGTGGTTTGTCCGACATGTTGGTAGGGAGCAAGTGCCGTCAGTTGAGTAGTGGTCTGTCCACCACATCCGCCGCGACGCCCCGTGCTTGTTGTGCCTCGCGGCGCACCCGCATCCGGTGGAGGAGTATACAAGCGTCTCCCAGTTGTAATCGTATCGGCAGGGGCGTCATTGGGTTCCGACATCGGCACAAAGTCTGCTCGGACTATCGTTGGTGTGGCTGCGAGTCCTAGTCCGCAGATGATGAATAATAGAAAACTCGGATTTATCTTCGGTGTCGGCAGGTGCATTTTCATGGTCATTGCCTCAGTAGTAGTTATCAAATGTCGTCAAATCTGAATTTCTCAGTCTGCGACGGTATCCGCGAATTCGCACTTAATCGGTATAGCCGCGGATTTCAATCCATCGGCACTGATGCCGAATGCCTCGATACAGCATCATGCATACAAAGATGGTAAGACAAATCCACTGCAGCCCCGGTATATGAACGCCACATCTAGATAACACGAATACGATGACATCATCTATGAAGCTTAATGCGAAGGGCAATACCTGTCGGGAAACTGTGATCAATAGGTCGTTGAGGTTGCTTTCCATTGGTGTCGTTCCCTACTGTTGAGATTCAACACTTCAAGAATAGGTTTGGGACGTATTGATTTCACTAGGGTTTCACGACAACTACCGTGCAGGAATGGGACGCTGATTGAGAAATTTTGAACACGCTACCGTGCAGAAAACTGCCAACCCTTCCACCAGGGCGATCGCACTGTCCATCTCAGTTCGCATACGGTTCCTTTTGAAGAATGGGGCGATCGCCGAAAGTGCCCGTTTAGCCGTCGCGCTAATTCAGTGGCCTGTTGAGTGCCTCGTCCCCCCGTCTGCTGCAATCGTTCTACTGTTTGATTGAGTCCTGCCGTCCCATTGTCAATCACTTGAATGATGTTTTGATGATGGTCTTGTTTACAGATAATGGTGAGGCGGGTCGTATCGACGGCGTGTTTGCCGACATTACATAACGCTTCTTCTAAAAATCGGCACAAATCTCGTTTCTGATGGATGCTCAAGAAGCGTTCATCCAAGGGTTCAAACTTGGTAATGTGGACTTTGATCGTTTTGAAATAGGGAAATTCGCGCTGCAAGGTGTTGTTATAAACCTCGTAGAGCAGTTCGTGAAGCGGCGTATCGAGTTTGAGAATGCGATCGCCCCCTAGATATAGCCCATAGTCTTGAGTCAGTGCTTCTTGCCGCATTAACTCATAAATGTCTCGTAATTCTTGATTTAAAGCATCTAACTGAGCCGGGATTTCATCAGATGGCAGCGTCTGGCTGCGAGTGCCTCTGAGGATATGGGCAAGGGTCTGCAATGGACCATTGTGAATCGCGTCATAGGTACGGTCGATGATCGCTTGTCGTTCTTCAATCAGCGATCGCAAACTCCGGTCGTAGAGATAGAAGGCATGAAAGACAGCACCATTCAGAACAAAGACGATCACTCCCGGAACAATAGGAAGCCACCATCCATACACAAGGGCGACATAACCCAATCCGATCAGCCCGATGCTAATCCCTGCAACGAGCAGCATATGTTTGATGGGCGATCGCGTCACCCGACCTAACCCAATACCCGCAAGCCCTAAGCCGATGATCCAAAGATATTCCCAGCCATCCGGCCAGCCTCTCAGCAACGGGCGATCGTTGAGAACCGCATTGATAATCTGGCTGACGGCATGGGCTTGAATTTCGACCCCATAGACCAAACCCGGATTAGACGTCGCAACGGCATTGGAGTTCACATAATCGGCTGCACTCACGGCAGTAGCACCGATCAACACAATGCGATCGCGAATCCACTCGGCCTCAAACTGATTACTTCGGACATCATCCAGCGACAGAATGCGAAAGGGCTGAGAACCACTACGAAAATTCAAAAGCGTTTGATATCCCCTATCATCAACTCGGACGTAGCCACCCATATTGGGAGTCACTTGAGGAATTTCAACCGAACCAAACCGCATCGCTGACGGGTCACGAATGCCATTCTCTAGAACGAATCCGTACGATGCGAGATATGTCTCGGCCAGCTTGAGAGTGAGTGAAAATCGATACTCCCCCTCAACCGTCGTGGCACCTAATAAACTGCGCCGCAAATTTCCATCAGCATCCAACACCGCATCTGCAAATCCAACCTGTTCGGACGGCAATCCATCGGGCGGATCAACCGTAAAATCAGTCCGATCGGGGACGATTTTTTCAATCCCAATAATAGTATCGGAGGTTTGAAACACCTCTAACAGGTCAGCATGACCCGGTTCAACCGGCAGATCTCTAAAAATATCCAGTCCAATGATGGCTGGATTGTAGGACTGAATTTGTCTCAGCAGTTCAGCCAAATCTTTTCCTGGAACCGGATAGGAACCAATCGCACGAATATCGGCCTCATCAATGCCAATGATGGTAATTTGCTCATCCAATGACTCAGGAGGACGCAGGCGCAGTAGATAGTCGAGACTCATCCATTCGAGTGGCTGCAATATTCCTGCGAGGCGGGCAGCAATTACCAAGCCAATGCCAATCAATCCAGGCAGAACGCTAAGCCGCCAATTCCCAGATCGGTGCTCTGGTGGCTGATTCTTGTCATTGCCAAATTTCCACTGGTTAACTCCCATAACCACACACGTCCATCGCAGTTTAGTCACTCGTTAATCAATCAAGCCTTCGTCTCTGGCTCGAATTTCCGTTTGGATGCGGATATTTTTGCCCTCATCTGGATAGACACCCAAAGCATCTTGCACTTTCGTCCAGTAATGGCGCACCGTGCGCTCAGACACATTCATCCGTTCGGCGATCGCCTTATCTTGCAATCCTTCCTGGAACGCCAGCACCAATACTTCCAACCATTCAGGTTTAACCTCTAGCCCTGTTCGCATTTCACGCGGCGTATAAATCAGCCCTTGCAGCGCCCAGTCGACCTTAGTTAGCATCTCCTTCAGCGGCAGACTTTTATCCGCAATCGTGAAGCCCCCTTCGTGGGTATCAATCATGGGTTTGAGGCGAACGAGCGATCGCACGTGAGCACTTTGAACCACAATATTCAGAGTTGGATACTGCTGAATGAGTGTTCGGAGCAACTGAATCCCCGTCTCAGTTTGTGCGGTATCTCCAACCGAGTATGGGATTGACAAATCCATCACTACTGCACCTGGCTTTCGCGTCGCCACCTGGTCTTCTGCTTCTTTTGCCGTTTGCGCCGTGACCATATGCACGTCTGGATAGGCTT
Organism: Elainellaceae cyanobacterium; assembly: GCA_051117335.1. Taxonomy (GTDB): domain Bacteria; phylum Cyanobacteriota; class Cyanobacteriia; order CAZCXK01; family CAZCXK01; genus DBGGTD01. The sequence continues at coordinate 53,593 of JBNPEB010000040.1, forward strand.
TCTGAAGCGCGGAGACGGTTCCTCCCAAAACGGATTCGTGATCATCGACGACAACAAATGTCTGTGTCATTGGCTTCTCCCTTTATTATTTGCAACCTCATCGTTTGCAACCTCATTGATTCTCCAAACCCACTGCCACTGAATGCAAGATGTCTCAACAGATTGAAACCAGCGTCCTGCCGTGAGCATCTCGAAGGCTTGACGGAGATAGACCAACTCTTCAGCGTCAAGAATAGACATGACTTGCTGCATATCCCGTTGCTCAACTTGAACCGTTAGCGTTGCAGAATGATTGCTGGGTACTAAAGCGATACGAAGAACTGCCTCAGGTTGAAGATAGGGCGAGAGCAGATTCAGCAGTTCTTCAAACGCCGTTACAACGATTCGCTGGACATCATCCTCATCATCCATCCAACTGGAGGGTAGCTGCACCGATTGCTGAATGTCTGGATGGCGATCGCCCCACGTTTGGAGAATATATTGCAGTGCCAATGGCAAACTATCGCGAATGTAAGCGGGTGATAATTCATTGCTGACCTGCTCCAGCATCCGATGAAACGCTTCCAACTGCTGTAAATGCTCGTTAGAGATAGGCTTTTGCTCATCACATGCCAATTCCAAATTCCGGCGCATCGCAAATAATTCTTGTAGCAAACCATCTCGAATTAGCTCAGCCCCATCATGTAACCGATCGACCTGTCGCTGATGCCACCACTGCCATGCTCGTCGAGTCTGTTGATTCGACGAAAATAGCCGAGATAACACAGCGGCACAAAACCTAAGAATCACTCACGCCTCGCTCAATTGTTAAAAGAGTATCGCTCGATTGCTCATGATGCACATCCTATGGGAGTCACTGATCAGCAACGCAGCATGTGGCTGCCAATCTAGATTCAATAGTCTTACTATAGAGCAAGCCAATTGTGAAGACACGAAAGGTTTCTGACAGATATTTGTCAGAAATATGAGATGTAGATTGCAGAAACGTGCAATCGCGATGACCGCAAAGAGTGTTGCTCTATCTATAAAATTTTGCGTGTAGTTCGCGAAGGGAGAAAGCTGTTCAATGTAAAACAAATACGAAAAGTATAGAGATGTAACTAACACTCATGTATTTTGGCAAGTAGCGCTAGTATGTTTAATTGTCTGCACCTTGCACATAAGGCTTGTTCCGCAGAAATGCATGATTGCAATCATTTATCATGACTAACTTTAATGAGTCCCATGAATTTGGAGTAGGCAATTTTCCGACTGACATAGCAGTAGGTGATTTCAATGGAGATGGGCGACTCGATTTGGCGATTGCTAACAGTGGTCCAAATACGGTTTCAATCTTATTAGGTGATGGTACAGGTCAATTCTCTCTTGTTAATTCTGTTCCAACTGGCCAGAACCCATATGGAGTGGCTGTTGGCGATGTGAATGGAGATGGACGTCTTGATTTAGTTACTGCAAACACAGGAAGTAACTCTGTTTCGCTACGCTTTGGTGATGGAAGAGGTGGGTTTGGTTCACCAGGCACAACGAGCATTGGAGCAAATCCGTTTTCAGTTGTTTTAGGTGATGTTAACCAAGATAATCGACTTGATATTATCACTGCAAACCGAGGGTCAGCTAGTATATCGGTTATTGCATCAAATGGATTCGGTGGATTCTTGGTACCTACAACAATTCCTGTAGGAACTTCGCCAGCAGATTTAGTTGTAGGAGACTTTAACCGAGATTCTAGAAGCGATGTAGCTGTTGCAAATGCTGGTTCTAACAGCATTTCCGTGATCTTAAATGGCATTGGAGTAACGAACCTTCCTACAGGAGCAGGACCTGTTTCCATTACATCCGGTGACTTTAACGGAGATGGTCAACTTGATCTCGCAACCGCCAATATTCAAGCTAATAATGTGTCTATTGTTTTGGGCAATGGTCGCGGACAATTTGGAGCAGCTCGAACTGTTGCGGTCGGCCAATCACCGGCTGCTATTGTAAGTGGAGATTTCAGTGGGGATGGCATTAGTGACTTAGCTGTTGCCAACTATGGATCTGGCGATGTTTCGATTCTACTTGGCAATCGTTCTGGCAACGTTACTCTAGGCCAGAGTGTTCAGCCAGGTTCCTATTCTGCGTTATATTCGTTAGCTCGTGGTGATTTTAACGGCGACCAGCGACTCGATTTAGCGACTGCCAGTTTTACATCAGGCAGAGGATTTACGTTAACGGATCAAGGAAATCAGCCTACACCTCCGCCCAATCCAACAGCATCCACGATATTGTTAACTGCTCCAACTGTCAATGCCATTCTCGAATCGAGGTTTTCGATCAACGCGAATCTTGACAGTGGTCGGTTATTGATTCGTTCAGCCCCTTCAATAACTCAAAATATTAAAGGGTTCCTCAATGTGTTTGGAACTCAAAAAAATGATCGGATCAAAGGGAGTCGTGCGAATAACTTGCTGGTGGGCAGTGGGGGAAATGACAATATCAATGGGTCAGGGGGAAATGATGATCTGAATGGTGGCTCTGGTAATGATGTGTTGAAGGGCAATAGGGGAAGTGATCAGCTATTAGGAGAAGAGGGTAATGATCGATTGATCGGAAATGGTGGAAACGATACCTTAATTGGTGGATTTGGCAAAGATACGTTGACGGGTAGTGGCGGGCGCGATCGCTTTGTATTTGACATCAACGAACCCTTTAGACGAAAGATTGGTAAGGATCTCATTACGGACTTTAATCGACGCCAAGACAGAATCATTCTTGATCGCACAACATTTGATTCAGTTAGAAATCAAGTTAGCTTTGAATCTGTCAGAACCATAGCTCAAGCTAAGCGAAGTCGAGCAGACGTAACATATCTACGCTCGCGGGGGACATTGTTTTACAATGAAAATGGCCGTAGCGGGGGCTTTGGCGATGGTGGGGCATTTGCTGTAATTTCCAGACCTGATGCACCAAATCGAAGTCTAACTGCTTCAAACTTCGGGACTCAAGATTAGAGCATTACTCATGTATTTGCCAAGTATGTTAACTATCATTTTGCTCAATAGTCAGCAATTGCGCAATTTCATCCGTCTGAAAGCCAAGCGCCATAGGCTGCTGAGTTTCAGGCAGGATCTGAACGTCATATAATTCTGTAACAATGCCTTCTAGCCGAAGCCACTGAACAATGCTTCCTGTATTGATATTAATGACCATTAGACCACATCGGGCTTCTGCTCCATAGCTTGTTAGTTTCTCATCGAGCATCAGCCCTGAAAATGTTTTCTCATCTCCTCGTGATTTAGAAAGTCCAACAATGGCATAGTGCTTCCAAAAGGCAAGTCCTCTGAGGTATCCAGGGCAAAAAGCGATCGCCTCAAATGTGCCAGTTTCTTCATCCACATACCCCAATTCTCCTGTACCTGAATTGAGTAACCATAACCGATTGTTATACACTCGAGGCGAGTGGGGCATAGACAGTCCATTAACAACAATCTCGTTTGTTTCCATATCAATCACACAACCACCATCATGCCGGCGATCGCGCCAGCTATCGATAATATTTGATTGACTACAAGCTGTTGCATATCGAGGCTGTCCATTTACCATTGCTATCCCATTCAAATGGCATCGATCTTCATTAATGATCTTGGAAATGAAAGGAGGATGCCATAAAGGAATACAGCTATGTCTTGAACTCAGTGTTGCAATAGAATTCAAAAGACTACTAATAAAAATGAGACGGTTTTCTTTGTCTAGGGCAATATCGTGAACATCTAAGTCGCCTGTTGTGTAACCAATACGGGGTACATAGAGCTTATCATAGCCACCATAGGTTTGGTCGGGTTGTAGGACTTGGTCAAATTGCCAAATTTGATATCGAGAACTCATGTAAAACCGCTGAGGATTCGCAACATATACTCCCATAGCGCGGTCAAAGTAACGCTCAAATCCAGATAGATTCCCCTCTGAATTCACTCCAATCAGCAGCAATCGGTTGGTTTGATAAGTTGTGCAGATAAAGCTGATGCACTGTTCATTGAGCCATGAAATAATTTGCCGAGATCCGGTGAGTTCAATGGCAAGAGATTGCGATGAAATCATGTTGAAGAACGCAAATCAGAACATTTTCTACTGAGTATCAGTTGACCGCTGGGAAGTTGATATACGCCCTGCGGTTCAGTGATGGGATCGCCAGCTTCCCAAAGACGATCGCGCTCAATAAACCACTGGGCCTGATGCTGCGAAATCATCTGGACATCACCCGTATCATAAGATGCGATCGCTGCATCTCCCGGACGTTGAGGCAATCCTCCAGAGCCGGTTACAACAAAGGTGCTGCCAGAGCTATCATTACGTGCTACACAGCTATTCTCAACAAGCGTTTCCGTATCAATTAATCGATCTGAGAGGTTGGCTAAACTATTTTGGATAAATTGGGTATCCGGGAAAAAAACAACACCAGATTCAAGAGCACCCGTCGCACTGATATCGACTCGATCATTGTTATCTAACGCATCTAAAAGCTCAAGATCAGGTGGCGTATCGTCTGGAACGAAATTTTCACCCAAAAATGCGTCAGTTACTAGATTGATGTTGCCACCCGTTCCATCGACAGAAAACGCAAAAATATCGCTATCATCAAATAATAAAATCGAATCCGCTGTCAATGTAATCGTTCCACCCCCACCAGTGCCTTGATTCACCTCGGTTCGAATGTCACTATCTCCCTCTAGGACAACATTCTTGGCGTTGATAATTACTCGCCCTCCTGATGAAGCTAATGATTGAGTAGTGATATCGCTATTCTCGATATTCAAGTCATCATCAAGTTGAATTTGAATGATGCCAGCATCTCCACTCCCAGCGCTACTAGCCTGAATGCGTGACTGATCTTCTAAGATTAAAAATTGCCCCAAAATTCTAATATCACCACCTTGACTGCCACTTATTGTAGAAGTAGAAATTTCAGCTCCGTCACGGATTGATAAATCTGGAGTGATAATGCGAATTGTGCCAGACGAGCCTGCCCCACTCGCATCACTAGAAATTTGGCTATTCAGTATGGAATTGGGAAGTGAACGACCCGATACTTCAACGTTATCAGTTGCTAAAACAGTAATTGTTCCTGCTGAACCAGAAGCAAAAAGAGAGTCTGATCCAATGCTTCCCCCTTCCCGGATAGCTAAATGTGCAGTTGAAAGCCTGATATTTCCTGCATTTCCCAGACCTGTTGTGCTTGTGAAAATGCCGCTAGATTGAGGAACGAATGGCCCCGTGGACATCCCTTCGATCAGAATGGATTCTGATGCACGAACAACAACATTTCCTGCAGGCCCATTTCCGGAGGTGCTGGATGTCACCTGTGACCCACCTCGTAATATTAATCGGTCTGCAACAATTTGAATATTGCCACTTTCACCTGCAGACGACACGGTCGATATCGTTGATTCACCTGAGAGCAGAATTTGCTCAAAACCTCGAATAACCAAACGTTCACCTGTGCCGAGGGTCGCTCCTGCATCAATAATTGACTCATTGTCTACCCGAAGATTTCTCCCTGTAAGTCTTATCCGTCCGCCATTTCTTGTACCTAGAGTGCTTGCAGAGATGGTACTTCCACCTAAGACATCAATACCACCTGTGGTTTGAATCGACAAACGGCCTGCATTGCCTGCATTACTATTCGTGACAATCCGTGATTCATTTTGCAGAGTTACCTTATCTGAATGAATGGTGATAGGGCCTGCATTTCCTGCTTCAAGTGCAAGTGTACTGATTGCTGCACTGTTTTGTAACATCAACTGCTCGGCTCCAATAATAATTTGCCCACCTGTGCTATCGCCAAACGGCTGAGAGAAGACCTCCGACCTATCGGACAACAAAATGTTTTGCCCCCGTAGTTGAATATCACCGCTTGGGATTCCGCTGGTTCGAATGAATGTTTCCTGGGTGAGTTGAATATCACCAAACGATTGAATATCATCATAGTCGAGGCTCCAACCGTTATCTTGCGGAATCAGTCGAGCCTGAGTGGGTTCTTCAACACTGCCTAACTCGATTCGACCTCCAGGTGAATCTAAAAATGCAGCGGTTGCTGTTAGCTTTCCTCCTACTAGAGCAAGGGTAGTACCAGGTTGCATGAAAAGAAATGACTCTTGCAACGTAATTTCGCCTGGATTTGCACCAAACTGTAGACCAACTGGCACGCTCACTGTTAACAAGGAGGGAGATGTGGGATTTGTTGCCCTGAAGCGATCGCCATTCTCAAATACAAACTCACTCGCAGTTGTCCCTATGAAGGAACTTTGGATATCCAGGCTGGCATTGGGGCCAAAGATAATGCCATTGGGATTTAGGAAGAATAGATTTGCAGCACCATCCACACCCAGCGTGCCTAAAATATCGGACGGATCGCTGCCCGTGACGCGGCTGAAAATATTGGCGATCGCCTGTGGGTTAGCAAAATAAACTCGCTGCCCGTCATTGACATTAAATTCTAAAAAACTGTGAAACAGATTGGTATCTCGAATCGCGCCACCTTCGATTAGGTCTGCCAGTGCGCCGCGTACTTCCACACCTTCAGTCACGATTGAATCTTCAGAACCCAATGTGTCATCGGGAACGATTTGAGCATCTCCAGGAGATGAAGCAATGGTTGTTGCGATGCTAGAAAGCAAGATGGCGATCGCTACTTGATCGTTGAGTCTAGATATCCGCTGTGGTGTTGGGAAGCAAATATTCATTTTAGGAGATGACCGAATTAGCAGAGATGCAGAAACAATATAAATGCCCAGGCAAATTATTGCACACTCACTCGGCCCATACAATATGCTAGCCAGCATCCTAAAAACTTTAGAAGCAGAGAGTTTTTTGAAGAAGTATTAAGAACTGTCTGACTCCATCATTTTCAAAAAATGCACCGAGCTTTTGGCTACTGCTAAAGGCCAAAACTCTCGATGCCGAAAAGACATAATAAACTTGTCGGGATTTAGAAACAATACTCCGGACAGTTCTAAGAGGCTATAGCCCCGTAATCAAGCAGCTTTCGGTAGTTGACATGGGATTTTATTAAAGTTGGCTCCAACTCAAAGAGGTCAATAAATAAGTCTAAAAGATGCTCATTGAGAGCCCGTCGCTTCAATGAGGCAATCGAAAAGCTCAACGGTTCTGTTTGACTCTGAGTCTGTTGTAAGGCCGCCTTCGCCAAGTTCAGGGCCATCAAACTGGCATTAACATGAGTGTCGATGGCCTCGGCAGAGCGGGCCTGACAATCGGCCAAACCGGTAAATTGGCGGGCATCGCGAAAGATAAATTCAATCTGAAAGCGCGCGCTGTAGCAGCGATAGAGAAACACCGGGTCAATCTCCAGGTCAGTGGAAAACAGAACCCCATAGCTGCGACGACCCTTGTCCTCTTTGAGCAGATAAGCTAAGCGCACCGTCCGCTTGAGGCTCACCGACCAGACGATGGCAGTGTAGAGGTACACCCCATCCTCCAGGCACTCGACCCACTGGAATCGACGGTGGTCCTTGAGATTGGCCTTACCGCCATATTTGCGCCGTGCGCCTCGCCCCTGATAGGAACCGTCATAGAGAAACTTCAGATCGGCATCACAGCGGAGTTTGCCACTGGCATGAAAGCCGAGTTGCACCACGCCAGTGACCCACTTGTATTTGCTGTAGAAGCCATCGGCGACGACATAACGAATCCATGCTGGGAAGTACATCATGCAGTCAGCCAGATGTCCGAGATAGAAATCAATGCGGTTACCTGTGGCGGAGTCCGTATCAACGGTCGTTTCTGCGGGGCGACTCAAACCAGCTTCCGTTTGTTGAGCCGAGAGCGTATAGCCAGTGTTTTGCTCCATATCCACAATCGCGACGACCGGGAGTTCCAGGCCCTTCTCCGCCCGCTGTGTTTTACCGTTATAGAACCAGTCTAAACCGTAGCTATGACGACCACTTTTCTCTAAAAAAGTGCAATCGACTACCGCAATTTGAGCGCTTTGGTCGTGTCGCACCTGCTCAATCAGGCTCTGATTGAGACCTTCAACGCCGATGCCTTGCTCAAAATGGCGTCGGTAGGTGCGTTCTGAAAGGTCACTGTAGCGACTGAGATTGGTGTAGTTCACTTTGCCGCAGACCCCGAAAATCGTGGTCATCAGCGTCAGCAGAAATTGCCGTTGAGGTTTGCGAAACCACCGGTTGTCTCTAACAAACCGGTTAAAATCCGTATAAAGCTGTCCATCGGTGCGACCTGATTTGTTGCAGTCGTACTTTATAACGATGGACGGCTTTCTTCCTAACTCCCAGAAAAACTGTCCGGACTATTGTTAGAAAAACACTCCATTTGTAAAAGAATGAGAGTCGGGAAATTAGTCTTATCCCGACGTGTCTCATCCTAATAGTTGAAATAGGTTGTCTCACCTTTGAGTCATTTTGAACGCAAACTTTAACTCCTCTGGTGTTGGAATCGCAAAAATGATTTTGGCTGCTGAATCAAGGGCAGACATAGCATGTTCCATTGAGAAACCAGGATTATCATACTGCTCAGCAATAAATATTCCTAATCGAGCAGTATAGAGAAAATTCAAAATGGCATTCATTACTGCTGTCCCCAATATGCCAATGCCAGTTGACATAAGAATAAGTCGTAATACAACGCTCCCTATGATATAAGAACCTGCACCTTGCAATAAATTCACAATGAACTTTTGAACTACTGCATCATCGGCGACATTCCCAGCAGCGTCAGCTATTCTCACAATCATTCCTATCCAAATAGCTGAAACTCCCACAGTATCAACTCCAGGTAAAATGGCTCCAATAGTGCCTCCAGTTGCTGCTGCAGATAGTGAATGCTGAAAAATGATGTCTTGGTACTTGCCCAAATCATCGAGATTTGTTATTCGCGTAGTAGACATAGCTCACCTCCAAGTGGTGTTAAGACTAACGAACTGACGATTTACAAGTGGTGACAAAGAATTTTCAGTTGAATTTCTAAGTTGCTTGTATGGATATTCCAAATTAGCAGAACACAGAGTTCTAATAAGCAACTTATTATTAGCTGCTCTAATTAAGAGTGCAATAATTCAACTGAGAAAATAACTACTGTATTCAGATAGGCATTAGCATCACAAATTAATGTGTCTATTCCTCCAATTCTTCCTATTTCAGGAATTCCTCTTGAACATAGATTGAAATTGTTTGACTATCTGCAGGTAATGCATTATCTGCAAAGATTAACAGAAGGATCACAGGGGTAAACGGGAGTTTGGTTTTCATGATTAAAATCTCCGAAATTGCTTGAATGTTTCTAAACTCTATATCAAGCATTTTCCCAACAGGTGAATTTTCTAGCCAGATGAGTTTGTAGTTTCCTGCAAACACTCCAGCTTAGAACTGCCATGAACTTCACTTGTTCTTTCATCTGACTTTCGTTAAACCTGTAAGTCTTAACAGAGAGCGAGCTTCTACTATTAAATCAACGCGATGGTCATGCTTCCTAGCACAAACCATCACACAGTTGAAACAACTAGGAGCTTAAGGAGTCATGAATGCATTATCAGAAGTTTTTGGACACATACAACTCCTCAACCGTGAAACAACTAGTCGAGATTCTAGAGAACTTGACTCAGCTCGAGATGGAGGTGACGCAGAAAATACTAGAAAAAACTTCCCAGAACAATTTGAACTAATGGATAGTGCAGATGTTAAGCAGCGTGATGCACGTACTGCTCTTACCCAGCTTCCGGAAGTTGAGCGATCACCCGATGCCGAAGAAGCAATGAGTGGTCCACCGGAATATGCCAGCAAAAAGATGCCCAACGTCTGGATTTATGATGGAGAAGCATATGATTTGACTGATTTCATTCAAAAGCATCCAGGGGGTGAATTCTTCATTGGGCGCTTGAGAAACCGAGATATCACCACGCTAGTCAATGTTTTGCATCGCAATCCGGATCGCGTGAAGAAGGTACTCAAGAAGTATTCTCTTGAACGAAAAGCGACTCCCGATGACTTTCATCCTAAGTACAATGCGCCCCCTTTCTTGTTTCGAGATGGATTTGATGGCTGGCGTGATACTCCCAAATTTGATTTTCAAACCAAAGGGCAACTTCTAGACAGGATTAGAGCACGGCTGAATGAACCTGCTGCCAAAGCGGCGATCGCTCGCATGGATAAGCTCTTCGACCTGGCGATGATTATGCTGGCGATCGCCTATGTACTTGTGCAATTCCTACGTTTAGCAACGCCACAAGCAATTCCTATTTACTTGTTTGTACCCATTATGGTGGCATTGAGAATTTCCCTTTCGGGTGCAGGTCATTATCTGATTCACCGAGCACAGGTTGGTCTCAATAAAGTTGCCTCTCACGTCTTTGATATCAACTATGTGCCTATGGCGTTCGTGGTGATTGATGGTCACACACTGATGCATCATCCCTATACTCAAAGCGAAGTAGATGTGAAGCGCAATGTGTTTACCGCCATGATGGATTTACCTTGCTATTACCGCATCCCGCTGCATACCATTCACAAACTCGGACATGTGCTAGTGGGAATGTTTGTTCGCAGTTTTGAGATGTGTGCCTATGCCATCAAACATGGCGTACATGATTTTTACGGATCATGGCAACGGGGATTGCCTCATTACTTAGGCATGTTGGGCATGCGAGTTCTACTTTTAGCCGAATTGCTTGTGTTTGCCTGGTTTGGCGATTTTGGTGCCTGGTTTGTGCAGTTTGTGCTAACAGTCTGGATTAGTACTTTCATGATTGTTGCTAGTCATGACTTTGAAGAAGAAGAATCTGAAGCCGATCTAAATGAAGGACAAGACTGGGCAGTTTTTCAAATCAAAAACTCTTACGACCTGACGATGATTGGCAACAAATATGTTGACTGTTTTTTGTCGGCAGGTTTGAGTCCTCACCGAGTCCATCATGTACTGCCATTTCAGAAAAGTGGCTTTGCCAATATCGCCAGCGAAGCAATTGTGCGAGAAGAAGCTGAGAAACTGGGGATTGCTTGGGTACAGCCCAAAAACTTCTTTGGCGATCGCCTCCTAATCATGGCACAGCACCATTTGCTCAGCCCCTCTCGAATGGCAAAGGAGAAAAATCTTGGATTGTTCAGCGAGCATCTCCATCCAAAGGCGCTTAAGGAATCAATTCAATATGTCTTCAAAGGTTTCATTGGAATCGGTTCTATCTAGTTCACCACCCTACTGAAATTTTGAACCTGTCGACTGTAATGCCACATAACGGAGTGAAACCCTCATGAAACCCTCAACCCTTCCAACCTATCAATCCATTGAAAACCGCATTTCTTTCCAGCAAGTATTCGCAAATCCTGGGTTTAATGGCCACAATGCAGGAATGTCGTCACGATTTTTGCCTGTGATCGAAAGCATTGCAACCGAGACCCCTGAATACACAATTCAGCAATCAGATGCAGCTCAGGTCGTCGCTAATCTTTCCAATCTGGAACATAATCGACATCGAATTGAGAAACTATACCGAAATACTCAAATTGACACTCGTCACCTAGCTATCAATCTGTTGTCTGATGAGGCGATCGCCTTTAGTAAATCCACAGGTAATATCGAATCTCGAATGCAACGATATCAGAAGTATGCAGTTCCCTTAGCTGAGCGGGTTGCTCAGCAAGCGATCGAGTCAGCATCAGTGCAGATGAAGACTCATGAATGTGGTGAGCCAGATTCCGATATCAAGGATTCAATTCATCAAATTGTGTTTGTGTCGAGCACAGGTTTCGTTGCACCTGGAGTAGATGTCGCATTGATTGAAAAACTGGGACTTCGGCGGGACATTGCGCGAGTAACAGTTAACTTTATGGGCTGTGCTGCTGCTATGAATGGGCTGCGCGTGGCATGCGATCATGTTCGAGCCTATCCTACTCATAAAGTGCTCCTAGTTTGCCTAGAACTGAGTTCAGTAAATGCAGCATTTGAAGATAATCTAAATGATGTCATTATCCACAGTATTTTTGGAGATGGATGTGCCGCAGTAGTGGTTGGTGCTCGTGAAGGTGCTGATGCGATGGGAGGAGGCAATATCGTCATTCATGATCATCTGAGCTATCTAGTTGAAGATACCCAAGATGGTATCACGCTCGGTGTTCGAGATAACGGCATCACCTGTGAGCTTTCTCGCCAGTTGCCTGACTACATTGAAGTCGGGGTTGGTCCAATCATTGAACGCTATTTGATGAGTCACCAGTTGAAGAAAGATGACATCAACTTATGGGCAGTTCATCCGGGAGGCACTCGGATTATTCAGAAGGTTCAACAATCCCTCGGACTATCAGATGACCAAGTGTGTGATAGCTGGTCAATTCTTCGGCAGTACGGCAATATGCTCAGTCCTTCAGTTCTATTTGTGATAGAACGAATGCTGCAACGCCTCAGACAAAATCCGTGTAGTTCTCAACGGAGTTCTCAAAAGCTATCTTCCTCTCCACAGGTGAAAGCACTGACTGGTCTTGCGTTTTCGTTTTCTCCGGGTGTCGGAATAGAAGGCATCCTCTTTCAAGTCATTTAGGCAACTCTTCTTTGATAGAAAGGATCAATCAAAATGAAATTCATCCGATTCCTTCTCAGAACTTCATGGCTCAATATTCTGCTAGCAACGATTGCGGGATTAGCCAGTGGAGGATGTAATGCAAAGCTTATTGCACTAGTCAATCAGGCAGTTACCCAAGCATCTATTCGTCAATCGCTTCTATGGTTCTTTGCTCTAGTGATGTTCACATTGATTACGAGCACTCTTTCCCAATTTATGCTGATTCATCTCTCGCAAAATGCGATCTATCGACTCCGACTCAAATTAAGTGAAAATATTTTGTTCTCGCCACTGCAACATTTGGAAAGACTTGGAGGAAACCGACTGCTTGCTACCTTAACCGATGATGTCCGAGTCTTATCTCACGCAGTTTCTGTCATTCCTAATATCTGCATCGATCTAGCCACTATTATAGGATGCTTGGTTTATCTAGCCTGGCTTTCCAATAGTGTGTTTGTCGTGATCCTATCGATCACATTTGCCGCAATTTGGTGTATTTACATAACCTTGTACAAAGCCCAGCATTTGTTTATTGTTGCCCGTGAAGAAGAAGATCAACTATTCAAACATTTTCAGGCTATTACAACTGGAACTAAGGAATTAAAACTGCACCAGCCGCGACGAAATGATTTCCTGGCTCATGATTTACAAGGAAGCGCAAGTAAAATGCGCCAAAAAAATATTGGTGCGATGAGAATTTTTGCACTAGCAGATAGTTTAGGGCAGTTCTTGCTGTTTACCATCTTAGGGTTTACCCTCTTCATTTTGCCAAGATACATCGATATGTCAATTGCAATGTTGTCAACTTACGCATTGACCACCACATATCTCGCAATTCCATTTCAAAATCTTCTACATCGACTTCCTGATTTATTGCGAGGTAATGTTGCGCTTCGGAAAATTGAGCGCATGCAACTAGCACTGATCAATGATCCTGAACTGGCACCCCTAGTTCCTCATGTCGTTAGCAATCATTGCCAACTTGATCTGGAACAGGTGAGCTATCTCTATCATCCAGATGGAGACGAACATAGATTTTGTTTAGGACCTATTAGCTTGTCGTTGCAGCCAGGACAAATCACTTATATTGTCGGTGGTAACGGTAGCGGTAAATCAACCCTTGCGAAGTTAATCACAGGATTATATTTGCCTGATACAGGAACTATTTGTCTTAACGGAAATTCCATTACTGATCAGAATCAAGAATGGTATCGCCAACATTTCTCCGCGATTTTTTCTGATTTCCATCTATTCGAACGCTGCCTTGGATTCTATCACGACAGTCTTGACCAAGACGCTGCACATTACCTCAAGCAGCTTCACTTGGACCACAAAGTTCAGATAAAAGGAGGTGTGCTCTCGACAACTAAACTCTCCCTCGGACAACAAAAGCGGCTCGCATTATTAACTGCTTACCTCGAAGATCGTCCAATCTATTTATTTGATGAGTGGGCATCGGATCAAGATCCCTATTTTCGAGACCTGTTTTACCGCGAAATTTTGATCAAACTCAAGGAATCTGGAAAAACAGTCATTGTCATCACCCATGACGATCGCTATTTTCACCTCGCCGATCAAATCATCAAGCTAGACTACGGCAAAATTCAACATCAGGATGCTCCATCATCTATACATGGGCAAGATTCAAATCATGACGCCTTATGCATACCAAAAGCATCCAAGCCTCGGTGATCAGAGAACGATATACTTGCAAAGACAAGGGGCTTGCCTCTTATTTTGAATTTAGAGTCTTGGATTCAATCAATGTGCTTCCTTCTCAGGGCAATCGCCCTTGATGGGTCACTCCGAACATTCGTGACTGATAATCAGTTCACCCGTGGGTAGTTGATAAACGCCCTGCGCTTCGATAATCGGCTCTCGAGGTTGCCAGGAGTCGTCATGTGTAGATGAATCATCATCTGGTATCGTCTGTACATCTCCAGTTGGGAAATTCGATGTGGATGCCTCTCCAGGACGATTCGGCAACCCTCCAGACTCTGTGATGATGAATGAGTCGTCGGTATCTCCACCACGGGCAATGCAGCTATTAGCAATTAGGGATTCGGTGTCTACTAGATTTTCGGGCAGTTCAGTCAGGCTATTTTGAATGAAGCTAATATCAGGTAATCTCAGATCTTGCACCAAGCTCAACCGCAAACCCGTTCTACTTGTGATAAACATCAACCGCTCCAAATGCCTGTTGTAACTGATAGGAGGGCGATCGCTCAATTCATTAATTCCTCTCCTGCAATAGCAAGAGTTTCAACATACAGTTGATTGCTAATCCGAAAATTTGCCGCACTGAGTAGCTGATCGAGAACTGGGCGAACCGAAGGAATCAACAGTTAGTACTTGGGATAAGTCACTCACTGATCGCACATCCAGGCAATCAACTGCCATCACCGTTCGAGTGATTGGGTGGTCTTCGCCATTTGCCAGTAGCTCTTGGTACACCGCATCTGGAATCACGATTGATCTAAATACTTGAGGAAGCAAGTGCGATCGCGCCATGATAGTAGAGGCAATAGTCCTTTGGGACTGGTCTTTGACCATGGCACTGATGAAACAGTCTGTTTCTTTGAAACCTTGAAACACACATTATGAGAGATTATGAGAGAGGTACGATCGCTGTTTTTTGCGATTCTGCTGCAGGGGTAGATGGCGGACGTCGGATAATATCGTGTAGCAATCCCATCACTGCTGGAACGACCGTAGGAGTTAGAATCGTTGAAAGCGTTAATCCGCCAGCCAGCACAATTCCCAATCCTTGATAGAGTTCGGCTCCTTTCCCAGGAATGATTGCAAGAGGAAGGATGCCTAAGATGCTGGTTCCGGCTGACATGAAGATGGGACGCAGGCGATCGCGCACAGCATGATATAGAGCAGAATCGAGGTCGAGCCTATCCTCTTGCTGGAGTTGCAGAGTGCGATCAACTAGGAGAATGGCATTATTGACCACGACGCCTGTGAGAATGACGAAACCTAATCCGGTAATCATATCGAGCGGCACGACGATGCCAGGGATCAGATTTGCCACTACTAGACTCAAGACGGCTCCTGTCATTCCCATTGGTACTGTCACCATAATGACCAAAGGATATATAAACGAGCGATATAACGCTACGAGTAGCAGATAGGTAATCACGAGAGACAGAAGGAAGGCTGTTCCTAGTTGTAGCAAGGTTTCAGCAAGTACATCTGCTGACCCTGCTAGCTCGACTCGATATCCCGTAGGCAAGGAATCTCGAAGCGGTTCGAGAATCTGCTGTTCGGTTTGTTGCAGCAGTGCTCCTAAGGGAGCTTCTCGGGTAATGCTTACCGTCAGGGTCACCGATCGCTCTAGATCAACATGGTTGATGGCATCAGGACCTGTCGTTTCGACAACCTCTGCTACGTCGGCAAGCTGGAGCTGAAAGCCGCTGGGGCTAAACAGCGCCAACTGCCGCAGTTGCTCTGGCGATCGCACCGAGGTATCTTGAAGCTCTACTGTCACGTCTAGTTCTCGACGCCCATCTACAAACTCAGACACTCGCACGCCACCTAGTGCTGCTTCTACCAAAGTGCCGATCTCCGACTCAGGCAATCCAGCTTCAGCGAGTCGTTCCCGATTGGGAATCACTTGTAGTTCTGGAGCCCCCATGACAAAGTTTGACCGCACATTTTGCACTCCGTTGAGCGATCGCAACTGGTCGCTAATCTGCTGCTGGAGCTGATTGAGTTGATCCAAGTCAGCACCAATTACCTGCACTTCAAACTCTTTTCCCGGATCCTGAAAGATGGACACCCGTCGTGGCACAAGAAAGCGATAGCCAGGATAGGTATTGCTGACTTCCCGCATTCGATTGACTATACCATCTAGATTTCTGCCAGTCGCCTGATCCAGATCGAGAAACGCTGCGATCGCTCGCAATCCTGGACGATGCACATAGATCGTTCGGACGACACCAGGTTGAGTGCTGGCAAACTCACGAGGACCTTCAGCAAGGGCGATCGCCTCTGGAATACTTGTTCCTGGAAACGGTTCTGCTAGCCACAGGATCATATTGCGGTTGCCTTCTGGTAGATAGTCTGCTGCAGGCAATAGTCGTGTGCTGACAGCTATTAGCACGATAGGAATTGCCAAAACAACTAATCGCCTACCGCGACGACCTGGCCCCAATGACCAAGTGACGGTTGTTAGCAGTCCCTGTTCTAACCGACCTTGTAGTAGCCGAAATACACCGGAAGTACGAGCTACCATGCGCTCTAGCCCGTTGCCTTGCTGGTAGACTTGATCCAAAAGCATCTGCTGGGCTTCGGCTTGATTGAGAAACAGTCCCGACAGCATTGGCACCAGCGTTAGGGCTGCAAACAGTGAAAACAAGACAGATGCTGATAGGGCTATCCCGATATCAAAGAAAAGCTGACCCGCTTCTCCTTGCACCAGCACAATGGGTGCAAATACAGCGACAGTCGTTAGAGTTGAAGCCAGCATCGCTCCCCCAACCTCCTGAGCCCCCTCCATGGCTGCCTGCATAGGAGGTTTTGGCTGCTGCATGTGGGTGAAAATATTTTCCAACACCACGATGGCGTTATCGACTACCATGCCAACCGCAAAGGCAAGCCCTGCTAGGCTAATCACATTGAGCGATCGCCCTAGTGCAGCAAACACAATAAAAACCGTGATTAAAGTAGTTGGAATGGTGATAGCAATTACCGCAACCGTGCGCAATGAGCCTAAGAATAGGAGCAACATGAAGGAGGCTAGAATTGCGCCCACGATTAAGTTGCCTTGCACGAAGGAAATAGACTGATTTATGTAGTCATTCTCGTCATAGTTGATAGCGAATGTAATCCCTTCTCCTTCTCGGTCAAAGCGGGCTTCGAGTTCAATCAAGGCAGCACGAATACCTTGAGAAATTTCAGGAACATTACCCCCGACTTGACGAATAATACCGACGGCAACAGCGGGTTCGCCATCACGAATCAATGCCCGGTCTTGAATTTGGCGTCCTACCTGTGCTCGTGCGACATCTCCCAAGTAGACCGTTCCAGACGCATCTCGTCGCAGGATGAAGGTCTCAAGTTGCTCAACATCATTCGAACGACTGACAGTGCGGACGCGATATTCTCGCCGCCCCAAAACGAGTGGTCCGCCTCGAATGTCGCGATTATTGTTTTGCAGTGCAGTGGCGACATCGCCAATCGTGAGGTTGCGATCGGCAAGGGCACGCGGGTCTACGACTACCTCTATTTCTCGTCCCCGCCCTCCTGAAACTAAAAACTGACCGACGCCTTCTACTTGCTGGAATCGAGGCACAATCACATCATCAACTAAATCGCGATAATGGTTGTCATCGGCAGTAAAACCCTCTTTAGGCACTAGGATGACCCACATCATGGGACTACTACTACTACTACCACTAACAATTTCGACATCTGATTCATCGGCTTCAAGAGGCAGCGTCCCTACCTGCTGTAGCTTATTCAGCACGTCTACAAAGCGCTCGTCTACGTCAGTATCCCACCTAAATTCAAGGTTGATGGTGCTGACACCCAACTGGCTGGTACTGCTGATTTCTTGAACTCCTTCTACTTCCTGCATCTGTTCCTCAATCGGGCGAGTGACCAAATCTTCGACTTCTGTTGGACTTGCTCCAGGATAAGGAGTTGTAATAGTGATTTCGGGGCGATCGCCACCTGGTTGAAGTTCGAGCGGTAAGCTCATTAGTGCCAATGCACCAAACAAAGCCAGCAGGCAAAACAACACTGCAGTTCCGTGTCGCCAACGAACAGCCGTTTGAATGAGGTTCATGAAAGGTTTCCTCAGCTAATGTTGAATGCCGAAATTAATTCTGAATTTGGATGGTTGCACCATCCTGCAATCCCTCACTGCCAGTGACAACAATGAGCTGCCCATCCCGAAGTTCAGGGGAGGCGATCGCCACCTGTTCGCCCATATCTGCTACTAGATCAACGGCGATCGCGTCGGCCTGATCGTCAGCGACTGCAAACACCATCCACTGTTCACTCCGCTGCACGAGCGCATCCCTTGATACAACAAAGCCTGACGCATCAATGGGTTGTTCCATCTGTCCTTGAATCGCCATTCCTGGCAGCAGATTGGTAGGAGGACTATCAAGCTGCACACGGACGCGCTGTCGTCGAGACGCTTCATCGGCTGTCGGCACAACGCCTGCGATTGTGGCTGTATCTTGCCAATCAGGAAGCGCTCGCGATGATAGGATGACCGACATACCCGGAGTAACCTGTCCGCTCAATTCTTCGGGTACTTCAAGAAAGATATCTAGTGTGCCGCGAGCGACCAACGCCATAACCGAATCACCGACTTCCAAATAATCTCCCACATTGGCGATGCGAGACTGCACCACACCCGCTGTAGGAGCCTGAATGCGGGTTCGCTGCAGCGCCAGTCGAGCTTGATTGACTGCTGCTTGACTGGCAGCCACCATCGCTTGTTGAGCTGCGATTTCTTCCTGTCGCGGACCTTCAACAGCTTCAGCTAATGCTGCCGCTGCTTCCAGTCGTTCGGATTGAGCAGCATCAACGGTCGATTTGGCTTCAATGAGCGATCGCTCCGACAATGCTCCTTCTGTGACCAGTGCTTCAGTCCGTTGTAGGTTGTCGATTGCAGCTTGCTCTCTCGCTTCAGCCGCACTGACAGCAGCTCGACGCTGTTCAATGATTTCAGGCCGCGTCCCTGTTTGCAGCTCCACTAAGTTACTTTGCTGAGAAGCAAGGCTAGCTTGCGATTGAGACAAGGCAAGCTGTTGGTCGGCATCATCTAGAATGGCGATCGCCATCCCTGCACTCACAGCATCGCCTGGTTCTACCAAGACTTGCTGAACGACTCCTTCTGTTTGGGCACGAATCGTGGCACTAATTTGTGCTTCCACCTGTCCAATGAGTTCGACTGTCTGAACACTATCCCCTTGTGTCAGAATGACCGTTTCAACTGGGCGCGGCGGGACTTCTGGCGCTGTAGTTTGAGAAGACGCAACGTTTCTATCCGGTAAAAGAAAGTGCCAGAGCACCATTCCACCACCACCTACGATCATGCTGGTGACAATCCAGGGCATGAAGCGGCAGAGTTGAGGCGATCGCGACGAAGATGGCTGAGAGTCGCTCACCACGGGAGTTGACTCTGAATTTGGCAGATTCATGGATTGATGATCTCCTAACAATTCGATTAATGAATAGGCCGACTCTCATTGAACTAACGCAGGCCGCTTTGAAAAGGCTTCTCGCAGCACGTACCCCACCCCTCGAATGGTATGAATCAAGCGACTTTCTTGATTGGCTTCCAACTTCAACCGCAAATAGCGAATATAGACTTCGAGGATATTAGACTCACCCACAAAGTCATAGCCCCAAACCCGTTCCATCAAGCGATCGCGAGACAGAACCTGACGAGGATGGGAAATCAAATAAACTAACAGATCAAATTCTTTAGGCGTGAGTTGAATCAGCCGCTTGCCCCGATAGACTTCTCGCGTTTGGATATCAATCTTCAAATCCTGAAAGTTTAAAATCTCAGAATTATAGCGATGCGATCGCCGCAAATGTGCTCGTATACGAGCGATCAGTTCTTCTACGCTAATTGGACGGGCCAAGTAATCATCTGCACCGGATTCAAAGGCTAGAGTGCAATGAGCAGCGTCTACCTGATCGAGCAAGACAACAGGTAAACTCTCCTGCGTAGAGCGCAGTCGACGACAGATTTCTAGCCCTGACAGCATCGGCAATGAAACATCTAAAATTGCCAAATGAGGCTGTGTTTCACGAATGGCAACTAAGCTCGATGCCCCATCCTGCTTTACCGTGACGTGATAGCCTTCATAGCGTAGTTCCGTCGCGATTAATGGTCTTAAAGCAGCATCATTTGACGCTAACAAAACATGAATTGGCATGGGTCTATTCCCTCTCAGAAACTCAGCCACTGCTATGGTATTAGTCCACTTAAAGGATCTAGTGCTCTAGAAAATAGAGGTTTGTCTTAAGTCTTTGATGTTCTGAAACTGTTATGAATAGTTTCGCAGAGGAATATCACAGAAATGTGATAGCACTACTAGATGCACAGTATCTGCTACACAATCGGTTTGCGTAATGGCAGTTGAATTTGAAATAGGGTTCCTTTGCCTACCGTACTTTTTGCGGTGATATACCCATCATGGGCGTGGATAATCTGCTGGGCGATGGATAGGCCCAAGCCAAATCCTCCTGTGCGGCGCGATCGCGCTGCATCTACCCGATAAAAGCGCTCAAAGATATGAGGTAAATCCGTTTCAGGAATGCCGATTCCAGTATCTGCAATTTGAATCACAGCCGCATGAGATCGGGTCAAAAGACTGAGGCGAATGATGCCTTCTTCTGGAGTGTATTTGAAGGCGTTGTCTAATAGATTGGCGATTGCCCGTTGCAGTAGTTGTGGGTCTGCTTTGAGCAGAATGGGCTGGGTTGGGATGTCATAGACGAATCTGCGATTTTGGCGACTCGCTTGAACCTGATAGGTTTCAATGAGGGGATAAAGAATATCTTGGACTTTCACCTGCTGACTCAGCGCAGCCCCTGCCAAAGGCCCTTCGTGGCGGGCTAGAAATAGTAAATCTTCAATCAGTCCACTCATCGCCTTAGCCGCTTTCTCAATTTCTTCTACACAGTCTTGCTGTTTTGCACTGCTTCGAATGGTAGGAATGAGTGCAACTTGAGCGTTGCTCAGAATAGCTGTCAGGGGAGTTCGCAGTTCATGGGAGGCATCTGCCGTAAACCGCTGGAGTCGCTCATAGGACTGGCGAATGGGCTGCATGGCCATTCCTCCTAGTACCCATCCGGTCAAACCAATGATGCTCAGTGTGACAGGCACACTCAACGTCAAAACCACCAATGCCTGCTTTAAGCTAGACCGCAATGAATCTAGAGGCGTCGCAGCCTGAATATACCCAATGAGCTGATCGTCATATTTGACAGGAGCCGTCAATTCTCGGAGCGATCGCTCCACTGATGTTCCATCCTCAAGACCATCAACAATTTGAATGGTTTGAAAGCCGATTGCCTTAGTTGAAATCTCTTTATCAATAGGCGTCAATCCTGCAAACTGGATTAGCTCTCCCTCGGCGTCATACCAGCGAATGTAAATCAGACCATTTTGTGGGGCAATCGTGCTCTCCCTGGCAAGTGGAGTACCATTTCTAAAACTCAATTGCCAGCGTCCTTGCTCCAGCCGATAATAGACTTGATTGTCAGCTTCTTTGGTTTTCAAATACAGAGCCTCATCAAAGGAGCGGAGCTGATCTTCGGCTTCAAGATGATAGACGACTCCGGTAAACACAATCAAAATACTGCCCATTGAAAGTGCAAACCAGTGAGCTAAATTAAGGCGACTGCGACTAAACATACCAACAGCTATGGTAATTGTTCTGGAATTTTGAGACGATATCCCATACCATAAACCGTCTCAAGCCAGCTTTTTGCTCCTAGTTCATCTAAGCGTTGCCGCAAGCGCCAGATTAGAGCCGTTACAGCATTACTTTCAGGTTCAGTGCCCCATTCCCAGAGGGTTTGTTCGATGCGATCGCGCGGAATCACTTGCCCTGCTCGCCGCATAAAATATTCCATCAGATGAAACTCGCGGCTAGAGAGGCGAATCTGCATTTGCTGCCGCTCTAGGATAAGCCTTGAAACACACAGATGCAGGTCTCCCAAACTAAGGCGATCGCCATGCCACTGGGGCGATCGCCGCCCCAACGCTCGAATGCGAGCCAACAGTTCTGGAATATCGATGGGTTTTACCAAGTAATCATCTGCTCCAGAGTCTAAACCTAATACTTTATCGGCGGTGGTATCTTTGGCAGTGAGCATTAAAACAGGCGCAGGTTTTCCCATTGTGCGATAGTGTTGGCATAGTTTGACACCGCTGATGGTTGGCAGCATCCAATCTAAAATCAATAGGTCATAGTCTTTGCTGCCCATCAACCATTGAGCTTCTTCTGCATCTTCCACACCATCAACCAAATGACCAAATTCTGACAGCGCAATACATAGAGGTTTAAGCTGCGCGGGGTCATCTTCGACAAGCAGGATGATCATCGGCAATACCCTAGATCACATGAATGGAAATCATTATGGAATAGTTTGACAGGAAAATATAACAGAAATATGATGAGCCAATTTGTCGAGTATTCTCAAGGGAGAGAGTATTTGAAGACAAGTTACTGAGATTTTTAGAAGCGGCTATGTGGCAGTTTATTCGACGGCCTTTGCGAGAGTTGCGCCCTTGGCATCTGGCGCTAAAAAACCTACGATTTTGGCTCCCCCTGCTCGTCTTGGGCTTTAGCTTTTGGACGGTTGGCACCCTGATGACGCTGCAAATTTTGAATCGTTCTTATCAGACTTCACGCTATTTCATTGCGACTATCCCATCTGAAACCGCACTAGCCAGACAGATATCGTCGATCAAAGTAAAAATTTATACAGAATTAGATTTCTCAATTGCTGAGGTCACGTCAGAAGATCCAAATCTTCTAGAACGAGAATTTCAGTATGCGCTTATCGAACCTCAAGAGATTGAACGGGCGATCGCTCAAGAACTAGAGATACCTCTAGAGGACGTTAGACGGGTGATTTACTACAAGGTGGTCGATCGTTAAGCCAGCAGCCCCAAAGGATTTCAGCAGGCATCGCGTGATTGGCAGGGTAGCAATGGGCGATCGCCAACCAATCTCCATCCTCTAGATACTCCGTCTTCGGTAGGGACAGTGAAGCATGATAAACCGCCTTCTTGACTCTCCAATTTAGCTGGCGAGACAGGCGAAACTCTGCTGCAAGTTCCCGTGGCGTTTCTCCAGCCATAGTGCCCCCAGCAACTCTGCTCCTTCTTTTCTATGAAGGTAGTTCAAGACGCCTCGAAAGGAAGTCCCCTTCACCTGGTTGCCAATCATGGTACTTCCGCCTCATCATCGGGGTCATCCTCGTTTGGATTAATGCCTGCGATCGCCCAACTCAGCACCTTCAGCTGCATCCGCAATTCCTGCAGCACCACGATATCAACCTGGTAGTTCTGTCCACGTTTCAAGGCGAGATGGCAGGTTTTGCTGATCTGATGGAGAGCATTACCAATCTTCCCCATCTCCAACAGCAGTTCTCGGTTCACTTGCGGCATGGGTTTCGGTTTGCGACACTGTGGGACAGACTACCCAAGTGCGATCGCTAATCGCGTAGGTTGGATTGAGGCACGAAACCCAACATCCATAGGCTTTAGCCAGCACTAAGCAATCCCTACTCACAAGTAGCAGACACAAGCTAATAAGCGGGATAGGGAGAATCCTCACGAATCCCCCCTCCCACACCACCTGGCATCAGTATGTACGTGTCTGGTATACGGAAGAACAGGAAAGTTAATAATCCCTAAAACTATTGCAACAATTGATTGAGGTATGAGTCAGCAGCTAGCTACCGGAACCCGCATCATGGTATCTGTCATCCTTGACAACTCAGCAGATGAAATGACTCCTGATGAAATTGTGGCAGATTACCCGCCCCTTACCACAACCGATATCCGAGCTGCGATGATGCTGCGCAAAAGCTGGCGCCAACGCCTATGCTGCTGCACTGGCAAGGGACGATGAATCGTTTCCCAACTAAAGAAACAGTCTGCACTTCATCCTACGCCGCTTCAGACAAAATGTGATGTAGATAACATCTGCCTTTAGAGTGAGTGCAAGGCTTGATGGGGGCAGTTAAGCTTTATGAAGCGCATTCAGAGCACCTGATAAGGCATTCAAAGAAGCATTTGTATCAAGGGGTATTTTCATGACAAGAACACGTCGTCTATTTTCAAAGCGCGCATTGCCAAAGCGTATCCTTCCAAAGCGATTGATGATTGGTGTTGTCGGGCTGGGTGCAGTTGCAGCACTGACTGCCTGTGGGACTCCGACAGACACAACAACGACACCAGCCGATGAAGAAGCTGCAACTACAGAAACCGAGACAACAGCGGACAGTTCTATGTCTGAAGACATGGGCGATACGGTGGTGAGTGTGGCAGCTAGCGACGAATCGTTTAGCACGCTAGCGCAAGCGATTGAAGCGGCAGGTCTAACCGAAACCTTATCATCTGAAGGTCCATTCACGGTCTTTGCTCCTACCAATGAAGCATTTGAGGCCTTACCAGAAGGCACGCTTGATCAGTTGCTGATGCCTGAAAACCAAGACTTGCTTACTCAAATTTTGACCTACCATGTTGTTCCTGCGGAAGTAACCTCTGCAGAAGTGACAGCAGGAGAAGTAGAAACGGTTGCAGGACCTGCAATCAACATCACGACAGATGGCGCTATTATGGTCAACGGTGCTATGGTTGTGACACCTGATGTTCAAGCGAGCAATGGCGTGATTCACGCGATTGATCAAGTTCTGTTGCCACCAGATGTATCACTCTAGCATGGCTTTAGTTCAGCTTGATACGTAGCTTAAGGCTGCTACATCAGCAGGCAATTAAATTGACCTCAGCTACGTTTTTGGAATGATTGTCAGTTTCAGACATGTAACTGGGGTTTATGGCGGTATGCGCTTGAGTTAAGTACGGTGGTGTGGGGCGCAGCCCTACACCACCGTTTCTGTACTTGACGCGCACATCGCTATAGATTTGGAATTTTGATAGAGGCGGTTTCCAAACAACCATCCAAAATGGTGCGTTAGGTTAATAGAGCAAATGCGTTTTTTAGATTGAGTCGTTCAGAGATACTGGGGCGGCGTTGATTCTCCGGGCGTTTAGATTCCTCATCACCTTCATCGACAGGAACCAGCATTGAGTCAGATTTGCGAACAACCATTTCCCCATTATTGAGTGCACTCCGCCACTGCCGACCGATGCGCCAAGCTCGAAACTTAGATGCGTTCCATCGGGGATTTGCCGTGTATCCTGCAAACCCAGAACGCAGGGCAGCATGATTTTCACTCGAAATGGGAGTATACGCTGACACGCCTTCATTTAGCTCAACAACCGTAAGATTGCGATTCCTCGGTGCTTTCGTCATGAGCCTCACCCCCCTTATTTAATTAACTAGTTTTTACAACATGCTTCCTAGCAAACGTTACTAACTAAACAGCAGCTCGAATGCTGCATAGTCATAGATTGCCCTATCCTGAACCTCACGCGACTTTAGCAGTCTGCCTGTAAGCCAAGGCAAATCAATAAAGCTCGATGTGAGTAACAGTCAAGGCCTCGAAGCTGCGCTTAAAATCGGCACCTACTCCACCTATACGTCAGACTCCACCCTGAATCAGCCTAACTTTAGCCGTGAAGCTCGTTAAAAAGGTGAACCGTATTTTGAAATCTTGTAGCGCTCTAATCTATTTAGATTATATCCTCTTATGTTTAAATTTGTTAACAAGTTCAGAACTCTTTTAGTAGATTTGAGTTAAAGAACAGGCTAAACGATAGAACAATGCTCCGTCTGTCTCGATAGAAAGAGAATGAACCCGCAGAGATTCAATTTAGCCGCCGAGCAACTTGTAGGCGTAATATGTTGCCATCGGAATGATCGTAGCAGCCACCAAAAACCCAATCACCAAGACTGTTGCGTTATTGGTATCGGTTTCTTCGGCTGATGCGAAGGTGCTTTCGGCTTGGACCGTATCTGCAACGACTGGAGGTCCTGGATCGGGTTGCCCAGATAATACTGCAACCAGGCGATCGCCTGCGTCTAATAAAGCCTGATTATACTTATTTCCATTCCGCAGCGGAACCATCAACGTTTCTTGGGCGACGCTCTTAGAAATGTCATCGGAAAGAACGTCTTTGACCTCGTCACCAGCTCGAATCGCTGCATTGTTGGTGACATTATCGAGCAGCAACAACACCTGATTGGCTTGAGCATCTTCGGTCGGAAACCAAGCCTCAAATAATTTATTGACGAGGCTCTCAGCCGTCTCACCATAGTCTAGGCGGTGGATTGTTACAAACCGAACCTCGCGTCCGGTTTCATCCGACAATGATTCAAAGGCTTGGCTAATCTTCCCTTTGCTAATGCGACTGAGAATATCTGCCTCATCGATGACCCAGGTTGACTCGCCTGCTGACACGGACGGGAGATCGTAGACTCCAGTCGCATACGCAGGTGATGCCCAGAGCTGAATCGAGGCAACTGCGACGAGGAAAGGCAAGACGAGGTATCGAGCCAAGCCATTGCCTCGAGGCAACGAAAATTTAAGGAAAGACTGAAGGGAATGAAGCATCCGCCCTGACCAATCATTGTCATTCGAGACTTATTATACGGTATAGATTAACCCTTATAGAAATCCTCAGGCTTGATTAAGCTTTGAGGAGCTGGAGGCAGGCTTTCCAGACCCACGAGACTTACATTTTACTGCACTCATCTCAGACGCACTGCAATCCGCCGCGTAATCTGCCCGTCAATCTTCTACCCTTGCGGAGCATTCAGCAAGAAAGTAACCGCATCGACCACCCTTTGCGCGACGCCGCTCAAAAAATCAGGATTGATGGTTTCAACTCGATCGGTGGGTTGGTGATAGTGAGGATTGCGAAAATTGGCGGTATCCGTGACCATCACCGCTCCGATGCCATGTTGCCAAAATGGAACGTGATCACTTCGCAATAAATCGGGAATGATTGGACCCAAAATCGGAATTGCTAGGGTAAAGACCGAAGGAAAGGTGGAAGACGGCTGTTGAAATGCATCAATCAATCGAGCGTGCCCTTGATCGCCAATCACCGCAATAAAATTGCCGCGATCGCTCGGTTGAGGAATGGGTAATCGATCGGGGTATTGCTGACATCCTGCCACATCACACGAATATCCCACCATTTCCATAATCAGAGCCCCGTCGATAGACTCGACATCCATCTCGTTGACGAAGGCGTTGCTGCCTAGAAGTCCGGCTTCTTCTAAGTCAAACAAGGCCACTTTAAGAGGATGCGGCGTCGGGATAGAACCCAACAGTCGAGCAACTTCAAGGACAACGGCAACTCCTGTGGCATTGTCATCAATACCGGGCGATCGCTCTACACTGTCGTAATGAGCGCCAACCAAGATGGCTCCCGCATCGGGATCGGTGCCCGGACGTTCTGCATAAAGGTTCACTCCATCCTCAAAGATTTGCCGCTGCACCGACCAGCCCGCATCGGTCAGTGATTGAGAAATATAGTGCCGAGCCTGAGCCCGTTCGACGGGGCTATAGCGTTCAAATTCCAATGCTTGCAGATCAGTCAGAAGCCGCTCAGGGCTGATTTGGGGAGATTCGATGGGACTTTCTTCAAGAGTTTGAGATAGCGGACTCCCATCAGACTGAAAGGCCATGAGCACACTGGCAGGGCTAGGCAAATCGGCTGCCCACTGCTGCCGGGTGAATATGCTCACTACTGTGACGACTATAAACGCCAACCAAAACCATCGTGTTCTCATTGGCATCCTTGATTTGAATTCGTCACGCTGTTCTTCAAAGTCTGTGTTGCCGTGCTCTTTAAGTAGTGCCCTTCGGGGCTGTGGCTAGTTCTTTTAGCTTTTCAGAAAATGTTTTTAGAGATTGACCGACTTGCTGCCTCAACCGCCACCGATGAAACGCTTTCTCATAGCTTTGCCCTTCAGGATGAAACGTCTGCCACGCTTGAAGCGCCAAGAAAAGCCCCCAAATGAGGGCAATGGGGACAGACCAGCTCAGCGTTTGATTAATCCATGCATTAATGAGCAACAGAAACGTATTCACGATGAGATATTTAACAGCACTCTGACGGAGCCGTTCATGTTGATAGTCATGAAATGCCTGGTGTTCTTGCTGAGTTTGCTTCTGAATCTGCCATTGTTGCTCTGCTGCCTGAAGATCGCCCAGCGAGATTCCCAAATCTTCTGCAATCTCGACGAGTTGCGATCGCGACAGTTCTGCCTTACTAGACTGTCGTGCAATGGCAATTTGGAGGATTTGCTGCACAGCCTCCTCGTCGTATATCTCAGCCACGTCGTCCTCCCGGAGTATGCGCGCCCGCTAGGCGCACGAATTCGCCTCAGCTAATGTAAGTTTGGCGTGTCAGAAAACTATGACTGAATGCTTGGCTTCAGCCACTTCTAGTATAGTTCTGGTTCTTTTGGCTGACTCGTTCTTGTAGCTTTCTTTTCAAGTTTTTTCAATGAGAGGTCTTGAATTCAGTTAATTTTAAAGGAACTCGGAAAGGAACTCAGATTCGGGCGAACCGATGGACGTGATCGAGCTGAAATTCATGTTGAAGTTGTTAGGCAATCGGCCTGACTATCGTTCTCCGCTGTCAGCACTGACTCTCACGAACAGTCTCAGCGATCGCAATCGAGCCTGTCGCCAACTGCGCGATCGCGGCTTTATTGATTGTTTTGATGAAATCATCAGATTTAGAACTGCTCCACCGGGCAAGGCGTTGCTCAATCTCGATGCTGAAAATTTACCCGTCACAGCGATCGAGCTGAGCGTTCTTCAAGCAGGCGAGCCGGGTTATACAACACCTAGAGAAATTTCAAAAATTCGGAAAGGCGATCGCCAAATTTTGCTACAAGACTTAGCAAATCGAGGACTCATCCAGGTCGAAACGCAGGTCAAAGACGTTTGGATTACAGCAGCCGGAAAACTGCACTTATATAAAGATTATGTGCCTCAGGGCAACGCAACGATTAGCCTGAGCCTGTTGGGTAACTATCTCCAGTTTATGCGTCAGTTTGATGTTCAATCCGCGGCGATCGCGGGTGAGGTGTCATCCATCGTGGGAGCACGCAAGAAACCCGATGACGCGGATATTTTGACGACGATCCAAACCCTCGATCATGAACTAGGCACTGAGAACTATCTACCCCTGTTTTATCTGCGTCAGACCTTGCAGCCGCCGTTATCACGAGATGGACTCGACGATGCCCTTTATCGTTTGCAGCGTCACGATCAGATTGAATTGAGCTCGCTTCAAGATGCGATCGCCTACACGCCTGAGCAAATTGATGCAGGCATTCCTCAAGATATTGGAGGCCCGTTGTTCTTTATCTCAGTTTTGACTCCATGACTGCGATCGACCAGATTCTCCGCAAAGCCATTAATCCATTCGATCCGGCGACGTTTAAGCCCGGCAATTTTTGGTATGAGGAGCAAGACCCCACCCTAGAGGTGGAATCAATTCACCACGAGGCGATCGCAGAGATCGAGGAAATATTAGATCAGGTCAGCCGCGATCATCTGACCCGCACCCTGATGCTATATGGCGATTCGGGGTCTGGGAAGTCGCATCTGCTGGGGCGATTGAAGCGAGTGCTGAATCCGAAGGCATTCTTTGTCTACGTCGATCCCTTTCCGGAAAGCGATGCCATCTGGCGACACGTGCTCCGTTATACCGTCGATAGCCTGGTGCAAACTCCCGCTGGGCAACACGAATCTCAATTGCTGCAATGGTTGAAAAGTTTGTCAGCCTTTCAGAAGGGCACCCAAGCCCGCTGGGATGAGTCAGAACGTCAGCGCTTTATCAACCGACTCAAGCAGCATTATCCGGCTGGCATTTTTAACGCCACTGAGTTCTTTGGTGTGCTGTATGACCTAATCGATGGCGATCGCTATTTCCTCGCATGTGAATGGCTACGAGGCGACGACCTCGATGAAGACGGATTAGAAACATTGGGAGTCCAACGGGCGATCGACTCAGAAGATGCCGCCCAAAAAGTTCTCGCCAATTTTGGCCGCATTGCGGTCGAAACGCAGCCAATCGTGTTGTGTTTCGATCAGCTCGATAATATCGCCCGCACTCCCGATGGCGCGATCGATTTGCAGGCAATCTTTACGGTCAACGCCAGCATTCACAATCAGGGTCTGAAAAACTTTTTGGTGATTATTAGCATCATCACTAACACCTGGAAGCACGATGCCGATCGCGTGCAGTCGGCAGACAAAGCTCGGATTGATCTCACCGTGCCTCTCAAGCCGATTTCGCTTGACCAAGCCGAAAGTCTCTGGAAAACCCGCCTCGCTCCTCTGCATCGGCAGGCTAGCCCTACACCTGATTCTCCGATGTATCCGCTGACTTCACAGATTCTTGAGCAGAAATTTCCGGGAGGGAAAACGCACCCTCGAAATGTGTTGGAACTCGGACGACGACTGCTCCAGAGCTACAAAACTGGAGCAACGAAAGCAGGTGCCACGGCGGCTGAACAGCAGGAAGATGCGATCGCCTCGTTTAAGCTGGTTTGGCTCAACGAATTGAATCGGGTTCAGGAGCGCATTACCCGACTTCGGCAGTTTTCCACGCCTGAGCTGATTCAAATGCTCAAAGAAGTCTTTACGGCATTGCAGGTCGGAGAACTATATCCGAGATTTTTGCCCAGCCCTACCTATGCGAGTCATTCTTTTAGCTATGAGCCTTACAGAAAGCGCAAGCGCATCGGCATCGCCTGGAACGATGACCCCAACATGACAACCTTTTATCACGTCATGAATGCCTGTCGTCGGGCGATCGATGTGGGGTTGTGCAGTCAGCTTTTGCTGATTCGTTCAGAAGGGACGGGAAAACCGGGACGCAAAGGCTACGACCTCTACAATGACATTTTTACCGGGCGCCCTCACCGTCGAATCTATCCTGATTTAGACTCCATCCATCAGCTGGCGACTTATCACAGCCTGGTGAATGCTGCCTATTCGGGGGAACTGGTCGTTGCTGGGGTGGCGGTTGATATTCGATCTCTAGAAGACCTGACGAGCAAATCAGAGATTTTGAATACCTGTACGCTGTTGCATCAGTTGGGCGTCTTGTCAGGGCGATCGCCCCAAAAGCAATCACCTCCATCCTCAAAGGCTGCGCCTCCCAACCACGAACCGCTTCAACCCGTGAAAGATTTTCTATTGGACGTGATGAAAACTCAGCGGCTAATGGGACGACAAGTGATGGTGCAAACCGCATTAAACCAGTTTAAACATACCTCTCAAAAGCAGGTAAATCAGCTAATTCAGCAATTATGCGATGAAGAACGCATGCAGATTCTTGACCCAACTGCCAAGCTAGATGAGCAACTCATTTGTCTCACGCCAGCATCTTAAACCCAGCCTAAACTCAGCTTATTGGTAAGGGTTTCTCTATTCGTCGGTGAGTCTAATCGGATAGGATTAAACCACAGTTCTTTTTAATGCTTGAGGGTCTAATCCTAGCAGATTTCTTAACTAGGCTAACAATACGCATCAAAGAACACAAAATCGACGTGCTGTACTCATGGACACTATGTATCGCCAGTCTGGGTTTTCGGAATCTGCGGTCTATCGCATTTTAGATGCCAATCTCGATCGCGCTCGTGAAGGGTTGAGGATTATCGAAGACTGGTGTCGATTTGGGCTCAATAGCGCTGCGCTGACAGAGGAATGTAAACATCTGCGGCAGACCTTAGCCCAGTGGCATACCTCCGAACTGCGTGCAGCCAGAGATACGCCGGGTGATTTGGGTACTGCGTTGAGCCATCCAAATGAAGAACAGCGTACGAGTCTGTCGCAGGTTCTCCGAGTCAACTTTGCCCGGTTAGAAGAATCGCTGCGGGTATTAGAAGAATACGGGAAACTGTTTAGTCCTGAGATGGGCGCTGAGTTTAAGCAGATGCGCTATCGGGTGTATACCCTAGAGAGCAAGCTGATGGGGTATGAGCGGCAGCAAAAACTGCTGCGATCGCACCTATATCTGATCACCAACCCTTCTGAAAACTTATTTTTTACGGTGGATGCAGCGCTCAAAGGCGGCCTAAAGCTGGTGCAATATCGCGATAAAACCGCCGATGATATTACTCGTATTCGCACAGCGAAAGCGCTAAAAGAAATCTGTCACCAATATGATGCGCTATTCATCATGAACGACCGCATTGACCTTGCCCTAGCCGTTGATGCAGACGGCGTCCATCTCGGTCAGCAAGATGTGCCCGTTGCATTAGCACGCCAGCTTCTGGGTCCTCAGCGTATCATCGGGCGATCGACCACCAACCCTGATGAGCTCAACCGTGCCCTTTCTGAAGGTGTGGACTACATCGGCGTTGGCCCGGTCTATGAAACACCCACCAAGGCAGGTAAAGCCGCCGCTGGCCACGACTATGTGCGCTATGCGGCTGAGCATTCACCCGTTCCGTGGTACGCCATTGGCGGCATCAACCCGGATAATATCAATGATGTCATCGCCGCCGGAGCTGAGCGGGTATCGGTCGTCCGCGCTATCATGCAAGCGGAAAACCCTACTCTTGTGACTCAATTTTTTATCTCTCAGCTCGTTCAGGCACAGACCTTACGGGAGTATGACACCCGCACTCAGCAGTCTCATGTCTAGCAGTTCACTCACTCATCCAATCACGGTGGAAGTCAACGGAGAATCGCGTCAGTGTTCTCCCCAAACCCGTCTTCCCCAATTCTTAGAGCAGTTAGGACTGAATCCTAAACTGGTTGCTGTCGAATATAACGGTGACATCCTGCATCGGCAGTTTTGGTCCGATACCGTCATGCAGGATGGCGATCGCCTAGAAATTGTCACCATTGTCGGAGGCGGCTGATCGATGGGCTAACTGATGGGGGCGATCGCCAACTACCCCAAGTCGGTGCGGGTATCCTCATCAAATCAGGTTTAAGGCTGCGCTCGGCATTCCTCAGAAGACGATACATTAAGAATGTAACGTTTAATAAACCTTGCTCCACCCATCCGCTAAAATTTAGCTCAACACCACCATCATTGGTAGCATTCTCACGCATCGTATCATTGGTATTTTCATTGGCAATTGGCATCATTCGTGTATCGATGCATCGATGTCTGATTGTTGTTGGGCAGCTTTGACAAGTCTGGATTGAACCCATGCGTAACAAACTCGTTTCTCTAATCAAATCGACTCTTAAACCCCTCATCCTCCTTGGATTGGTCTTTACTCTCGTGTTTAGCCAAGCAGATTTTGCCCTGGCAGCTAGAGGCGGAGGTCGTATAGGCGGGGGTGGCTTTGGCGCACCTCGGACATTCGTGCGCCCAGGGCCATCAACTCGTTCGCCCGGAGGTGGCTTCTATCCTGGAGGCGGCATCGGATTTCCGTTCTTGCTTCCATTCTTTGGCTTCGGAGGCTTTGGGGGGCTGTTTTCGATTCTGATTTTCTTTGCGATCGCCAACTTCCTAGTCCGAAGCTTTAGCAATGCTCAGCAGGGCGGCTATGGCTACAACACTGCTAGCCCAGAGGTTTCAGTGGCTCGCTTGCAAGTTGGGTTGTTAGCCGATGCTCGTAATTTGCAGGCTGACCTTAATCGCATTGCTGAATCTGCCGATACCGGCTCGAACGAAGGGTTGACTCAAGTGTTGCAAGAAGCCACGTTATCCCTGCTGCGGCATCCCGAATATTGGGTGTATGCATCATCCGATTCTCGTCAAGCACGGCTAGAATCAGCCGAGACGGAGTTCAACCGATTGACGCTAATCGAACGCAGCAAATTTAGCGAGGAGTCGATTACCAATGTCAATAATCAGCTTCGTCGTGCAAGCGATCAGGCACGTCTGACTGGGTCAGACTCCGCACTAGCTGAAGCTCCGGGTGAATATATTATTGCTACTCTGCTAGTTGCAACCCAGGGCAAACTGAAGCTTCCCGCCGTTAGCAGCCAACAAGATTTGCGTCGCGCCTTGAGCCAAATTGGGTCGATTTCTAGCGAAGACCTGCTTGCGATCGAAGTCCTATGGACGCCTCAAGCCGAAGGTGAAACGCTGTCATCGGATGAAGTCGTCGCTGAGTATCCTAATTTGACGCGGCTCTAGTCCGATACTTACATCCGATACTCACAAATCTGAATTGCGAGAACACAAAGCTGGGATACCATCCCGGCTTTTTTGTTTGGCGGGTCTGATCGAATTATCGATCGCACCGATACCATCGCGCAATGCGATCAATCGGCACCCCCAGCAAATATGCGACGATAATCAGTTGATTAATGACGGTCGTTTTGAGAACGCCTAACTTATCCCACCGACGACCTGATGTGATTACGGCTGACGGCGCGATCGCAATAGTTCCGAGGGAGTGCAGCCGACGAATCAGTTCAAAGTCTTCCATGATCGGCAAGTCAGGGAAGCCACCTACTTGCTGAAACGTTGACGACTCCAAAAAAATCGCCTGATCGCCATAGGGAAGCTGAAAAATGCGCGATCGCCATTTGACGCCCCACTCAATTAGGTTGAGTCCGGGAGCCGTGCCATCGATACGAAGTTGGAATGCACCAGCGATAACCCCCGTTTTTGCTAGCGTCTGGCGAATTTCAGCCGCAAAGCCATCTGGCAAGCGAGTGTCAGCGTGCAGAAACAGCAGGATGTCTCCCTGAGCAGCTTGGGCTCCTACATTCATTTGCAAGGCACGCCCAGCTGGTGCAGACATGACGGTTGCTCCGGCATCCTGAGCCACCTCAATCGTGCGATCGCGGCTGCCTCCATCGACGACGATCACTTCGACATTGGGTTCTGCCAACGCTCCAGCAACGCTGTGACCGATCGTGTGTTCTTCGTTGAGCACTGGCATGATCACCGATACTGTCTTCGTAGTATCCCAAACCCACAAATCTTCAGGGCGATCAACATCGGTCAAGCGATCTAGGAGGGCGACCGCTCTGCCCTGCTGATGAGCAATATCCAGCGACTGCTGAAAGACCTTATCCGTACTCCACGGAATATCGCGAAACAGCTCAGGAATCAGACAGCGCAACCCAATCAAATAGTAGCCCCCGTCGGTTGCCGGACCTAGCACAACATCGTGCGATCGCAGCGCATCAAAGGCTTTCATCAAAATATTGGCATCGACCCACGGGCAATCAATGCCAATCATCACCACGCGGGTCATGCCTGCGTCGAATGCAGCCCGAAATGCCGCCTCCATGCGACATCCCAGGTCACCGCCTCCTTGCGGATGATAACTCCACCCGTGGCCCAACCAATCACCCATGAGATGCTGATTTCCTCCCGAAAATCGCACCTCAACCCCCACCGAACACTGACGGAGCACCAGCTGAATCTGCTGCATCGTATGTTCGGTCATCTGACGCTGAAGATTGGCAGCGCCTTCGGCCCCGAGCGCCGGAATCAAACGAGTTTTCGTCTTTCCCGGTTCGGGGTATCGAGTAAAGACGATCAGGCGTGCGGTAGTCGGCAATGGCTCGTACTTATGCGATGCGTCTAGAAAATCATAGAGCGAAGATGCATAATCCGGCTTAGGGAATGCTGAGAAGATGGCTTCTCTACCACGGACTGCCGACCAGCGTGAACGATGCCCAGTAGTATGGGTCAGAAAAATCTAGCGGAGCCGATTGAGCTAATTCGTCGGATAGGGGAAGCGTCCCGCTGGGGCCTTTAAGCTGAGCATTTTGGATACGAACCTGACCCGACATCAGCGAAAGTTGTGCGCGTCGAAGCGCCTCAGATTTGGTTGTGATGTCAGGTTGGCTTAGTTGCCAATAAAACTCACGCATCAGTGCCAAGGTGCCCAAATCGCTCACCCGCCACAAGCTAGCCAGAGATGACTTTACCCCGGAGTGGAAGGTAAGTCCGGCGAAGCCGAGTTCGGCTTGCCGATCGCCCAGTGCGGTTTGACAGGCACTCAATACGAGTAGTTCTACCGGAAGTTCGCTCCAGTTTAGCTGGCGCACTTCGTCAAGGCGCAGGCGATCGCCCTGCCAAAGTTGAATATACGAATTGTCAGGAGTCCCTGAACGAAACGCTGCGTGGGTTGCCAGATGAACGATTGGGAACTGCCC
Organism: Elainellaceae cyanobacterium; assembly: GCA_051117335.1. Lineage (GTDB taxonomy): Bacteria > Cyanobacteriota > Cyanobacteriia > CAZCXK01 > CAZCXK01 > DBGGTD01. The sequence goes on from JBNPEB010000040.1 coordinate 89,891, forward strand.
GGTTTCGAGTTGCTGACGGAGGTTGCTTAACGTAAATTCTTGATTTAGAAACACCTCCCCCGACCCTATATCGTTGGCGATCGCACTCAGCTCAAGCGGCACAGCGGGTAACTCCCCCATATCTGGAAATTCTGAAGCCCCCATTGCCAACACGCGCGTCTCTCGAACCCCCTGATAGCGCGTGTTGATGAGATTAAATGCAGGAATCAGGCCCACGCTGTAATGCTCCGTTAAAAACTGCTGGCCGTCTGAGAGGGCTGCAATTGGGAGCGATCGCAGCCCGCCCCCCATACAAAATACCAGCGCATCAACCTCGTGAGCGCGCAGATCGGCCTCCAGGGGCGCGATGATCCAGCGGTAGAGCTGCTGAGCCGACGCGAGATAGCCTCGGCCTCTCGCTGGACTGGTCACCCGTGATTGCAACTCACGGGCGACCTCCGTGATTTGGTCTTCAGGAATCTCTGGAAATGTTTTGCGGATGGGGTCAATCCCCGGAGTCACCAGCACCAGTTCTAACGCAGTCGGATGGGGAAACACATAAATGAGTGCCAGTTGCTTCCCCGTTTGGCTAGACAGCCGATCGAGAGCTTCGGCAATTTCGTCAGCAGTCAACGAGGGGGTCGATAATCGCCGTCCCAAATAATATTCGTACTGCTGTTTCCAGGTTTGCTCAATCTCACTAATCCGAGCCCGACTATCCACCGTGGCGATCGCGTCACTGGCGATCGCGTCACTGGCGATCGCATTACTGGCAATAATATCGGCAGCTCTTTCGGTTGATGAAATCGAAACAAAGGGGCTCATGGCGATCGCCAGCCCAAACCCAATTATCAAAAACAAACATCGTCGAATGAGTGGCATCATAACAGACTGTTCTCATAAACGTCGTGCCACACCCATCTCTGCCGGAGATTGTTAATCGTCTACGATACTCACGTTGAGAGACATTCTCCATCCTTCTACCAGGCTAACTCGACTTCACCCGATCAGAGAATTTTGCCTGTCGGGACGACTCCAGCATCAATCTCAGCCCTAAAATCACTAGCGTTGAACTAATCAATATTGGCAGCGTGATTGGTTGTCGAAAAAATAAGAACGCTAAAATTGCCACAAAAATCGGCACACATCCATACACAAAGCTCGCCGTTTTCGTCGGCCCAATTTCTTTAATGCTTAGGTTGTAGAGGAAGTATCCTAACCCAGATGCGCCAATTCCCATGTATAAAATTGACAGCAGCGATGCGGTTGAGACAGCCTGAATTTGTTGAGATAAATTTTCAGTGGTAGCCAAGCCTAGTAATAGTAGAACACCAAACAGCGCTGAATAATAGGTAATTGTAAATCCAGAGTATTTTCGAGAAAGTCGTTTGATAATTAGCGCATACACGATCCAGCTGAGCACTGCAAAAAGCATCAATAAATCACCGATATTTAAATCAAGATGAATCAAATTTTTGATATCACCTTGAGTCAGCAAAACTAAAACACCCAGGCAAGACACGATCACGCCTAAGTAGTTCTTAAATGTCAGCCGTTCTCGGATAAAGATTGCAGCTAAAAAGCCCGTCAAAATTGGATTGGTTGCGTTGATGATCGCAGTATTAGCAACTGCTGTGTGGCGCAAACTCGAAAAAAAGAAATAATGATAGCCAACCACTCCAAACAGCCCGAGCAACAAAAATTGGACAATATCTCGCCGATCAATGTGTAACACAGAACCTTTGTAGCGAACTAATAGACTACTTAAAAACAGAAGGGCGATCGCATACCGAAGGAGAGATGTCGTGAGTGGGCCTAAATCCGTAGTTGTATATTTGCCTGCTACAAAACTCCCTGAAAATAGAGCGCTCGTGGCGATTAAGATCGCTATTTCTTGATACTCAGAAGCAGAGAGCCTAGCCATGTTTAAATTATTACCGTTGGCTGTCTATTGATTGCCAGTCGCAGCATTGAAAGAGTCAAAATAATCAGAAACAAAACAAGCCCAATGGTGCAGGCATAGCTCATTTCCAAATCTTGGAACGCGCTTTCATAGACGTAGTACACAATTGTCTTCGAGCTATTTCGAGGGCCTCCTTGCGTCATGATATAGACCTCTTCGAAGACCTTGGTTGCAGAAATTGCAGAGATGACGCCAACTAGATACAGATAGGGTCGCATCAGCGGAATCGTGATATCCCAATGTTTGAGCCATCCATCAGAGCCATCAATGGCAGCCGCTTCATACAGCTCCGCTGGAATGGCTTGTAGCCCTGCCAGATAGATCACCATGTAATACCCCAGCCCTTTCCATATTGTGACGGCCATGACGCTAAACAGCGCCCAATTTGGGCTGGTTAGCCAAGGAATCCCACCTTCAACGAGGTTGAAGCCCTCCAGGATTTGATTGAGCAAGCCATTTTCGGCATAGATCCATCGCCATGCAATCCCGGCAACGACCATGGAAATCACTACGGGCGTGTAGTATGCTGCACGAAACCACCGGATTCCTGGCAAGACCTGATTGACTAAAATTGCCAGCCCCAGCGGGCAGATTACCAAAATAGGCACGACTACTACCAGATAAATCACGGTATTCCAGAGAGTTTTCCAAAATACCTCATCTCTTAGCAGCCGTCGAAAGTTCTCTAGCCCAATCCACACAGGCGGCTGGGTAATGTCGAATTCATATTGAGTAAAGCTGAGATAAAACGCTCGAACTGCGGGTAAAAAAACAGTTAGTGCGAGAATCAGCAACGCAGGCAGCAAAAACAAATAGGGAGTAAGTCGAGGCGACCATCGATTCCACCAGCGGCTCAACGGGCGCAATCGATTGAATGCGGATTGGCGAATCATGAGGCATTCAAAATAGCGGGAGTCAGGGCTAGCTCATACCAATTCTCGATTTTGGATTTGCGATTTTGGGTTGATGGCCAGCAGCCTTGCAAGGGTTCTGGGCTATTCATTTGTAGCCTTACTTCAAAGAATTGGTATCAATACATTCAGCCAACTTATCACGGTTATAGATCTCCAGACTTAGATGTGTGTGTAGAACTCCGGAGCCGCCGAAGTTCTAACCCCCGTCCGACGTCCTAGCGCGAGAGCGTACGGCTGTATTAATTTTCCTAAACCATTCGCCTGGGGTGCGAAATCTTAGCGTTTACTGTATAGTACATTTGTATTTAGTACTCTTGTATTAATAGCTTAGCTGTTTTCACTCGGCTTCCTGATTCAAGCTTCATAATTCAAGCTGCGCAGGCATCCTGTGGAGTTCATCATCGCGCTAAGCTCGCACGTTGCTCACCGACACCACGCAATCTGGAGGAATCGGCATGCAATCCCCAAGTCGAACCAACCATCAATCCCCACCATCTCTGCCTCCCTCATCTCGTGCCCCATCGTCGTCAAATTCTTCCCACACAGTTAGCCCCGATATACCTGGTTTCCAGAAAATAGCTCACGCGTGGATTTATCCCCCAGCGGGTTTGATTCCGGCACTGGGGGATGCGATCGCCTGGTTGGGGGTTGCCATCGGGCTTCGACTCATTGCCGAATACACGCTGTCTGTCTTACCAGGGCTTTGGGCGATCGTGGCGATAATTTTAGCGACTCCAGCTTTGATTGCGATGCGGCTGTCGACTGTATTTCCCCGCCTGAGTTCGATCCTGGTGTATCGGTCGCTGTTATTCATGTTTGGATTATTAATTGGAGGAAAACTATGACGAGCGTTTTACTGGGCACAATCTGGTTAGTGGTCGCCTTGTGCTGTTTGGCGTCGATTGGGGGAGACAATCATGATGAAACCCCGTAGTCCTCGTCGGCACCCCGCGCCGCGTCATCCGTCTCGCCGGACGGCCCGCATCAAACAGACCCAGCCCAAAAATATAAAATATTTGCTGGCGGGTAGTTCAATGTTGGCGGTCGTAGGGCTGTTAGTTGACGTAGGAAATTTTAGACCCAGCCCCCCTCAAGATATTTGCGAAGACATCATCCAACCCGAATCGGTGTTGTCTCGAGATGAGCTGTCCCAATTGCTGAGAATTCCGGAGCGAGATTCTAGAGAAGCCGTCCGCCGCGTCGTCAGTGAGCCTTACTGCCAGATGCCAAGCATCGAAATCCGCTCAGGTGTTTCGGCAGAGCGAGACGCCTATCCCCTGGAGTTTGACCCACAAACGTGGTTGGTCATCCTCTATGAAGGCGACGAATATGCCGGATATGCCTTCAGTTTTCAGCATTAACTAGCCCGTTAGCAAAATTATTAGAACACCATGAATCGCGAATTCAGACATGTTTCCCTATTTGTGATTACCCTCATGGCCGTGATCGTAGGATTTGCCCCGGTGGTTCAAGCTGCCGAAGGAACGAGAGCGGGCGAGCTAGAGCTGGATTTTGACCTTAAACGCGTCATTAGCGATCGCCTGCAGCCAGAGAGTGATGCTGCTGATCTTTCTGAATCCGATATTAAATTGCTGAAGGTTCCTAATCAGGGCATCAAACCGCCTGTGGGTGTTTCAGGTGAGGACGATTCAGAAGAACTGCCTCCACCGCCAGCAATGAGTGCGATCGCTCCATCGGTAGAGTCTCCAGTATTATCCGATTCGGATTCGTTGGATTTGGATTCTTCGGATTCGTTGGATTCGGATTTGCCTGAACCGCTTCAGTTTTCTAATGTTGATGATGAGGATTTTTCTGAGCAAGACTCTCTCTCAACCGCATCGCCTCAGCATTTAACCCAAGGCGAGCCTCGGGCAGACTCGACATCGTCTCAACGTTTGCGAAGCGGTCAGGTGAGGATGCCCAATCCATCTGAGCTACGCAGTTGGGAGAATGTAGAGAATCCAGAGGTTAGCCACTCGACCGCATCCTCCCAACCCCGATCATCCGATGGCATTCTCAACTTCAATCTAGATCGCGATCCAATTTCGCGGTCTAGCTCGTCCCAATCGCTAGCCTCATCTGACGTATCTTCTATTCCAAGCGCCTCGTCACTATCTGCTTCGATGCGCCTGCCAAGCGAAATCGAAGACCTGTTTCACGGAGGAATCAATTCGTTAGTTGCGCGGGCTGTCGGCAGCGCAGAGGGGACTCGGACAGCCGCAGGCGATAAAACACCTGCCTATACGGGGCATGTCGATCCGGGTAACGGCGCCTGGAACATGGGCACCTTCTCCTATCAACACGGCGCAACCTCCCCTGAAGACGCCGACGAGCGCCAACTGAATCGGTTGCGTGCTCAGGCTCAACTGCTCGACCAAAAAGCGAAGCTGGCGGGCATTACCTTGGATTTGGAAGCGCGTCTAAATGGTATTGATTTAGCGAATCAGTCACCGGAAGCAGCCCTGAGCTCAGGCGGATACATCGATCGCCTCAAGCAAGCCTACACCATGGGGTTGAGTGGTTCAGAGGCGATTTTGTGGGCTCGAACCCGCTCATATCTTGATCCGGATACGCAGCGATGGAATGCGCCGGGGCTTGGCAATACAATCGATGGCATTACTGCCGACCAAGAGCGGCGGCAATTGGCGATCGCCCGTGCCATTGAGGCAGAACCCCAAATTTCAGTGAGCGATCGCCCCCTTGAGTTTGAAAAAGCAGACGATTTCAACGCTCGCGAACGGTCTGGAGCGTCAGGTTCAGATCGGAATTCAAATCAGCAGTCAGAATCAGACTCCATCATTGATCAGATTCTTTCACTCGATTTGTTTTGATTTTGTTCCGAAATTCTTTCAGTCGGGGTGTATCTCTTTATTAGTCCCCCCATCCCTGCCAACGAGGAGAAGGTAAAAATTACCTTCTCCTCAAGGTTTTACCGGGTTTGAGAAGGCGGGAATTTTCTGTAAAGCATGGATTTAATCGGGGTTCCCTGTTGTAAATGCCGAATCACAATCGCCTGAACTTCGTCTGGATTCAGCTTGTGATACCAAATCTCATCAGGCAAAATCAGCACCATCGGACCGTTGCCGCACTGTCCTAAACATCCGGAGGCAACAATATCGGTGTTGGGTAGAGAATGATGCTCAAATGCTGCCAGAACCTGTTTAGATCCACTTTTTCGACACGTTTTGTTTTGGCAAACTAATATAGTTTGGGTCGCAACCAAGAAAGTCCTCCCTTTCTAAATGCTGTCTGGCAATAGGCCTTTTTGAGCTAACCAGTCTCGATTAAAAATTCGAGACTGATACCGGGCACCACTATCACACAGCACCGTGACGATTGTGTGTCCGGGTCCCATTTCTTTGGCAAGGGCAACCGCCGCACCCACGTTAATACCGACGGATCCCCCCATAAACAGACCATCCTCGTACAGCAACTGATAAATGACCCGGATTGCTTCTTGATCATCAATCTGAATGGCATCGTCAATTGGGGCACCATCCATATTGGCCGTAATCCGGCTATTCCCGATTCCTTCGGTGATTGAGTTGCCCTCTGTGTTGATTTCACCTGTTTTGATATAGCTGTATAAGCCGCTGCCCATCGGGTCTGCCACGATAGACTTGACGGTCGGCTTTTTTTCTTTGAGAAACATCGAAACTCCTGCAAAGGTTCCACCTGTGCCTGTCGCCGCGACCCAGGCATCAATCGTTCCGTCGGTCTGTTCCCAAATTTCATGCCCCGTGGTTTCATAGTGAGCCCGACGATTGGCCAGATTATCGAACTGGTTTGCCCAAATCGCGTTATCCATCTCCTCCGCGATGCGGCCTGATAGTTTGACATAGTTATTCGGATCGCGATATGGAACGGCTGGCACAGGGCGCACTTCTGCTCCTAGCGTTCGGAGCATGTCCATTTTTTCTTGAGACTGGGTTTCTGGGATGATAATCAAACACCGATATCCTTTGGCATTGCAGATGTGAGCCAAACCGATACCGGTATTTCCTGCTGTCCCTTCTACGACGGTTCCACCCGGTTTCAGAAGACCTCGTTCTTCAGCATCTTTGATAATGTAAAGCGCGGCTCGATCTTTAACAGAACCGCCCGGATTCAGAAACTCGGCTTTTCCTAGTATTTCGCAGCCTGTCTCGTGGCTAAAGCTATTGAGTCGGATGAGTGGCGTATTGCCAACGGTGCCAACAAACCCGTCTTTGATATCTACCATGCCGTCTTCCTAAGTTCTTGTCCTGCCAAAATTCTAAAGCGTTGTCTTTACCTAAGGTGCATTTACTATAGCAATCCCATATGGGTTGTGAGCGGTGGGGCGCGCGTCGCCCGCCCCACCGCTCACACACAATTCACAAGCGATTTAGGATCGCTATAGACAAATGAAATCTGCAATTTATGCAAAAAGCCCGATGGAGCTGAGCGAATCGTCCCATCAGGCTTATGCATTCAGGTGTCTGACGTCAACCCTCTGACTTCAACTTATTTACTTGTTAGGTTGAGGTGTCATGCGGAGATACGACTTCACCTCGGTGTAGCCTTTAGGAAACTTTTGCTTAATTTCATCTGGATCTTTGATGGAGGGCACAATGACGCAGTCGCCTCCATCTTGCCAGTTAGCAGGAGTTGCCACGCTATAGTTGTCAGTCAGTTGCAGTGAGTCGATGACGCGAAGAATTTCATCAAAGTTGCGTCCGGTGCTGGCAGGATAGGTCAAGTTGAGACGCAGCTTTTTGTTGGGATCAATGATGAATACGGTTCGTACGGTCAAGGTATTGCTGGCGTTGGGGTGAATCATGTCGTAAAGGTCAGATACCTTGCGATCGCCATCTGCCAGAATCGGGTAATTTAGCTGGGAGTTCTGAGTCTCTTCAATATCTTTGATCCAGCCCATATGCGATTCGATATCGTCCACGCTCAGCGCGATGGCTTTCGCATTCCGCTTGTCAAATTCGGGCTTCAGCTTTGCGACCGTGCCAAGCTCAGTCGTGCAGACGGGAGTAAAGTCAGCCGGGTGAGAAAACAACACAACCCAGCTATCGCCTGCCCAGTCATAGAAGCTGATATCACCCATGGACGACTTTTGGGTGAAGTTGGGTACCGTATCTCCTAATCGAAGTGCCATAACTTAAATTTCCTCTCTCTAAGATTTCTTGCAGAAATGAGCGGGGCGACTCTCTCCAAACAAGGGTCATCCCTATAATGCCATAAACCCCGGTTTTCCGGTCGGAGTTTAGATCTTTATTTGGATTACCGCAGAATCATTGACCTATTAGTTGCCTAAAACTCCTGAAATCAAAGCTGTTGAGCCTTGCTGAAGAATGCCCGCAGCAGCACCGGGGTTTGCATCAATTTGTCGCTGGTGGGGTCGCCAATTGAAGTCAATAGTCAAATCAAAACTGTATAGTGTGGCGATCGCCACGCCCCTATTTTTTACATTTTTGTAACAAGATTGACTGAAGCTGAGTTGGGGAACGTGGGTATCGACGACTCAAGAATCCAAAGAATCACCTTATAAAAAGATTTGTTAATCAATTAGAGATTTGAGGGGGCGTAGGCTTACTTCGATGATTTAGAGAAATGACGTAGAGAGATGACGTAGAGAATTGATTCGTCGCAATATCTAAACAATTCTATTAAGGTTTAGTTATAGCGATTCTAAATCGCTTATGAATTGTGTTTGAGCAGTGGGGCAGGCGCCACCTGCCCCACTGCTCATAACCCATCCAAGATTGCTACCTGTGTCGTGTACGCTGGCTTCCTCTATGCTTGAAAAACTTTTATATACCCTTCAATGGCTCATCCATGTGATTCAGCCAATCGTTTCACCCGTGTGCTTTGTGCTGGCATGGACGTTGATTTTGCTTGGAGCCTGGAGTGTCTGGTCAGCGCTACGGGATAGCATCTCAAATGCGAGGCGCATGCATCAAATACCCTGTGCAGACTGTGAGTTTTTTACTAATAGCCACTATCTTAAATGTCCAATTCATCCATCGATTGCTCTTTCCGAAGATGCAATTGGCTGCACTGATTTTGAGCCAGATACATCATCAGGATATCCGCCCCAAATATCATCTTCGTGATACATATTTCGCTCCGATGTTTTGCCAAGGAATAGCAGTTCCAAATGATTTGTCAAAATCTCCAGTGCGTTTGCTTTAGCCTAGTGCGTTTGCTTTAAAAATGCATGGCGTTAGCGTCTCGTTTCTCCTCATAGAGAGGCGTTGCCATCGTAGGCAAGATGCCCGCACTCCCGTTTCATGAATAATTTAGGATTGCTATAAATGAATGGATGAAGAGGGAGCAAATGCTAATTCGGAAGTTGCATGATTGCGATGAATTTGTAGCGGGTGACGGCACATTTTTAAGAGAATTACTGCATCCAGATAAACAGGCGATCGCTCTACGATATAGCCTCGCTCATGCCATCGTGCCGATTGGGCAAACCTCAACACTCCACTCCCTAACAACATCTGAGGTTTACTACATTTTGCATGGCACCGGAGACATGCACATCGATGACGAAATTCAATCGGTCGAACCTGGAGATGCAATTTATATTCCTCCAAATGCCAAACAATTCATCCACAATAGCGGCCCCGATCCGCTCATTTTTATTTGCATTGTTGATCCTGCGTGGCGACGCGAAGACGAAACCGTCTATCAGAATCCATCTCCTTGACAGTTAGTCTAGATTTTCTAATTTCCGCCTGATTCTCGTCAAACCGCCAATTCATGCATTTTGCGGCTCATCCAATGGGCAACAAACAAATGAAATGTATCTCGCTATACAGAATTGAATTCATCAGAATTGGTGCAATCATTGCTAACGTCTGTTGCTCACCTGATAATGGCTCGACATCAACTTTAGCCGTTACAGCCTTTACAACAGGGCGTTGTGTCGGCTGATAGACCACATCTAGAGTAATCCCATACTCTGTTGAGTCGAGTTCTCAATCTCTCTTCCATTGAGGTTGACATCAGTCCTAATCGCTCCTCCTATTCGAAAGATCCTGACGGCTCAACCTGAGTCGCTAGGTTTGTTTAACTTGATTCAAGGAACGTCCAGTGATGATGTCTAAATTAGTGCTCAAAAAGAAAAGGTTGAAGCGCAGGGGTAGACGAGCCAAGTCAACAGGTTTCGCGTCCCTGTCAACTGTGGATGCTTTTTTTGCAAGATTCGCTAAGTTTTCGCGCTTTCCCACAAGCTGGCTCGCTAGTATTCCTCTAGCAGTCCTGATTGTTGGAGCGTTCAGTTTGGCAGCTTCTGCTCAGGATGAACCTCTTTCTCCTGAGAGTGTTCAAGCGGTTCTCGATAATATTTGGGTTCTAGTTGCGGCGGTGCTAGTCATCTTCATGAATGCCGGATTTGGCATGCTGGAGACTGGCTTCTGTCGTCAAAAGAATGCTGTCAACATTCTTTCTAAGAACCTGATTGTGTTTGCCTTAGCAACTCTCGCCTTCTGGGCGATCGGGTTCTCGTTTATGTTCAATCCCGGCAATGCCTTTATTGGTGGCGGCGGCTGGTTCCTAACGGGCGATGAGGCTGCATATGGGTTAGACGGAGGCACTCTGACTATTCCCGTATTCTTCCTCTTCCAGGCAGCGTTTGCGGGCACAGCAGCGACCATCGTGTCGGGTGCCGTTGCTGAACGAGTTCACTTTGTTTCGTTTATCATCTTCAGCCTCTTGTTAACCGGGATCTCCTATCCAATCACAGGGCATTGGGTTTGGACTGGGACGGGTTGGCTGGGTGCAGCTGGTTTCTCTGATTTTGCAGGTTCTACGGTAGTTCACTCCGTTGGCGGTTGGGCTGCCCTCGTGGGTGCGGTGATGCTTGGTCCTCGGATCGGGAAATACCAAAATGGTCAGCCTAATGCGTTGCCGGGTCATAGCTTGAGCCTCGCCATGTTGGGATGTTTGATTCTCTGGATCGGCTGGTTTGGATTTAACCCCGGTTCTGAGCTAGCGGCAAGTCCTAACGTTCCATTTATTGCAGTGACCACAAACCTCGCAGCAGCAGCAGGTGCTGTCGCTGCAACAATCACGTCTTGGGTCACTTCAGGCAAGCCCGATTTGTCGATGATTATCAACGGCATCTTGGCAGGTCTAGTCGGTATTACGGCTGGCTGTGCAGGAGTCAATTACTTGGGTGCTGTAATTATCGGTTTGATTGCAGGTATCATCGTTGTCTTCTCGGTTTTCTTCTTTGACAGCATCAAAGTAGATGACCCCGTCGGCGCCATCTCCGTTCACCTCGTCTGTGGTATCTGGGGAACGTTGGCAGTCGGGTTTTTTGATACTGAGTCAGGGCTGTTCTTCGGTGGTGGATTTACGCAGTTGGGGGCGCAGATTCTTGGAATCATTGCTATCGGCGCGTTTACCGTCATTCTGGCAGCAATTTTCTGGTCCATCTTGAAGGCAACGGTTGGCATTCGTGTTTCTGAAGAAGACGAGCTGATGGGGCTGGATGTTGCCGAGCATGGTATGGAAGCTTACAGCGGCTTTGTGAAGGACGCGAGTGGTGCGGCAGGGAGCACGTCGAATGTCCCTGGTGGATCGGGTATGGCATCTACCCCTTAGCACCCACTGGTGCTGTTGGTTTGCTTCTGATTCAGTCTGTTTACCTGGACGCGAGGTAGTCCTGATGGGATAGCACCTAAGGGACTAGCGTCTGATTAGAACGAACTGGTTAGATTAAATATGCGGCATCCGTTGACATTTCACATGTTCATGGATGACCGCATTTTTTTAATCGCGCAAATTTAATGGTAGATTGCTCCCTATCCAGACTGTAAATTTTTTAGGATTCTTTGAAAGAGTGATCTAAACTAATGCACGACTAGCGCACAGTAAGCAGGTAGGTTCGATGAGCGATCGCCATTTGGGGCAAATTAAACGGTCTGCTGCTCGGTCATTTCGATTTGCCAAGACGTCATCAAAACTGCGCCCGTTACTGAACTGGTGTTTAATCGCCCTCGGAGCCAACGTTGTGCTGCTCAGCGTGGCGATCGCCCTCTGGCTGAAAGATAGCCATTTTTCTGCGACTCCTGCTAGCTATGCATCTGCGCCTGCTGCTTCGTCTGCCACCCCTTTGCCGATTCAGCCGTCAATCCCATCGTCAGGCTCCTCCTCATCTAACGAACTAGGACCTCGCCATCAGTTGAATTATCAAGAGTGGGTCATTCTCCTGGAGCAAGAAGCGCAGGCAGTGGCTGAAGCCGCGCCCGATCATCTCAATATCCTTCTGGGAGATTCACTCAGCCTTTGGTTTCCATTTGAGCTGTTGCCCCCTCAAAAAAACTGGCTCAATCAAGGCATTTCTGGAGAAATTTCCGCAGGCTTGCTCCAGCGACTTGATGCTATCGAATCGACACAGCCTGAAACAATTTTTGTGATGATTGGCATTAACGATTTGCTGAGAAATATTAGCGACGAAACGGTGTTAGCCAACCAAACCTTGATTTTGCAAGAGTTGAGAGCTATGCATCCTGATGCACAGATTGTCATGCAATCAATCTTGCCCCATGCGGCAGATCAAGCGACGTGGGAAGGGCGTGAAAATCTGGTGGATATTCCCAATCAGCGCATTCAGGATTTAAATGCTCGCATTGAGGCGATCGCCCGCCAGAAGGAGGTTTATTTTCTCGATCTCTACCCCCTCTTTAGCGACAGCCAAGGCAACTTGCATCCAGATTTGACCACAGACGGCCTACACCTCAACGATCGGGGCTACCTGGTGTGGCGATCGGCACTGTTACTGTATGAGCAATTGGAGTTGGAGAGCTAGTTGGCTGATAGCTGATAGCTGATAGCTGAATTTTTGACAGATCCTTAGCACCTCACACTTTGGTAGGCTAAAAGCAAGTTAATATTGATTTCTATTCAAAGGTCAGACATGGATACAAAAGCGTTTAAGCGATCGCTCAATCAGTCTGAAAAGTATTATCGCAAAGGGTTTGGTCATGATGCCGATGTGTCAGGGGTCATGGACACCGAATATAAAAGCAGTTTGATTCAAGAGATCCGTGATAACCAATACACCCTAACGCGCGGTGATGTCACGATTCGACTGGCTGAGGCTTTTGGCTTCTGTTGGGGGGTTGAGCGAGCGGTCGCTATGGCCTATGAGACTCGTCAGCACTTTCCTAATGAGCGCATTTGGATTACAAACGAAATCATTCACAACCCGTCGGTGAATCAGCGTCTCCGTGAGATGAATGTGGGATTTATCCCCGTGGAAGATGGCGTCAAAGATTTTTCGGTTGTCGATCAAGGCGATGTGGTGATCCTTCCGGCATTTGGTGCTAGCGTCCAAGAGATGCAGTTTCTCAACGATAACGGGTGCACCATTGTAGACACCACCTGCCCGTGGGTATCGAAGGTCTGGAACTCGGTCGAAAAGCATAAGAAAAAGGAGTTTACCTCCATTATTCATGGCAAATATAAGCACGAAGAAACGGTAGCGACTAGCTCGTTTGCAGGCACATATCTCGTGGTGCTAAATATGCAGGAAGCCGAATACGTTTGCGATTATATTCTCAATGGAGGAAATCGCGACGAGTTTATGGCAAAGTTTGGTCACGCGTGTTCAGCCGGGTTTGACCCCGATAGTGATTTGGTTCACCTTGGCATCGCCAACCAAACCACCATGCTGAAGGGAGAAACCGAGCAGATTGGCAAGCTGTTTGAGCGCACCTTGATCAAAAAATATGGGCCTGCGGCGGTCAACGAGCATTTTATGAGTTTCAATACCATTTGCGATGCGACGCAAGAAAGACAAGATGCCATGTATGAGCTGGTTGCTCACCCCCTCGATCTCATGGTCGTCATTGGCGGCTATAACTCATCTAATACGACCCATCTCCAAGAAATTGCGATTGAGTATGGGATCCCTTCCTATCACATCGATAGCGCCGCGCGGATTGGGTCTAGCAATCACGTTGAGCATAAGCCCCTGCATCGCGATCTGGAAATTCAAGAGCACTGGTTGCCTGAGGGCAAAATCGTAGTCGGCGTTACGTCAGGGGCTTCGACGCCTGATCGGGTGGTGTCTGATGTCATTGAGAAAATCTTTGAGCTGAAGGGGGCCGTGGCGATCGCCTAGATAATTGCCTGAGGAGTAGGTTGCTTAGGGTTTGAGGATCTCTGTGGTTACTTGGTTCCAAAAAGGCGATCGCCCGCATCGCCTACGCCTGGGACGATGTAACCATGTTTATCAAGCTTCTCATCGACAGCAGCCGTATAAACCGGCACGTCGGGATGCTGCTCATGGAAGTGCTGAATCCCCTCTGGAGCAGCCAATAAGCAAATAAATTTGATTGACTTGGGTTGTGTTTCTTTGAGGCGACCCACCGCTGCCACCGCTGAATTCCCTGTTGCTAGCATCGGATCAACCACCAGCATGTCCCGGTCTTCGACATCATGCGGAACTTTGAAATAGTACTCAATCACAACCAGAGTCCTTGGATCGCGATACAGCCCAATGTGCCCCACTCGCGCCGATGGCATTAGCTCTAGCATGCCGTCTAAGATTCCCTGTCCTGCCCGCATGATAGAGACGATCACCATCTTTTTATCAGGTGCTAACACAGGCGCATCCATCGATGACAAGGGGGTTTCGATCGGTTCTAGCTTGAGCGGCAAATCACGAGTGACTTCATAGGCCAGCAACATGCTGATTTCTTTTAGAAGGGCTCGAAATTTAGCCGTACTCGTTTCAGCACGCCGCATGAGCGTGAGTTTGTGTTGGATCAGGGGATGATTAATAACAATAACCTCGGAGGTCATAAGCGGGTATTTCAATCCATAACGGGGTACAGCGGTTGCTGAACCTGCCTCAATACCTGTTAAAGTAATGAACTCAGGCTGCGGGTTGGCTATGCCCAATTGTAAGGGGCAAACCCGTTTGTGCTGCATCCAGTGCCCCTTAATTTCTGCTCATTTTCAATCTCGCTGACCTATGGCAACCCTATCTAGTGTTCATGTCACTGTGCCCGCGACTACTGCCAATGTAGGGCCTGGGTTTGATTGTTTAGGAGCAGCACTAACCCTCTATAACCGCTTTCGATTTTCTCTCCTGCCAGCAGGTTCTGAATCGTTAACCATTGAAGCGTTGGGCTCAGATGCAGCAGGCGTTGCCACCGACTCTAGCAACCTTGCCTATCGAGCCTTTTCAGAGGTCTATCAACACACCGGCAAATCGGTTCCGGCAGTCAAGATAGGTATCGAATTGAGAGTTCCCCTGGCACGAGGCTTAGGAAGTTCGGCAACAGCCATCATTGGAGGTCTGATCGGTGCCAATGCCCTGCTGGGCTCTCCGCTTTGCCCGACAGAGGTGATGCAACTGGCGATCGCCCTTGAAGGACATCCTGACAATGTGGTTCCAGCCCTATTAGGGGGGTGTCAGCTGACCGTCGCCTCCGATCAAAACCAGCCCATCATCTGCACTATTCCTTGGCACGATGAAATTGCCCCGATCTTGGCAGTGCCAGATTTTGAGCTGTCAACCTCTGCCGCTCGGCATGTGCTTCCGGATCATTACAGTCGAGCTGATGCCATCTTTAATACGGCTCATCTGGGGCTGCTGATTCGAGGGCTTGAGACAGGACACGTAGAGTGGTTGCGGGCGGCCTTGTGCGATCGCATCCATCAACCCTATCGGCACACCTTAATTCCAGGATATGAGGCCGTGTATGAGGCGGCTCTATCGGCGGGTGCTCATGGCTTGGTCATCAGTGGCGCTGGGCCGACTCTGCTGGCCCTTGCTCACAGCGATCAGGGGCCTGCAGTCGGGATGGCGATCGCCCAAGCATGGGCAAATTATGATATTCAGGCACACATTTATCACCTTAAACTTGACACCCAGGGCGTAGTCGTAGAGTGATCACATCAATGCGCTTAAATCAGTGCTGATTTTTATCTCATTTTTTCAAGAACTGATACAGAATTGTTAAGCAAAATTCTCAGGAAAAATCTCTAGAGATCTTACATATCAACCACTTTAGCAATTCATCGAAAATACTAAGTCTAACCAATAGTCATTAAGTCTTCTTGCGAATCCGATCGAGATTCAGGGGTGCTGATGTTCAATAAAAGTAGTGAGAGCAATTGCCTAAATTCACGGCGGTGGTTGATGTTCAGTAATTGATGTTCAGTAGATTTTTGCTGTGCAGGCATCAGGCTACAAGCTACACCAAAGCTATCCACGCTAGAAACGGTTTATGCGGATGACGGGCGGTTGTCGAGCCCAGCTAGAAAGCCCGCGCGATTAGCCGCTCAGCATCAATTTCTACCATTTTCTAATAGCGGTCTTTGACCTGGCAAACGTACATGGCAAACGCGACGCAATACGCCGTAGCAATTTCATTTCTCCATTTATCGATCAGTCACCTTTGATTCATTACCCAATTTAAGATCATGAACTGGTATTCACAACTCACGCGATTAATCTTAGATTTTTATCGAGAAGACCCGCTAGAGTGTCAGCAAATTAGAGCATTGCCAAGCTGTCGGCTGTCGCGATGGTGGGGAGTATTACGCATCAACTGCCGCGATCGCGAAACCGCCGAGTCTCTGGTTGCGGCAGCGGCTATTTTGAGAGAACCCATTGCTCAATTGCGCCTTGCTCAGCGCATCAAGATTTTAGTCAACGGGTCACTCTTTCGAGTATTGCCCGTCAATGTCTCCAATTCTGACCAGAAACAGCCTGGCAACTATCAATCCTAGGCATCTCTATAGAAAGAACCGAGATCGAGAAAGAACCGAGATCGCTGCACCAGATTACGCAAAATTTTGACTATTCACGAGCCGGATGCTCCATTGCCTGCTGCCTGGTATTAGTGGACCCAAAAACGGTGCTGTAGGACGCTGTGCGTTTAGTTAAGACATTTCTTATCTGGGTCTCAGCTAATCGATATTGAAACTCCTTAGAATTATCTCTAATCAGTGTTCGTCGAAACCGTAAGGTTCGTTCATATCCGTTAGTGCGAAGAGGTCTACGTGAATCACATGAATAGCATCAGTTCTCGACTCCCGCTTTGCCTTTTGCTAATGAGATTAGGGGTGTTTCTCGTCATGCTGATGTGGACTCTGGATAAGTTTATTAACCCCAGTCATGCCGCTGCGGTATTTGAGACATTCTATTTTATTGGTGGATTAGGAAATCCATTAATTTACTTGATTGGCGTGATTCAACTTATCATTGTGATTGCTTTCGTCGTTGGTTTTAAGAAAAAGTTTAGCTACGCCGCAATTTTGTTTTTGCATACGATTTCTACCGTTACCCCGCTCCAGAAATATTTCAATCCGTACGAGGGAGCCAATCTGCTCTTTTTTGCTGCATGGCCGATGCTGGCAGCCTGTTTCACGCTATTCTATCTCAGAGATTGGGATACCCTCTGGGCGATCGACTCAAAATAGTTCATCTTAGGAAGAGGGAAAAATCTTAGCTGATCGTGAATATCGATTGAGAAAACTAAATTAGCCTGCTATGGTATGCAATATTCACTAGACTTTTGAGACAACAAAGGCCGTGAAGCATTTGTTAACTCTCTTCTCAAGAGCGCTCTGTTGAGGCTATTTGCCTCCTTTGACCTGTGTTAAAGACTGCTCTTAACCAGATTCAGCAATCGTCTAAGCGAGTGCCCATTCGGGCTGTTCTCGTTGTACCGTTTATTTTGCAAATTTCAGCTATCGTTGGGGTCACAGGCTGGTTATCGTGGCGGAATGGGCAAGAGGCGATTCACAACGTTGCAAGTGAGCTTGAAGACGAGGTTTCTCAGCGAATCGAGCAGAAACTTGAGAGCCATCTCAGAATTCCCCATCTCGCCAACCAGATTAACGCGAATGCTGTCCAGCTTGATTTAATCAGTTTAGACGCGGTTACCGAGCTAGACACCTATTTTTGGACGCAATTAGTCAAACAATTTCCTGAGCTTAGTTATGTCGCGCTCGGCACCCAAGATGGCGAATATGCCGGAGCACAACGGCTAGACGACGGAGAAATTGTTCTTGATATTTTAGAACAATCTCCAATGCGCAGCCTCAACACGTGGCAAGTCGATAATCAGGGAAATCGACTTCTAATGACTAAAACCAGCCCCAATTATGATCCCAGGCTGCGTCCTTGGTATGCCGCCGCCGTTGAAGCAGGAAAGCCCGTTTGGACAGACATCTACCCCTACTTCACCAATCAGCGCTTAGCCATTTCGGCCAATCAACCGATTTATGACGAAAACGGCACGCTATTAGGAGTAGCGAGCGCAGATTTGACTCTTTCTCAGATCAGTGAGTTTTTACGCGATCTCAAAATTGGCAAGACGGGTCAAACCTTCATCATCGAGCGATCGGGGCTGCTAATCGCGACATCCACTGCCGAAAAATCGTCCCGAGAGGTAGACGGCAGC
This sequence comes from Elainellaceae cyanobacterium, assembly GCA_051117335.1. GTDB lineage: Bacteria > Cyanobacteriota > Cyanobacteriia > CAZCXK01 > CAZCXK01 > DBGGTD01. The sequence continues at coordinate 108,157 of JBNPEB010000040.1, forward strand.
GATGAGCAAGAGCGTGTCTCTGCGGTAGATAGCCAAAACAGGCTCACAGGGGCAACGGCTGCATTCTTAGTTGAAAAATTTGACGATTTCACTCAAATCTCAGCCCCTCACCAACTCAACTTCAAGCTTGAGGGTGATCGACAATTTTTGAGGGTGATGCCGTTCCGAGATGGGCGAGGTATTAATTGGCTCATTGTCGTGGTTGTTCCAGAGGCTGACTTCACGGCAAAGATTGATGCCAACACTCGGACAACGGTGATTCTGTGTTTGATTGCGCTTGTGGTTGCAAGCATCATCGGCATCATTACCTCCGACTGGATTACTCGACCCATTTTGCGGCTCAGTGAAGCGAGTCAGGCGATCGCCGCTGGCAAGCTTGATCAAGCGGTTGACCTAGATCGAGAGGACGAACTCGGCACCTTGGCCCGGTCATTTAATCAGATGGCGAGCCAGCTTCGCGACTCATTTACAGCCCTTGCAAAACGAACCCATGAACTCGAAGATCGCGTCCGACATAGAACAGCGCATTTAGTTGAGGCCAATCATCAACTTCAAAATCAAATTGAAGAGCGCAAGCGAGTTGCGGAACGTCTCCGCGTCTCTGAACAGAAATACCGGGCTCTCCACGAAGGCATCCAAGACGCCGTCAATCTGTTTGATAATCGTGTGTTTGTCGAATGCAACACCGCCACCCTAAACATCTTTGGATGTTCGTCGAAGGATGAATTTTGTGGCAAAACTCCCGTCGATTTCTCGCCAGCCTATCAGCCGGACGGGCAAAGCTCGGCAGAGTTGTCAAAAAAATATAATGCAGATGCTCTGCGGGATGGAACCTGTAATTTTGAATGGGTGCATACACGCCTTGACGGCAGTGAATTTTGGGCTGAGGTGTGGCTGAGTTCCGTTGAGATTCAAGGAAATATGATGCTGCAGGCTGTCGTTCGAGATATTACTGAACGCAAACAAGCTGAATCAGCGCTGCGCGAACGGGCAAAGCTCGCAGCCTTGGGGTCAGACATTGGCATTGCGCTTACCCAAGGCGATACGCTTCAAGACATGATGGGTCGATGCGCCAACGCGCTAGTCAACCACCTTGAGGTCTCTGTTTCCCTCATTTGGACGCTGAATGAGGTGGATGAGGTTTTAAATCTCCAGGCGATCGCCGGACAGTATCCCCATGCGACTCATTCGCATCACACAATTTCCCTCGATCAGCAGCCCATCGGGCATATTGCTCGGCATCGCCAGGGCTGTCTGATCGGTGATAGGGCTCAGATGCCATTGGTTCATGATCCAGACTGGCTGAACCAAGAGAACATTGTCGCCTTTATCGGGCATCCGCTCGTGGTTGAAGATCGGGCCGTCGGGGTGATGGCAGCCTTTGCCCATAAAACGCTCACCGAAGCAACCCTTCAAGAAATCGCGTCAATTGCTAACGAAATTGCCCTCGGCATTGACCATAAACTCTCAGAAGAAGCCCTTCAAGAGAGTGAAGTTCGATTTCGAGCCACCTTTGATCAAGCCGCAGTCGGAATCGCACACGTCAATCGTCAGGGGCAGTGGCTGCGGCTCAACCAACGCTATTGCGACATTTTGGGATATACCCAAGATGAGCTGTTGCGGCTTACCTTCCAAGATGTGACTCACCCGGATGACCGGAGCCTCGATCATTACCAAAAGCTCTGGGATGGTGAGATCACCGACTTTACAGGCGAGACACGCTATATCCGCAACGATGGCTCAGAGGTATGGGTTGCCTTGACCGATGCCCTGGTTCGCAGCCCGACGGGTGAACCGAAATATGTGGTTGCGGTGGTCGAAGACATTAGCGATCGCAAAGCAGCGGAAGCCGAACTGCAACAGGCAAAAGAGGCTGCCGAAGCTGCAAGTCGAGCGAAGAGCGAATTTTTAGCCAACATGAGTCACGAACTCAGAACCCCGCTTAACGGCATTTTGGGGTATGCTCAAATTCTCAATCGAGCCAGCAATCTTGATGCTCAACAGCACGACAACCTGCGGATTATTCACCACTGTGGAGAACATCTGCTGACCCTCATCAACGATATTCTCGATCTATCGAAAATCGAAGCCCGCAAGATGGAGCTCCATGTGAGTGAGTTTGCGTTTGCTGACTTTCTCAGGAACATCGTCGAAATCTTTCGGCTGCGGGCTCAGCAAAAGGGCATTACGTTCCTCTATGAAACCACTTCGAAGCTTCCTGAGGCGGTGCGCGGGGATGAACAAAAGCTTCGTCAGATTCTAATCAATCTTCTGGGTAATGCCGTTAAGTTTACGGATCAAGGCGGGGTTGTGTTTAAGGTTGGATATATCGATTCGGGTCAGATTCGCTTTCAAGTGGAAGACACCGGAGTCGGCATTCCCAATGAGCAACTCGATGAAATTTTCCAGCCGTTTCAGCAGGTGGGCGCCCAGCGACATCTTATCGAAGGAACGGGGCTTGGTTTACCCATTAGCCAACGGCTCGTTGAGATGATGGGCAGCACGCTGCATGTTCAAAGTATTGAAGGGAAGGGCGCAACATTTTGGGTCGATCTTGATTTGCCCGAAGTTGACGATTGGCACCGAAGTGCTTACCCGAGCGATCGCCCCACTAATGGCTATCAGGGCGATCGCCTTCTGTCTGATTTATCCCCATTGCCGACTCCATCCGCTGATGAATTAGCAACCCTGATGGCCTTGGCAAAAATTGGGGATATTGGGGGCATCCTCGAACGCATTCAAGTTTTAGAACAGACCGATAGACATCTCATTCCGTTTACAGTAGAACTGCGCCAACTCGCCAAACACTTTCAAGTCAAGAAAATCCAGACATTCCTTAAAACATTCATGGTGGATGGTCGATGAGCGGTGACCCTACAACCGGTACGAATCAAGGCATCGTATTGTTAGTGGATGATAATCCAACTAATCTGGGTGTCTTATTTGAGTCGCTGAGCAGTTCTGGATTTAAGCTACTCGTCGCTGAAGACGGCGAGAGCGCAATTGAGCAAATCAATTATGTCCAGCCCGACATCATTTTGTTGGATGTAATGATGCCCGGTATGGATGGCTTTGAAACCTGCCGTCGGCTCAAAGCCAATGACACGACCCGCGACATTCCGGTGATTTTTATGACTGCCCTCACCGATACTGTCGACACGGTAACAGGGCTCAGTATCGGAGCCGTCGATTACATTACTAAGCCGATTCAGCCGGATGAAGTGTTGGCACGGGTTAAAACTCATCTCGTGGTTCATACCTTAAAGCGCCAGCTTCAAGCCCAAAATGCACAGCTCCAGCAAGAAATCCAAGAACGCCAGCATGCAGAACGGTCACTCCAGTTGCTCTTACGGGCCGTTTCCCACGACTTGAGAAACCCGGTCACAGGAATGCTCATGGTACTCCAAAATCTGCTCCAAACCTCTCCATCTGATTCGAATGATTCTAACTCAAATGATTCTGATAACTCGCCGGATGCGTCGCCCTCAATTATTGCAGTGCCGCGCCCGATTTTAGAACGCATGATTGAAAGCAGCGATCGCCAACTTAAACTGATCAATTCTCTACTCGAAGCACATGCCGATGACGCTCAGCAACCAGAGCTCCAGCGGCGATCGGTTCATCTAAGCGAACTAGTTGCAACTATCATTCAAGACATCCAACCCATTGTCGAAAAGAGTCAAGCATCTCTCAAAAATCTGATATCCTCAAAATTACCTCCCGTGTGTGTTGATCCCGATCAGCTTTGGCGAGTCTTTGAAAATCTGGTCATCAACGCCCTCAAACATAATCCTCCAGGGTTAGAGATTGTGATTGATGCTGATAGTCAAGACGGGATGATTCGCTGTTGCGTCAATGACAATGGAGTTGGGATTCCGCCTGAGCAGTGCGATCGCCTATTTGAGCCATACAGCCGTGGCATCAATGCTCATCATACTCATGGGCTGGGTTTAGGGCTTTTTCTCTGTCGCCAGATTGTCTATGCCCACGGTGGAGACATTGGCATTAAGAGTCGCCTTGGTGAAGGATCGACGTTTTGGTTTACCCTTCCACTAACCTCGTCAGAATCAGTTCATGCAGAATAGCCTACTCAAAATAGCCCACTCAAAATAGTTCATATAGAATCAGTTAACGAACCCAATGAAGAAGCTCATCAAAGGTCTACGAGAATTTCAAACTAGCTACTTCAGCAAATACCAAGATTTATTTGAGCAATTAGCTCACGGACAGGAGCCCAGAGTCCTCTTTATCACCTGTTCAGACTCTAGAGTCGATCCCAACTTAATTACTCAAGCGCAGGTGGGTGAGCTATTTGTCATTCGCAATGCAGGCAATATTATTCCTCCCTTTGGGGCAGCCAACGGTGGAGAAGGAGCCGCAGTCGAATATGCCATTCACGCTCTCAATATTGACCAGATCATTATTTGCGGCCATTCAAACTGTGGCGGCATGAAGGGGCTATTGAAGCTCGACAGCCTCGAAGAAGAAATGCCGCTTGTCTATGAGTGGCTCAAACATGCCGAAGCAACTCGCCGCTTGGTCAAAGAAAATTATAGCGATCGCCAAGGAGAAGATCTCCTCGATATTACAATCGCTGAGAATGTCTTAACCCAAGTCGAAAACCTAAAAACCTATCCTGTTATTCATTCGCGTCTGTATCAAGGCAAATTATCGATCCACGGCTGGATCTATCACATTGACACGGGAGAGGTGTTTGCCTATGACCCTGTTAGCCATGCCTACTTGCCGCCTCAGAGCCAGATTCCCGAATATGAACCTGACGAAAACGAAATGCCACCCTTACATTTCCCAGGCGCAAAATGGCTCTCGCCTCAGCAATCCGCACGAATTTACCGAGGGTCAGCAGTCTCCTAGCAGCGTTCACCCTAGCGCCGTCTAGGTTTCTGAGAGCTAAGACGGGCAGTTGAGAGCCACCGCGCGAATTAACCCATCAAGGTTTTCAAAAATCAGCCTGCGGATCTCGTCGTCATCTGCAGGCAAACGTGCAATAAATGCAGATAGCTCATCAGATTCTTCTGGACTCAGATTCGAAATTAATGGTTTTAACTCTGGGGGCATTTCCATACATCAACGCTCCGGCAATAAATCAGGCTCATACTTCACATTGATCCAAGCGGGACAAGAGAGGTTCCGGATTAAAATGAATAGGGCTAGCAAATCAGTGCAGGGGTAGCGGTGAAAGCAACGGCCTTTCTGTCGTATCCCTCGATCAGACAGGATATCTATGGTTCATCAAGAGCAGATTAATCTTTCAACGACCGGAAACGGTGACATGCACGATCTGACCGACACGGTTAGCCATATAGTCAGGCAGTCAGGCATTCAGACGGGCATGGTGAATGTTTTCAACATTGGCAGTACAGCATCGATTGGCACGATTGAGTTTGAGCCTGGTCTGCAAACAGACTTGCCTCATATTCTCAATCAATTGATCCCGCCGAGTCGCGACTATGGGCACGAGCAAACCTGGCACGATGGCAACGGGCATTCCCATTTGCAAGCAACCTGGATGGGGCCGTCATTGACCGTTCCTATTCACAATGGGCGATTGGTATTAGGAACTTGGCAGCAGATTTTTCATTTAGAGTGCGACATCAAGCCCCGCCAGCGGACGGTTAGCATCACGATATACGGCGAATAGCAATCATCTTAAAATTGCTGGGTGGAGCGATCGCCATTCAAGAATGGAATGATGTAGAACGCCTCCCTACCATGGAAGTCGGCTTCCATCCCAGGAAAAAAATTGTCCGCTATCTTCGCTGCCAAGGGTGTCAAGAACGTCCATCAGCTGAGTGACCGTGCGCTCAACCGAGAATAGTTTCTCAGGTGGAACATTGCCCTGAAACGGCTTGGATAATCGGGTATCGGTAGTGCCAGGATGGAGCGTCACTACGATAGTATTGGGGCTTTTTCGCTGATATTCGATCGCCACTGTTCGCATCAACATATTTAGAGCGGCTTTAGAGGCGCGATACCCATACCAGCCGCCTAAGTGATTGTCGCCGATGCTGCCAATTTTGGCAGAAATGCTGGCAAATATGCTGCGATCGCCATGCCGCAATAGAGGGATCAGATATTTTGCCAACAGCACGCCGCTCACACTGTTGACCTGAAAATAGCGCAGCAGCTGGTCAGCGTTAATGTGTTTCAGGCTTTTTTCGGGCTGAATGTCGTCTGAGTGCAAAAAACCCACGCAGTTAATGACGATATGCAGGGTTTTGATCCCCGTGCTGATGTGCGCGATGCAGTCTGCCAATTGAGACTCGTTTGTTGCATCAAGCGGCAGACAGGTGAGGCGATCGGGGTATTTTTTATCCAGTGCAAACAATCCTGAGGCGGAGTCAGGATTATGATACGTTGCGACGACGTGGGCGATCGCCTCATAATCGAGTAGATAGTTGACAAATCCTAAGCCAATTCCTTGACTTGCCCCAACCACTAAAGCATTTGCGTTTTGAACGTTGTCCAAACTAGGCATCGTGGAGTCTTAGATAGAGAGTTCATGAGCAGGGAGAAGAATCTTGCTCCTTCTTCATCTTGACTGTTTTTCCCAGTGCTTCAAGAATGTTGTAGCAGCGCATGGATGGATCATAGGGATGCAGGCCAAATTCTTGCGACAGCTCTTCAAACACCTTCACCCCCCGAGTGCTATTGCCGCGTCCATCGAGCAGCGGTGAAAATACGGCGATGCCAAGCTGATTAGGGACAACTGCGATAATGCCTCCGCTAACGCCGCTTTTAGCAGGCAGTCCAATTCGATAGTTCCACTCGCCGGCAAAGTTATACATTCCACAGCTTGACATGACGCTAAGAATATCTCGGATATAGCAAGGGTCAACGGCTTTCTCTCCCGTAATCGGGTTGACTCCATAATTGGCAAGCGTCGCCGCCATCACCGCTAAGACATGGCAGTCAACCATAATCGAACACTGCTGAAAATAAAGATCGAGCGATTCGTCTACTGGGTCATCGATGATGCCAAAGTTACGCATGAGATAGGCCATCGCCCGGTTACGAAAGCCAGTGGCGCGCTCAGACACAAACGTCGGCATATCGATAAATAGCTCGTGCCCAGCATAGCGTCGAAACAGATCGAGCATGCGGTTGAGCCGTTCGGTATGGGATGATCCGGTGATTAAGCTAGTCGTGGCGATCGCCCCCGCATTCACCATCGGGTTATACGGGCGTTTTGACTGATCGTCTAACACAATAGAATTAAACGCATCTCCCGTGGGCTCGACCCCAACTCGGCTGAGGAGATAATCTCGTCCGTGGTCTTCGAGGGCAAGCCCATAGACAAAAACTTTGGAGATCGATTGAATCGTAAACAGGCGATCGCAATCTCCGACTTCATAGATTTCACCGTCCACCGTAATCACCGAAATCCCAAACCAGTCCGGATTCATCTTCGCCAGTTCAGGAATATAATCTGCTACCTTACCGTCTTGCAGCGATCGATATTTGTGGTGAAGCTCAACCAGATAGGCTTGAAAATCTGACGCAGTAATTTGAGGAAGGGGTCTGCTAAACGGCAGGTTAGATTTAGCCATGGGCACCCATCATGGAAGATTTGAGAATCCGTGCAAGCTGGCATTATGCCAAACCGATTGTCAAACGATACCTCGTTAAATAAGCCCTTTTCGAGAACGAGAGGATATCTCCGACCGAGCCGTATCCGCCGCTTTATTGATTGGGATAGACTGAGCCGTTTGTTCGTGCTGAAGCTGCTGTCGACCGTTCCGAATGATCCGCATCATCTCGCTCAGTTGATGTTCCATATCGCTCAGCACGCGGTCGGCATAATCATCTGCACCTTGCTGAATCTCATCACATTCGACGATCGCCATCTGCCGCACCCGTTCAAATTCTTGTTGTGCCTGATAGCGAAGTTCGTCAATTTCAGCCATCGTTTGCTCTCTGGCTGCATCGCATTCTTGCTGAATACGCTGCTGAATCTGTTTTGCCTCTAGCTCAGCATGGCGAATCAGCCCCATCTCGTCGAGCATTTGAGACGCCTGTCGTTGAGCCGACTCGACAATCTCTTGGGCATACTGCTCTGCCTCAAGCAAAATCTCTTCTTTATGCCGCACGACATCTACGGCTTCATGCAAAACCGACGGCAAGCTCAAGCGCACCAGATCAAGCTGGTCAAGCAATTGCTCTTCATCGACCACCGTTCTCCGGCTAAGGGGAATACGCGGACTATCCAGAATCATCTCTTCTAATTTATTGAGCTCATTCTGAACATCTAGTCCCCCGATTCGAGACGTTTCCCGATAGACTGCTGACTTCTCGGCAGGATCGGTTGATGCCTCGTGAGTCGAGTCACGGGTAATGCGGTCTTTGCTTACACGATTGGGGTCTCGGCGTAACATCGGCGAATATCCAGGGCAACAGGTTGAGGGACAAGATGATCAATAGGACCGCCAAACTTCGCAATCTCCTTGACCAGGCTACTACTCAAGAAGCTGTATTCATTCGAGGTTGCTAGAAAAACAGTCTCGATCTCATCAGAGAGGGTTTTGTTAGTATGCGCCATCTGGAGTTCCATTTCAAAGTCTGAGACCGCTCTCAAACCCCTCAGTAGAACTCGGGCATTTCGCATCCGGGCATAGGTAACGGTTAAGCCACTAAAGCTATCTATTTCTAGATTAGATAGATGGTGAGTCGATTCGCGAATTTGATGAATTCGCTGATGAACGCTGAAGAGCGGCTTTTTGTTGGGGTTGTTTAAGACTGCCACAACAACTTGCTCAAACAGCTTACAGCCACGCTCAATGATGTCTAAGTGTCCTAGAGTAATCGGGTCGAAACTACCAGGGTAGATCGCAATCACGGTTTAAGAGTTTAAAGTTTGCTGAAGCGATTATATCGGACGCTTCGCCACTCGCTAATACGGAGATTACCCTGATCGATGAAAGTATTATATACAACCCAGTCTTTGCCTATTCCGTATTAACCTCTAAAATTATAGCCTTACGCTCTCACGTCAGGACGCTGAACGTGTGTAGACCCCGCGCGCCGCGCGGGGTCTACACACAAACCTAAGCCCGTAGGGCTATAATGTTCGACTCAGCAATTTGATTCAGCAATTTGATTTAGCAATTTGTAATTGCGTTAAGCGCATACCGCTATATTCGCTGTATTTATTTGCTGTATTTAGGCGCAAGGCGTCTCAAATCATCACAGCATCTGCGTCAACGGACGGAGCCGCATTGACAAGGCTGAGTAAAGGGCCGGTTTGTTCTTGCCCATTGGTTGCTAGCTCGCTATGACAAAGATAAACGCGCTCGGTTGCTCGACCTAGCAAGTCAACCATCTCTCGACGTAATCGTTCCTGATTGTCTGCGGCGGTGTCTTCTGCTGTCCACGATCGCCCCGACCATTCCCGAAGAAATAGCGGAGCCCCAAATAATGGCCCCCCTCCGGTTAGCCAGAGAGCAGACCCTGCATCTAACCAAAACTGCCAGCGATGTGCTCGACGTTGCGATCGATATTGAAAAATAGTTGCAAGGATGACACTCTGATGGGGCATTCCGACTGAGCGCACCGGATAGGGATCAGCGGTAATCGTGCCGCTCCGGAGAAGATTAATAAAATTTTCTACGGTTGAGCTAGGGGGCGACGCGCTCAAATCGCTCCGCCGCAGCCGAGTATCAATATCCCAGTAGTGTTGAGCGGTTTCAATCAACTCTCGCAACGCTGCGAGCTGATCGTAGGGCAGATGACTGCCTCCATAGAAGAACTGCTGAATGGCTCGGTCTAACAATGTCACTGCATTGGGAATGAGACGGTGTTGCTGGTCAGACCGTTGCCGTTCGATCCAGTCGGTGATGGCGCTATAGGTCTGACTTGAGCGATATCCGAGGCGATCCCACCGGGGAAAGGTGGTGATCGGTAGCAGTTCTGGATGGGTGGGATCAGGCTTAAAGCAATGGTCAGTAATCAGCCCTGCTCTTACTGGGTCAATATCTGCCAGTTCTAACCCAGATGGCTCTGTCCGAGATACGGGCGCTTGGCTCAGCATCACCAGCATCTCAGCGATCGCCTCCCGATTGATGAGCCGTCCTAAACCGGGATATATCAGGGCCATCAGCGTCAATAGTGCCCGAATCATAGGCGAACTAATCAACGTCCGCTGGTCATTGAGCGCCTCAACCGAAATTCCTTTGTGGATTAAAATCTCACGAAGCGTGTAACGGGCGATCGCATCGAGCCCAGGCCCCACCACGGCAATCTCATGAGGCTGCACCTGCCCAGCATATACCGCAGCCGCGATCGCCTCGGCGGTTTGGCGTAAGAGTTGTGCCCGAGACACGGTTTGAATCGTCTGAATCGAGTCAGGGAGCGCGGGGAGGCGCATAGGCTCTTGCACCCATGCCCACATCACCGCACTCCAATCACTGGCAAGACAGCGATCTCGGGGGCGGTCTAATGACTCAACTCGACAGCGGGAAGCTAACCCTTCTAACCAGTGAGGATCAGCGCCCAATCCTAAGCGACTTCCTCCCTCTGGGTTGTACGTAAACACGCCAGACCGCCCAGCATCGAGTAAGACCGTTAATAGAGAACGGGCGATCGCCGGATACTCATCCACATCATCAGCAAAAACAGCGCAATACCGATTGCGAACATGCTGTTGATACGTCTCGTTCGGAAGCAAATAGCGCCAATACAGCTGAGAAATAATGCCGTAGGTGACGAGGCCGCGATCGAGGCACCAATGCCACCAGTGCCGAAGCACCTCTCCCATACAGTCCCACAGGTCGGCAGAGCCAATTTGATCGGCAAATCCGTCTCTTAATACGATGGGAATATCGTCGAGCGGAATGCCCGCACTGCCCGACAATTGCAACAAATCGAGAGTGCGCCGCACTAAATAATAGTCGCGCACTCCCTCCTGCCGAAGTTGCCCTGAGGTAAGCTCGGGTTGCCAGAGTCGAGTGGCAAGCTCCTGCTCAGTTTCGGGGCGCAGTCGCAACGGAAATTGAGCCTGCAACCCTAATTCCTGAGCAATCAGAGGCCAAAACAGGCGGATTTCGCCCTCGAAAAACCCCAACGGAGTCGTCGAATCAAAGCGGTGTGATTCGGCGGTGGCATCGTGAATTCGATCGGCTAATTCAATCCGGTTATCGCCGTTCGCGGCAATTACTAAGATATTTGCAATAGAATCTTGATCGGTGGCAGGAGGGACTGAGCCACCGAGCGATCGCGCCCGCTGAGAAAACAGTTCGATGAGGCGGTGGGTTTTGCCACTCCGGGTAGAGCCGACGATCCAAATCGAGTCAGAAGACACTAATAATCCTGAAATGAGTTTGATATCATACTACGTACTTTAACCCTAGCGAACACAGCGAATTTACCGCTAGATCTACATTGCTCGGTTCGTCGCCTCGCCTCTTGATGCCTCAGTTGAATGACGTGGGTTTGCTGTAGGCATTTCGCATAATTTCACCTCCGAAATTTATATAATTCTCAGCGTTCTATCTAAATACCGGGTGCTGAGTGGGCTATGGTTTTGTTGACTCACAACGGTCACACTCAGTGGTTCATTAAGTCATCCTATCGATGCTTAATGGTGTCTTCGAACAGTTTTAGGAACACACTCGCCGTCCTCCCATGAAATCATCTATTTCAAGCACTGTTAAAGGAATATTCCGAGCTGCCAATCAATGGTTTTTGCGAACACCCGAACGAGCGCTTGATGAAGCCTACGATGCAGCGTTATCGATTAAGGCCATTGAAGATACTCACTTTGAGGGGAGGCGCATATCGCCAGACTATGGGAATTACAGCAATAGCGTTAATGCCTATTTTCAAGCGGAGCTCAAAAAATATTTAAACATCGCCAAGATGAGATTGGCTGAGTTTAAGGCAAGCAGTTCTCTATTTCGCACTTCAAATCTTTCTAATTCATTCGCCCGCAATTCGACAGAAATTCAAATCGATGAAAACTCTGCCGATGTGCAGACTATTGATGTCATTGACAAACCCCGAGCTATTCTCAAAAAGCTTAAGTTTATTGATGAAGTCTTAGTCCGATATAGTGCGGAGAAAAAATCTGAACCCCGCTCAGAAACTCGATCAAATAACAGGCGTGCGTCTAAAAATGGCGATCGCTCTGGGCGATTTAAATCTGATTCGTCGTCTCTATCAGCATCGAAGTCGGCTGAGGCGAATACCCCGACCGCAAGGCAGATGTATCAGAACAGCACCTTTCGAGATAGCCCCAATTCTGATAATGAATCATTTGTCGATAAAACGGGAGTGCTGCCCCGTTCGATTTTGAGAACTGTTGATCGAATTAAGCGAGAACTGGATCCGAAAGCTGAAGACGAGGTTGTTGAAGAATTTCGAGATTCAAAAACTCGAACGATTGTCTCTCTTCGATTTATTTTGCTGTTAATCATCATCCCCTTACTGACTCAACAAGTCTCGAAAAATTTTGTTGTCGGTCCGATTGTGGATTATTTTAGGGGTGATCAGCCCTCTCAAGTCTTCTTAAATACAGAAATGGAGGAGGAGGCACTTTCTGAACTCCAGCGATACGAAGAGCGATTTAGATTTGAAATTTTGATCGGAAAAATTCCTCCAATTTCGGAAGAGGATATTGAATCACGGGTTAAAGAGAAGGCAGAAGAAATCGAAAATCAGTATCGAAAATACAGTTCTGATGCGATTAAAAATGTATTCTCCGATATTCTATCCGTGCTCGCATTTGCGGGCGTTTTAGTCAGCAGTAAACGAGAAATCGCGATTTTAAAGTCATTTGTGGATGAACTCATTTACGGACTGAGCGATAGCGCTAAGGCATTTATTATCATTTTGTTTACAGACATGTTTGTCGGATTCCACTCTCCTCACGGGTGGGAAGTCTTGCTCGAAGGCATCTCTCGACACTTTGGATTTCCGGCTAATCGAGACTTTATCTTCTTATTTATTGCGACGTTTCCGGTGATTCTCGACACGGTATTCAAGTACTGGATTTTCCGATACTTAAATCGAATTTCGCCGTCAGCCGTGGCAACTTATAAAAATATGAATGAAACCTAATTAAAGGTCACTCAAACTGCTAAAAAATGCCAACAATCAGACCTAAAATGGCTCCGGCAGGAACTAACTGCCACGTCGGAGTCTTATAACGCAGGAGAGCAACTAGAGCCACGATGCCGATGGCGATCGCCCCTAGAGACATCGGCCACGTCTCTTGCAAAAATGCAGACTGGGCAATAGGAATTAATGCTGCGGCGATCGCCCCTAACACGCTCGGCATGACGCCTCGAAGAAAGCCTTTGATCCAGGAATTTTTCCGCAGCTTGAGCAGCAGCGGAGAAGCTAGCATGATGAACGCAAACGAGGGTAGGAAAATGGCGATCGCCGATACGAGTGCGCCAAGGCAGCCCGCCACCTTATAGCCAATAAACGCCGACGTTAACACCACCGGCCCTGGACTCAACTGCCCAATCGCGACGCCGTTGATAAATTCACTGCGAGTCAGCCAATTTAGCGTATCGACCACTTCAAACTCAAGCAGCGGAATGATCACCAGCCCGCCGCCAAAGATAAACGCACCCACCTTGATGAAAAAGGTCGTGAGTGGCACAACGTAGTCTTGAATACGCTCCCATCCCCAAAAGCTTGATAGCGAAAGTACATCCGTCGTCGCAGTCCCTAACACGGTGGGTATGATCGACAGGGATGGCAAGATCGGCAACAGCCAACCGTTGGCTCGATTTGAAGGAGGAGTTAGCGCATAGGGTCCTCGGGGGCCATAGAGCCAAAGCCCGATTAGCCCTGCGATGATGAACTGAAGCAAGACGCTGATGGGAGAAATGAGGGTTAAGACAAAAACGGCGATCGCAATCAGAGCGTGATGCCACTGCTGAATAGCTTTCTTGCCAAGTTTCCAACAAAATCCTAAAACAATGGCGACAACAACGGGCGAAACGCCAAAAAACAAGGCTTCGACCTGAGGAAGCCCTTGATACCGAAAATATGCCCATGACAATGCCACCACGATCAGAAACGCCGGAGCAATAAACGATAACCCCGCTACTAATGCTCCGAGTTGGCCGGCTCTGACATAGCCAATGTAAATCCCCATTTGAGTCGATGCAGGCCCTGGCAACATTTCGCACACTGCCAAGCCATCCGTAAATTCATCCTGGGTCATCCACTGGCGACGCACAACCGCTTCATCGTTTTCCATGGCGATGTGGGCTTGCGGCCCCCCAAAGCCAATGAGGCCGAGTTTCAAAAATACCTGAGCGAGTTCTTGTAGCCGAGTCGCCAACCCAACGGACTCCGCTAACGATGAGTCTGTTGGACGAGGTTCATTAATCTCTTGCGTCATGTGCTTTCCTTGACATTCTCTTAATGTGCAACCGGGGAAGCGATCGCTCTAAATACTGGCTAGATCTAGACTAAATCTGGGCTAGATCTGGGCTAGCTTGCGATGAAAGCCACTCCGTAATGTAACAATCGTAAATTAAGATTTTTTTAAGAATTGGCTGAAGAGTAATACCAATTCTCGATTTTAGATTTGCGATTTTGGATTGACGGCTACCAGAGCCGTAGGGTGCTGGTGGCGTCAGCGTAACGCACCACCATGAGATTATTTTTAACAAGCCCTAAACGCTCTCAAAGCTTCGCGTTTCGAGTTTAGAGCATCAAGTTTCGAGTTCAGAGCATCAAGTTTCGAGTTCAGAGCATCAAGTTTTGAGTTCAGAGCATCAAGTTTCGAGTTCAGAGCATCAAGTTTCGAGTTCAAAGCATCGTGTTTCGAGTTCAGAGCGTCGTGTTTCGAGTTCAGAGCATCAAGTTTTGAGTTCAGAGCATCAAGTTTCGAGTTCAGAGCATCAAGTTTCGAGTTCAGAGCATCAAGTTTCGAGTCCAATCCTTTATGTTTCGAGTTCAGAGCGTCGCATTTCGAGTTCAATCCTTTATGTTTACAAGTTCAAAGCGTCGTATTTTCAAGTTCAGAGCAAGGCTGAAACTCTTGAATCCGGTGCGTTACGCTGCGCTAACGCTACCCTACCTGACGCTACCAATGCACCTCAGATGCGCTAGGAATTAGAGTAGGCATTAGGTAGGATCAATGTTCTAAGCATTCCATTCATATTTACCGGATTTCATGCTTCCAAAAGATGATTTGTTAAAAGGAATCGACAACCGAGACAGCGCCGCTCGCATCATTGACCAAGCAGAACAGGCAATCAAAACGTGGGATATTATCTTCACTGATTTTCTAGCGCCACCTGAGCTATTTGAAGCGCAGCAAATGTTTAGCCGGTTGACTGAGGTTCACATTGCTGCCGGGGGGGGCTATCCTCAAGCGGAACGCAAGCGGCTGGCGATCGCCCGTTCCGAGTTACCCCTCGATGCCAGCCAGGTGACGGTTGCGGTGCTTGATATTGCCGGAAATTTTCTCTTTGACCCGGCTACCCATCGAGACTTTTTGGGGGCAATTTTGGGTACTGGCATCGTTCGAGAAAAAGTGGGCGACATCATCGTATTGGGTGAACGAGGCGCACAGGTTGTAGTGGTGCCCGATCTGGTGGAATTTTTAGAGATGAATGTGACGCAGGTGCGATCAGTGCCGGTCAAGACGCGGCACATTGACGTGAGTGAGCTAAAAGTTCGAGAACCCCGTAAGAAGGAGATGACAACTGTAGAAGCGTCTCTGCGGCTCGATGCGATCGCCTCTGCCGGGTTTGGCATGTCGCGGAGCAAGATGGCAGATTTGATTTCATCGGGTGATGTCAGGGTCAACTGGAAAGACATCACGCAAGCCAGCCACTCGCTTAAGTCAGGAGATTTGGTTGCGATTCGAGGCAAGGGGCGTCTAGAAATTGGCGAAATCGCGACGACGAAGAAGGGACGCTACCGGGTGGATCTCGTCCGGTTTATGTAAAGTAACACCCTACGGGCTTAGGTTTGTGTGGTGAGCCCCCGCGGCGCGGGAACTCACACCCGTTCAACGTCCTAACGCGAAAGTGTACGGCTATAACACCCAATCAATCGGGCGATAGAGGTTGATACTGTTTGAAGCGTCACCCCATGCCAAGCTAGAAGTATTCTCAGGCAATATGGCAAGCGCGTTGCTCATCGATAAGATTCCCTGCGATCGCCTTCAGATTCAAGGGGCGCTTACTGCGTAATTCCATATCGATTAAACTGAATTCCTTTGAGATGTTCTTGCAGGTGGCACGCCCGACGAACGAGTCGATGTGCCCCTGCGCTGTCTTGTTGAACCACAAATGGGCATCCGGGTATAACGGGGCGATCGCTCACAGTCCGCTCTTCGTGTCGTGCTGCCACTGTTCTTTGAATACTATCTTGATGGACTTCTTGAAATCGCTCGCGGGTGCGTTGCCACGCCTGCATGACTCCCTCTTGCCCCATCAAGTCGCCTCCCAAGCTTTCTGGATAGGTGACAAGAAATAGCGCCTTCCAATTCTCATCCATAACCAACGTGCCGCCTCCGTGTACTGCAAACATCACGGTTTCTCCGGTCGTAACGTCGCCAATGGGCTCTAGCATTTCATAGGTATATTCCAAATAGTGCTCTGTGATTTCTTTCACCACAGAGGACTCGCCATCCTGTCCGGTCTGGATTTTGTCGATCTGTCGCTTTGTCGTAATCAAGCGAGGATTTAGCAAACGCACCCCTTGCCACAACGGGATTCTTAACGCATCGGCCTGCTGAATGACGGCGCGCGCTAACATCCTTGCATTGGCATGTTCTAACCCCCTGAAGGTTTCGCCAATATCGGGCGCATGAATCGCCAAATCATAGTTCCAAATGCCTCGCTGTTGAAACACCTGAACCGCAATTTCTCGAAATCGCTCATCCTCAGGAAACACCCGCGCATCAGCTTCGTAGATTAAGCGGGCGAGCAGTGGCATACTGATATCGCTGGGCGGCATGTAATGAAATGCCCGAAACAACATGCCCTTAATCCATCGGATTGCTTGAACTAATGCATCTGCAAACGTATTTGCCCCTTCATAGGTGGCTGCAAACCCGTCTGGATGGCTTTGTCGCACCAAGTTTTCCAGAATTTCATAAATGGCTGCTGTCCACGTCTTGGAGCGAGAGTGGGATTCTTTGGGGGCAGATTCGTAATTCACGCCTTCGAGCGCCGATCGCAAATAGGCGACTCCGGTGCCGTAAATACCCGTGCCAAATTCTTCTGCAAGGCGGGTAATCAAACTTGGATCGCGCATTTCCCCGCCCGTTTCGGCATAGAGGTAGTTGACGACGCTGGGGTGTTCTAGAGCTGAAAACATAGCAAGCAAATCAGCCAGGGATTCGTGCAGCGCGTGGGTGTCGATATCGGTGCCGTAGACATACAGCGGGCGCAGCGTATCGAGAATGGCGTGTCCAAGCTCATGGGAGACAATATCGTGAGAAAGACACGTCCAAACCGGGGTGCGCCGAAACGGAGACGAGAAGTAGCCAAAATTAAGCGACTGCGGACTCGGAGAGTAGTAGGCATTCATGCCTTCAAAGGCGTGGGGACGAATGACTAGGGGGCCTCCATCTTTCCAGACAATCGAGTGTCCGAGTTCTTCTTCAACTAGATCTAAGGTGCGGTTCACAACGGCAAACGTGTTGACCTGATGAAAGAAGGGGTTATCAACGAGCCCTTGCTTCTCAAAGAAATCGAAGGAGAGGTCGTCTTGGCGCGACCAGTCTGACGATGGAAACACCGGAAGGTCGTTTTCATTGGCATCCCGAATCATGAATCGGCTCGATCCGGTGCCAATGAGAAAGTCATCGTCTAGGGAAAAGTCGTAGTGATCTCGGAGTTCGGGAAGAGTGGGATCTTGGAGATACATCGCCATCGGTTTGATAGACGGCGGGCGATCGCCAGGTGCTGACGGGTCATGTGCCATGGATGGAAAACCTCACATTACCAATGGTTAAAACGAAAACTGCTGACATTGGGAATCGATGAAACCAATATCTCATATCCGCTCAATTTTTAGCTCTCACCACGACTTGACGAGAGGCGCGAGGAACACAAAGCATGCCATTAAAAATAGTAGACTCCCAATTAGCCCGATGGTGTCACCATTTTGAAAGGTCGATACTGTGAAAAAAATCGCTGAGGCAATAAAGATCAACCAGCCGAGAAGCTGGGATTTTTTCTCAAACTCTTGATGGTTCACGGGCAATCATAGTACTAAAGGATTTAAACATGGGCATACAGCGATCCTAAATCGCTTGTGAATTGTGTGTGAGCGGTGGGGGCGGGCGGCACCCGCCCCCACCGCCAACCCATCTGGGATTGCTATAGCGTGCTACAAGATAACCTCATGGGGGTGCGTTGCGCTGACGCTTTAGCGTAGCCATGCCTGAAAGGCTATACAGCACCCTTCAGTCAACCAGATGTTTACCCATACTCACCACCGGATCGTGGGTAAACCCAAGGCGGCGGTAAAACTCAATCACGTCCGTATTGGTCGCGCGACTTGAACTATCGCATTATAGTCAGGCACACCAACTTCGGGCGATCGCTTCCCCTTATCCAACAGCACATTACCTTCGGGCCAGTGAATCTGTAAGTTTCCAGGCTTCACAGGCGCAATGTACACCCTCCCGTTGAATTCTCCCCAATCGTTTTTAAGGACAATGGCATCTCCTTCCTTTAACGAAAGGCGATCGGCGTCACTAGCATTCATAAACACCGCCTCTCGCACTGCGCCCGTAATGGCGTCTTTCTTCTCTTGCACCATGCTGTTAAACTGCTTGCCCCGCCGCGTCGTCACGAGAAAATATCCATCAGGCACGTCTTTGACTGGGGGAGAAAGCGGCGTAAAGTGGGCTTTGCCATCAGCCGTTGGAAAGTTCCAACCGAAGCACAGATGTGTCCCCCCATATTGAAACTGATCGCCTTTCTCAGTGAGATGCTGAATCCCCGCATATTGCGGCACGACTTGAGCAATTTCTTGCCGCATTTCGTGAGTCGTTGCAAATGAAAGCGTTTCTGAAATGTCGGGACGCACCCGTCTCGCTAGTTCCATCAACACCTCCCATTCAGGTCGAGCCTCCCCAATCCGTGGGCCGGGAATTTCTGGACTGAAGATCACGCGCCGTTCTGTATTGGTTTCAGTCACGCCCCCTGGAATTTCGTAGCGGGTGGTGGCGGGCAGTAGCAGCACGGTTTCTCCAGGGTCAAGCAGCATTTGTTTGGAACACATAATATCCATGTGAACACGGAGTGGAATCTGCTGGAGTGCTTGTTCAACATAGGCTGGATCGGGCAACACGTCTTGAAAATTGCCGCCTACAGCAAAGAGCATATCGAGCTTTCTTTCTGCCGCTCGATCAATCATTTCTGACGTAATCAAGCCCATTGAGGACGGCACATCAAAACCCCACTGTTGGCTAAGCGCAGCGGCATTTTCAGGGGTAATGGCTTTTCCGCCCGGAAACACGGTGGAATAGCATCCCATTTCTGCCCCTCCTTGCACCCCCGAATGCCCGCGAATGGGCATCAATCCGCAGCCTTCACGCCCGACGAAGCCCTTGGAAAGCGCCAAATTGACGATCGCCCTAACATTATCTTCACCACACTCATGCTGAGTAATGCCCATGCTCCAAACAAATACTGCTTTGTTAGCATTGCCCACGAGTTGGGCAAAGGCATACATCTGATCGCGGGATGCTCCCGACAGCCGCTCTAGTTCCTCCCAGGATTGAGCATCGAGCGCGGCTTTCAGTGACTCAAAGCCCGCCGTATATTCGTCAATAAAGTGAGAGTCTGTCCACCCCTGTTCAAGCATGTGTTTCAGAGTGCCATTGAGGAACGCCATATCCCCCCCCACATTGACCAAAAAGAAGTCTTCAGCAAACTTGGTTCCAAATAGCGCACTCTCTGGAATAGACGGCACCCAATAGCGCTCCATTCCAGGCTCTCGATAGGTATTGATGACGACAATCCGCGTGCCAGCCTTCTTTGCCCAGTGCAAATATTTCACGGTGACGGGCTGATTATTGGCAACGTTAGAGCCGATAAACACCAGCAAATCAGTCCCAATCCAGTCTTTGTAAGAACAGGTAGTAGCCGCAGCACCGACGGTTTCCTTCAAGCCGTTGGTGCTGGGTGAATGGCAGATGCGGGCGGCATTATCAACATTGTTAGTGCCGATCGCCCGTGCTGCTTTTTGGGCAGCATAGTAGGTTTCATTGACGGTGCCGCGACTGGTGAGATAGAACCCCAGTCGATCGGGAGTTGTTGATCGAATGCGATCGCCCATCACCTGCATCGCTTCATCCCAACTAATGCGGCGAAAGCCCTTGTCACCTTTGTCTCGCCGCATCGGATAGGGCAAGCGTCCCATGATGCGTAAATCAGAGGCTTTTTTGTCTGTCAGGGATGAAACATCGGTTAAGAGCTGAGGGTCAAAGGCAGGCATCGTGTTGAGGCGCAACAGCCGCATGCGTACGTTGCAGAGGTGCAGCCCGTCGAGTGTCCAATCTTTCATGCCGGTGGTGCCGAGAGAACAGCCATCACACACGCCGTTGTTGAGAATGTTCCAGGCATAGGCCCACTGGTCGCGGTTGACCCATACTGCTCGGACGCCTTCCCAGTAGTTGTTGGGATATTGTTCACCGAGTCCAAAGGGTTTCCAACTTGCCCAGATTGACGGGTCCCAAACTTTCTTTGGCTTTTGCAGCATTGCACCATCTCGTAATCACGCTTCTTATACGATACGTGGAGAGAGGCGGAGCGATCGCCTGACGTTCATGTCTCTTCTCATTTCTTGAACGTGTGTTGAGGATTTGACATTAAGACTGCTCAGGCATGATGTCGCTCTACTAAATAACGCGTAAACTCCACCCCCTGATGCTCGATGACCTCGGTGTCATAGAGCTTGAAGCCAAACTTTGTGAATAATCCTAGGCTAAACTCGCTAGCTTCGGCATACAGTCGCTGAATCCCATTCTGGTTGGCATGGTTAAGAATGACCTGCATCAGCGTTGAACCGATGCCTTGATGAATGCGATCGCCCCGCACATACGCTGACGTGACATGCCCGCTTGAAGTAATCCCTGCAAACCCCAGAATCCCGGTTTCATCAACAGCCACGTAGGTAGTCGCATCTAAAATAAACTGGCGAAAATGGTGGGCATCCAACGCCGATGAAGCCCACGCGCGGGTTTGGGCGGGTGTATATCGCTGGGGGGCGATCGCCACCACAGTTTGATGGTAGAGCGTTGCCAGTTCTGGCAGGTCTGACTCTTCAGCGATGCGAATCATCATTGTTTGTGACCTTGATACAGTTGGTTGGCAAAGGCAATGATACGATCAGCGGGCGATCGCATCAAAGAAGCCCAACTCTGGACTCACCTACACTAACTAACTAAATCCTGTTTTAAAATGCAAAAACCGCCCATTACAAGCGGCTTTTGCCCATCGGAGCGGCGGGATTTGAACCCACGACCCCTACTACCCCAAAGTAGAGGTCGTGCTTTATTCTGCAAGGGTTTCAAGCCTAGAATAAAAGTCGTGGACGTTATGTGGACAGAATGAAAGGTTTAGCCGTTTAGTCGTTAGCGTCACTTGCAGAAGTAGAGTACCGTAATCGCTGGTAGTATCAGTGCCGAGAATTGGCGTGGGTTTGCCACTCTGTAGCAAACCAATCTCAACCAGATAAGTGGAAAGCCAGAAGCTGATTGCGCTTTGGCATGTAGGCAGCCCACCCTGAACCGAATCGTTGTAGGAGTGGCAGAGATTCTAGACTTGGCTGTTTAACGTTGTATTTGTATCGAAACAGCGATCGGGACAGAACTCGCACTTAATTCTCATCTCGATGCTCATTTCGTGCGGAGATCCAATCAACTGTCAATTCGTTTTCTGAAAGAGAAGTCAGATATTGATTTGAGCGATTGACGCCAGTGGAAATTTTTATGGAAATTGACGGTA
>JBNPEB010000031.1:0-23667 GCA_051117335.1 Elainellaceae cyanobacterium
CTTTTTTGCCAAGCTCAAGCAGTATCGGGCAATTGCTACTCGCTATGATAAGACCGAGTGCAACTTCCTCAGTGCCATCTACCTTGCTGCTTCAGTCATCTGGCTTAACTGATGACACGCCCTAGTGCGATTTTTCCGCATTTCACATCTGACGATTCCACTGGTTAGCACGTTCGTTTTTTTGAGCAAGTTGTGCCGTCTCTTTAATTCGGTTGCGGCGAGTCGCGTCTCGTTTAGCATTGCCAATCCATTCTAAAATGCCTCGCTTGACAGAACGCGGAAACGCATCCCAATTTTCAGCAGCCGGCGGCAGGTTTGCTAGTGCTGCTGCGAGGTCATCGGGGATCACCAAATTTTCAATATCATCAAGGGCAGTCCAAGAGCCGTCTGCTTTGGCAGCCTCCACTTTGGCAAGTCCGGCTGGGGTCATTTTTTCGGCTGCAATCATGCGCTCGATGCGGTCTTTATTAGGACGCGACCAACCACTGCCCGGTTTGCGGGGCGCGAAATAAAGCATTTTTCGTTCCTCGTCCAGCTTACGAGGGAGGCTGTCAATCCACCCAAAGCAAAGCGCCTCTTCCACGGCTTCGTCATAGCTGAGGGTGGGCTTGCCTGTTGCTTTTTTGTAAGTGATCAGCCAAACGTTTTCTGCCTGCTGATGATGGCGTGTAAGCCAGCTTCGCCATTCTTCGCGAGTCAACGGGTGGACAGAATTAGGAGGAACCTCAGACATAGGAACGAAGTTGATGGGCGATAAATGCTGAACGTTCTAAATCATACCCAGGAAGACGCCTGATTTAAGAATTTTGAGCAGGACATGGCAATGCTATCCGCACGAAACGCGCATACTGAGATGCTACATCCTGCGAGACAATTCAGAATTTGTGTAACCTAGTGCGACCGTACCCGGTCGCGTCTTTCAATGCTGAAAACAAAACATTCAATGTTGGAGGCTGAATATTCGATGTTGAAGACAAAACATTCAATGTTGAAGGCAAAACATTCAATGTCAGAGCTGAACATTCGATGTTGAGGGCAAAACATTCAATGTTGAAGACTGAACATTCGATGTTGAAGACTGAACATTCGATGTTGAAGACTGAACATTCAATGTTGAAGACTGAACATTCAATGTTGAAGACTGAACATTCAATGTTGAAGACTGAACATTCAATGTTGAAGACTGAACATTCAATGTTGAAGGCAAAACATTCAATGTTGAAGGCTGAAGACTCGAATAATTAGGCCAGATGTGACAACATCCCAAAATTTCTGCTTGACTTAGAGTGCGCTCTAACCTCTAACGTGCAGATATGGAACACGAACTCACGATTCAGCAGGTAGCCGAGGCAACTGGGCTTAGCGTTTACACCTTACGCTATTACGAACGGTGCAACCTGATTGCCCCGATTCATCGATCGATGAATGGGCATCGGCGCTATTCGTCTACTGACATTCGTTGGATTGAGTTTCTAAACAAACTACGACTGACCGGAATGCCCATTCGTCAGATGCAGCAGTATGCAGCGCTGGTGCGAGAGCATCCCGACGACGCATTCGATCAGCGGCGGCAGATGCTTGAAGCTCATCGAGAAACAGTGATCGAACAAATCCAGCAGCTTCAAGACAATCTTGCCGTCATTGACTGGAAAATTCAGCACTACACAGACCTAGAGGAAAGGACAAAAGCAAATAGGTTATCCAAGTCTTCGTGATAGTTCATTAACGGAATGACAGCAGTAAAGGAGGTCTTTGAATCATGAAAACACGCACACTCGGTCAAGGATTAAACGTCTCCGCCATTGGACTCGGCTGCATGGGCATGTCGGAGTTCTACAGTGGTCGAGATGAAACAGAGGCGATCGCCACGCTGCATCGCGCGCTCGAATTGGGCGTCAACTTTATCGATACTGCTGATATGTACGGTCCCTTCACCAATGAAGAACTCATTGGTAGAGCTATCAAAGACCGTCGCGATCAGGCCGTTTTGGCAACCAAGTTTGGCAACGTGCGTACGGCTGATGGAGGCTGGGGCGGCGTCAGCGGCAAGCCAGACTATGTCAAGCAGTGTTGTGATGCATCACTGCAACGGTTAGGAGTAGACACCATTGATCTCTACTATCAGCACCGAGTTGACCTAACAGTGCCGATTGAAGACACGATTGGCGCAATGGCGGAGTTGGTGCAGGCTGGGAAAGTGCGATATCTGGGCATGTCAGAGGCCGCACCCGCCACTATTCGCCGTGCCTATGCCGTGCATCCGATCGCAGCGTTGCAAACCGAATATTCGCTGTGGAGCCGCGAACCTGAGGATGAGATTTTGCCAACCATCCGAGAATTGGGGATTGGGTTTGTCCCCTACAGTCCACTCGGTCGAGGGTTTCTCACAGGGGCATTCCAAAGCCCGGATGACTTCGCGCCTGATGATTATCGTCGGCGATCGCCCCGCTTTCAGGGTGAGAATTTTGCCAAGAATTTAGACTTAGTTGAACGGGTCAAGGAGATTGCCAAAGAGAAGGGCGTCACGCCTGCTCAACTGGCGATCGCCTGGTTACTCGCCCAGGGTGATGATATTGTGCCGATTCCTGGCACCAAGCGACGCAAGTATCTAGAAGAAAATGCGGCGGCTGTCGAGATCACGCTCACGTCAGCAGATCTAGAACGGATTGATGCAGTCATGCCTCAAGGATCAGCAGCGGGCGATCGCTATCCTGATATGAGCACCGTGAATCGATAGTTCATAGGTGTGCAATATCCAAAGATGGGGTCAAGGGGAGGGGCGATCGCGCTAAACAGATGCTTGAGTTGCTGTGCATAGCTCTCTGGTGAGCAGAGATAGATCATTTCGTATGTCTCTATGAATCAGTTGTATTGCACAGCTCTGTTGGAGGACTTTGCAAATGAAGCCTGCATCTCGACTGCCGATTTCCTTTCAATTCTCAAATCGAGTTTGGGGTTGGATAGCAATATCAGGAGTAGTTGCCCTGAGTATCCCGATGATTCAGCTTTGGATGGATTCCTATCGATATGACCAAGGAGAGCGTGCTTATCAAGCCATCGATTGCGAAAATGCGATCGCCCACTTTGATAGCGTGATTAATGGTCAACGGCTGACCGATGTGAATGATCATGTTGCTCGTGCGCGTGCCCGCAAAGCCGAGTGCAAGAATTTTCAAAGCGTAATGACGCAGCCGACCGATCAAGCTCCTCAAACAACTTGGATTGCCTATGATGATTTTCTCAAGCGCTATCCGGATAGTGCATTGTCAGGAGCCATTCAAGAGCAAGCCGTTCTCCTCGTTGCCCAGAATGAACATACCGAATTGGCACAACTAGACGTGTGCGATCGCCTCCAGTCACTGGATAATAATCAGTTAGTTCCTAACCGGGATGCCAATCTACCCGTGTTTTATCAAGCCTGTGGAACAGTCTATGTTGAACATGAGCGCTTCGATCAGGCGATCGCACTTTATGAAAAGTTTTTGGCTCAGTATCCGAACCACGAGCAGTTCAATGCGGTTGAGGCATCGCTGGCAAGCACAATGGTGGCTCAAGCCGAATAGAGCGGTAGTCACGCGAGGCTTTGCCTATTCTTGGGAGTTATTCAATTCGCTGAATTTTGTCATTTTCAATCCACTGCTCAATCGGTGCCCAGCGGCTAAATCGATATTCTGAATCAAGCAGCACAATCAGGATGACGAATGACCGAGAACCGAAACGGCGGGTGAGGTGCCCGAGGACTTTGCCTTTAGAGTAGTGATCAAACTGGACGCGATCGCCCTTACGAAAGCGAGATTGAGAATCAGAGTTTGAAATTGGATAGGGTTGGGTAGACGCAATTTCATCCATTGTTCCATGTGTCACGGTAAGCGGGGGCAACTTGATGCGCCAGTTAGTGCAATTTTTAGCTATGGCAGTGCTCCGGCGCATAGTATGAAACAACAGGGAATACACACGATAGGCTGCTCTGTAAGGGTTGAATGTCCCCATTGGGGGCTTATAAACTTCGTCTAAGGTATCCTGATGTGCTTAAAGAACTTCAGGTCTAGCGAGGTTTGGGGATTCAACCCGTGAGTGGGAGATAGGGGGCTCTTATTAGAGAGAATCACGATGAACTTAGTAAATTCCGCATTAAGATTGACCCAATTTTATGAAGCCCATTTAAAGAGGGTGATGCCGATTTGGCTGATCTAGCGAATCTCCGCTCACACTAGATGGCGGCCTGCGTTGCCATTTTGTCGACTCACTGCGCTACAGTGCGAACAATTCTATTAGAAGACCCTATAGACGTGATTAAGGGTGCCGTATGCACAGTTTCATTCCTCCCGACCGATTTTTTGCCTATCTCTCCTGGACAGATATCCACGCTATCCGAGATAAGGCAAATGTTGTGCTAGTTCAGCCGATTGGCGCTATCGAGCAGCATGGCCCCCACTTGCCGCTGATTGTTGATGCCGCCATTGGCACAGCGGTGCTGGGCAAAGCATTAGAAAAGCTAGAGTCAGCGGTTCCAGCCTATGCGCTGCCTCCACTCTGTTATGGCAAATCGAATGAGCATTGGCACTTTCCGGGCACAGTGACGCTCACGGCCCAGACGCTGATCACGATGCTCATGGAAATTGCAGACAGCCTCTATCGCGCTGGGTTTCGCAAGCTGGTGCTGATGAATTCTCATGGGGGGCAGCCCCAGATTATGGAAATCGTGGCGCGAGATCTGCATCAGCGGCATGACGATTTTATGGTGTTTCCCCTGTTTACCTGGAAGGTGCCTAATAGTGCGGGCGACCTGATATCTCCCAAAGAAAAAGAATTGGGCATTCATGCAGGCGATGCAGAAACCAGCATCATGCTCTCGATCTTGCCGGATCAGGTGAAGATGGATCGAGCCATTACAGAATATCCGCACGGGTTGCCTGATGACAGCTCGCTCAGCATGGAAGGAAAACTGCCTTTTGCGTGGGTGACGCGAGATCTAAGCCGTAGCGGTGTTTTGGGTGATCCGACGGTTGCTACCAAAGAAAAGGGCGATCGCCTTTTAGAGTCGGTGTCTGATGGCTGGGTTAACGTCATCCGCGATATCCATCGGTTTCGGCAACCCCAAGCTTGGAAAGGATGGAATGATGCGTCTGCCGAATGGGAAAATGAGCAATGACCGCTACAATTTCCCCAATTTCCCCAATTACCAGAATGTTGATTTGAATTACCAAGCCGTGACCACGTCTTGAGCACTAAATAGGCGATCGCGCTCGTGGTCTTGCTCAAAGTCAATCATCGGCCCCTTAGGCACAAGACCTACTGGGTTGACTTGATTATGGCTTTTGTAGTAGTGCCGTTTAATGTGGTCTAAGTTGCAGGTGTCTTTTACACCGGGATGCTGATACAGATCACGCACGTAGCCCCACAGATTGGGATAATCGACAATGCGGCGTAGATTGCACTTGAAATGCACGTAGTAGACCGCATCAAAGCGGAAGAGGGTGGTAAACATACACAGGTCTGCTTCGGTGAGGCGATCGCCACAGAGAAACCGCTGGCGATCGAGAACGTTTTCCCAATGATCGAGGGCATCAAAGAGTTCGGTGACGGCTTCCTCGTAGGCGACTTGCTGGGTAGCAAATCCGGCTCGGTAGACTCCGTTATTGATGGGTTGATAGATGGCATCAATCACAGATTCGATAGAGTCATGTAAGTCAGTCGGGCATAGATCCACGTCAGATTGAGCCACCTCGCCAAACTCAGCATCCAACATGCGAATGATTTCGCGAGACTCGTTATTGACGATCGCCTTTTTCTGCTTGTCCCACAGCACTGGCACCGTTACCCGTCCTGTAAAGTGAGGATCAGCCAGCGTATAGATATCGCGCAGATATTCAGCCTGGTTGACCGTATCCGGAATGCATCCGGGGCCGTCCGAAAATTCCCACCCGTCTCCCATCATTTCAGGATCAACAATAGAGATGGAGATGGCATCGGTTAATCCTTTAAGCTGACGCATGATCAACGTCCGGTGCGCCCACGGGCACGCTAACGAAACATAGAGATGATAGCGACCTGCCTCCGCTTTGAACCCACTCGAACCATCTGCCGTGATCCAGTTCCGAAATGTGGTCGATGGACGAATAAACTTCCCTTCTTTGTCTTCTTGATTGCGCTCCTTCACCCACTGCCCGTCGATGAGCATTCCAAGTCCCACAGGTGCCTCCTTGAGATTGCAGTCCGATACGTTTAGCGTATCGCGTCACGCATGAAGGCTCATCCATCAACAGAGTGACCCGAGAGTGACCCGAACAGTGCAAATGTAGCGTTAGCCAGATAGCCTGGCTCGTGCGTTAGGTCATGCCATACTCAACTGGGCAACCTTCAACGTCATGATGATATGCGCTGACGGAGCTGTCCAGCCGACGATGCCGCCTTGGGCACGAACCATCTCAAGGGTTGATTGCTTAAACTCAGGGAAATAGCTTTCTGTGCAGTCTTCTACCATGAGGCATTCATAGCCGCGATCGTTGGCTTCGCGCATGGTAGTTTGCACACATACTTCTGTGGTGACACCCGTCATCAGCAAATGCGTGATGCCTCGCTCCTTCAGGATTGATTCAAGCGCAGTGTTGTAAAACGCACCCTTGCCAGGTTTTGGAATCATTATTTCACCATCAATCGGGGCAAGCTCTGGAATGATGGCGTTCCCAGGTTCTCCAGAGATTAAAATACGCCCCATGGGACCTGGATCGCCAATTCGGAGATGGCTTCTGCCGCGATCGCGCTTAGAAGGTGGGCAATCGGATAAATCCGGGTTGTGACATTCCAAGGTATGAATGACGGGAAGCCGGAGGTCGCGGAATGTTTTGAGAAGCTGCTTGAGAGGCGGCACGATCACGCGCAGCCGCGTCACATCGTTGCCCAGGGCATCTCCAAAGCCACCGGGTTCCATAAAATCGCGCTGCATATCGATGATTACAAGCGCTAATTGGCTGAGATCGTCAGGGAAGAAATAATCGTACGGAGATGCAGGAATAGTTGGCATAGAGTTTTTGAGGTAAGGGGGCTGTACAAACGTTTGTCCGCGTAGTACGGGACAGAAAATAGTGGCAGGCAAGATGCCGTTCAATGCCCTGCCATGCTGCGACCGATCGTCGTGTAGTCTGCTAGGGCGATCGCACTTTCATAGACAAAGCGCCCGTCGCTGATTACGAGAATTCGATCGGAGAGTTTCAGCAGTTCGTCCAAGTCTTCGCTTACGAGGAGAACGGCGACTCCCCGATTGCGAGCTTCAACAATCTGACTATGGATAAAATCCACGGCGGCGAAGTCGAGCCCAAAGCACGGATTAGCGACAATGAGCAGCTTAATCTGATCGGCGGATAGTTCACGAGCGAGGACGGTGCGCTGCACGTTGCCACCTGAGAGATTGCCGACGGGCGTATCAGGCGATGGCGTTTTGACTGAAAACTGGCTGATCAGCCCGGTTGCCGTGTGCCGGATGGCTTTGAGAATTAGCAGCCAACCGTTTGCTTGGGGTGGGCGATCAAAGGTGCGGAGTGCCATGTTTTCTGCGACGCTCATGTGGGGCACACAGGCGTTGCGGAGCGGTTCTTCGGGGAGTGCAAAGACGTGGTGCTTTGCCATTTCGGCGCGAGTGGCTCGGTAGGGTTCTCCATCCACCCAGATCTGTCCGGCGATCGCCTCTCGTTGTCCGGCAAGTACTTCAACAAATTCACGCTGCCCGTTGCCCGAAATGCCTGCTATACCAACAATTTCGCCCGCATGAACCGTAAGATTGACCCCATGAATTGCCTCAACTCCGTTATCTTTATTGGCGTGCAAGTCTCGAATGTCTAAGATTGGCACCCGTTCAGCATGGCTGACCTTATCCACAGGAGTGGGCTCTTTCTTCTCGCCCATCATCATCTCTGACATATCAGCCACGGTGAGGTCTTTGACAAACCCATGCCCCGCAAGTTTTCCTTTACGCAACACGGTGATTTCATCGACAAAGGCAGTGACTTCCCGGAATTTGTGGGAGATCATGAGCACGCTCAATTCGCCCGCTGTCACGCGATCGCGCAGCAGTCCTAAGACTTCATCGGCTTCACCGGGCGTCAGCACCGACGTCGGCTCATCGAGAATCAGAATCCGACTTTTTAGATAAAGCTGTTTGAGAATTTCAAGCTTTTGCTTCTGTCCGGCGGCAAGCTGGGCAATGGGGACATCGAGCGGAACTTGAAACGGCGCAGATGCCATAAATTCTTGCAGTTCGTCTAGTTCAGCCGTCCAATTAATCAGATTGGCACGGTCAACCCGAGACAGCACCAGATTTTCGGCAACCGTCATCGCAGGCACCGAGGTAAAGTGTTGATAGACCATGCCAATGCCGTAGTGATGGGCGGCTCGTGGGCTAGCAATGGCAACCGTCTGACCATCAATCTGCACGGTGCCTGATGTCGGGGCATAAAAGCCCATGACGCATTTCACCAATGTGCTTTTCCCAGCTCCATTTTCGCCAAGCAGAGCGTGGAAGGTTCCGGGTTTGACATGCAGCGACACATCATCAAGAGCCGTGAGGCTGCCGAATCGCTTGGTCATGCTAATGGCCTGAAGGTCTGGCGGAGCTTGGCGTTGGACAGCTGTTTCGGTTTGGGTTGCAGTGTTCATAATAGAAATATGAAAGAACTATAGACGTGCCAAAAGATTGATAGATTCAGGTCCTATCGGTTACTAGCGGATTGCCTCAATCAATGCGTCTGAGTCTGCAACGGCTCCAAATACGCCGCCCTGCATTTTAATCATTTTGAGAGCAGCTAAATAGTTGCCATAGTCGGTTGCGCCGGTGCAGTCGGAGAGCAGCAGGCATTCATAGCCGCGATCGTTGGCTTCGCGCATGGTGGTATGCACGCAAACATCGGTGGTGATGCCCGCTAAGATGATGTTTTGGATGTGGTTGCGGCTCAAAATCAGGTCTAAATCGGTCGCATAAAACGATCCTTTGCCGGGTTTGTCAATCACGATTTCTCCCGGCAGTGGCGCTAATTCAGGAATGATGTTCCAGCCCGGTTCACCCCGCACGAGAATCTTGCCACAGGGTCCTGCATCTCCAATGCCTGCCCCGATTCGGCGCGATCGCCACTGTTTGTTTTCAGGCAAATCAGACAAATCAGAACGATGTCCTTCCCGGGTGTGAATGATGGTATACCCTTCTGCTCGGGCGACAGACAACACTTTAGAAATTGGTTCGATGGGCGCGCGGGTTAAAGACAAGTCATATCCCATCGCGTCTACATATCCACCCTGACCACAAAAGTCAATTTGCATGTCAATGACCACTAGCGCGGTGTTCTGGGCGCGTAAGTCGCCATTATAAGGAAAGGGGTAGGGATCAGCATCAACAAAATGTCCCATCTCTAATTCTCCGTATCAATTATTCGTGCCTAATGCGCCAGGAACGCCAAACAGAGTACGTTTTGGCGAACAGGTGAAAATCATGATTACCAATGTCAGCACATAGGGCGCTGCATTAAATAGGTAGTAGCCGTCTTGGATACCAACCGATTGCAAGGCTGGCCCCAATGCCTGCGCGCCACCAAATAAAAGAGATGCCCACAGGCACAGCATGGGTTTCCATCGTGCAAAGATGACGAGGGCAACGGCCATCAATCCCTGACCGCTTGAAATACGCTCTGTCCAAACGCCGGGATAATAGAGAGATAAGGAGGCTCCGCCAATGCCTGCCAAGAAGCTGCCTGCCATGATACTCAACATGCGTACTTTAAGGATCGAGATGCCCATTGCTCGTGCCGCTTCTGGGTTGTCACCTACGGCACGAATAAACAGCCCCCAGCGAGTCGCCCGAAAAAACCACGTCATCACCGGGGCGATCGCCAGTCCGAGCAAAAATAACGGGCTAATCTGCAATGCGGCTTGCAGTGCCGGAGCCATGCCCGTAGTTGCTAGGTTAATCGTGGGTAGCTGAGGCGCTGAAGGCTGAATAAACGGCTTGCCAAAAAAGAAGGCAATACCGCTTCCGAAGATGATCATGGCGATGCCAACCGCGACATCATTGACTCTGGGCTGCTGAGAAAGCCAACCGTGAATAGTACCTAAAATCACGCCTGCAAGTCCGGCGACGAGTACCCCAAGCCAAGGGGAACCTGTCAAATACGAAATTGCATAGGCGCTCATGGCTCCAGTGAGCAGCGTGCCTTCAAGGCCGAGATTGATTTTGCCGCTTTTTTCGGTCAAGCACTCGCCCAAGCTGACAAATAGAAAGGGCGTACCGCCCCGCATCGTACCCGCCAAGACAGCAAGCAGCACGCCCCACCAGCCAATCGCTTGAGATGCGTCTGTTGTCATGGATAGACCTCCGTTTATAGTTCGACGTTGAGATGAACGTTGCAGACGACAATTACCCCTCAACTGTCAACATCGGTGATGGAGGGTTTGCAACCGGCTTTTCTTTGAAGAACTCGAACTTGCCGTAAAGCGATTCGCTGTAGAGAATCACCAAAAATACGATGCCTTGAAAGACCAATACCGTGGCATCGGGTAAACCGTGCGATCGCTGCAAAATGCCCCCACTGGCGAGAATGCCACCCAGCAGTACCGATACCAGGGCTGTTGCCAACGGATTGTGTCGAGCCACGAATGCCACCAAAATGCCGCCGTAGCCGTAGCCCACATTCAGTGACTCGTTGGCGGCTCCTTGAACGGCTGCGACTTCAACCATGCCTGCCAATCCGGCACATGAGCCTGCCAAAAAGCAAATCGCCACCGTCAGTTTGCCAACCGGCAAGCCTGCAATGCGGGCGGCGCGGATATTGCCGCCTGCTGTGCGAGCTGCGAACCCAAAGGTAGTGCGCTGGATCAAAATGTAGGCGATGACGCAGGCAACTAAGCCGTATGCCAATCCCCAGTGCACTCGCGTCCCAGGAATGGCGTCTAACATTGCAGCATCGGTTAAGGGAAACGTAGATGGTTTGTTGAGCGAACTTGGATCGCGCATCGGCCCATTCACTAGATGGTTCATAGCGGCAATGCCGATGTAGTTAAGCAGCAGACTGCTGATGGTTTCATTGACGCCTCGATAATGGCGCAACGCCCCAGCCGCAGCAATCATGAGTCCCCCTGCACCCATTCCGGCGATCGCCATGCCAATTTGCACCACGAGTGGAGGCGCCGACCCAAGCGCCAATCCAACTGATACAGCGGCTAATCCACCAATCACCAGCGCGCCCTCATTGCCAATGATCACCAGCCCCAATCGCGCAGGCAGTGCCGTACACAGGGCAGACAGCATCAAGGGCGCAGCACGAATCAAGCTATTTTGAAAGGTACTCCATTTGCCAAATGCTGCCTTCCAAATCGACCCATAGACCGCAAACGGATTAGCCCCCGCTGCCGCGCAAAAAAGACCAAAAATCACCAGAGCAACGCCAACTGCCGCAATCGGAATCATGATTGATTCCAAATTTCTTCGCCAAGTCTGAGAATTCATCATTGTCAAAGTTCCTAAAAGAAGTTCCTAAAAGAAGTTCCAAAGAACGGCTATCCAACCGAGCCAATTACGCCTTCGACGAGATAATTCATCTCTTCGAGCTTCGGATCTTGCTGCTTCAGTTCTTCATCAGGCGTCACCACGGTATTTCCTTGGTTGTCTTTGATTTCACCTTTATAAATGACTTTGCTTCCGTCCATAAATTCCGCTTTTGCAGCCTCTGCCGCATCTTTCGCGTCTGCACTCACCGCAGGTCCGTAGTCCGAAAGTTGACAAAATCCTTCTTTGAGACCGCCTCGCAGGACATGGGGAATACTGCCATCCATCAGGGAATGTCCAGCTTTGATATCGTTTGCAATTTGGGTATAGACATTTGACCAACTCCACTCAGCCCCTGTGAGATAGCCCTTTGGCGCTAGTGTTGCCTGGTTCGCATGGTAGCCCGAACTAAAAATGCCTCGTTTCTCTGCTGTTTCAATCACGACTTTAGGACTATCAACATGACAGGTAACCACATCGATACCTTGATCCACCATGCTGTTGGTAGCTTCTGCTTCCTTAATAGGTTCTGCCCAGTTGCCTGTAAAGATCACCTGCGTCGTTGCATCCGGACGCACGCTCTGGGCTCCGAGGGTAAAACTGTTGATATTTCTCAAAACCTGGGGAATGGGCTTAGCAGCCACAAATCCCAATTTGCCACTCTTGGAAGTCATCCCCGCGACGATTCCTGCAACATATTGGGCTTCATCGATATAGCCAAAGTAACTCCCCACATTGGCAGGATGGACGCCGTCTTGATAGAGTCCGCCACAGTGGAAAAACTGCACATCTGGATATTCCTCGGCTAGCTCTAGAATATGCGGATCGAAATAGCCAAATGATGTGGGAAAGAGCACTTGGGTGCCGTCGATATCAATCATGCTGCGCATCGACTCCGCAACGGCAGTGGTTTCTGGAACATTGGCTTCTTCCACAATTTGCACCCACGGGGCGTTATCCACCATGCCTGCGGCTCCTTCGGCGTGAGCTTGGTTGTAGCCGTAGTCATCCTTCGGACCGACGTAAATAAACCCCATCATGATCGAGTCTCCATCGGCAGACCCACTGGCAGATCCGCTCGTGGATGACGTGCAGCCTGTACTAAATTTGGCAGTTACACCAAATGCCGTGGTTGCAAGGAGTCCTCGGATTACTTGGCGACGAGATAGGCGTAGAAACCGATTTTTGCTCACGTTGGTGCCTCCTTTGCGGATAATTCGGTAGTGACGCGTTGAGCAAAGATTATCAAGCTGATTGAGCTAAAAGGTTCGAATAAGGTTGGAAAAAGGTTCGGAAAAAGGGAGGTATTGGGCGGGAGGATGGGATCAATCCCCACGGCAAACTGTTACATATATCACAAAGTTGGGCTAGGTGAGCGTGTAGCATTTTGCCTTATTACGCGAGTTAATCCGCGAGAATAGGCAGATGGTGAGGGGAAATGCTCAGAGCAATAGGTATAGAGAATGTAATGGCTGAGATCTAAGAAGTTCTTTTAATACAGCGGATGCGATGATGCCGATCGTATGAATTCTCAAGAAGCCCTGACACTTGTCGAAGCCATTCTCACTGACACGCGGTTAAACAAACTGCAACGCACGGTCTTTTGTGATGCCTGGAATGACAAGTCGTATCTAGAAATTGCGCACTCGTCTGGATACGAGCTGGGATATGTCAAGCAAACGGGGTCTCAATTGTGGCAATTACTCTCCCGCGTGCTTAACGAGCGGGTCACAAAGCATAATCTCCACGGGGTGCTGAAACGCAAAGTAGCCAGTATTGAAACGGGCGCTCCTAAGACTAGCCAGATGATTCACGGGCAGGATGCTTGTCCCGCCAACGGTTTGGATGCGTCGCATCGAGACCATGTCCTTGATTTGCAACCTGCTCCTCCTCATGTTGACTGGGGAGATGCAGTAGACGCCTCTGCATTTGTTGGACGGGCGGCTGAGCTTGATCGATTTGAGCAGTGGATTCGTCAGGGTCATTGCCGATTATTGGGGCTATTTGGCATGGGAGGGATCGGCAAGACCTCTCTGTCAGTTAGATTAGCAAAGCGCCTGATTGAGCCTGATGAAAAGCCGCAACATGCTCAGCACCCTCAGATCATCCATCTTGATATATCGTCTCAATGGGACCTTCAAGCCTCAGCATTCAATCCAGGTTTTCGCTATGCCATCTGGCGATCGCTCCGGAATGCCCCTCCGTTAACGGCGCTTTTGACTGATTTGATTCAGGTTCTCTCAGATCAGCGAGAAACCAGTCTGCCGGATACTCTGGATGGGCAGTTGCGCCGCCTCCTTTACTATCTGCGACAGCACCGCTGCCTAATCGTGTTAGATAATGCCGAAACGATTATGGGGCACGGAAACTGTGGCAGCGCCTATCTGCCCGGATATGAGGGATATGGTCGGCTTTGGCAATGTTTGGGAGAATCCATCCATCAAAGCGTGGTGGTGATCACCAGCCGAGAAAAGCCCAATGAAATTGCCATGATGGATGGGGAAGCCCTGCCTGTGCGATCGCACCAGTTACGGGGGCTCTCTGCCAAAGATGGACAAGAAATCTTTACCGTCAAAGGCCACTTTTATGGCTCAGATGCTCAGTGGCAGACGCTAGTTGACCACTATGCAGGAAATCCGCTGGCGCTGAAGATCGTGGCTCCCGTGATTCAAGATCTCTTTGACGGAGATATCGCCGGATTTTTAGACTGCTTGCAAGAAGGCACCTCTGTCTTCGGAGATATTCAAGATTTGCTCGATCAGCAGGTCAGCCGACTGTCTGTCCTAGAGCATGACCTGTTATATTGGCTGGCGATCGCCCGTCAGCCCACGTCATTATCTCAACTGCGCACTTACCTTGCCCCACCAGAACCGCTCAGCCGCTTGATTGAGGCAATGAGCGCCCTTGAGCGTCGCTATTTGGTTGAAAAAGTCAATCTCAGCCGACTGGGGCGATCGCAACCTCACTTCACCCTGCAACCCGCGGTCATGGAATACGCCACTGAGCAGTTGATTCAGCAGATGGTAGATGATCTGCATCTGTGGCTTGCCTCCCAGGCCATGCCAAATCAGAGTCACTCCGATGCATCATTTGATCACGCCCTGACCCGCCTCAACACCCATGCTCTGCTGCAAGCACAAGCCAAAGACTACATTCGGGAGACGCAAATTCGTCTAATCGTGAAACCCATTGCCCAGCAGTTAGTCAACCTGTGGGGAATGGGTGTTCTCGACGAAAGGTTTCAAACGCTATTGCAAATAATACGGGAGCGATCGCCCCAACAGGTCGGATATTTAGCAGGCAACGCTATCAACGTGCTCTGTCAGCTTGGCGTTGATCTCACCGGATGGAATCTGTCTAATTTATCTATCTGGAATGCCTATTTGCGCGACGCTCCCTTGCACCACGTTAATGTTGCAGAGTCAACGTTTGTCCGTTCTGTATTTAAAGAAACGTTTAGTCAAGTGTTGTCGGTGGCGTTTAGCCCTGATGGAGCCTATCTTGCCACTGGAGATGTGAATCATGAAATTCATAGTTGGCATGTTGCGGAAGGTAAACCTCTATTAAGGTGTCGGATCGATGAAGGCTGGATCTGGTCGGTCGCATTTAGCCCTGACGGGAAGCTGTTGGCAAGCAGCGCAAACCGGACGGTAAAGCTTTGGGATGTTCATACAGGAACCTGTGTTCGCACGTTTCCAGGCTATAGCGATCGCGTGTTTTCGGTGGCATTTAGCCCAGACGGGCAGTACCTTGCATCCGCCAGTGAAGACCATCTGGTGCGCGTTTGGGCGGTCAAAACGGGCGAACTCTTACATGAGTTTGTCGGACACACCGATGAGGTTCGATCCGTTGCGTTTTCTCCCGATCGCTTTCGGGGAACGCTCGCCAGTGCTAGCTATGACGGCACGGTTCGTCTCTGGAGCATCGAGCAGGGTACTTGCATCCGTGTGCTAACTGGCCATCACGACTGGGTGTGGTCGGTCGCATTTAGCCCTGATGGTCAAACCCTTGCCAGCGGTAGTAGCGATCGCACGTTAAAGCTTTGGCACCTCAAAACGGGACGCTGCCTGCATTCGTTGGATCATCCCCAACAAATTCGAGCAGTTGCCTTTAGCCTGAACGGGCGATCGGTTGCCAGTAGCTGTGATGATGGAGTCATTCGCATCTGGGACTATCATACGGGCGACTGTTTGAGAGCGCTAACCGGGCACACCAGTTGGGTTTCATCATTGGCGATTAATCCGGATAGCCACGCCTTAGCAAGCGGTAGCGAAGATCAATCCGTCAAGCTTTGGGATAGTCAAACCGGGCTTTGCCTGAAAACGTTGCAAGGCTACAGCGATGGCGTGTGGTCGGTGACGTTTGATTCGCAAGGAACCCATCTGGCAAGTGGCAGTCAAGACCGCCTGATTCGCTTGTGGGATTGCCAAACCGGCGAACTCACTCAAACCCTTCATGGACATACCAGTTGGATCTGGTCAGTCGCTTTTAGCCCGACAGATTCGATGTTGGCAAGCGGCAGCGAAGATCGGACGATTTGTCTGTGGGATCTCTCCACCGGGCACATTATCCGACACCTATCTGGACACCGAGATGCCGTCTTGTCTGTGCTGTTTTCGATAGATGGCAACACCCTGATCAGCAGCAGCCTCGATGGGACACTACGGCTCTGGGACATCAGCACCGGGCAGAATTATCAAACACTCACCGGACATACCGGCGGGCTATGGTGTGCTGACATCAGCCGCGACGGGCAAATGGTGGTCACGGGGAGCCAAGACCAAA
The DNA here is from genome assembly GCA_051117335.1 of Elainellaceae cyanobacterium. Classification (GTDB taxonomy): domain Bacteria; phylum Cyanobacteriota; class Cyanobacteriia; order CAZCXK01; family CAZCXK01; genus DBGGTD01. The sequence continues at coordinate 16,313 of JBNPEB010000031.1, forward strand.
CGGTCAAACTTTGGGAACTAGCAACGGGGCAATGCATCGATACCTTAGTAGACCACCACAGTTGGATTCGCTGTGTGGCGATTAGCCCCGATCAGCAACTATTAGTGAGCGGCAGCGCAGATGGAGTGATCAACGTGTGGCAGCTTCAACAACGATACTGCCAAAACACCATCCAGGCGCATTCGGGTCCGGTGTTATCCATCGCATTTGCTCCCAACGGCGCAACCTTTATGAGCAGCAGCGCCGACGGGTCTATCAAGTGCTGGAATGCAACGACATTAACCTGCTGCCAGGTCCTAAACGGGCACCATCGCTGGGTGCGATCGCTCGCCTACAGCCCGGATGGAATGCTTCTTGCTAGTTCGAGCCAAGACGAAACCATCAAGCTTTGGGCGTTTGATCATCATTCCTCAGCATCGCCGCTATCCGTTCGCACCCTCAGGATTCCAAGACCCTATGAAGGCATGAACATCCGTGGTACATCCGGATTAACGCCTGCTCAGATATCTGCCCTGACGCTACTGGGCGCAGTGGATCATGTCGTTGATGGGGTATGAGGGTCTGACGCTTAAGCAATACTAGCTGCGGCGGCGTCTTTAGATACGCTGTAGTGCCCGGTCTTGCCGCGATACCACTTTCTATTCTTCAGCCCCACTGACAACACGTTTGACAGGCGATCGCGCGCGCTTAACCGAGCCTGCTTGGGAATATCATCCACGAAGATGGTATCGATGATGCTGGGCACTTCGACCACATCGTTGGGATGTTCTTCGAGTACGGTTAACACAGCTTGTGGCAACGAGCGATCGCGAAACTCTTTACGCACATAGGGTTGCCAGTCAGTCGATTTCTTGCTGGTGCTTTTCGACTGAGGCTTACTGCTGCTTTTCGACGTCTTGGTAGATTGGCGAGTTGACTTGTTATTCTGCTTTGTTTTCTGAGATTTAGGCTTGCCTGAATCTTTCTCTTCGTCAGAGGAGGCAGACATCTCAGCTGGAGACTCAGCAGCAAACCCATTATTAGAAGTGAGAGCCTCTAACGAAATCGAAGCAGGAAGACTGTCACCCGGCGACGCGAACATATGAATGACTGTTTGCAAACTCTTTCGCTTTTCCTGAACCGCTTCCAGTTGGGCGGCAAGCATGGCTTCTCGAGATGCAAGTTCTGAATCAACATCTAAGAGCTTAGCTGACATTGTTTCGGTTGAAGGCTTTGCCATAGAGAAACCTCAAAATCCTTGAAATACTTCAATTAATAATTCTAAAGAAACCATAGACTACCATACCAATAAAGTGAAAACACTTCGCAATGATTCGTATCATTCAAAATCACTGACCCGGTGGGGTTAGACAACAGTTCATTAGATCGAAGTATATGAGAAGAATGTTCTTCTCATATACTTCGTACGTTGGTTAGAGATTGATTTTCAATTAATAGGTTCCAACGCTATGGCCATCGAGCCGAAGACATCATCAACAAGCCCTCCCATGTCATCAGGGAAGGCTTGTTGTGAAAAACTCGTAAAGCTAAGCGCCCTCGGCTATCTATCAGCCCTGTGCAGAGTTCGGAATTCGAGAGCTAGAATCCCTAATACTTGCTGATTACTGAATAGCGAGGGTGCCGTGCCAGCGTAACGCAACCAGCTAAATGCACCTAATCAGTTGATCAGTTGATCCGCTGCTAGATCTCTGCCCGTGACGGCAACACCCAACACAAAAGTGGGCACAGGATCGTACACGATGCAGAGATGACCAAAATGAGAGAAAGACCATTCAATAGTTCTGGTGTCATTAAATAAACCTCAAATAAACCTCTTCCAAATTTGACTAAATCCAAAGGAACAAACTCACGGCAAGCGATCGCCTCAACGATGAGCAGGATGAAATCCTCGTAGCGATCGCCTCACAGAAGACACGTTGATTTAGTAACTTGACCGGCAGCAACAATACGGTGAAGAGATATCAAGGTAGTCGCTACTGTTTGCAAGATACGTCTTGAGTCGTGAAAGGATTGCGTATGGCAAATAATTTGTCGGTACAAATCCTTACACTTCTATTGTGTTGAATCTGACCCATCTAATCAGTCAGGAGAACTCTACCGAACGAGTCGTGGTTTCCTCATCAGTTGAGAGGATAGGCAGTGCGAGTGAGCAGTTGAGTCAGTTAATTGCGCGTTGCCATCTCCCGGGAGGTTTGACGACGCACTAATTCTTGAAGAGTTTGATCGATGGATACTAGGGGATGCGGTATAGACGAATGAGGTTGAAGGGCGGAAAATTCGGGCATCGGCTGCCAGCAGCGCCGACAAAACCACATGGTTTGATGACCGCGAATGTGGCGTAAAAGTCTATCAGAACAGCAAGGGCACGTAGCCATGGGAATTAAGCCTTGTATAAAAAAGTGTTGTTAAATCAGGTCTAGTTCGGGGGCTGAAGCGTTTTGTCATACCATTTTGGATGGTAGATTCTGGATTTTGGATTGCGCCTAATGAGGCAACAAGTTGAATCGATCGAACTAGAATCGACTCTGCTATGACAGTAGAAAAAAGATATGAAGAACTCTTGAAGTTGTTGACATCGATTGCAATAAAGTAATGATTCGCTAACTTTCTACATCTTTCGTACGCGATCGCTCATCAATCGAGTGTCCATCCTAATAACTCTGATATATGTGTCGCCAATGCAATAGGGTCAAATGGCTTAATAATCACCCCAGCCAATTGCCCAACCTGACTAAGTTTTTCGTAATCGTCTGGCTGGAAATTGGCGGTTAGAAGAATGACGGGGATATCAAGCGTTTTCGGATGTTCTTGAAGGGTTTGAAAGACCTCGACTCCGGTCATATCTGGCATTGAAATATCAAGCAAAATGGCATCTGGCAGATGATGATGAGCAAGCTTGATGCCGTTGCATCCTGAATATGCCGAGACGACGCTCCATCCCGCAATTTCCTCCAGGCAGATTTGAATGACCTCTTGAATTCCCGCTTCATCATCAATGACCAATATTTGTTTTGATTGCGTCATCAGGCGATCGCCTTGCATCCTCTATTGTCGTTAATCATCTCAGATTGTATAGCGGTATGCGCTTGAGTTAAGTACGGGTGGTGAACCCGCGCTGCGCGCAGGTTCACCCCACAAATCTGAGCCCGTAGGGCCATAATTCTGAAAACTGTTTTCAATCACGCATCTCTCGCTGTGCGATCGCGGCATAATGACAACCATTGCTAGTGATTGCTACACCCATCGTGACCCACGCTATTCTTCAACCGTCAATTCCCCGTCGTAACCCGTTTAAACCGGGGCTCTATGCAACCTTCATCCCACCGCTGATGTGGATGACATTGCTGTATTTTGTGCCGATTGCTCTACTCATTTCCTATAGTTTTTGGCGGCTTGAGGCGTTTGATATTGTCAAGGACTTTAGCCTAGAGAATTTCAAGACGATTTTGACCAATGCGTCGTATCGAACCGTGATCGCGCGAACGGTGGCAACGGCATTGGGAGTGACCCTCATCGATATCGCCATTGCGGTGCCGCTTGGCTACTTTATTGCTCGACAGGGCGATCGCGCTCGTCTATTGCTGACCGTGTTAGTGATTTTGCCGCTATGGTCGAGCTATCTGGTGCGCGTCTTTGCCTGGAAAATTATCTTGGGCTACAACGGCGTCATCAACGGAATGCTGATGGCACTGGGCGTGTTGCAAGAGCCAAGTTCTATCTTTCTCTATAACCAGTTTTCTACTACGCTCACCTTTGTTCATGTGTGGCTGCCGTTTATGATTTTGCCCGTGATTACTGCATTTGAGCGATTGCCCGACGACCTCCTCGAAGCCTCTGCCGATCTCAACGCCACCCCCCTCACTACCTTTCGCCGCATCACGCTGCCGCTCGTCGTCCCAGGTATTTTGGCGGGGTCTATCAACGTGTTTTCATTGACAATGGGCGATTTTATTACGCCCAGTTTGGTAGGTAGCCCGAGCGGCATCATGCTAGGAAACGTGATTGCATCCCAATTTGGGGTGTCCTATAACTGGCCTCTTGGATCTGCATTTGCGCTAGTCGTGATGCTGATTGTGTTTTCAGGGTTGGCGATCGCTCTACGATGGGGCAGCATAGACACCATTTGAGTAAATCGTTGAATTCTCCCCATCCCCCCATCTCCCCATCTCCCCTATCCCATGTCCTCTACCCCTAGTCTCCACCCCCTCACGTCTCGCCTCCCGGCTCTCTGGGCAGTTCTCGTGTTTGCATTTTTGTATGCGCCCATTGCGGTTGTAGTCATCATGAGCCTCAATGATTCTGCGATCTTGGCACTGCCCCTTAACGGCATTACCCTCGATTGGTATCGCCAAATGTTTGACGATCGCGCGATTCGGATGGCGCTGCTAAACTCCTTGCAAGTCGCGGCGATCGCCACCCTCCTAGCAACGGGGTTTGGGACTCTCGCGGCGTTTGCCATCTACCGCTATCAGTTTTTTGGCAAGTATGCGTTTCGCGTTGCGCTAAATTTGCCGATTTTGCTTCCCGGCGTGGTGACTGGCGTGGCGATGCTGGCATACTTTTCTGATTTGGGTCTTGATTTATCTCTGTGGACGGTCATTCTAGGACATGCCATCTTTGGGCTGCCTGTCGCCTTTGGCCCGATCCTGGCACGGCTCAGTCGGTTTCCTCGAAGTTTAGAAGAAGCGGCCTATGACCTTGGAGCCCGACCTGGAGACGTGTTTCGGGGCGTAATTTTTCCCTATATTCGCAGTGCGGTCGTGGCGGGAGCCTTGCTTGCCTTCACGCTTTCCTTTGATGAGGTCATTGTCACCATTTTCTTAACCGGACGACAAAACACATTACCGATGGAAATTTGGGCACGACTAAGAACCGATATCACGCCCGAAATCGCCGCAGTCGCGACCCTAATCTCAGTCGTGAGTGGAGGGGTTGTATTGTTGAGCCAGTGGGCATTAGTCCGAGGGGAGAAGATCTGAGGATACGAATGCAGGAAACACGGCGGGTATGACAAGGATTTCGCCAGATGCCAACCCTCTGCGGATTCTTTAACGGGATACCCCATTACGACACACACCATAAAATACCCATCCACCCAAATCAGGAAGGACGATAGCCATGGGCGATCGCATCGTATCTCTCAATCAGGTGAGTAAAATCTATTCCACGAGCGCAGGCGAAATCTTTGCAGTTCGCGATATCAATCTTGACATTCGAGCGGGCGAATTCTTCTCGCTGCTAGGGTCGAGCGGATCTGGTAAAACGACAACGCTACGGCTGATTGGTGGCTTTGAGATTCCCGAATATGGCACCATTTTGATTGGCAATGACGATGTGACCACGCTCCCCCCGTATCGCCGCAATGTGCATACGGTGTTTCAAAGTTATGCCCTGTTTCCTCATCTGACCGTCGCGCAAAATATTGCCTACCCGCTCACCATCGCCAAAATGCCTCGTGCTGAGATTGAGTCTAGTGTCGTCGATGTGCTGAAGATGTTTCAGATTGAGCAATTGGGCGATCGCCGTCCGTCTCAGCTTTCAGGTGGGCAACAGCAACGAGTGGCGCTGGCGCGTGCGCTGATCAGCCGACCCAAGGTGCTGTTGTTGGACGAGCCGCTGTCGGCCCTCGATGCCAAAATTCGAGACGAGGTGAGGCAAGAACTGCGCGAATTGCAGCAACAAACCAATCTCACCTTTATCTACGTCACCCATGATCAAGAAGAAGCCCTGTCACTGAGCGATCGCATTGCCGTGATGCACAACGGGCGAATTGAACAGATTGGCACGCCGACCGAGATTTATACCTATCCTGCCTCACTGTTTGTCGCTCAGTTTATTGGGAAAGCCAACTTTCTAACCGGAACGCTGCTAGAACCCTACCCCGACGGCGTGGTCGTAGACGTGGAGGGGCATCTCATCAAAGCCGCTCCTCTCCGTCAATCGATGGTGAGTCAATCGGTGGCGGGTAGTACAGTGACGCTGATGATTCGCCCCGAACGGATTCGGCTCAACCCGCCCGCCGATACGGCCAATCAATTCTCTGGAACCCCGTCAAGGATGACCTATATCGGGCAACGAGTTGAGTTTGATGTGGAGACGGCAGTGGGTCGGTTAATCGTCACTCAACTGAGCGGACCAGATATCAGCTACCACGAACAAACCGTTGGCTGGAATCAGAACGACTGCATTTTAATTCCCTCGGATGCGGGGCAAACTGAATAGTGATCATAGGCGATCGCCCTGATGACGGGGGCGATCGCCTAGCAGTATAGCAATGTACTTGATGCGCATACCGCTCTGTTGTTTTCAGGTTGACTGACAAACTCTGAATGCTGGCCTCTGAATGCTGGTAGCTGTAATCGCCATACACCCAGGATTGGTCAGTCAAACCCCCTTAGGTGTTCAACCCCCGGATACGTTTGGTGAGAATCCGCATCACCTCATTGGGATTCACCGTGGGCAATGGTTTCGACCAGTCACCCGGTTCGGCATAGTCGAGTTGAAACATCTGCATCACATAGTGGTTGACGACGGTGAGTGACCCGACGGCAATGATGCGTAGGGTATGGCGATCGCCATCTGGACGTGAGGAACTGTCCGCCCCACCGGGCGGGTTGGGAGGATTAGTCATTTGAATGGACTCCTTATTATTGAAAGGGACAGCAAAAGAAATCGACATCAGGACTACTTGAAGGGTCCAAACAACCTAACAACAGGCATTTTCCGCCTTCCGCCTTCCGCCTTCCGCCTTTTGCTAAGGGAGCGCTCAAACAAAAAGCCATCCCGAATTTTCTGCATGACAAAGCGGGATGGCGATAGGAGCTAAAATGCCTAAAGCCTCCGATTCTGCTGTAGACAGATTCGCGGGGTCAGCTCTCTAGTCGTGTCCTACCACTTCTAGGGAGCGCTGCGTTGTTTGAGCGCTTACCGACAGAGAATAGCCGAATGTGTAAGAGAAAACAACCGTAATAGTGAAATTCATTGCTCTTGATGCTCATCACCCATCAAGAGGACTGCGAACCCCACGTCCGCCTCGATTGAGCAACTAATTGCTCATAGATATGATGTCGCCTAACTTGCTGAGTACGAGGATCTATTGAGCGCTTCTAGGAGGGAAAAACGAACTGCCATTTCCACTCGTGATGGGCGTTGGGATACTTGTGCTCTAAAGCGTAGGGCAGTTCTACTGAACCATAGCCCATTACCAAATCCAGATCATGGAGATCCTTAAGGAGCTGTAAAGGAATAACTTTTACAACTTCTTTTGTGGCGAGATTGTGTAATTCCATTCTCCATGAAACATATGAGGGGTAACACAAACTGATGCTAATTCCGTGTCAGAGACTTTGACTTTA
>JBNPEB010000011.1:0-118201 GCA_051117335.1 Elainellaceae cyanobacterium
TTGAGTTGCTGCCTACAACAATTGCACGACATTCAGCCGGTCTTAGCAGAACTCGGCATGGTTGTGAGCGTGACTCGCTGCCCTGTCGCAGCATGAGACTGTCTTGAGATACTGCAAGATGTCAGTTATACCAATTCTCGATTTTAGATTTGCGATTTTGGATTGACGGCCACCAGCCTTGCAAGGGTTCTAGCCTGTTCATTTGTAGCCTTACTTCGAAGAATTGGTATTACCCGCTTCGCCTCCCATTCCCTAAATCTTAGGGATTGGGAGCGAAGCGATTACGAATTGAGTAAGTCTTGTGCATGAACTAGGCACAGCAGGTACTTTGAACCTGTTTTGCAGCATCCCCAGTGCCAATATTTTGATCAGGGGTCGTATCGGCCATCTTCACCACAAAGATTTCCCAGTGATTCCCATCGGGATCGGTGACCCACACCTTATCTTGCAGGGCATAGCAGCAGTTGGTATCGTGTTCTTCGAAGGTGGTGAGGTCGGCGGCTCTAAAACGGGCGATCGCCCCGTGTACCTCTTCAGTACTACCCACCTGAATCCCCAGATGGGATAACGCGCCATGCGGCTCAATCGTGTTGGATTGGTTTAGCGTCAGATTGAGGGCTGGGCTCTCCAGGTCAAATTTGGCGTAGTCCAATTTGTGTTTGACGGGAGCGATTCCAAACATTGCTTGGTAGAAAGCTACGGATTGTCGAACATCGGATACTCGTAGCGCAACATGGGTTTTAAGCGTTGTCATAATTCAACTCCTTATTTTATTTAGAGACTAGATACTATCAAGTTGAAACCCAAATGGTGATTTAATCACCTCCACTCGTCTTCCAGTCAATTCCGGCTGATGCTCTGGGATTCGGCAATTTTAAGGTGATTAGCGTTGCCGTCAAAACAAAGAATGCAGATATCCACAAACATCCCACCAGCCCAAAAAGCTGAAAAATCAAACCCGATAACACGGTTCCGGCTAAGCGTCCGCCCGAATTCGCCATGTAGTAGAATCCCACATTCAGCGCCACCTGGTCATCGTCGGTATAGGCCAGCACCAAATAGGAGTGAACGGCTGAGTTAAACGCAAATACAATGCCAAACACCATCAGCCCGATGACAATGGTTTGCCCCGCAGGGCGACCTAGTTGTAATGCAAGGGCGATCGCTGCTGGAATAGCCGTCAAAAACCCTGTCCAAAAGCGGATTGTGCTTGCTTGAGGGGGTTGCCCTGAGCCAAAGCGCCTCAGCAGCGTGGGCGCGAGCGACTGGACAATCCCATAGCCAATCACCCAGATGGCGAGAAAGCCCCCTACCTGCCAAAACGTCCAATCTAAGACGCTGTAGAGAAACACAGGTAGCGCAACGACAAACCAGACATCTCGGGCACCAAACAAGAAAAATCGGGCAGCCGAGAGGATATTAATTTCTCGACTTTTAGAAAATAGTTGACGGAATTTGATCTTAGCTTTGATTCTGCCCATCCCTGATGGCAACCATCGGCTCGACAGCAAAACCAAGAATAGTGCCCCTGCCATGATCAGTAATGCATTCACATAGCCAAATGCCGTTAATAAGACGCTCCCAACAAAGAACCCGACTCCCTTGAGCGCGTTCTTTGATCCGGTGAGGATTGCCACCCATTTGAACAACGATGATTGCGCCTCTTGAGGAATGACGAGACGAATGGCGCTCTTAGAACTCATTTTGGTGAGATCTTTGGCAATGCCTGAAATCGCCTGGGCTACCATTACATAAGGAACTGCAATGGCGATCGCCCACGATTCATCAACCGGAGTCATCATTAGCAAGGCTCCGATTTGCAAAGCGATGCCACCGTAGAGAGTAAGCTTGACCCCAAATCGAGACCCAATCCACCCGCCAAACAGATTAGTAATGATGCCAAAGATTTCATAGAACAAAAACAGCATCGCTACTTCAAACGGTGTATAGCCCAACGTATAGAAGTAAAGCAATACCAGCATTCGCATTGCCCCATCGGTGATAGTAAACCCCCAATAGGCAGCAGTCACGAGGGCATAATCACGAATCCCTTTTCTATCAAAGGTTGTCAAAGATTCCATAGGTCAAATGGTTGAATTGATTGAATAGAAGAAATGATACAAATTCTATTTAACGTTGTATTCAAGACTGGGCGAGGACACATGTTGTATACCCCCTGGTGATATGTTTTATTGCAAGGAAACGGCTACCTTTCGTGCGAGTTCGACCATGCGGTTTGAGTAGCCCCATTCGTTGTCATACCAAGCCAGAATTTTTACCTGCGTGCCATTAACCACCATAGTAGACAAGGCATCGATGATGGATGAACGCGGATCGTCTTTATAGTCAATCGAGACGAGTGGACGCTCTTCATAGCCCAAAATGCCGTTCAGTTCTCCGTCAGCCGCAGTTTTTAGCAGTTGATTGACTTCATCGACAGTCGTTGGACGCTCGACTTCGAAGACGCAATCGGTGAGAGAGGCGTTAAGCAAAGGAACACGAACCGCAATGCCGTTGAGCTTACTATTCAGTTCAGGATAGATCAGCCCGATTGCCGTAGCTGATCCGGTCGTTGTTGGAATCAGCGATAAGCTAGTTGCCCGTGCCCGCCGCAAATCTTTGTGGGGCGCATCCACAATTGTTTGTGTGTTGGTGTTGTCGTGGATAGTGGTAATGATGCCGTGTTTGATTCCTAATCCCTCATGAATGACTTTGACTACCGGTGCGAGGCAGTTAGTAGTGCACGATGCTGCCGTTAGTAAATGATGCTGATCGGGCTGATACAGATGGTCATTAATGCCACAGACAATATTCAGCGCGCCCTGCTTCACCGGAGCCGCCACGATCACCTTTTGAACACCTCGCTTGAAATATGGCTCAAGCAGCTCAGGCGTCCGAAATTTGCCAGAGCATTCGAGCACCAAATCTACGCCAAACTCATCCCACGGCACATCACCCGGAGCCGCGTAGTCACTAAACGTAATTGGCTTGTTATCAATCAAAATGCTTCGTGCAAACGGTGTTTCGCCCTCTTCAGCAATCACCTCAGACTGCCATCGACCATGCACCGAATCAAATTTAAGCAGATGGGCAGCAGCAGCGGTGCCACCCTTAATTTCATTAATATGCACAAGTTCCAAGTCTGCTGCTAGATCTGGACGATCCCAAGCAGCTCGTAGAGCCAATCGTCCGATTCTGCCAAAGCCATTAATCCCGACTCTTGCCATGTCATTCGTACCACGAATTAATTAAAAGAGATCGATTCTTTCTTAATCATTTCAAAAAAACTTGATTTGTCAAGTCTGTCAGTGAGAGATTTACGATTCCTAATTCTTGGTCAAATTTGAGCTGGCTATTCGAATGGCTCTGGCTCGCTTTTTAGGCAAATTTAGACCTCCACCTCTTTCAGAAATCTGGAAGTCTGAACAAACATTATTGATTTGAATGAGTTCTCGTAAAAGTCAAATCAATTATCCTCAGGATCAAATCAATTCTCGTGAGGGTCAAATTAGTTCTCATGAGGGTCAAATTAGTTTTCCCTAGGGTCAAATTAGTTCTCGTGAGGGTCAAATTAGTTTTCCCTAGGGTCAAATCAGTTCTTTTTTCCAGTGAATTGAGTCAGATGACTGGATAAACACGGTGCAAATGTTTTGAATGACGCATTCGTGCTTCAGAATTTCTTAATAGCAAGTTGTGATGGGCAGTGGATAGGATGAGGTGTGATTAGGCGAAATCTGTTAGGGTGCGATCGCTTTAGGGCCTTAGTGAATGTGCAGCCGAAAGCTGATCATCATTGTGAGACAAGGCAAGGGAAAGCTTAATTCGCTGTACATGTAGCAAAAATTCAATTTGGTAGACTGAATATATTGATTAGGCTAAGTTGACCTATGGCTCTTGCGATCGACCAGCTAATGCAACAAAAGCCGCTCAGCTTTGATGAGTTCCTTGCCCAATATGGTGGCAATAACCGCTACGAACTGATTGATGGAGAGGTGTTTGACTTGGAACCAACGGGTCAGCATGAAGAAGTTGCCGCCTTCATCACCGCAAAAATCTGTGTCCAAATCGAGGCAACAGGCTTACCTTGGTTTGTGCTTCAACGAGGACTATTGCGCCCTTCTAATGCTGGTATGACAGCATTTCGACCTGATGTTGCAGTTGTCGATCGAGATGAGTTGATTAAAGAACCGTTTTGGTCTGATCAGTCAATTCTAACTTTAGGTAGTTCGATTAAATTTGTGACGGAAGTTGTGAGTAGCAACTGGCAAAATGATTATGCTCGTAAGGTCGAAGACTACGCAGCTTTAGGTATCCCAGAATATTGGATTGCTGACTACGTGGGATTGGGAGGTGCTCGACACATTGGGAAGCCCAAGCAACCGACCCTTTCTATCTGTACGCTAGTGGATGGAGAGTATAAAATTCAGCAGCTTCGAGGCAGTGAGATTATCGTCTCTCCAACTTTCCCAAAATTGAGACTAACGGCTGAACAAGTTTTGAGGGCTAATAGGTAACGATGCGGCATAATCGGGATAGGGAGAATCCTCACGAATCCCCCCTCCCATACCACCCTGCAAGCGGGTCCGCACAGGGCGGTTCGGCGTCGCGGAGCAAATCTTAACCTGAACTGACAACGATAGCCCTGGGCTTTCATCCACAGCTCTAAGACATCAAATTGGCTGTGTTGCACCACTACGCTTCGCGATCGCACACTGATGATCAGTGAGGTTCAAAAGTTACTAACCTACTCCCGATCTTCTAACTGCAAATTTTCTACTCGTATAAATTCTTTAGTGTTATGTGTCACCAGTATCGCATTGTTGGCTAGCGCGATCGCTTGTGGACTTGTGGAGGAGCGATCGCTTGATTGCCATACTTTTGGTAAATCAGGAAATCGCTATCTGGGGTAAACATTCGGGGATAAGTCACCTAAGCCACCATCCAGGTATCCAACTAAATCTCCAGCCAGTTCCAAAGCAGAGGGAGTGGTGTGATTGGCAGACGGTATGGTTTCTTTTTGCGGGGATACAGCAAACCCTTCCTCATTGGCCAATTCGGTGGTGAGGAACTGCATGACCTTGAGCTTATCAGCACGGGATAATTGCTTGAGAGGAGCAAATAGGTTTGTAGCAGTCATGGCGACGTGATTAGTGGGTGTCAATCTATTGTGTCATAGTCTATCCTGGCGAGAGGGTTTCGCTTATCAAGGGCGATTGCACTGGGATAAAGCGTTGTTATTATTTGCAAGGTGACTATGACTCTACAACATTCAGATAAAGCATTTATTATCATCTATCTAAAATAGAAACTTGGACTATGAACATTGATCTTGGCAGATTAAGAATACAGCGTGTTATTGCACATGACATACCACTTCAAATACCAGGAGAGAGAGAACAGAATTTACTTTTTAGTGAAGTTGAAAGCCCTTTGAACCAGAATAATAAAAACTTCTTTAAAGAGAGAATAAATAGAAGTCTTTCATCCGCAGCTTTTGACGTTATCGTTGATCCAGAAACAACCTCACCAGTACCTAAATACATTCATCAACTCATTTCTGGTGATAGCCAGAAGTTCGTCAAAATATCACAGGATATATCTCAACACCTTTACAATTGCCAAAACCGTGCAAATTCAGAGGGCATAGTAGTTTTAATACAGGCGACCATTCAACAGTCGCATAGCTTGGTAATTCTTAAGCTAGAAAAAGAGCAAGGAATTCGCGTACACCAAGAAAATATAAACGGAAAAAGAACTTTTGCCATTGAACAGTTTACCGATTTAATGATGACAGATGGAACAAAGGTATTTAAAGTTGGCTTGTTTTATAATTTTGGGCAAACATCAGAAACTATTCAAGGCCGTGTATCAGACAAACAAAGAAAATATGATGTCGGAATTTCCGATTTCTTTTTAAGAAAGTTCTTGGGGTGTAAGTTTAAAGAAGCACCAAGCATAACGACTAAAAACTTCTTTCACTCAACAGAAGAATTCATTAATCAACATTTATCTGATTCGCAGGCAAAAGCAGATTATACAGTTGCCCTAATAGCCACCCTAGGAAATCAGGAAAACACGATTGACCCTTGGAGATTTGCTGAACAAAACATGCAAGTAGCCGACAGAAATAGATATGTCAATTTTGTTCGAGAGCATGGAATTCCTACTGAAAAATTTATAAAAGATACAAGCCAAATTAAGAATCATATTAGGAAAGTGCAAATGGAATTTAAAAGTGGTATCCTTATAATTGGCAAACCAGACGTTTTTAACGAGCAAGTTCAAATTACTAGAATGGGTGAGGAAAGAGTTCGAGTCTCGCTCGAGGATGAAATTAAACGAACCTCTGGGAAGTAGTTTCTTTGCGTCTTAGCTCAACCAAGAATCTCAGTCTATCGATGATCAATTTAGATCCTGATGCTCTAAGAGAAGCTTATGAGAAACAAAGGCCTTTGTATGAGGAATTTGCTTCTTATGTGTGTGCTGTTCTTGACCGAGAGATTCGTCAAAGAAACATAAGAATTCTCAGGGTTGAACATAGGGCCAAAGAGGTAGAAAGTTTCGTAAAAAAGGCACTTCGACAAAAATATTCCTCTCCTATCAATGAAATAGTCAATGAAATAACAGATAAGGCTGGTGTTCGAGTAACAGCCGTATATCTGAATAGTTTAAAGCACATTTCTAATCTAGTTTCTGAAAATTTTTTAGTGCACAAACATGAAGATAAAAGATTAAGCCTAAACCCTCACGAGTTGGGATACCTTGGAATACATTTTGAAGTGAGCTTAAAGACTGACGAATTTCAGTGTGATGTTGCACATGAAAAATATAAGGATTTGATCTGCGAAATCCAAATACACACTCAAGCACAAAATCTCTGGGCTGGTGTGTCTCATGAGTTGTTGTACAAGCCTGTAGATCAAGAACTCTCTATTCAAACAAAGAGAGATATATTCCGACTTATTGCCCTTGTCGAAATTTTTGATAACGAGATTGAAAATGCAAGAGAAGAAATGTCTAAAGCAATGTCTGATGAGAGCTATCCACAAGAAATTAAGATCCTGAGGAAGCTGGAGGAGTATTTTCGCAGGTTTACTGATAAGCCTTTTGATAAGGAACTCTCTGCTGAAATTATTAATAGGCTTATAATGACATTTGAATCTCAAAAAACATCTGAAATTGATTCGACGCTAGATGAGTTTATTGAATCGAAAAAAGATAAGATAAAAGAAATTTTTGATGACTATTCGGATGATGAAAGACGTAATCCTCTCCTATTTCAACCGGAAAGTTTGCTAATATTCGAACGATTAGAACATAACAGTTTTTTGTTGAAGGAGATTTGGGATCAGTTCTTCTCACCTCGTTTACTAGAGTCTTTTGGAGCCATTTGGGGCGTTCGCATTTAGATAATTTGTCTCAACTTTCACGCTTTTGTTTTTGTTGTTTCAGAAAATCAATCATTTCCTTCAACCTTTTATAGTCATTCTTAGCGAGTTTCTTCCATGCCAGAAAACTTGAAGTAGCTCCAAATCCACATACTGAAACCACGACAAAAGTCAGCTTTAACTTATTATCTAAGCTAGTATCTGTAAAATTTTTCCAGATAAAAATAGTTAAACTTATAGCTATCAACACAAAATTGATGTTCCATGCTCTACTTATTCTGAGCCGACTTCTCCCATATTCAAATAAGCCTATTATTTTCTCACTTGCATAAGTATAAGTATAATTTCTAGCTGAATGATATTCTTCATTGCTAGAAAATTGAACTTTCCTGAGTTTTTTATCGCATGCTTTAAATATTTGATCAGCTATGCGGTCAAGTATAATTCCTAATACGTAAGTAATTGCTAAAAAGGGGATTAAAGATATAAAAGCAGTAGCTCTATCCCACAAAATCCACTGATAATCTAAAAAACTAAATATAAGGAGGCTCAGCCAAATTATTCCTCCAATACCTATGACAATGATTTCAACAAAAAGATCGGTTGTGTTCATTTTTGGAAAATATTTCGCTATTGTCTAGGGCTGATTAAGATTGACACGTTGATTATACTGAATTTGTCTATATTCTCATGGTACTTTTTAGAGTTAACCGAAAAATAAGGAAGATGTTATCTTATCCCATATTGTAGGTGGTGTGGCCGTCATCCCTCAGGTTAGGTTGAGCGCGTGGAAAGCTTAGCACCCACAAGCATTTGTAGATTTAACTATTAACTACTAACTACAATAGACAAGCCTCGATGATTGCTCTAAGTAGTGAGAGGCGATCGCCATCTTGTAGATTCCGTCACCTGACACACTATCATTTACTTTATCTCTAAGATTGAGGAGATATTTAGAAGTACTTGCTAGCTATAAAAAGGCAATTGTCCTGGTAGGGATAAAGAAGCGATCGCTTACCCCAAACAGTGCGATCGCCAATGTTGTAAACGGTAAATGCTTTCAAATCAGACGCATAAGTATGTTCAATGTTGTAAGAGAGTGCTGGAGCTAAATTGACGCGATCGCCCCTGGGTTAACCTGACTTGGGTTTAATCCGGCACTAGTGACGTGAATATCATCATCGCTCATGGCATTTGCAAACCCTTCTGCCATTTGGGATCGAGCTGAGTTTTGCGTGCAGACAAACATAACGTGTTTCATCGATTAAACATCCATCTTGAGACATCGGGGATCGGGAAGCGTTGCCTTCTGTGGATCGCGCGGAAACCAGAAGGCAGTATGTTTGCAAATCTCAACCAACATCAGCATGACCGGGACTTCAATCAGGACTCCGACTACGGTTGCCAATGCAGCACCAGAATTCAACCCAAACAGGGTAACAGACGTGGCGATCGCCACTTCAAAGTGATTACTGGCGCCAATCAGTGCGGCAGGTGCGGCATCTTCATAGATGAGTCCCAGCTTTTGAGCCGCAACGTACGTAATTAAAAAAATGAAGTTAGTTTGGACAAATAGCGGAACTGCGATCAACACAATATGAAAGGGATTATTGACGATTAATTCGCCTTTAAAGGCAAACAGCAGCACCAACGTAATCAGCAGCGCTGCGATGGAAACCGGGCTCAAATACTTAAGAAACACCCGATTAAACCATGCAACTCCCTTGTGGTTCAGAATCCAATATCGGGAATAGATGCCTGCGATCAGGGGCAGACCCACGTAAATGAGGACCGACAGCACAATTGTTTCCCACGGCACGCTCAAATTATTGGCAGACAGCAACCATCGCCCCAGCGGGGCATAGAGAAATAGCATCGCTAACGAATTGATTGCGACCATCACCAGGGTGTGTCCCTGATTGCTGTAAGACAAGTATCCCCACATCAGCACCATTGCAGTGCATGGGGCTATTCCCAAGAGGATAGCTCCTGCAATGTAAGAGTTTGCTAAAGCAATTTCGCCGCCCCGAATGAGTTCTGTCCCTTCTATCAATGGGCGAAACAGCCAGCCCAAAAAGAACTGGGCAAACACCACCATCGTAAAGGGCTTGATCAGCCAGTTTACAGCGAGTGTAAGAATCACAGGCTTCGGGGTCTGTGCCGCTGCCTTGGCTTGGCTGAAATCAATCTTCACCATGATGGGATACATCATGAAGAAAAGGCAGATGGCGATCGGGATAGATACCTGATAAATACTCAGGCGATCGAGTGCAACGGCGATATCCGGAAAGATTCGTCCTAGGGCAATCCCAATGATGATGCACAGAAATACCCATCCCGTGAGGTATTTTTCAAAGAACGACAGGCGGCTGCCTGCCTGGACTGCATTCGAATTCGTCTGGGAATTCTTGTCTGAATCAGTATGAATACGTTCTGGTGCCATTAATAATCTGACCTACTTACCATTTGGGCTGCGACAAAGTCGGCAGACGTATCGATTGATCGAGTCTGACGGTCGTCATTGACTCCACTAGAGGTAACATGAGCGTTTAGCAGTCACACTGAAGCAAGAATCAAAGATTAAGAGAATATTTCTTGATGTATGAGAAACCATAAGAGTTAGGAGTCTCGACAAAGGCTATTTTTGCAGTACTTGAGAATGATCTTAACGAAACAATTAAACTTGATTTGATTGTTTCGTTCATCCTACCTGAGAAATAGTCTTGTGAGTGCTAATATTCGACTGACCTGCCTGACTCATTTGTCTGACTGATCCTATTTAACTGCCCCCCTCGAAAGGCGATCGCCCATGGGAATGCCCTGCGAAATCAATAGCATCCTCAAGCTCAAGCCCTCCTGCTATCCCGACCCGTTAGCCCCCAACATGCGCCACCAAGCGCAAAAGGATGGCTATCGCATCTTTCCGATCGACGTGCCCATCATGCTTGTTGACGATAACTGGATTGCCCACGCCGATGTCGTCATTGAAACGTTAACCTGGCATCGCGGAATGACCCATCTAGAATTTAGACTCGCTCGACTCTATTCCTCTCCATTCCAAGTTAAGGGATAAGCGAGTCATCGAATACATGCATCGAACACATTGCATCGAATACATACATCGAACACATTGCATAATATAGTGCACACGTACTATATTATGGGTATGGTACACGCGTACTAATTAAGTATGTTACATCAAGCGGTCAGGCGACTTTAGGAGAGCATATGTCAAAAGCGTTGAACGCAGAGATTCAAGCAGTCGAAGCCCAACTGCAAGAAATTGGACAGCGTCAGTCTAGACGCCGAGATTCTTCGTCATCTCCCCATGCGTCCCCCAAAGCTGATGTAGGCGATAGGTTGCCACCCCCCAGAACGCTGTTTACTCCAGACTCGGGGGCTGATTTTCATTACAAAGCTTCTCCTCGGCGAGATGTCGCTCATGCCTCGGCGAAGCCTGTCTTGCAGCTTCCAGGGGAGCAGAAATCTCGTCGAGGAATTGCATCCCCCCTAAGCGAACCAACGTTTTCGCCGCATCAAGAGCAATCCACCGTTTATTTCCCACCGCCTGCTTCAACTCGACCTGTTCCTCCCCCTCCTGCATCACCGCCATTCGCTCGGCATGTCTCTGCGTGCTACAACATCTCACCACAGCAGCTTTCAGATGGATTGAGACGGTTAGAGGCGCAGGTGCAGCGAATCAATGAGCTTTCAGCCGTGCAAGAAGCTGCGATGCTTGAGCTTAAGGCGATCGCCGAGCAGGTTGAGCACGACCAAACCACGCTCAAAGGTGAGGATGTGTTGCAGGGCGATCGCCCAACGCGGTCTGTCTGCGAATATTTGCCGACTGCGGTGCCAAAAGTTGAGCGAGATGTCATCAATGGAGCGTATGTTATCACAGCGCGATCGATTGATTTGCTCAGAAAGGAACACGAAGCAGAGCAAGCTGCTATCTCAACGGCTGAAACGGTACGTCGGTTTGCAAATCGTTCTGCAAAAGGCGTGCCCTCCAAAGAGGTGTCCCCCAGGGTGCCCGCCCCTCGAAAATCTTCAAAGCGCTCGTCTCCTAAATCAACGTCTATCGTAGGGCTGCTGCTTGAACCGTTGGCTAGTTTAGTCAATAGCGTTTCCTCGCCTCGTCGCACCGATCGAGTTGAACGCGCCAATGCAACGGATCGAGTTGAACAGGCTAATCCAGCGGAGACGCCTGAGTTACTGTCGCTCGATTTTCAAGAAGCCGTCTTATGGGTTGCAGGATCGGCCGTTGTACGAATCGGGCTCGATGCTCTATTGGCAGCTTTTCCGGCGTTTTGGTTGCCCGTACTCGCGCTGGTTGTAACTCCGACGGCGATCGCCATATATCGAACCACAATTGATCCGCGTTCAGGTCTTATGTTGGGCTATCGGCTGTTGCTAATCATGATTGGGTTGCTCCTCGGAGGACGACTATGACCTCTGTGCTGCTTGGGATAGCTTGGATTTTGTTAGTTGTGACGTGTTGGACAGCAATCCATCATGAGGAGGTCGAGGATGAAACGTCGCAATTCTGAACCATCAACTCTAACGCCTCTCTTAGCGGGTGGGTTGATGTTTGCGCTTGTCGGTTTACTTATTGACGTGGGAGGAATAACCCCTCAAAATCAATCCATCAGCCACTATACAGATTGCCAGGGCGAGGTAAAAGAGGAGGTTGCTCTATCGAGGGAACAGTTGGCACATGTGCTTACCATTCCTGAGCGAGATTCTAAAGCAAAAGTTCAGGAGATTCTCGCAGCCCCCTACTGTCAGTTACCGAGTATCGAAATTCGGGCGGGCGTAGCGGCTGAACGAGAAGCCTATCCTCTAGCATTTGAACCGCAGACCTGGCTAGTCATTCTCTATGAAGACGACGAATATGCAGGGTTTCGGTTCAGCTTTCAGTAAAATCAGCGTTGTATTAATCGGGCTCGCTTTAATGGGTGGAAGTTGTCGGTTCAACAAGGCTCCAGAGCCAGCTCGCACGCTTCAAATTCATCAAAGTTGGGAATTGCAGCCCGGAGACACGCTTGGAGGGCATCAAATTACTGGAGGGCTGGGCGATATTTCAATCGATCTCGGAGGCGATCGCGTCTTTGCACCATTCGACGGAACCGTTCAGCCCTATTCCGGCAATAGCAACTGCGTTATTTTTTCGAGTCCAGAAGTACCTGCCTATCTCTTTCGCCTCTGCGGGCTACGGCAATCCAATCAGGGAGAACTCCGCCAGGGAGACTCGATGGGGTCCGGGGACTATCTGCAATTTGCCACCCTGAGGCGACAACCCGATGGCACGTGGGCCATGGTTGAACCCTCTAGCAGCATTTTAGAAAAGATTCTGACATCGCCATGATTCCTCGGTTTGACCATAACGATATCTGTCAATCGACTGGTAATTTAGTCCTGATTCAGAACTCTCCATTTCACTGGAAAAGTGTCATCCTGATTCAACGGGTCATGTTGCTTGGCGTGATCATGGGGGTCGGTGCTCTAGTTGGTAGCAGTCGTCCGGCGATCGCCCGTGAGCCTGTGTTAGATTTTGGGTTGACATCGTTAGTAGCGAAGCAGCCAGTAGCGAAGCAGCCAGTAGCGAAGCAGCAATCGACTGGCGCAGGGCTGTCTTCATCGTCTCCGCTAGCCATTCCCGCTACAGGACAAAATGTGCCTTTGGGAAAAGCAGATCGGGGGAGAGCAATGTTGCCGCCGCCTCCAGTATCTCCTTCACCACCAGGGGCGATCGCTCAACCTGCTGATTCAGAGCAGACTGATAGCAGATCTGATCAGTCATTATCCGTTGCAGATCGTGCTCAACATCAAGCGGAGCGTCGAGAGCCTAAGTCCGTCACTCTTAGCTTTGAGCTGTCCTTGTCTAGACAAATCGCTTCATCTTCAAATACTCACCATTCCCAAAATTCTCGTTCACATCTTCCTATCTCAGATCTAGCAGCTCTCACACCGGAGTTCTTTGAGGGAGGATCAGCATCGCTCCTTGCTCGGATAATTGGCACCGCGGAAGGAACCCGCACCCCTGACGGGCAGTACACCTCTGCCTATTACGGGCATGTAGATCCAGGCAATCACGCCTGGAATTTAGGCAGCTTTTCATACCAGCACGGAGCTTCCTCTCCGGCTGAGGCAGACGAGCGGCAGCTTCGTCGCTTAGAAGAACAGGCCCAGATGTTGCTGAACGATGCGAAAGACCAGCATATTCGTTTGACGCTAGAGGAATTGCTAAACGGCATCGATTTGACGAATCAAGCACCGCTAGCTGCTTTAGGCACGGAGGGATACATCGATCGCCTTAAACAAGCTCAGAATATGGGATTGAAGGGCACAGACGCTATTTTGTGGGCACGGACTCGTTCGTTTCTTGATCCCCATACCCAGCGATGGAATGCTCCAGGATTGGGTAATACGGTTGACGGTATTTCCCGCGATCAGGAGCGCCGACAGCGGGCGATCGCCCAAACCCTGATGAGGCTCCAGCCTGCTACTCCATCTGATGTGACTTCATCAGACGGAGCAAACGATATATCAAATCTGCCAAACGGATCAGGTGAGGCGGTAGACAAAGCATCCTCTAATCTGGGATTAGATGCCTCAGTAGCGGGGGCAGAGAGAATTATCGATCAGATTTTGAGTCTCGATTTACCGCCAGATGAGTAGAGTGCGCACCAGCGTTATATAAGCGATCGCCAGATAGCTTATACCAATTCTCGATTTTGGATTTACGATTTTGGATTGACGGCCAGCAGCCTCGCAAGGGTTCTGGCCTATTCAAACGCTACTCAGCTAGTGGTTAAGAAGATATAGATGTCTGTCAACCGTTTGACTTAACGCTCAAGGCAGTCACCGTGACCAAAATCAGTCCCATGCCGAAGATTTGTGGACCCACCAGGCTTTCATTTAGAATCACTATGCCGAATAGTGACGCGATGACGGGTTCGATCATGGCCACAATGGAGGCTATGGCCGGTGTGGTACGGTTCAGGCCGACAATATAAAGAACGAACGATAATCCTGCACCAAACACACCCAGTGCGGCAAACAGCGGCCAATCCGGCGTGCTCATGGCAGCAACGGTCTGATTGCCATCGCCCGGCCAGACCAGGATGACGGCAAGTACTGCGAACGCTATTGTGAGAATCGCCTGCGGGCTGCCGTGGGGTGCTGCATACTTGAAGCCGAAAATGAATACCGCATAGGACAGCCCGGCCAGTAGCCCCGCCCCCACACCAATCGGCGTGACACGACCCGCGCCGATGTCGTAAATCTGGGTAAGCAACACGATGCCAAACATCACCACCGCGATCGCGCCCAACTTTAGCGCAGTGGGTCTTTCGAGATTAAATGCGAATGACACGAGATACACGAACACGGGTGCGGAATACATCAACGTGGCCGCAATCGCGATGCTGCCCTGCGCGATGCTCATGAAATAGAACGCGAAGTTGCCAGCGACACCGAGACCGGCGATCGCTGACCAAAACCATAATTGGCGACTAGCCAATCCGCTGCCGCTCGGTCGCAACGCTAGCCAAACGAGGACGAACAGCAGTCCGATTACGCCCCGGTAGAACGAAACCACGAACGCGTCCCAGCCAGCGGCCATCAGAATACCGCCGATTCCACCTGATAATCCCCAGCAGAGAGCTGCCAGCACTACGTAAACCGAACTTGCACCCGCCATTTGATTTCCTTGTTGCATAGTAAAAACTAGAAAGTTAGAGGTAGCGAGTTCCCTTACACTATGCACGTCCCTGCCCATCAGCACAAATCGAGAGCTGAACAGAAAGTTGCCGTCAACTTGATGGGAGAAGCTTTTCTCCGATTATCTCGCCGATTACCTTGAACTTTTTTGATTGCCTCGTCAACTTTTGCTTGCAGTAGCTCGATGGTTTTTAGCGCAAGGGCCACCAAGGTACTTTGTTACGGGTAGCTCCATAAACTCCCTTCAAACCTTCAGGATCAACCACCTGTACAATATCATCGCTGGTATCAGAGGCTTGACCTGACTTTAGTAACCTCGCTTTCACCATGCCTTTTAGCACTTGCTCTATTGTGCGATGGTTGAGTTGGCTAGCACAAGCAATCAGATCTGTAGGAAGATCAAAAACAAAAGTACCATCGGCTTGGGGTTGGTTGTTCAGAGATCGCTCTTGATAAACCAATGCCCGTAACAAGGCTGCGACTGCTTGAGGTGGATAAGTACTGCAGTTAAGCAAGTGATACTGGAATTTTTCCCGCAGTTCAAATAGTAGTTCATATCGACTTCGAAACACGTCGTTGTCTTTATATAACGATTCCACAGCTCTCAGTGGAATTTTAATCACATCGGTAGTTTTGTAGGCTTCTACCAAACTGGGAAACGCTCGGCACGCCTCCCCGTAAGCCAAAGGTAGATTACGCATGCCAAAACATGCTCCCGGATAAGTGAGCGAAATGACCCGATCTAATGGTGTGCTTCGGGTAACTACGGGGCCACCCCCTACAATGGCATAGAGGTTGTCTAGAGACGAATTCTGTTTGAAGGCTGTATAAATTGGACGATTAGCATACAGCTTCTCTTGAACCAACGAATCGGCTTCTAGGTAAGGTTTCAGTCTGCTTTCATCCAAGTCTCTGAATAGAAAGTTTCCCTGAATTAGCATCTGGAGGGGGGACACAGCAATGCTTGATTTAGTTTGGTTTGCCATGCTCGCTTTTCTGAATCAGCACTTGGCTCATACCAAAACATTATGAAGCTTATCTGACCCAAGAAACTGAAACTCTTCAATCATAAGCAGTTCAGACTCTGAGTTATGTTCGTCCTCATAGTTAATTGGTATCAAGTATGCAGTTCCAATAGGCGCGGCATACAAAGTCTTGCCTCAAGTTGAATCAGATCATAAAACATTTACATTGTATCTCTGATCCAATTGAATTTCAAAAGATGTGGTGATAGAACCTAACCCATAACTCAACCACTCTATAGCAATGTGCGCCCCACCCCACCGTACTTAACTCAAGCGCATACCGCCATATTCTGCTGGATATTAG
The DNA here is from genome assembly GCA_051117335.1 of Elainellaceae cyanobacterium. Lineage (GTDB taxonomy): Bacteria > Cyanobacteriota > Cyanobacteriia > CAZCXK01 > CAZCXK01 > DBGGTD01. Next base: position 16,443 of record JBNPEB010000011.1, read on the forward strand.
GCAAAGTAAAACGCAAAGCTCTCTGACAAGAGCCTTGCGCTGCCAGTTTTCCAGGGGATTCATCGATAACCTCTGTTCCGCCGCACCAACGCAGTGTTAGCCTTGGGTGACTGTTTCCTCTACGCAACCGCTGTTTGAGCCTCTGCCATAGGCTCAAAGGTGCGAACCGATTTAGGGCGAACGTAGATAGTCTGTTGCAGCTGAAGTTGGAATTTATGAAGCTGCTCGTGGCTGATGTGAGCGGTTAAGGATTGTCCATCGTTCAGGGTTAACTCTAGACGAATCGTCCACCCCAAATGAATGAGGCGTTTTACTCTTGCTTCTAAGCGACCGGGACCATCTGTCGAGAAAATTTCAATATCATGGGGCCGTAGGAAGACCTTGCCATTGCTGGGAAGCGTGTGGTGCAATGACTGCCAGGTAGCATCGGGCGACAAAACGTTGACGGCCCCGATAAAGCTCATCACAAAGGGAGTTGCCGGGTTTTCATAAACTTCTGCGGGCGATCCAATTTGCTCCACTCTGCCCTGATTCATCACCACAATTTCATCGGCAATTTCCATTGCTTCTTCCTGGTCATGGGTGACAAAGACCGTGGTGACATGCACCTCATCGTGGAGTCGCCGCAACCAGTTGCGTAAGTCTTTGCGAACTTTGGCGTCTAACGCCCCAAAGGGTTCATCCAACAGCAGCACCTGGGGCTCAATAGCCAAGGCGCGAGCTAAAGCTACTCGCTGGCGCTGGCCGCCGGATAGCTGGGCCGGATACCGATCGCCCAACCCCCCTAATTGCACTAAATTCAATAGCATCTCAACCCGGTGCTGGATTCGTGCCTGGGGCCAACCCTGAATTTCCAAGGCAAACGCCACATTTTTGCGCACGGTCATGTGCTTAAACAGCGCATAGTGCTGAAAGACGAAACCGACGTTGCGCTCCTGCACTCGGCGATAGGTGGCATCCTGGGCTGACAGATAAATATTGCCCGAATCGGGGGTTTCCAGACCGGCAATGATCCGCAGCAGGGTTGACTTACCCGAACCAGATGGCCCTAGCAAGGCTACTAGTGACCCGGTTTTCACCTCCAAGGAGACGGGTTCCAGAGCCTGGAAGGAACCGAACCGCTTCGCCACGTTTTCAATTTTGATACCCATAGTAATTCCTACAACTTAAGTGTTTCAAAGGTTTGCTGGATTCCAAGCGTCAGGACTGGAGCCAACTCGCAGCTCTGGCTTATTCCAATTAAGCACAATTCATTTTCATGTCAAGTCAGAATAAATTTGAAATGAATTTCAAAACATTTGAGATTCAAGTTCGACTTTTTCGTGCTACAGTCTTCTCCAAGAACGAAGCGCTTCGATCACGGGTTCTTTTTCTGGAGTTTTTTATGGCATTACCTAATCCTGCGCCGCGCAATCGCGCGGCAAGTCAGTCGTCTGGTAGACAATTCAGGACTTGGTTAAATCGACCGTTATGGGGACAGGCAGTATCTCGTAGAACGGTGCTACTCGCCATTGCTGGAGTCGGTTTAGCTGGGGCGATCGCCGCTTGCGGCAGCGTTACCAGCCAGTCCGCGACAGACGTGGGAGCCGCATCTGGTGAAACGGTAGAACTCACCCTGGTGTCCTATGCGGTTACCCAGGCCGCATACGAAGAAATCATTCCTCAGTTTGTGGAGCAGTGGCAGGCCGAAACCGGACAGACCGTGGTGATTAATCAGAGCTATGGTGGTTCAGGTTCGCAAACTCGCGCTGTCCTGGATGGTCTAGAAGCCGATGTGGTTGCCCTGGCGCTGGCTTTAGATACGAAAAAGCTAGAGGAAGGAGGATTGATCGAGCCGGGGTGGGAGCAAGACGCCCCCAATGGTGCGATCGTTCACAAGTCGGTGGCGGCTCTGGTGGTACGTGACGGTAACCCCAAAAATATTCAAGGCTGGGAAGACCTGGCCCGTCCTGACGTGTCCGTGGTGACAGCGAATCCTAAAACCTCGGGCGGTGCCCGCTGGAATTTTATGGTGCTGTGGGGGCATCTGACCCAAACCGGAGCCGATGAAGCGACAGCGCTGGATTACGTCACCAAGGTGTACCAGAGCGTCCCTGTGCTACCCAAAGATGCGCGGGAAGCCACGGACGTTTTCTATCAGCGGGGTCAAGGGGATGTGCTGATTAACTACGAAAACGAAGTGCTGCTGGCGGCCTTGAATGGGGAAGCGCAGCCCTACATTATCCCGGAGGTGAACATCTCCATCGATAATCCCATTGCAGTTGTCGATGCCAATGTGGACAAGCACGGCACCCGCGAAGTGGCTGAAGCCTTTGTGGAGTTTCTGTTTACCCCCGAAGCCCAGCAGGCATTTGCCAGGGTGGGTTTCCGTCCAGTTGATCCAGGGGTGGCAGACGAGTTTGCCGAGCAGTATCCCGACGTTGCGACCCTGTTCACGGTAGATGATTTGGGCGGTTGGGATGCGGTGCAGTCCAAGTTTTTTGCCGATGGGGCTGAGTTTGACAAGATTCAAGCCAAAATCGGCCAGTAATGCCGATGGGGAGCGGAACGGGACTGTCTACTCTGACGGTTACGTTCCCCATCGTGTCTTCAATCACCGACGATCGCCCTTTCAAACCTTGCCATGACTTATCTTGATTCTGCTTCGCCCAAACCCTTCTGGACGCACCTCAGGTCTCTATCCTGGCCCTGGCGCATCACCTGGATTTATCTAATCCTGTTTTTGCTACTGCCGATCGTGGCGCTGGTGCTGCGGGCAAGTGCCCTCGATGCCAGCGAAATCTGGCGGATTGCCACTGACCCTGTGGCCCTTTCTACTTACAATGTCACCTTTTTGACTGCCCTGGCTGCCGCTGCCATCAATGGGATCGCTGGACTGATTGTGGCCTGGGTGCTAGTGCGCTATGAGTTTCCCGGCAGACGGTATCTCGATGCCCTGATCGATCTGCCCTTTGCGATGCCAACTGCCGTGGCAGGCTTGACCCTGTCCACCATTTACAGCTCCAATGGCTGGATTGGTTCCCTCCTCGACCCTCTGGGTATCAAGGTTTCATTTACCCGATCGGGTGTGCTAGTCGCCATGATCTATATTTCGCTGCCCTTTGTGGTGCGCACGGTGCAGCCCGTGCTTCAGGAACTGGAGGCGGAGGTGGAAGAAGCCGCTTGGTCTTTGGGTGCATCCGAGTGGCAGACCTTCTGGCGAGTGATTTTGCCGCTCCTCTTGCCTGCCTTGTTAACTGGCGTGGCGATGGGCTTTTCCCGTGCCGTTGGGGAATATGGCTCAGTGGTGATTATTGCGGGCAACATTCCCTTTCAAGACCTGATTGCCCCGGTTCTCATCTTTCAGCGACTAGAGCAGTTTGACTATGCCGGAGCCACCGTCATCGGGACGGTGCTGCTGCTGATTTCACTGTTAATTTTATTGATGATTAATGTGTTGCAATCCCTCGGAAAACGGTATGGATAATCCTGTTCTCAATCCAACTCGGGCTACCTTAACTCAAACCAAAGTGCGTTCAACATCGACTGACTGGCGCAAATGGGGCCTGATCGGCTTTGTGACCCTCTACTTGGCTCTGGTGATTCTACTCCCGGCTTTAAATGTCTTTGTCCAGGCGTTTCATGGCGGCATTGCCGGTTTGCTGACTACGTTTACCAGCCGTCCTTTTATGAACGCGGTAGGATTGACGGTGATTGTGGCGTTGATTGCGGTGCCGCTGAATACGATTTTTGGCCTCTCGGCAGCGGTGGCGATCGCCCATAAAACGTTCCCCGGTCGCACTCTATTAATCAGCATTATCGATCTGCCCTTTTCCATCTCCCCCGTGGTCGCCGGGTTAATGCTGGTACTGCTCTACGGCAGTCGGGGTTGGTTTGGCCCGGTGTTAGAAGCCAGCGGCATCAAAGTAATTTTTGCCTTGCCCGGCATAGCAATGGCAACCATTTTTGTGACCATGCCCTTCATTGCCCGCGAGATACTCCCCGCTTTAGAAGAAAATGGAACCGATCAGGAAGAAGCTGCCCATACCCTAGGAGCCTCCCCTTGGCAAACGTTCTGGCGAGTCACCCTGCCATCCATCAAATGGAGTTTGCTGTATGGACTGATTCTCTGCAATGCCCGTGCCATGGGAGAGTTTGGAGCCGTTGCCGTGGTCTCTGGCAATATTTCCGGTAAAACTCAGACGTTACCCCTCTACGTTGAAGACGCCTATATCCAGTACAACACCCAATCCGCCTATGCCGCTGCTGTACTGCTGACCTGTCTGGCGATTGTCACCCTGGTGCTGAAGCACCTTTTAGAACGTAGTGCTGGAGTCCATCTTCATTTGAGAAGCCGGGGATCTGTCCACAAAGAAATTGAATAATACGGTTGTTTTTACTAACAACGTGCGGTATTCTCGGCTATCAAGCGCTCAAACATGAGCAGCGTCCCCCAGCAGTGTTGGCACCACGTGCCGGGAGACTAACCTGCGACCCTGTATCAGCAGAATCGAAGGCTATGGACTGTTTTACCACACTCCTGTAGCCATCCCAATTCGTGATGCCTTTTAGTCGGGTGGCTTCATCGTTTGAGCGCTCCTTCAACACTCAAAAGGAGTGTTTCATCATGGTCAATCCCAACGAACCGCCGGAGCGGTTTGACCCATCATCGTGCCCAAACGACGACCGTGAAACCCTGCGCGTCATCGCCGTCGGGTCGCTCACCGTCGTCAACCAATACATCATGCAAATGTATCAGCTCCGCTACGCGGAACCCTATGAATGGTCAAAACCCATTCCCACCGTCAATCCGAATGAAGTGATGTGTATCCTCACACGCCACTTCAAAAGCTTAAACAACTAGTCTGTGAGCCTTAAGCCCCCCATTTTTGAGGGGCTTAAGGCTCACAGAAATCACCGAGCAGATTGCTACTTCTGGCGATCGCCTCCATCCCTCTAACGGGAAATATAGCCTTACGCTCTCACGTTAGGACGCTGAACGTGTGTAGACCTTGCGCGGCGCGCGGGGTCTACACACAAACCTAAGCTCGTAGGGCTATATCTACACACGATATCCTTACACGACATCCTTACAAAACTGTCCTAAGGCTACTGGCTGTAGCTATAGAATAGGCAAAGCACCGCGTGCCGATCTCTAGATACTAAAAAGGCGTACCTTTTTCCTGCCGTTGTCGTTGGAGTGCTTCTTCATACCATTCCAACTCATCCAAAAATTTCCCCACCCGCTTTTCTAACGATGACTGCTGCGCCAATCCCTGATCATCCAAGGCTTCAGTAATTTTAGAAATCGCAAAAATGTTTGAAATAGTAGGCATTCCCATTTCAGTGAGAAATGCTCTTAGCTGAATCGATGCCCGAACGCCTCCAAAGCCACCTACTGAATAGCAAACGATGCCAGCAGGGCGGAAAAAGTATTCTTCCAAATAGTGATCCATCAGGTTGCTTAACCCTGGCTGGATGGAATGATTGTATTCGCCTGCTACTACAACAAACCCATCAGCGGTGCGGATATGGTCTGCGAGTTCTTCCATCTTGGCAGGAGCCTGACCCTGCTCATATTCCTTATACATGCGATCGAGGATGCCGAAGTCGTAGTCCTGAGCATCCGCAAAGATCACAGTGTGCCCGCGTCGATTCAGCTGATGGATGATAAATTTGGCAGCTTTGATCCCGTGGCGATCGCGACGATAAGACCCATAAAATACTACTGTTTTGAAACTCATTAGAGGCGTATCTCCTTAAGGAAACTAGCAGAAATCTAGTGAAGCTTATTACTGGAGTTTAGACTAATCAGGAACAATAGATAGTGATGAGGATATAGCGATCCTAAATCGCTTGTGAATTGTGTTTGAGCAAATTAAAATCAGGTTGCTCCCACCAGATTGGAGAAACCCCATGATTTACCGAGACAAAGATTTAAATCTGCCTTACACCTATGTGCCACCCTCTACAAAGCACAGGCAGACCGAAATGGTGGGTGAAGTTACTCAAACCTCTGCCATCTTACAAGCACGCATCACCAAAGATGGTAAAGTTCGGTGGCGAGATATTCCGGGTGCAACTGGAGTAGCAGCATTTGCTTTGTCTACTCAAGCCGATATGAATCGAGCAGTCCGCACAGAATGGCAGACTGCCAAACCCGACCAAGACTACATCGTAAAAGTCAACGTGTCAGGTTTGCAACCGAATAGTCGCTACTACTATGCCTTGCTTTCTGGAGCAGACGAGCAATCGATCAAAGCTGGGCCAGTTGGTACATTCAAAACGCTTGCTCCTAAGGGATGTGCCCAGGATGCCAGTTTTGTCGTTGTTTCCTGTATGAATCGCTTTGCATTTCAGGTATGGCCCTTTGAATTGGATAAACAAGATGGCTTTCCAATTCTAGATATAATTCGGGCTCAGGCTCCAGACTTTATTGTCTTTACTGGAGATACAGTCTATTACGATAGCCCCATGGCGACCCGTGCTAAGACCCAGGATGAAATGCGCGGCAAGTGGCATCGTCAGCTTTCAACCGAGCGATTTGGCAAGCTGTTTCAAACGACTCCTACCTATTGGGAAAAAGACGACCACGACTATCGATTTAATGATGCTGATCCGCATATTCCAATTGAGCCATCTCATGATTTGGGTCGAGATGTGTTTCGAGAACAAGTTCCTGTAGTAGACCCGGCTGATGCTAACGCAGTTACCTATCGGACGCATCGCATTAACGATTTGTTGCAAATTTGGTTACTTGAAGGGCGTGACTATCGCGATTCAAATAGCCAGGTTCCAGGGCCAACGAAAACCATTTGGGGGACGGCTCAAACAGCGTGGTTGAAGCAAACCTTGCTCGACAGTGATGCAACGTTTAAGGTGATTATTTCACCAACTCCATTAGTGGGTCCCGATGATTCAAAGGTAGAGGTGCAAGGGGGATTATTTGCGCCGCTATTTGGTGGCGAGGTTCAAAGCAACGATACCGATTTTAACAAGCGCGACAATCACACTAATCTTCTTGGCTTTAAGCAAGAAGGAGACGCCTTTTTTAAGTGGCTGGTTGAGAATGGATTCCAGCAACGCAATGTGGTTCTGATTTGTGGCGATCGCCATTGGCAATATCACTCCATTCACCCCGACGGGTTTCATGAATTTTCGTGTGGTGCATTGACCGAAGCCAATGCACGAGAGGGGCGACCACCTGGTGATCCAGACTCAACCGATCCAGATGGGCTCATTGCTCAACCCTATCTTCAGCCCAAGCGCTCCGGAGGCTTTTTGAAAGTTGCCGTTCATCCTAAGACAGATGACCAATCTGCCATGATTGAGTTTGATTTCTTTGATAAACGCAGTAGCGTTCTCTATCACACCGAATATCCTGCGAAGGGATAGTCGATCAATGCCCACTCACGAGTTATGCAAAAGTTAAGCCGCATAAGTCCTTAACTTTTCTGTATCGACCTGGTGTTTGCATCCTCGTATAACTAAGACAGTTCAACCACTCCAAACCACTCACGAGGATTAACACCATGAACCTTTCCTATCGCGGTATCCAATTTCAATCAACAGCTGCTTCTGTTTCAAGATTACCCTTGAACGTCACTGGCAAATATCGAGGGACTGAATTCGAATTTCCTCCGGCTATCTCCACTCCGCTTGATTCAGGAATTCCTCTTCAATATCGCGGCATTGTTTATCTAGCAGGGAACCGCTAAGAGTCAGCGGTTCATGATTTCTAGTCTCGCTCAATCAACTCGCTCAATCAAACTGTTCCCTAGTCTCATCAGGGAGCAGTTTTTTGGCGATCGCTGGGAAAGATAATGACATGCATACCACTCATCCCATTTGGGCTTCGATAAGGAGAACGCTGTCATGAATGACCTGAAATACGACCTCATCAAAAGAATTGCTCGTTGGTCTGCTAAGCGTCATATCAAACGGTTGGCTCGTGAGATGACAACCCGCTATCTAGCAACTAAACGCCCTGAGAATGAGTGAGACTCAACATAAATGACGCATGGGTTTATTGAGCAGTCGATTCCTTTTGACACGGTTCTAAAGTATTCACCGCCAAAATTAAATCCGTTAAGATCATTGCCGAGAGTGTAGAATTGCTCATCCCCCAAAGGCTAAACCCTGTGGCTAAGTTAAGTGTGCTGATTCATCGGAGTGAGCGTGCCGATATAGGGCAACATGTCGAAAGACACCATGTCTTGAGTAGACCAGTTGAGGCTATCCAGAATGACTGATGAATTCCTAGAGAGATAGACATATTCATTACTCTGTGGTTACGCTGGCATTTTGGTAATACTTTGGGATGTTTTATATTTACTCTGGATTACCCCATGTAGACTATCTATCCCGAGTCTGAACTAGTGGATGATCAACTATCGAGATTCCGCAATCCAAAGGCAAGAAGTATCGTCAAGAGTATAAAAATCGCGCCCAGAGCATAGACGCAATCTAGTCAATACATATGCGATCGCACGTCTATTCAGAATCTATCCGTAGAAGAAAATCTAAGCGTCAATAGATAGAACTTCGCGACTTCATTGAAGCTACCCGTGGGCTCCAACACCCGGCTACAGTGCAGCCAGGGGGAGCTACTTTATGCTGTTCGTTTCCGAGTTCAGCGCTTCCTGCACCCGTGAGAGATATCTAATCCGGTTCATCGGTACACTGAAATAGGGAATCTGTTTCGTGGATAGATCAGGTCAGAGCTAATTGACTCACAATCGGTCAAGAGCGATTCATCAACCCAATATTGCTAGTCAATAAAATGATGAGAAAGATCGGTACTTTTTTGACTCAGGTCACAACGTTATGGAACGTGTCATCCCCTTGGGGTGATCATAAAGACGGCCCTCCTCACACCGATCTCGCAAGCCATCCGATCGATCCAGAGCAGTGGCAGTATCAGACAATTCTTGAAGATCAGACAGAGCTGATCTGCCGCTATTTGCCAGATACCACAATTCTCTATGTGAATGACGCATACTGCCGCTACTTTGGTTTAGATAAACATGATTTGATTGGCAAAAGCTACGCGCCTGTCATTTATGAAGCCGATCGTGACACGGTTGATAGCTTGGTCAGTTCAATGAGTTGCAAAAATCCACACGTGAAGATTGAAAATCGGGTTGTGGTTCAGGGAGATATCCGCTGGACTCAGTGGAACAACCGCTGTTTTTACAATGAGCACGGACAGGTGGTGGTCTGTCAATCGGTCGGACGAGACATTACCCGACAAAAAGAGATTGAAACTCAACTGCGAGAAAGTGAACACCGCTACCAAACCCTGATTGAAACCATCCCTCAACTCGTGTGGGTCGCAGAGGCCAGTGGCATCACCCGGATTGATTTCAATCAACGCTGGTTTGACTATACAGGACAAACTCCGGAAACCTCGATCGGTAAAGGGTGGTTAGCTGTGGTGCATCCCGATGATAGAGAGTCGACGCTCAATCAGTGGCAGAAAGCCGTTTCAACGAAAACGAGTTATCAGGCAGAATATCGACTCCAGCGGGCAGACGGAGTCTATGTCTGGCATCTTGCGAAGGCAGAGCCAGCTTACAATCATCTGGGGCAACTTATACGGTGGTATGGCACCTCTACTAATATCAGCGAAAGTAAACGTAGCGAAGCCGAGCGTAAACAGGCCGAAGCGGCCTTACGCGATCTCAATGACACATTAGAACTGCGGGTGGCAAACCGCACCACCGAGATAGTTGCTGCCAACAAGGCGTTGAGGAAAGAAATTCAAGACCGTCGGCAAGCTGAAATCAGGCTTAAGGAAAGCGAAGAACAATTTCGGCGGGCGATCGTGGATGCTCCGTTTCCGATCTTTATTCATGCGGAAAACGGTGAAATCCTCCAAACGAGCCAAGTTGTTTCAGACATCACGGGGTATTCTAAAAACGAAATTCAAACGATCGGTGACTGGACTGAGCGAGCCTATGGCATGCGCCAAGCGGATGTTCTTGCTGGGATTAATCATCTCTATGAGCTAAACAGGCGAGTTAGCGAAGGAGAATTCGAGGTTAGAACAAAAGACGGTAAAACTCGAACTTGGCTATTTAGCTCGGCTCCGCTAGGTCAGTCGGCCAAAGGTGTAAGGCTGGTGATTTCGATGGCGGCAGATATTACAGAGCGAAAGCAGGCGAAAGCTGCCCTCGCCACTCGCTTAAAACAGCAGGCGGTCGTCGCTCAACTGAGCCAGACTGCCTTGTCAGGATTAGATTTAGACGCATTGTTTTACCAGACCACTCGACTCATTGCTGATGCGCTAGATGTAGAGTATTGCAAAGTGCTAGAGCTATTGCCTAACGAGCAAGAATTACTGTTGCGATCGGGAGTAGGCTGGCAACCGGGCTTAGTCGGTCGAGCACGAGTCGGCACCGATCGCCAATCGCAGGCAGGATATACCTTGTTGTCTCAGCATCCTGTGATTGTCGAAAATTTGCCCACCGAGTCTCGATTTAGCGGCCCTCCTCTGCTCACCGACCATGGAGTGGTGAGCGGCATGAGCACGATCATTCAGGGCAGAGGCGATCGCCCCTTCGGCATACTAGGAGCACATTCCATCCAAAACCAGAATTTTACCCACGACGATGTCAATTTCTTACAATCGATGTCCAACTTGCTAGCGGCTGCGATCGAGCGGAAGCAGACTGAGCAAGCGTTGTATCAGCTCAATCTCACCCTAGAAAAGCGGGTGCAAGATCGCACTCATGCCTTAGAAGAAGCTAATCAGGAGTTGGAAGCCTTCTCCTATTCAGTGGCCCATGATTTGCGAGCGCCGTTGCGGGCAATTCAAGGATTTGCTCAAGTGCTGGAAGAAGATTACAACTCTGCATTCGATGATTTAGGCAAAGAATACCTGCATCGAATGGCAACCTCTGCTGAGCATTTAGATATTTTAGTTCAAGACCTGCTGAGCTACAGTCGGTTGGGTCGGACTGAGATTCACCTGCAGCGGGTCAATATGGCCGTCATTGTGCAGAAGGTTCTCGCTGATCTAAAGCCAGTATTGCAAGCTAGGCACGCAAACGTGGAGGTCGTTTCAGATTTGCCCAGCGTCTATGCTCAGCGGAGTGTCATAAAGCAAGTCTTGAGCAACTTAATCGACAATGCCTCAAAGTTTGTTGCGCCCGGTGTCCAGCCGCAGATCCGAATTTGGGCTGACATCAAAGAGCCTGTGGTTAGGGATTCAGACACTCATCATCAATGGGTGAGGATTTGCGTTGAAGATAACGGCATTGGCATTGACCCTAGGCATCAGGCGCGCATTTTTAATGCCTTCGAACGATTGCACGGCGTCGAAACCTATCCAGGAACCGGGATTGGGTTGGCGATTGTCAAGCGAGGGGTTGAACGCTTAGGTGGGCGAGTTGGGATAGAGTCAGCAATTAATCAGGGGTGTCAGTCTTGGATCGAACTTATGATGGCTTGACTATAGCCACGGAGTACTAGCGTTGATCGAACTGTTCTAGTTTGAATTATTTAGACTAAAACAAACTGTCTTTGCATGGTATTCTGTCTTTCATCATGTGCATGAGCAGGTGCAATCGATTAGGCTTAGTCAAGCGATTCATCCACCGTCCCCACCACGATGTCTACGTCTCAAGATGACTCCGATCAAAACCCATCGTATCTAGTCCAATCTGAGCAACTCAACCATTTATTGGCTATTTTGCCAGAAGCAGATTACATCCGGTTAGCCCCCCATCTGAGAGAAGTGAACCTCTCCCTCGGACAGATTCTATATGAACCCGCTGAACCGATTAACACCGTTTACTTTCCAAATCAATCTATGATTTCGCTAGTTCAGATTATGGAAAATGGTTCAACGATTGAAGCAGGAATTGTTGGCAACGATGGGATGTTAGGCTATCCGGTTTATTTGGGAGGGCAATGTGATAGTAGCCGAGCCATTGTCCAGATTGCAGGCAGTGCGATCGCTCTTGCTCCCGCCGTTCTAAAAGCAGAGTTTGATCGGGCGGGTGCATTACAAAAATTGTTGTTATGCTACACGCAAGCGTTTTTAGCTCAGGTCAGTCAAACAGCTGCCTGTAATCGGTTTCATCCCATTGAAGAAAGGTTAGCCCGCTGGCTTTTGCAGTCTCAAGATTTTGCCCGGTCTTCGACCTTGCAGATGACCCAAGACTTTCTTTCCAGCATGTTAGGAACCCGACGCGCCAGCATTACCGTTGCAGCAGGAGCCTTGCAAGAGGCAGGCTTCATTTACTATCAGCGTGGGTATATTCACATTTTGAATCGGGAAGCGCTCGAATCTGCTGCCTGTGAATGCTACAACGTTGTCAAGGCTGAATATAATCGCCTGCTTGAGACTCAAATCAACTAGCTGAAACGCTACAACGTCAAATTCAGGTGCGCTAGCGTACCCAGCAGCAGCAACAGACATGTCAGAGTAAAATTTTTAACTGATTTTGGTTGATTTTGGCTGATTTTATATTGACTACACCTACTTCAATGATGGCCGCTTAAAATATCTGTCTGCGGTTAGACTTAGTTGCTCTATTAGGATAAAAATAAAATAGAAAATCTAGCAACATATTAGGATTTGGCTACGAACTGTGAGGGCTAAAGGGAAGTTTAATCGGATGTTAGTCGGATGATGGATATCAATGAATACAGTATTTTGCTCGTCGAAGATGACTCCAATGATATCTTGTTTGTTCAACGGGCGTTTCGGCAGGTAAATACAACCAACCCAATTCGGATTGTCAAGGATGGTGATGCAGCAATCGATTATCTGTCTGGAGAAGGGGAGTATGCTGATCGCGATCGCTATCCTCTGCCTGCTCTAATTTTGCTAGATTTGAAGCTGCCCCGGCGCTCCGGCATTGAGATTTTGGAATGGATTAGACAGCAACCCGTCATTAAGCGAATTCCGGTCGTTGTGTTGACGTCATCTAGAGAAAGTCTGGATGTCGATCGCTCGTATGACTTAGGGGTAAATTCGTATCTGGTCAAACCTGTTAAGTTTGATAATCTCTCTAAAATGATTGCCGCCCTGGATTTGTACTGGCTACGAATCAACGAGTATCCGTCGATCGCGTCTGCTCCTCGGTAGAGCGAGATCCTGTTAGATCGCATGTATGCTGTGAGTCGGCGCGTATAGCACCCTTTGAAAAATAGATTTCAGCGTTTTATCTCATGGAGTTAGAGCGATCGCTACAAAAAATTTTGCTAGTGGATGACGATCCAAACGATCGGTTGCTTGCAGTTCGAGAACTCAAGCGGGAGTTTCCCCATATCCAAATTCAGGAAGCCCTAGACTGGACAGAACTCAATCAAGCGTTCGCTGCGGACGAGTTTGATCTAGTGATTACTGACTACGAATTAAATTGGACGACGGGCTTAGACGTGCTGCGCGCTGTCAAAGACCATGATCCCGATCGCCCGATTGTGATGTTTACCAATTCTGGCACTCAAGAAGTGGCCGTCGAGGCGATGAAAGGGGGCTTAGATGACTATGTGATTAAATCTCCCAAGCATTTGGTGCGCTTGAGTCAAGCCGTTCGCTCTACCTGGGAAAACGCTCAGATTCGTCGGAAGGCATCCGAATTAGAGTTTCGTCTCCAATTTTTGCTCAATGAGCTAAAAGTAGGGGTCTTTCGCGCGACACCAGACGGAACCCTCTTGGAGGCGAGTGATGGATTATTGAAATTATTAGAACTCAATTCATTATCTGAGGCGCAGACATTTTTCCAGGAAACGCTTGCCCTAAGCGCCATCGATCGGACTCATCAAACCCAGTGGCATCGAGAAGTCTGCTTAAACGATTCGGGGCATCGAATCCGATGGCTACAAATCAGTGAAGCTCTAGTGCAATTCAACAGTAAGACCTTGATCGATGGATTGATTTTGGATATCACCGAACAGAAACAAACAGCAGCAGCACTGCGATCGCTCAATCAAACCTTAGAACAGCGAGTCGAAGAGCGGACTGCGCGCTTAGAGATGCTCAATCGGGAACTAGAGATGTTTGCCTTTTCGGTGTCCCACGATTTGCGATCGCCCATCCGCCAAATCGATGGATTCACAGCTCTCTTAACACAACACCTTCAATCGATCACCTCTGAGGAAACCGTTCTCCACTATCTCCAGCGCATCAGCGAACTCACCGAACGCTCTGGCAGAATGATTGATGACTTACTGCAATTTTCTCGCACTGGTCGAGCCAAAATGCAGTACACCCCAGTTAGCATGAATCGCTTGGTACAAGAGGTGAAACGGCAGGTTGAACCCCAATTGGCCGGACGAACGGTTCATTGGGACATTTCATCCTTGCCTACCGTGGAGGGCGATCGCAACTTGCTACGTCAAGTATGGCAAAACCTGGTCGAAAACGCAGTCAAATATACGAATCCTCGGGAACACGCGATCATCACAATCGGCAGCATGAACAGTGAACGAGAAATTATTTTTTTCGTGCGCGATAATGGCATTGGCTTTGACTCAGATAATATCGCGCAATTATTTGGGGTATTTCAACGTCTTCCGAATGCCCAAGGTTTTGATGGGACGGGCATCGGGCTGGCAAATGTGCAACGAGTCATTTCCCGTCACGGAGGGCGCCTTTGGGCAGAAGGAGACCTAGATAAAGGAGCAACCTTTTATTTTTCCTTACCCTCCTAGCTCCTCATAAATCTGCCGTGTAGGATTGCTTCGCTTCGCTCACAATGACCGTAAATGAACAGGTTAGAACCCTTGCAAGGCTGGTGGCCGTCAATCCAAAATCACAAATCTAAAATCGAGAATTTGGTATTAGGGGCAGGTGCGTAAATTCTGGATTACTAATAACGTTATCGTCACCGAAATCTTAAAAGATCTAAAAATTACTATATATCCTTCTTAAGATGGGTAGTGTAACACGTAGATTCCTTTTACGGTAAGAATAACAGATCTCCTTTTCAGTTTATTGGTTATATATGGCAATGTGCGCGTCAAGTACAGAAACGGTGGTGTGGGGCGCGCTCCACACCACCGTACTTAACTCAAGCGCATGTCGCTTATTTGACACAGATTATATCCCTAACGTTGACATTTCATGTACTTCTCCGTTAATACACCCGTAAACGTTCACCAGACTACTTCAATGCTTCAGATTCTATTACTAGAAGATGATCCAATCGATTGTGAACTAATCGAAACAGCATTGAGACGGGGTGGAATTGAAAGTCATGTTACCCATGTTGCTCATCGGCAAGATTTTTTGGAGAGCTTAAATGAAAGGCTCCCCGACCTCATATTGGCAGATTATGTTTTACCGTCGTTTGACGGTATTGCAGCGCTACAGTTAGCAAACGCAATTTGTCCAGATGTTCCATTTATTCTGGTGTCTGGAGTACTCGGTGAGGAGCAGGCAATTGATGCTCTAAAGCAAGGGGCAACGGATTATGTCTTAAAGCAGCGTCTAGAGCGTTTAGCGCCAGCCGCCCAGCGAGCACTCAGAGAACAACAGGAACGACAAGAGCGGCAGAAAGTCACAAAGGCGCTCCATCAAACCGATGATTTGCTGCGTGCAGTTGTCGATGCATCCCCGGTGGGCATCATGACGCTTAGTTCTGAGCAGCGAATCATGACGCTGAACGTAGCCGCCGAGCGTCTTTACGGCTGGCAGGCAAGTGCGATGATTGATTCTCCTTTGCTGATTCTTCCCAAATCGCAGCAAAAATCATTTGACCACTACTTTGCTCAAGTTTTACAGAATCATACGGTTTCGAATCAAGAATTCCAGCATTTGAGGCAAGATGGGAGCTTAATCGATGTGAGTCTGTCGCTAGCCCCACTCCATGATGCAGATGATCACATCTATGGAGTAGTCATGACGATTATAGATATTACTGACCGCAAGCAAATCGAAGCACAACGACTCAACCTCCTCGCGCAGGAAAGGGCGGCTCGTTCAGCCGCAGAAACGGCTAATCGGATCAAAGATGAATTTTTGGCCGTCCTGTCCCATGAGTTGCGGACTCCACTTAATGCGATTGTCGGGTGGATCAAGTTAATTCAAAGAGGCAATCTCAATCCGACGATGCTTCAGCGGGCTCTCGATACGATTGAGCGTAATGCGACTGCCCAAACTCAATTAATCGAAGACTTGCTGGATCTTTCTCGCATCATTCGGGGTCAGCTTAGGCTAAAAATTCAGCCCGTTGATGTCGGCGTCTTGATTCGCACGACTGTAGATACGTTACGCCCAGCAGCAGACGCAAAATCGATTCAAATTGAGATGGCTTTGCCAACTAACCTGGGTAAGATTTTGGCTGATTCGAACCGCCTCCAACAGGTTTTTTGGAACTTATTGTCGAATGCCATCAAGTTTACCCCACATGTTGGGAAGGTTGTCGTGCGGGCAGAGCCAGTTGATTCATATCTGAAAATTCAGGTGAGTGACTCTGGAATCGGCGTCGCCCCTGATTTCTTGCCCCATGTGTTTGAATATTTCCGACAAGCTGATGGATCAACCACGCGATCGCAGGGGGGGTTAGGTCTAGGATTAGCGATTACTCGTCACTTAGTCGAACTGCATGGGGGAACAATCCACGCGGATAGTCCAGGAATAGGACAGGGTGCTACGTTTACTGTCATGCTTCCTATGCGTGTAGTTCAAGCAAATCATGACTCGACTCAAACGTTCTTAAGGCACGAGCTAAATTTGCAAGGAGTCAAGGCAATTGTGGTTGATGATGAAGTTGATACGCAAGAATTATTGGCCTTCGTGCTAGAGCAGCAGGGTGCTAAGGTTAAAGCGGCGGGAAACGTGCGAGACGCCCTGAATATCCTCACATATTTTCAGCCCACCATTATCATTAGTGATATCGGGATGCCAGACGAAGACGGCTACAGCTTTTTGCAAACGGTGCGTGCGTTCCCCAATGAGCAATTCAGCAATATTCCAGCGATCGCACTTACGGCCTATGCACGGGAAGAGGATCGGCAGCACGCGCGCGAAGTCGGATATCAAATCCATCTGGCAAAACCGCTCGACCCGTCAGAGATTGTGAATGCTGTCTGTCAGCTGACGCAATCGTATGACTAAAACAATTGGTTTAGCATTAGGCGGTGGCGGAGCGCGAGGCTGGGCTCACATCGGCGTTATTCGTGCTTTAGAGGAAGCCGATATCAAGATAGACTACTTGGCCGGTACTAGCATCGGTGCTTTAGTGGGTGCAGTGTACATTGCAGGCGCGTTGGATAAGCTCGAAGCCTTTGCAGACGATATCGCCCTACAAAATTTGCTCTCTCTCATGGACGTTTCTTTTCCTAGCCCAGGTCTAATTGATGGCGATCGCATTCATGATTTTGTCGCGGGTTATGTATTAGACAAAACCATAGAAGATGCATCCATTCCGTTTAGATGTGTTGCCACCAACTTTTTACTAAAGCAAGAAGTCATTCTAAAAACGGGCTTGATGGTTGATGCAGTGCGGGCTAGCATTTCGATTCCGGGCATTTTTGCACCCGTTCAAAAGGACGAAAATATCTATCTGGTTGATGGGGGAGTTGTCAATCCGGTGCCCGTGAGCGTCGTCAGAGCGATGGGGGCTAACATCGTTATTGCAGTCAACTTAAATAAAGATCCCAAGGCCGAAACGCCTCGTTCGAGTGGCGAGTCAGATCAGTCATCCTCCACGACTAATCGTGCCGGGGGTGAAGAAAATCATTCAAACACCTCCCCTACCGATGAAGACAGCGGGTTTTTTCCCGCTCTCGCTAACCGATATGAGGCTCTCAAAGACGTGCTTCAAGACAAAGTAGACCAGTGGATTCCCGATCCGCGCACTGGCTTAAATATATTCGATGTGCTGGGTAACTCAATCAACATGATGGAGCAGCGAGTCACCGAAGTTAATCTCAGCCTAGACAAACCAGACCTGCTGATTGAGCCCGATCTAATGGAGTTTGGCATCTTTGACTTTCATCAATCTAAGCCGATGATTCAGACGGGATATGATGCTGCCAAAGCTGCACTGCCCCAGATAGAGGAACTGTTAGCATCCCAAAATAACGACCAAGATTCAGCATAGCGGTCAATCTTACAGCTAGTTCAGCTTCACATCGCTGATGATAAAGCGGCTTTTTGGATTTGTTGGCATTATCGACAGAGTGCTGATCATAGAGCCATGAATCTACTGATTGAATAGCCGAATTTAGAAGATACAGTAACAATTTAGGGGCGCATGTCACTTTTGTAGCCCTCACCCTAAATCCCTCTCCCGCTTTGGGAGAGGGACTTCAAGCCAGCTCCCCTTCTCCCGGCTTGGGAGAAGGGGTTGGGGGATGAGGGCAAATTTGCAAAGGTGACATGTTCCCCAATTTAGTCTCTATCATTGGATTGAGGCTGTGCTCTAAAATCTTGCTCGATAGTGTGATGAAATGATGAATTAAAAAGGTTATTCTGAGCTAAGGATAGAAAGCTTTTTGTCTTGCAGGATGAGTGTTTTTCTGTTGTGGCTCATAGTCAGATATCGAAGGAGAGCGACGTCAGATATCTGGACTGTAGGCTAATTGATAGATTTAGGCGGTGTGAAGTTTTTGTCGCTTCCTTCGCTTTGTTATCACCAAGGGGAGATTAAATTCTCTGCCAGAACAGTCTGAGGTGATAAACGCCTGAGTCTATCCCATACTCTCTATCCCATACTCTCTATTCATAATCGTTCTTTTTAATTCATCAAGGGGCATCATGTTGTGATGTCCCTATTTCTCTTTTGAGTCGTTGAGCTTATATGCAATCTCTTATTGCCTTCCGCTCTCACGTTAGGACGCTGAACGTGTGTAGACCCCGCGCGGAGTCTACACACAAACCTAATATATCTTCTCGTTAATTGTTTTCTATGGTAGTAGTAGTAGGCTAAATATGGCGATCGCCCAGATTTACAAATCTATCAAATCTATCAAATAGTGCGATGTTTAACTCACCGACTCCTCAACATATACTCGAGACCCTCCTGCCTCACCTAAGAGTCGCAGCAAGCTATACGCGGCAAATCCAATCCAAAATCACGGCATTGCCTGAAAAAGAAGGCTCCGGCAATTTTTTTGCCGCAGCGCTCAGTGCTGCCGATCTCTCTGTGCAGACCTTTGTTGAAGTTGCGCTGTTGGGCACCTTTCCTGACCTACGATTTCACGGTGAAGAGTACGAAAAATCCTTTAATACCGACTATTTTCGGGCAATTGATCTAGGGCCTCAAGGTGATTATTTAGTAACGCTTGACCCCATTGATGGCACGCAGTTTTATCTAGATGGTCATTCTAACTATCAAATTATTCTGAGTATTCTAAACTGGGACGAATTTGAAGCAGTGCTTGCCATTTCGCCCGCTCAAGACCTCTACTATTATGCTCTCAGAGGCCAGGGTGCATTTAAAGGGGCGATCGCCACTGAGTTAGACGATTGCCAATCCTTGACCCTTGAGCCTCCCCAACCCGTTGTGCATCTAGGATGGGGGTTAGAATCCCTTGCGCCCCACCTTGAAGACCATTACCGCGTCAACAAAGTCGCCACAGACTATTCCCACGAGGTGCAAATTTCAAACGTCAATGGGCTACTCAGCGGCGATTTAACCGGAGCCATCCTCCAACGCGGCAAGTTTATCGATGGAGGGGCGTTGGCATTTTTGGCTCAAGAAATGGGGTTTATTGTGACCTGTTGGGATGGTTCTCCGCCGCCTGCCCTGCATACGTGTGACAACTACGAACGCCCTGGCCTTGTAATTGCGTCATCCGAGTCAGTGCATCAGCATTTGTTAGAGTCAGTTCGTTAACGCTGAGATATCTGACAATAGGCCTGTTGCGATCGCCCCAGTTTTACTATGGTGTCGGTGGGTTTCCGTCTTATCTCAAGCGCATACCGCTTATAGCCTTACGCTCTCGCGTTAGGACGCACAAACCTGAGCCCGTAGGGCTATATACGCTAAGGTCTAAGCAAGATCGTCTGCTCACAAACACGGTAGGACTATGGCAAACTCTGAATCTTCCAAAATTTCCATCTATGCAGCGATGGCTGCTAATATCGCGATCGGCATTGCCAAGTTCGTTGGAGCAGCCATTAGCGGCAGTTCAGCCATGTTGTCGGAGGGAATTCACTCGGTGGTTGATTCTGCCAATGAGGTCTTGCTGCTGTATGGTCTGAAGCAAAGTGAAGCAGGGCCTGATGAGCAACATCCCCTCGGTCGTGGGCAAGAGCTTTACTTTTGGTCGCTCATGGTAGCAGTGCTCATTTTTGCTTTGGGTGGTGGACTATCCATGTATGAAGGAATTCACAGCTTCCATCATTCGGCACCATCTAGCGATCCCATGGTGAGCTACATTGTCTTGGGTGCGGCAGCGGTTTTTGAGAGCAGCGCCCTCGTTGTCTCGGTGCGTGAATTTAATAAAAACTATCCGCGAAAGAATATCAGCTTTTTAGAAGCGATTCATAGAAGCAAAGACCCAAGCTCATTTATTGTGATCGTTGAAGACTCAGCCGCGCTGGTTGGGCTGGCGATCGCCTTTCTCGGTGTGTTTTTGAGCGAGTTTACGAATGATGTCATCTATGATGCGATCGCCTCAATCGTGATTGGTCTGGTGTTGACAGTGGTGGCAACCATCCTAGTGGCTGAAACAAAGGGGCTTCTGGTTGGTGAAAGCGCTTTACCCGAAACCCGCGAAAGCATCAGGCTGCTAGTAGAATCGGATGAAGCGGTATCGGCTATGGAATCTCCGATTACGCTCCACCTTGGCCCCAAAGACATCTTGCTAGCTCTAAATATCGAGTTTAAGGACGACCTTTCATCAGATGAAATTGAAGCAGCAGTCCGTCGAATTGAGCGGAAAATTCGCGAGTCCCATGAAGAAGTCAAGCGTATTTTTATCGAAGCTGCGTCGGTGGCCAATCAGGGTGAATAGAAGAGGCAAGTATAGCAAGGTGCAATTGCTATACTTGAGCATGAAACAAACGTCTCGATCTTAATAGTTGATAAGATTGATTGAATTTATCCTATGCCATAAGGGAGAATGCACGAGTTGGAGGTCGCAGAGAAGGATTGACCGTTCCCTATCGGGTCTTTGCAACCTATCCAAGTCTAGGGGAGCCTATTCCCATCGGTACTGCCCTGATTGCGCTACCGGATGTGATGAATCGCTAAGGATGATGAATTAAATAATCTGGCCACGTACGGGCTTGGCATTGCCAAGCCCCTGCTGTGCCTCTGCTGCTGAAATGAATGCCAAGCCCCTGCTGCTGAAATGATAGATGTTATTAAATCTATAGCTAATCCTGAATGGGCAATGATTCTGGAATCGTAAAGAAGAAGGTACTTCCTTCATTCAAAACACTTTCAACCCAGATCTCGCCTCCATGCTGCTGGACAATCGTTTTACAAATCGCAAGCCCCAAGCCTGTGCCGCCTCGCCGTCGAGAATCCGACGCATCGACCTGCTGAAACCGTCCAAAAACATTTTCTAACCTATCTGCTGGGATACCTCGTCCGCGATCGCGCACTTGTACTCGAATAAATGTTTCCAGCTTTTCTGCTGATACAGTGACGACAGACTGAGGGGGCGAGAATTTAATCGCATTGCTGATCAGGTTGGTTAATGTTTGCAGAATGGCATCAGAGTCTACCCAAACAGTGGCTGAAAGCGGCTGCACGATAAGCTGGATGCCTGCTCGATCAGCGAGGAGTTGCATTGACGCAGCCGCTTGCCAGAGCAGATCTGCGATCGCACATGGCTGCATTACGAGGTCTGTTTGCCCTGATCCAAGCCGTTCTAGATCGAGAATATCGTTGACCAAGCGCACTAGTCGTTCGGCATCCAGAGCTGCAATGTCTATCATGCGCTTTTTCTTGTCAGGATGAGCGTCATACACACCTGTGGTTAACAGCCCCAGCGATCCGTGGATAGCGGTGAGTGGGGTGCGTAGTTCATGACTGACGACCGAGATAAATTCTTCTTTGATGCGATCAATTGCTTTGCGATCGCTAATATCTTGAACAATGCCAACCACATAGGCGGGTTGCCCTTGAGTATCTCGAATCAGAGACACGCTGACCAATCCCCAGACGGTATGCCCCTGTTTGTGAATGTAGCGTTTCTCGATGTGATAGTAGGGAATGGTGCCGTCTAGAAGCTGAGCGAGCGAATCACGCTCAATCTCAACATTATCGGGATGTGTGATGTCTCTAACGACCTTACGAGGCAGTTCTGAATTGGAATACCCTAGAAAATCACAGATTGCTTGATTGACGCGCAATATTTGCCCATCAAGCCCCACCATTGCCATCCCGACCGCGGCATCTTCAAAGATTCGGCGGAAGCGTTCTTCACTATCGCGGAGAGCAATATCAGCCAGTTTATCCGAGGTGATATCTTGCACAATCACCATCGCCGTATGACTATTCACTGGGGCGACTCGTACTTCTTCATACTGCAAGCGATGATTGTTCCAGACTTGCTGTTCATAGACTTGGATTTGCTGCGTGGTAACTGCATTATGAACGGCTCGGAGTTGTCGAGCTGCCATATCATCAGGTAATAGCTCTGAAAGATGACGACCGATCTTGTGTATGTGACGGGGAACTACATCGCCTGGATGACTACTGATCTCTTCAAGGAAAATGCCGTCGGAGTCGATTAATACAATCAGGTCAGGAATGGTAGCGAGAAATGCGCGATTGCGGGCTTCATTTTCGCGGATTGTTAGTTCCATCAACCTGCGATCGCTAATATCTTGAACAACGGCTGCAACCAGCTCTGGAACATTGAGAAAATCATGAATCAACGTCATCGTGATATTGACCCAGATTCGAGTGCCGTCTTTTCGGAGATACTGCTTTTCAAACTCAACCGAGGGGACTTCATTTGCTAGCAGTTGCTGAAGATAGTCCAAATTTTCATTTAAGAATTCGGGTGCCGTAAAATCTTGAAATCGCTTGGTGAACAGTTCTGCTTCTGTGTAACCAGTGATTTGGCAATACTTTTCATTAAACCGAATCAAATAGCCATTGGGCGTGCAAAAGACAATCCCCACGGCGGCTTGTTCAAACAGCGATCGAAACAGTGCTTCACTCTCTTGCAGCGCTCTTTCAGCTCGCTTGCGGTCGGTAATATCTCGAATCATGCATAGGACTTCATCCCGACCGCTGGCAACTATTCGCACTTCTTCATACCGAAACAATCCGTCGATTTGGACTTTCTGTTCATAGATTTGCAGGGTTCCTGTTTCCAATGCCTGTTGCCGGTGGTGTTCGTGTTGTTCTAAAACCTCCTGGGGCACTAAATCTGCGATGGATTGACCGACCGGATTCACATCATTTGCAATTAAGTCGTGTACCTGAGCCGAACGCATGTATCCGAGATAAACCCCATCCGCACTGATTCGGAACATCAGGTCAGGAATGGCAGACACAATGGCTCGATTTCTGGCTTCGCTATCGCGGAGGGCCGCTTCCGTTTGCTTGCGGGCTGTAATGTCTCGATCGATGCCGCGATAACCCCTAAACTGCCCGTCCTCATCAAAGAAGGGAATTGCGCTGGTTTCAATAACGACGGGGTGCCCACCTTTATGCAAAAACACAACTTCTCTAAGCCGAACCGGGTGATGTTCTGAGTCTTCTACGACAACTCTCGAAACTTCACTCGGTAATAGAAAGTCGAGCGCACTTCGTCCGATCATCTCGTCGGGGGTGTAGCCCAAAATGTTCTGAACATTTGGGCAAATGTAAGTAAAGATGAAGTGTTCATCTTCTTCCCAAATGATGTCGCTTGAGTTTTCAACGAGTGCTCGGAATCGTTCTTCACTTTCACGGAGAGACAATTCAAGCTGTTTATGCTTGGTGATATCGATGAAGTAGCCAACCAGCTCTACTAGATTGCCCTGGCTATCTCGAATCAGTTGGAATGAATCTTGAATCCAACGATAGGTGCCGTCAGCACACCGGAAGCGATATTCATGAGTATTGGATACACCATCCTCAAAATACTCTGATAACGTCCTATTAAAGTATTTTGCATCATCCGGATGGAGGTGATTAATCCAAAAGGACGGATTGTCGACAAACAGGTGGGCATCGTAGCCTGTTAGAGTTTTGACATTTTCGCTGATCGATGTGGTTGCATGGGTGCCACTCGCATTGCAGCTATATATCACAGCAGGCGTAGTGTTGAGAAGAAAATAGAGGCGATCGCGCATTGACTGCAATTCCATCTCCGTCTGTTTGCGCTCAGTAATGTCGCGATTCACGCCTGCAAATCGGTAAATTTCTCCTGACTCATTAAAAATGGGAAACGTTCGGCACCAGATCCAGTGAATCAACCCTCCTGGATGAATTACGCGATATTCTAAATCGCCAAATTCGGCTGCGTTAATCTGCTTTTGAAAGGCGGCTAAGATGCGATCGCGATCGCCCGGATGGACAAACTCTAGCCAGTTATACGGGTTGTCATACAGCCATTGACGAGACGATTGATAGGTGTCCTCAATCGCTGCATTGGTATAAATCAGTTCGCCGGTGCCGATTGCTTTGAGAAAGAAGGAGTCATGAATATTCTCAGCAATTTGCAGAAATCGGGCTTCACTTTCGTGCAGAGCCGCTTCAATGCGTTTGCGACGCGTCACGTCTCGAATGACTGTTAAAACACCTGCGGAGTGGCCGTTTTCATCGTGCAACACATTGACAGACAATTCAACAAACACCTCCTGCCCGCTTCGTGTTCGATGAATGTTTTCCCCGTACCACGAGCCAGTCTGTTCAAGGGCTTCAGCCGCAGCCTGCTGGTCACTGTCACTGAACCAACTATACTCGTAGCAGTCTGATAAGGGTTTGCCAACGGCCTCATCTGCCGAAATGCCGTAGAGCTGCTCTGCGGCATGATTCCAATACATCACTCGACGCGTGCAATCGATCGCGATAATGGCATCATTCACCTGAGATAGCAGATGCGCTTGAAACTGATTGCGTTGATTGGCTTGCTGGTGTTCGGCTTCGATGCGTTTGCGATCGCTGATATCTTTGCTGATTGATAGAATACAGAACTCACCATCAATTTCAATGCGCTCGGATGAAAAGAGGAGCGTTTTTGTTTCGCCCGTTTTGGTTCGCCAGCAGATTTCTTGATTTTTTAGAGTCCCTGTTTCGTTAAACTGATGGCGAACTTCGGACACTTTAGCCGGGTTGACATCGATATTGAGTTCTTCTATCGTATGTCCCACGATATCGTCAGCGCCGTACCCCGTGATGGCGAGGTGGCTGTCATTGACCTCTAGATAGCGTCGATCCGACTCTCGCACGATCGAGATAGCATCGGGGCTTGCTTGAAAGATGTGGGTATATTTTTGCTCGGCAGCAAGCCGCTGAACGATCTCGTGTTCGAGTTGAGTTGTGCATTCATCGAGCTTCTGGTGCAGTTCTCTAAGAGTAATCTGTGTCTCAAGGGGATTGAGCGATCGCCACAGGTCTAGCTCACTGATGATCCCTCGAATTTGATTATCGGCATTGATTACTAACAAATGCTGAATATGGCTATTGTGCATTTGTCGAAGAATGCCGAGTGCATCAATCTCATCCGAGTCATCCGAATGAATGATTAGGGTGCTCGTGGGCGTCGCTACGTCACTAATGGGGCGATCGCCCGAATAGCCGTTTGCGACCACTCTCACCAAATCCCGATCGGTAAATATGCCCCTGATTTGCCTCTTGTCGGACACGAGAGCATAGGTTACCTGGTCGTTGTTCATAGCATGAACAACCTGTTGTATGGGCGTTTCAACAGGAACAATCAATGAGCAGGGTTGGATGACGCGCTGGAGCAGAATCATGGTCACACCAACGTATTAAATTTGTAGAACTAAATTTACGAAACGAAACGATATGAAAATCGATTCACAGGCTTGAACTAAGGGGTAACCGATTACGAGCCGGATTGCCTGTAAGATTTTGTTTGACACTCGATAGATGCTTAAATAACTGCCCCGTTTAGACGACGATATTGTGAGCCTCCAAGCATGGTTGCGCGAATGACGGGCGATCGCCGGGATCATCTCAAAGGTGTCATTACGCGCCTGCAATCGCCGCACAGCAGGAAGCTCATCTGAAACAGCCCTTGAACTCTTTTACATTAAATCTTAAACTTCTCTCAAAATCTTGCTTCTTGATAAAGAGTTACTTGATTAAAGACAAAATGAGAATTCTGGCATCTCGATAGGGCGTTTCTCTGCTACAGAAACGGTGGTGTGCGCTGCGCCCCACACCACCGTACTTAAATCAAGTGCATACGGCCATATAACCGTACGCTATAACCGTACGCTCTCGCGTTAAGACGTTAAACGCGTGTAGAGCCCCCACGGCGCGAGAGGCTCTACACACAAACCTGAGCCTGTAGGGGCATACAAGAGTCTATGGGAGTCTGCGATCGCGCACTTCGTTTTTCGCCAACTGCTGAATTGAAGACCTAAAGCGTTTTTCTAAACCCGCTCTAAGTTTACGGCATGACTAGAGGAGCGCATAGCAAAGACAAATACCTACCAGAGATCTGACCCTAATTAAGATAGACCTCACCGCTTTCTTGAATAGTAATGGCGGTAGCGTCTTCATCAAGGCTCGTTGTTTCATCTAAGACGACGTCTAAGACGCCGGATTCTATGTTGAATTCAGGACGAGCCATCAGCAACCCGTTATCTGGGCGAATAAAGGTCACCGTCACTGGAGTCTCTATATCTCGCAGCAATGTTTCGCTTCCGCCCTCAAGCATCCGCTGATCAGTATCACCAATCGACTGATATACAATCATTATCCCGGTCTGGTTGATGAGGCGAATATTAACCGACGCGGGGCTGGTGGTGACCACGGTGACAGGATTTTGGAGAGTCTCAGGAGTTGGAGTCACTTGGGGCTGAATTCCCGGCTCTGCAAAGTCTCGATTTCCTACTGCGTTGGGAGGGCAAGACGGTGGTGCAGGGATATTGGAATTGAAGGGTTCTTCGTAGTAGAGTGAGGGGCATGGATTCACCTGAGCAATGCGAGATTCGGCATTGGCCCGAGTTGCTATCATCGGGTAAATCAAAATACCGCTTGAGACGATTCCAAGTAACCCAACCGGAACTATCTGTTCAAAGCGACGACGTGTGGTTATGTTCGGTTTCATAGTGTTCTCCAGGTTTATGGATAATTTATGGCTGATTTATCTTTGAGTTTGTAAAACATTCGCGGGTCACGTATTTTCCTCCCAATGATGCAGCTTACGTGACCCCAATCAATAAGATTATTTCGTTGGATTTATCTACTGGACAGGTTTGAAATCAGACTTGCTAGCGCCACAGCTTGGGCAGACCCAATCATCAGGGATGTCATCAAACGCTGTTCCGGGTTCGATGCCACCATCGGGATCACCCTTTTCAGGATCATAAATATAACCGCATACGGTGCATTCATACTTCTGCATTTTGCATCTCCAAGCTTTCTATGTATTCAATTTCAATATTGAAATGCAATATTGAAATGCAATATTGAAATGTCAAAATTACGCTATCAGCATTTATTAAAACGCTACATCGATCGCAGGAAAGAGATGATTTTTGGAAGGTTTGCATCACAAAGCACTGTGGCAGTTGCTATAAAAGCATGCATAGCACGTAAAGTCGGTCAAGGCGTTGCAGCATGAATCGATGAACGGCATACCAGAAACCGTCCTACATCATTCATATCCAGAATCAGCAATGCTATCGGTTGCTGTCTTCAGGGTTGCTTATTTACCACGCTGCTTATGCCTCTAGATAGAGGTGTCTCTGAGGTTACATATAGCTACAGCCAGTAGCCTTAGGACATTTTTGTGGCCGCGCGCCCGCGCGGCCACAAAGATGTCTATGTCCTAAATAAGCTGACTACAGCTATAACTCCCGACAGAAGCACTCACTACGACACCTGAGATACATCTATATCAGAGCCTGAATCAGAGCTTAAAAATACTACTCCCAATGATATTGACTTGAAGACTCTTGAAGACTCTTGACTTGAAGACAATATTTCATCCAATAAGCTATTCCGAATCGGTTAGCAGCAACGCTCTTATTCGTGGTGTGTCTTCCAATTTACTTAACAAGATATAGGTCAATGCGTAGTTCTCAACGCGATTCATCCCAGCAATATCTGTCTCAGCAATATGTCGAGGCACTCCAAAATTCTGGAAACTCTAATTCGTCATCCGCACTACCAGAACTGACTCAGCCCTATTCGCCACCCGCGAAATTGCCCCCAGCCGGAGAGTGGGCGTTTTTGATAGGGTTTATTGCGATCGCTTGGACAATCGCATACGGGGTCAAAGCGATTTCGTTGAAGCGCATTCGAGATTGGTATAGGTTTCGTAGTCCGATGGGGCACATCCCCTGTTCAAATTGCCGATTTTTTAATCAGAGTCCCTACTTGAAGTGTGCGGTTCATCCGATGCGGTCATGCACCTTAAAGGCAGTTGATTGTTCTGATTATTGGTCTAAACATACGGACAAATTTTCACGAAAATGAATGCAATACTCTCGATGGCTGAGTCATGAAACTTAAAAGCCCCCAAGATTGGGGACTTAATGGATCAGCATTGATCAGCGGTCGAAGCTCTATATCAGCTTGTTAGCTCATATGGTAAATGCCCCACTCGTGAATACCGTGAGGGTTGAGGATTGATTCTGCCTTGCGAATCTCGTCCTCATTGCCTTCGACCATGACCAAATATTCGCCTTTAGACACTAGGTCATGATAGATTTTGGCACGGTGTTCTGGAACGCCCCAGCCAATGAGTCCACCGAGGAGGCCGCCCCCTGCTGCACCGACTGCACCCCCGACCACGGCAGTCGCAAATGCATTGGCAGCGAGGCTTCCCAATGCTAGTACTTGACCTGCCCCAGGCAAAAAGGCCAGGACTGTGGTGGTGACGCCTAATGCTTCGAGTGCACCAACGACAGCACCTCCAACGCCGCCTGTGACTGCCCCCGCTCGGGCACCGCCTCCGGCATGATTACCTTTTGAATCTTTAAGATGCACGCCTGCAATTTGGCGATCGCCCTCTTGCGTCTTCGCAACAACCGATACTTGCCCCATTGGAAAGTTGGCACCTTGTAGGGCTTGAATTGCGCCCTCAGTCTTCTCGCGGGTTGGAAACACACCCGTTGCGTGTTGTTCGGATTGGCGAGTCGGCATACATTACCTCCTGTATTCTTACTTTAATAGCGATTAATACTACAATCTACGGTAGTGCCCCAGGGATAATGATGGGTTTGTTAGGGTGGTTATGAAGATACTGTTGGAGACGGATGCCGACCTGTCCTGAATGCCAAGCCACTCATACGGTCAAAAACGGCCATATTCACACGGGAAAACAACGCTTTCTCTGCCGCCAATGCGGTTACCAGTTTGTCGAAAATCCGACCGATAAACGTATCGACCCACCGACTCGAGAGTTGATTGACCGGCTGTTGTTAGAACGAATCTCAATGGCAGGTATCGCGCGAGCAGTGCAGGTTTCCGAGCAGTGGCTTCAGGATTACGTCAATGCTAAAGCAGACCAAACCCAGACCCAGGCTGAGGTTCAGCCCAAAAAAAGGGCCTTTGACGGTGCAGTGTGACGAACTGTGGTCCTTCGTTGACCACAAAGGCAACCAGCAGTGGGTGTGGCTAGCGCTGGATGCGCGAACTCGAGAAATCATTGGGACCCATGTGGGCAGTCGGGGTCGAGAAAGCGCCCAGCAGCTTTGGCGATCGCTGCCGCCAGTCTATCGTCAGTGTGCGGTGTTCTATACCGATGAGTGGGAGGCATACCGGGGTGTGCTGCCGCAGAAGCGGCATCGGGTGGTGAGTAAAGAGAGCGGCAAAACCAGTTATATTGAACGCTTTAACGGCACGTTGCGTCAGCGAATCTCCCGGTTTGTGCGGCGGAACTTAGCCTTCTCGAAAACTCTGCGTAATCACATCGGATTACTGTGGAACTTCATCCACCACTACAATGCATCATTACCTGTGTAGCACCACCCAATCTACTACCTGACGATTAATACCCTATCGCGCAGAGCCATAGCCATCTCAGATAGGCTGTAAGCGGCGGGGTAGGCGCAGTCCACCCCGCCGCTCATACACAATTTACAAGCAATTTAGGATTGCTATATAACCATCAAAAATCTTAAAACGATTATTAGTAAATTTTGTAGTAATTTTGGATTTATTACTTCTAATACTAGAGTCTCAAATATAGCCCATGAAGTCATCAACCTATCGAAACATTTTAGACAGATAAAAAACTAATTTGTTGCCAAATTAATCGCCATTTCAGGGAAGCTTGAAAATATCCATAAGAACCGCGTCGGAAGCGATTCGTCGAATCGGATTGGGCGAATCATAAACAATTAGTAGTGCTTGTGATTCTCCGAGGCAGGGCATCAGAGCAAGCCCCTCTGCATGATCGCATCCAATAGTAAACGGGAGGTTGAATAATAGCGTTAGTCCATCTGAATCTTGGTCGCAGAGCGAGTTATCTGAGCGTCCAAGAGCTTCCTTGAGACGAAATACCTGCATCGCTCCTTCTAGATCCATGGTGGGGCCGGCGAGAATAATCAGGTCTTCTCCAACTAGACACAATTCTCGAATCCCTAGCCCATTGAGGTTTACAAAATGTTTTCTGTAGGGTCGTCCTGAATTGCCGATTTCCTTGAGAACCAATGTATCTGAGTCGGCGACTTCAACCTCAAGCTCTAAAATGATGGCCCATCCGCGCAGTACCGGCCCTCGTAATCCCAAAAAAATCGTGTCGCCGTGAACTGCTAAGCCCTCAATATCTAGCCCGTTATCTTTGCTAGGAATCGAAGCAGAAATGATAGGTGCCAAATGTTCATCCGTCTTCAGCGCATCAATCAAAACGTTGCCGTCTTCCGTCTTTTTGAGACAGGCGGCTGTCAACGTCTGATTCGGGTCATCGACTAGAGAGCAAGACTTAAGCAACTCGCCATTAATAACCGGAATTCGTCCTAAGAGATAGCGATTCGAGTCTGTCTTGATTTCGGTGAGGCGCTCGATATCTTTCTCAACCTTTTTGCCTTTTGTTTTTTTGCGTTTTTTGCTGTGAGACCCCGTAAACCAGAGATAGGACTGAGCAAAATCCATCCCTTCAATATCGGCTTCGTCGTCTTGATTAAACAGTTCGATGAAATCGCCTAGAAAGAAAGATTTATGGTTGCCATAGACATAAGGCTCAATGGGTGACAGACGCTCAATCGTGATATATTCATCTGAGCCGACCCACAAACTTCCGTCAGGAGTGCAAGCGGTAGCAGATAGTTCTTCTAGCAGATCGTCAGACGTATCCCCAAAACGCAGAAGAAGACGACTCAGCAAAAACGGCTCCGACATTAAAGGCTGGCTCCTGAATTTAGTTTAGTATACACATGATCTGCAAACGCCTCAAGGATTCGCCTAATGCGCTCTTGAGACGTTTTTTAGCTAGTTGTTGATGCCGCGCTTACAAGCTGTCAGTTTTGCCCGTTTGTGATTGATCGGGAACGGAATCAACTTCGCTATATCCCATATCGGATGCGATCGCCCGAAATACTGAAATTTGCTCTTGAAATTCAAGCTGCTGAGCTTGGTTGAGCAGTTGATCAATGGCGTCGGTCTTGGAGTAGTCACTGGGCAGATCAACTACCGTTTCGCCCATAGCGCGTGCCCAACCATACCAAACCATCAGTCGGTTATTGACAGCTAATGCACCATAGTAGCGGGAATATTCGGTGTCTTCCCGATTGACGATTTGCCGCATGATGGCGAGCTGCTCGTCATCAGATAGATTATAAAACGTGCCCAACAAAACAGGCGCTAAGTTTGGATCAGCTGCTGATGGAGCTGCTGGAGTAATGGAGTCTCCCATTTTTTCATAAATCCAATAAAACCAAGCGAGCTTATCATCGGTATTTAGCTTTTCAAATCCTTGGAAGATTTTCTGCTCAGACTCTTTGAGATAGTCATAGAGTTTGTTTGTAGTAGTTGATGACATAAAATACTCCTCCTTGAGGAATGCGTCAGAATAGACTGGGGGTACGAAATTGACTGTCTATTGGGTCAATTCAAATATCGTAAAAATCAAGATTGTAAAAATCAAGCATCTTACCCGCGTTAGCAACGCTTCTCCATCAGGAGAAACGAGACGTTAATACTATGCATTGCTAAAGCAAACGCACTAGAGATCTTTACAACCCATCTGGGATTGCTATAGAAACAAAACTATTGCCTTTGGCGATCGCCCAATAGTGACAGCTATACCCTATGCTTTGTAAGCAAGATTATCATTTCAACCTTTAATATTACATTACAGGTTAATGGGGATCGCCAACTTCAACCTCAAGACAGATCCAGAACTACGACGAAATATATAAATCAATCGGCACGGAAAAAATAGTTGCTTAGTTTTCTTTACTTAGTTTTCTCCTGAGAGGGGCCGTGCATTGGCAACCACCGCTTTGGAATGAGAGACGCTTGTTTCTCAGGGCTAGACGGTTTTGTCATCCACCACGCCCAGGCAATTAAAACACCTTGAAATGGTAAACGAATGGCCTGAAAAATGGGTGAATCAGGGATGCCATCAATATGGATGTGATTAACTGCCATATTGATATTGGCAGGAAATACTGCAATAAAGAGTAAAATCAAACCCCACGCTGCCGCTTGGCTAACCGGCGGAATCAGTAATCCAATCGATCCCAAAATTTCAAAGACGCCACTGATGTAAACGAGCATGAGCGGATAGGGTAAAAAGGATGGCACGATTTTGACAAAAGGCTCAGGTACTGCAAAATGCAAGATGCCTGGTATCAGAATGGAAATCGCTAGAAAGACTCGGAGGATTTCTTTTCGATTTTCGTTTGCAAAAAAGTCTTTGAACGCCATAGGAATAATAGAAATAAATAATTAGTTTCTGTACTTGACGCGCACATTGCTATACTGAGCATTGCCATCAAGCCAGACTACTCGTGTCGCATGGCAGATATCCGCATGTAATGTCATCTAAGGTGAGGATATGTAAGGACATGTGAGGACATAATTTAGACTCTCGTTGACTGACAAATCGTCTCGTGCAGTTTGGGTTAAATTGCTTGGGGGAGCAGGGTTTCAAAAATTGTATCAGTCAACGAGAGGTCAACGAGATTAGATCTTGATTTCGGTTCACGGACATGAGGATCTAAATGGGTGTGCGCGTGAACTGAAACAGCTAGATGGCGATTATGATGATGCTCCAACTCCTGATACGATTGGATATCGAAAGATGGCTGCTGCAGGTGCCTCTACCACGGGCATGTGGTCAGGATGAACGGCATAGACGGTTCCTCCATTGATGAAGGTGTAAATTGCAGCCATATTTAATAGGTCGTTTGCACCAGGGCTCTCGTCGGCACGCATTTCCACGGTGCGCTCTTGGGGAGAAAAGCTGCCCCACTGGTAGACTCCGTTTGCCACAAATAGGGTATCAACCTGTCCTTCATAGGCGGCAACAACGATATCTTGCAGGCTTGATGTCGCTTGCCCCGTCCCCTTGAGATGATGATATTGATTGACTGCCTGGTGCTGAGACTCCTGAAAGTACGGTTCGACGATATGCCATGCTTGTTGATGCAAATTGTCTAAATCGACATTTTCTGGATTACCCGTCACACTTTGATCAAGTAAGTTCGAATATGAGCTGCACTCTCGATACATCTCAGTCAAATAATCGACACCCGCAAGCACAAGGGGCGATCGCTCATCTTTTAACAAGTCTTGTAGCCTGTTGTCGATGACATTGCAAAAGCGACGCAGTTCGTCTTTATTGTCAGTCGTCCCAACGCCCTGGCCATGATAGAGCGGGTCAATTCCTCTGCCCTGCGTATGAAACTGGAGTTGTTGCTCTTTTTCATCGTATCGAAGGACTTCCTTTAGGCTAGTAGGTGTGTCTCCCAAATCAACTTCGGCAATGCTGTGATGACTGCCAACATAGAGCTTAACCTGATTCTGGCTGAGTGACAGCAAGAAGAATCGGCCATCGTTTTTCAAAATTGGCATGAGCGGCTTCAGATAAAAGCGATCAGAAACAATGACTCGCTCTTCAAAACTGACCGGTAGATGGAAACGGTGAAAGCTATTGGGGGCAATGAACAGTGCTAATCCATCACTTTGGTGCCGCCAGAAATCTGCATCATCAATCAAGGCCGCGATTCGGCCTGGTTCAAGCAAGCTTCCTACGTCTCTAGAGTCATAGCCCTGAGCCATAAGTTTTTCCTCGGCGTCTCGAACCAGATTCTTCAGGCGAATCGGGTCTTGCCGAATTTCGGGACCCGCCGTATGGGTTGGCATGTAGATGGATATACATGTCTGTCCATCAGACACATCGGCTAAGAGTTGCAGATTGGTTTTGGATAACAAAGTCATAGAAGTTCCAGAATTAAGTCACGACATTTGCTTGACATAGATAGTTGAAGAGGCCAAATTCTCTCTAGATTTGAGTCTTAGGGAAGTAGCTCAGCTACCATTCAACGCTTTTCAAGCAGTCAAGCAAAAGGGAATTAGACCACAACTAGACTTAAGTAGATGCTCAGCCTAGTTGCAATCTAATAATTAATGATCAACCCGTGACCAGCAAAGCTACTGAGCTTCATCATTGAGTGGGTTATTGACGATGAATTCAGATGCAAGCGGTTCAGCTTGATCGGTAACAACGAGCGCTTGATAGATCATGGCAGCAACATCAGCGCGTGTAGCAGACTGAGTAGGGTTGAGTTGATTAACGTTTGGATGATTCACAACGAGCCCTGCTTCGGTTGCAGCCGCGATCGCCTCGCGGGCATACTCCGGGATTTGATCAGCATCGGTAAACGTTTGCAAAATTTCATCCGGTGGTGTGTCTGTCTCTAAGCCTAAGCCACTTGCCAGAGCAACTAGCACATTTGCCCGCGTCATGTCCTGGCTAGGACGAAACTCATTTCCGGCATATCCGCTTAGAAAACCCTCATTGGCTACACTGGCGATCGCATCAGAGGCCCAAAGATCAGAGGGCACATCTTGAAATGGCTCAGCAGATGCCGTTGTTTCAATGTTGAATGCAGATTGCACCATCGCCGCAAACTGCGCCCGTATCACAGGCTGCTCTGGATTAAACCCTCCATCCGGATATCCAGTCACAGCATCTCGTTGAACCAGTTCTTGAATGAATGGTCGTGCCCAAAACCCGTTAGGAACGTCGGCAAAATCGCGTTCTCCTCGAAAATCAAACAGTCGAGTTTGTTGCTCTCGCCCAAATCTTGGCGCAACATCAATTACTCCAAAGTATTCCAAAAGCACGCCTCCACCCACGATAATCAAGAATGCTAGAAGCCACTTTAATACAGCTGCTTCTGATGTCTTTTGGGTAGATCCACTTGGACGCGGCTTTTCCTGCGTTGGCGTTCCGACATCTTTATTTCTAATGTCACTATTTGCATCTCTGCTAGTGTTCTGGTTTGCCATATTTTTATCCTCAATTTAATGACACACGATCTGAAGCGATAATTTGAGTCGTGAGCCCAAACTTCAGCCAAATTCTTTGCCTGGATTACTTAAATTTGGCTTAAAAGAATTCAGCTAAAAGCACAATTTAGATAACATGCTAGGCCATCCAAATTCTCCTAATGAATTTGAGACAAAACAAAGTATATTATCTTAACTATTCGGCGTTTTTGCTAAACATATCTCAAGCTGGATCTTAAGCATAAGCAATTTGAGGCGCATCTGAATCTATCGGATGGTGGAAATCCCGTGCCTTTCAGCAGGTAGGCGGTATTGAGTATTGATATTGAGTATTGATTGAGTATTGATTGAGCGTTGTTATTGATTGGCGATCGCTCACAGGCTGACAAATCTGTAGGCGCGGCTACCCTGCGGGAACGCTTCACGGATAGCCGCCAGCGTTCGAAGTTGCGTCAGTCAGGCCGGTGTTGCTATTGCGAATAACGTCATTGCGAACAGAGTGAAGCAATCTCTGAAATGTAACCTCTGAAATGTAATCTCTGAAATGTATAGATACCAGATGTTTCCTAAATGAAGCTCTATCGGACGAAAGATGACATCGCCCTTATTATCGATCACGATTGTCAAGGTTAGTAGACAAGTCTAAATCTTTAGTTGATTCAAGCATCCTCTAAAACCTTAAGTGTCTGCAATCGATGTTAACTGTCCGATCAGCTTAATTTGTTACTCAGAAATGTGGATTAAGTGACCTGAAGAATCATAAACCCTATCAGGAAAGATTGCTGTGTCTTTGTCCTATCGTCAGCGCGCTGATCAACTCGTCTTCCTGAGGGATTAGTTGTAGCCTCATCAGTTGAAAATATTCCATTTATT
Organism: Elainellaceae cyanobacterium; assembly: GCA_051117335.1. Lineage (GTDB taxonomy): Bacteria > Cyanobacteriota > Cyanobacteriia > CAZCXK01 > CAZCXK01 > DBGGTD01. The sequence goes on from JBNPEB010000011.1 coordinate 52,814, forward strand.
AGAATTTTTGAAGCACGAATTTTGAAGATATATAGTAATCCCAGATGGGTTATGAGAGGTGGGGCGGGCGCCGCCCGCCCCACCTCTCACGCACAATTCACAAGCGATTTAGGATCGCTATACACGAAGATATGAAGAGAAATTTTCAAGGAGAATTGTTCATGATGAGTCATCTAAATCGAGTTCTAAATCGAGTTCTAAAAATGTTAGTTCCCACTGCCCTTGTTGGGTTAATGGCGCTTACAGTTACGCTCAGCGGGCTGACTACCCGTTCGGCGTTTGCTCTGCCAACCATAGCGGATGATGCAATGCTGATGGCAAAGGATTCCAGCTCAGAGAATCAAGGCGTCATCAAAGACGATCGGCTTAAGGCAATTGAAGATTGTATTCCTGAAGAGCTTACATTGCAGAACGCTGATGCAGGCGATCGCATCGCTCGTGCTCTAGGTGAAATGACCAACGATCAAATTGAACGAGCATTTAATCTAACAGATAACCCTGAACTGAGCGATGCAGAAGTTGAGTTTGAGCAATGTCTGGAGCGTAAAGGCTATACGCCTCAGCGGCAGCAGAATTCATAGTTTGCCAGCCCCCTTAAATTAATGAATTCAGGCGTAGGGTAAGCGATTAGCTTACCCTGCATGCAAAAAATTTTGTGTAAGTCCTACACGAAATAAAGCATGGGTGATTTGTGGAGCAGTTTGGAGTACTCAACATCAACCTAATACTTCTGACCTTGGGAGGGCTCGTCCTGGGGTTGGGGTTGATGTCTGGCATTCTCAAAGAAAAGCTATTTTTAACGAACCCGATCATTGCAATGCTGGTCGGGGTTTTATTTGGCCCGGCTGTTCTTGACTGGTTGAATCTCGACGCATGGGGCAGCCCAGAGGGCGTCTTGAAAGAAGCAGCCCGGATTGCGATCGCCATTCAGGTGATGGGGGTTGCGCTGCGGCTTCCGCCTCGCTACTTGTTTAACCATCCGCGTCCTGTGAGCATTCAACTAGGGGTGATAATGCCGCTAATGTGGCTCGTGAGTGGCGGGCTAGCTGCATGGCTATTAGGGCTATCTTTTTGGAACGCTCTACTCGTTGGCGCGATTATCACCCCTACCGATCCTGTCGTATCAACCTCCATCGTGACAGGTCAGCTTGCAAAACAGTGTCTCCCTCATCGAATCCGAAATTTGATTTCTGCTGAATCAGCAATCAATGACGGGCTTGCCTATCCATTCGTGTTGCTGCCGATTTTATTTCTCACGCGATCGCCCCAGGAAGCCTTTTGGCACTGGCTTACCCATGCGTTAATTGTCGAAGTGGGTCTAGCCATCGTGCTAGGTGCATTAATGGGATATGTGGGGGGGCGGTTATTGCATTGGGCTGAAGATAGAGGGACGATTGATCGTCAGTCATTTTTGGCCTATACGGTCGCGTTGGCATTGTTCGTATTAGGAAGTACCGAAATCTTAGGAAGTGATAGCATTTTGGCAGTCTTCGTGGCTGGCATTGCATTTGACAATACTACAAATGCAAGCGAACGGGCTCAAGAAGAAAAAGTTCAAGACGCTTTCACGTTAGCTAGCGTAGGATGGGTTAGCGCAGCGTAACTCATACTGGTCAGAGATTTCAGCCCTTTATCAGTCTTATTGAGAAATAGACGGTTGAGGCGTCGGTGCAGGTTGATCGGTTCCATCTTGCCCATCTGGAGAATGGGTGGTGAATGAATCCTTCAGCAAGACTCTCCATGTTTGAATGCTGTCAAATGCGCTTTTCAAAAAGCCTGCAGACGGAATCGCAATAAACAGCCCGACGACTCCCCCTAGTTTTGCGCCGATTAGCAACGATGAAATGACCTCAATCGGGCCTAATCCAATAAATTTGCCAACTAATCGAGGGGCGATCGCCTGGTCAATGGTCTGATCTAGGATAAGCGCCACCCCGATCACTCTTACCCCCAACCAAACATCTTGGATGGCAATCAGCGCGCTAATGAGGCTAAACACCAAGATGTCTGCAAAAGGTACGAGGGCTGCTACCCCAACGGTGATGCCGCAGAGTAGAGCAAAATCGATGCCTAAAACATAAAATGCAATCGTCATGAGCGTGGCAGCCAGAGTCGCTACCATTGCCTGTCCTAAGAAGTAGTTCTGAAAGTTTTGCTGAAGGGACTGCCCGATATTCTGCCCGATATGATACGGAAATAATGCTAAGAGCCAGTTGACGACGCGCTGACCATCGAGTAAGAAGTAAAAGGTTAAGACGAGGGCTAGTGCAACTTGAGACAGGCTTTCGAGCGTGAATAGAGTAATGTTGAAAACCTGTTCGCCGAGAGAGTTGAGTTCTGATATTACTTCGTCTGTGAGTTGGGCGATGGTTTCATTGATGCTGATTGACCACTGCTGGCTAATAGACCACGCTTGTAGAGAAGAGAGGTTTTTATTGATAGCATCCAGCCATGCAGGAATGCGCTCTAGCACCGCATTGATTTCGTTAAATAAGAAGGGAAACAGAATGACGCCGACGATGCTAACGGTGGCGATCGCCGTTAGAAACACCAGCAAGACTGCATATCCGCGATTGAGCCCTGCTTGCTGAAGAAAATGAACGGGATAATTCAAAATAAAAGCTAGTAATGCGGAAATAATAAAAATGCTGACAAACGGTTGCAAATATTGAAGAATTTGCAGGATAAGCCACCCGTTTAGGCAAACCAGAGGAAATAAAATAATAATCAGCAGCCCATACACAACTGCTTTAGGAATATTTGATAGCGTATCAAACAAGCCAGCCACATTAGCCTCATCGAATTATTAGATTATTGATTCTACGTTATTAAGCTTTGAATCTTCCAAACATCTGCCTTGAGCCATATTCGCAATTTTTTTTGATGAATGTCTATCTGTTGAATTGAGATTGATAGATCGTCAAATTGAAAGTGTCGCACGTGCAAAATTTCGCTGAGCATGTCTAGAATCGCGAGGGTGTCTTGAAGAGGAAGGCGGGTATCGTCTAAAAAACTGCCCTGCTCTAGAAAAAACGTGGTGCCATTGCTGTGGAGTCGAAGCATCAATTCGGCTGCGATCGCCTCAATCGGGGGCGACTCGGATTCATAAAGGCGCGCTTTTAGTCGCACTCCAATCTGATCCTTGTCACAGAGCTGACAGTGAATCTGATCAATATCTAACCGCATGATTCGACGGGGTGAGGGAATGTCTACTGTCCGGAGCCAATCATGCAACAACTCCGAATTTAATAGTTGATTTAAATCGGTTTCTGTTAATACAACTTGGGCAGACACGCTTGCGGGTTGGGAAAGTTTGGGGTTGCCCATCGCAGAACTCAGCAGGGCGATCGCCAATTGTTTGATATGAACCACCAACGAATCAACGCGCAGATTCTTTTGCACCCTGAGCCCATCTCCTTCCACCGTGACAGAATGAGCCTGCCCTTGAAGGAGTTCAGATGGGTGTCCATTTACTTCAATGCTGAGACGATCAACGCTTTCAAGCTGGCTCGAAACAGTTGTTTCAATGACTCGACTCAAAACATATTCAATGAAGGTGGTTTCATTGGATGCCATATATTAAGACATACTACTGAATTCATCCGGTTCTAGGGTAAACTGCCTGCGGAGAAGTCACCATTGCCGAAAGGGGGATCTGCACGCGGTACTGCCATAAAAAGACGCAGCGATCGCTGCGTCTCCTTCTAATTACTGTGCTTTCGAGTTGGTTAAACTAGCATCAGACTTCGGCGGGCTGAAGATTTTGAATCTTTTGTTCCAGCGATTCCATCAATGAATGGAATGGCTGGTTAAACTTCTCGATTCCTTCTTCTAACAGCTCCTCCATGACTTGATGCAGGCTGATTTGAATATCGGGATCGTTGAGAGATTGGAGTAGTTTGTGAGCTTCTTCAACGCCTTCTTCAACTCGATCGCCCGCGATCGCACAATGATCAGCACAGGCTTCTAGCGTTGCTGTGGGCATGGTGTTGACTGTATGAGGCCCAATCAGCTCATTGACATACATTACATCACTGTATTCAGGATTCTTAGTGCTGGTGCTTGCCCAAAGTAGGCGCTGTACATTGGCATTATGGTTTGCCAGTTCTTGCCAGCGATCGCTATGGATCAGCTCTTTAAATTTCTCATAGGCAACTTTTGCATTGGCGATCGCCACCTTGCCCTTGATTTCGTTGAGCCGAGCTTCGCGGTTTAGGGTTTCTGTTCCTCCTTCCTTCAGAAGCTTTTCAATATGCTCATCGATTTTGGTATCGATGCGGCTCAGGAAGAAACTCGCAACAGATGCAATCCTGTTGATGGGCTTACCCGCTTGTACGCGACTCTCTAAACCTCGCATATACGCCCAAGCTGCCTGCATGTAGTTTTCTACTGAAAACAGCAGGGTAATGTTGACGTTGATGCCTTCAGAGATCACCTGTTCGACGGCTCCAAACCCTTCCATGGTTCCAGGAATCTTGATCATCACGTTTTCGCGATCGATTGCGTCGTAAAACCGTCGAGCTTCTGCAATCGTGCCTTGGGTATCACGAGCCAGCTCAGGAGATACTTCGACGCTGACATAGCCATCTTGCCCATCTGTTTTCTCATAGATGGGGTAAAACCTATCGCAGGCATTGCGAATGTCTTCAAACACCAACGATTCGTAGATCTCCGAGGCAGATTTGCCCTCGCGAACACCCGCTTCGATGTCGGCATTGTAGACATCGCTGCTGGAAATGGCTTTCTCGAAAATGGATGGATTGGATGTTAACCCACAGAGCCCATAGCGCTCAATCATCTGATTAAGCTCGCCAGACTCCATCAAGTCGCGACTAAGATAATCCATCCATACGCTTTGACCATACTCTTTGAGTTTTAAAATTGGGCTATCTGCCATAATTACATTCCTCCTTGCTGAGGCTATTTCGTCTACTTCGTCAATGAAATTAAAGATTAACAGTGGCCTTAAGCTGCAGCGGGTTCACTGTATCCTTGAATATTTTCAGGCTCAAATTGCCGTAAGATACGGGTCGCATTGCGGATTACATCGTCTGTTCCTTTGACGACAATCAAATATTTTCCGGCATTCAAACGGTTTCTATAGGGTAGCGCATCACCACTACCGACTGTCCAACCGGCAGCACCACCGACTAAAAGCGCACCTAATGCACCCGATGCTGCGCCCAGAATACCACCAATGATGTGGTTAATAACGCCGCCCGCCGATGAAATAATGTCAATTCCGGTGAGCACATTGAATGCGTATCCCGCAATAAAGCCAAACGGGATTACCCAATAAGCAAGCCGCTGTGACTGCTTTCCTGCCTGCTCGTTTGGGTCAATCAAGCCGAATTCGTCTGCACTTTGATATCCTTTACCCAAAATGCTAACTTGCTCAGAAGGTAGATTCTGGTTTTCCAGGGCAGTAAGTGCCTCTTCAGCTTGAATCCGATCAGATAGCACTGCGATAAGGTAATTCATAAACAAAGTCAATTAAATTCGTTACTAATCTTTAACGTAGCGAACTTCACCTGATGAAACCTCTGTCGTCAGGAGTTTAACAATTTATCAAGAGTAACTCTAACGATAGATTTTAAATCACTGCATCTTGTTCAAGCTGCCATGTCTCCCAGTAGATTCCCAGACGCTGGGCAAAGGCTTTTGGCTTTTCTGCATAGATACGACGACCTAGAAAACCTGCGTGCGATCGCAGTTGGTCACGCCTGCGGTCAATCAAAGCAATCAACGCGTCTAGTCCGCTGACATCCTGAAGCCGTCTTGGCTCGCTCAGGACAAAGTCTCGTAGCACAGACAAATCGTGCTCATCACCGAGCAAACTCGCTAAATGGTGGACTTGATCTGCCCACTCCTTGATGATGTTGCGCCATACGGGTCGCATGATAGAAAGGTGATACCACAAATATTTCACCCGTTTACGCCAGTCATGATAGTTCTCAGCGGTTGGGGCTTCTGATAGACGATGCCACCCTTTATATCCTTGCTTATAGATTTTCTTAAATCCGCCTTCAATGGTTGACCAATCGTTTCCTTTAATTGACCAGGTATCAACCCGTTCTCGTGCATCTTTCAGGGTCTGAATGGCCATGGCGATCGCCTCTTGAGTGCCGAGCAAATACTCCCAGGTCGAGGCATAATAGGCTTCGAGTGCTTGGCGTGCCTCATTGAATATCTCAACATCTGCAAGATTATTAAAATGCTCCTGCAAGTCGTCTAATGTCTCGATACGAACCTTGGCATCCCGAACATGGGAGAGTTGTTTGCCCATATCCCGAAAATACGCATTTTCTTGTTGATAGGAGTCGTCACCTAGCTCATATCGAATGAGCCGCAAAGCAGCACGAATCTTCTTGAACCGTTTCCGAGCATCGTGAATCGCTTCATCGCGATCGTGCTCAAACTCATCAAGGAGTTGTTTAAAGGCTCGATCAATCTGCTCTTTTACAATTCGCTTAACTCCATCCTCAAGCGTTTCCTGAGGTTTAAGTCGATATGCCATGTATGCCTCATCCAAATTAGCTCGTCACTGCAATGCCGTCGGTTTAGCTGGGCGAAGACTCTCATCCGTTCTCGCTTAGTAAAGCTAAGGAACTTGAAATTTTGCTCTATAGCTTTGCTCTATGTTTTGAGTTTAACTATATAAAATAATGCAGATCGTTCGCATCACTCTGAGGTCGCAGCCTGTCATCTGTCATTTGAGAGAGTTATTGAGTTGAGATAGCCTCATGTCTCTAGCAATGTGCGCGTCAAGTACAGAAACGGTGGTGTGGGGCGCGCCTACACTACCGCACTTAACTCAAGCCCATACCGCCGTATAACTCCTTCATTTTGAAGATGACAATCCGATGACGGATTTTATAGAGTAAGCATGAATCATGTAATTCATATCAAAATTTGACTTAATTTGACTTATTTTGAAGTCCCTCAAGATTGATAGCAGCTATATCAGTTGTATCTATGCATCTATGCATCTATGCATCCATAGCCCCATCTTGAGGAAAGTGTTGCTAGTTAGGAGTGAATGACATATGGCAGATCGTTCCCGTCCGATGCAAAATTCAGCGGACAAATCTATCGAGAATTCAGCGATCGCCCCCGATATTGTAGAGGCAAATAAGAATGACGCGATCGCCGCTAATCCGATTACAGAGCCCGATCCGGTGCTAAAGCCCGATCCAGCTGAAACGGTGCCAGAAGGCGTTGAGGATCGCAATACTGGATCTGGCGATGTGGTGAGTCAAGTCAGCGATCGCATGGCAACTGGCAGTGATCCGACAGGTGGCGACGTGGATGTCAATCTGGGCCAAGCCAAAGTAGTGGGTGAAGAAGCAGTCGGTGGAACAACCCCGACTCCAGACCAGGATGTTGTGGATGAAATTGCAGCGTCCGTCGGAGTGGAAGTGCCTGATAAAAAGCCTGTCCAGGTTAGTGACGATTTAGAGCGGCGAGACGATCAGCGCTGGGAACTTGATCCCCAGTCATCAGAAGATTATCGGCAACACAAGCCTTAACAGTCACCTGAGCCTGCTGGCTAACATGACTGTCGTTGAGCGCACTAGATCACGGTCGATGCCTCTCGCCCCAACTGGTCTCCCCAGCACCGTTTGATAGTCTCATCAAAGGCCCATCATCGCGGCTCGATGGGGATTACCTGCGAGCGACCAATCGACTTACAACTGATGTCTGAGCAATAAGCTGCATTGCCCTAAGATGCGATGCCGAAGTGGTCGTCGTTCCCATTGGCGGCGAGTAATGGGTTGACTTCTAGAGAAGGCTAACTCAAAGAACTGTTCTACCTTTTGAATTAGCTCAGCGTCTTTAGTTGACAAGTTTAGTTCATCGTTATGAAAAAAGCTGCGCGAATCAAAATTCGCGCTACCAAAGCTCACCCAACTGTTGTCAATCAGAATGGCTTTGCTATGTAACATGCTGGGTTGATACTCAAAAATCTGAATTCCTGCTTCTAATAGGTCTCGATACATCTCTCTCGCTGCGTAATAGACATAGGATTTATCCGTGCAAGCACTCATCGTCAAGAGTCGCACATCTACACCATTTTGTTTGGATTGCAGCAGCCCCTTACGAAAGTCATCATTTGGCAATAGATACGGGCTCGCCAACCAGAGCCGCGTTTGAGCAGAATAGGTTAGAGTTTGCAACAGAGAACGAACAGACGAATCCCGTAGAGTCGGGTCTTCTCCTGACGTAATGAGGGTGTCAGAATCGTGGTTGGTCAATGCCGTAAAGGTTTCTCCTTCTAGATTGATAACACCTCCGGCATCCAGCCAATGTTGCAGAAAAATCCCTTCTAAGAAGGCTGCCGTTTCCCCTTCAAAACACACCTCAAAATCTAGCCAGGGCATCCCGTCTTTTGAAGCTTCTTTGCCATCCCACATGTCAGAAACGCCTGCACCACCGATGAGAACTTTGACCTGGTCGATGAGTAGTAGCTTGCGATGGGTGCGATCGAGGTAATCAAAGGGCGATCGCCAATCAAACGGATTGAAAAACCGCACTTCAACGCCAGCACTTTGCAAGCGTTTCCAATAGGTCTTTGGAATTGATTTGGTGCCGTAATGGTCGACAACAAGCTGGATGCTAACACCGGCTTGGGCTTGTTCGATCAGTGCATCTGCGAAGTCTGATGCTCGCCTGCCGGGTGTCATGATAAAAGTCTCAAACTGGATTGAGCGTCGAGCTTGACGAATCGCCGTTAAGCGAGCGTTAAAGATGGCATCAGCTTCTAACCAAAACCCTGTAATTCGACCTTGTGTTCTAAATGAGTCTGACAGGCTTGCTAAAGTTAGCGTAAATCCTTTGTCAGCAGGGCTGGGTAGGCGTTGCAGGCAATAGGAATGATGACGACGAAAGAACCCTTGAGCATACAGCGTGAGAAAACAGCTGATACCCACAATTAAGGCAATAGTAGCAACCAGCGTTAGCATAAAATTCTTCCAGGGTAGGATTCATTGTTAACTCAGATATATCGATCCTAAATCGCTTGTGAACTGTGTTTGAGCAGTGAGCGGGCTGCGATCGCCCCCACTGCTCATACCCCTTCTAGGACTGATATATCTAACTGAGCCTAATATAATGAACTCTATTACTAACGCATGTTGCATCACGCTAATGATAGACGTGACGTTGAGCGTAAATCTGAGGGCGATCGCCAGAAAGCTTACAGGTTAAGATAAGGGGCGATCGCCCGCATTGAACAATCGCAGCAACACCAGACCTGTAAGAACCCCGTAAGCTGCCCAGCCCAGTCCGGCGACGATACCAACCAGGATACTCGGTAAGAAGTAGCAAAGCGCAGCACAGAAGGCAGCACTGGTGCCGCCTTTCACAGCTCCAGCGATCGCACTGGCTAGAATCCAGAGGCTGATGAACCGACCCGAAATCCGAGTTTTCTGACTCAGAACGAGTCCCTGAGCGATCGCCATGCCTAATACTGGAATTGGCCCCGTGATGATGTTGAGCCAGAACACCTCCCATAGACCCAGGTGATTCCAGAGAGTCTCCACAATCGGACGATAAAAAGAACCGCTCAGAGTCGCAATCAGGCTACCGACGATCCAGCCGACGGTGCTGACAAGTGGCCACCATTGAACGAGCTGCATCACTTGGCGAAGAACGACCCATTGCAGGCTGCCCACAATCGCGCCCGCCCAAAATAGGGTAGCGGCAAATTGCATCCCGTTCTCTTCAAGAAACCCGACGATAAATCCAGCGAGGAGGTTGGCAAAAACCCATCTCAGCAGGAATTGACTTCGGTTTAACGAGGTTTCTTTCTGCATAAAACTGCATAGAACTGCTACGCCGTCATGATATCAATCTACCGAAACAGGCGGATGCCCAAGATCTCGCCACCCTATGATTTAACCGATTGCCCTGGAGGCGATCGCCATTCTGTATACACAGTAGATGAGAAAGGCGATCGCGTTAAGGTGAGGACGATTCGGATGCCGTTTAAACTATTCTGAACACCATTAGCCTATCCGTGAAGTAGGCGTAAAAAATGCGAACGATTCAAGAGGTTGCCCGCTTATTGAAGCGGGAGAGAGCCTTAGTGCATCGTTGGCTCGCTTATTTGCCCAAGAAGAAATGAAAGTTGGTTTAGCCGCTCCCAACAGCGATAAGCTAGAAGCGCTCTGTCATGAATTAGGAGCAGAACGGTTTATACCCATTCTCGATTTTGGATTTGCAATTTTGGATTGACGGCCAGCAGCCTTGCAAGGGGTATGGCCTATTCATTTGTAGCCTTACTTTGAAGAATTGGTATAAGCTATCTGGCTAACACTATAGTTGATGAGGTAGACTCTCATCTGGGTTCACCAGATGTTGTGGTCTATAACCCCAGCTATCGAATCCGGAGTGCCTTCACTTCTTCCACCCGGACACGAAAACCCGCCTGATAATCCTGATAGTTTTCTTGATCCCGATGCGATCGCCCAGAATTATTTGCATGTCTTGCGCCAGCATCAAAGCGCCTGGATGTGGGAAGTTGAATTGCGTCCTTGGGTTGAGCGGTTCTGAGCCTATCCTTCCCGAAATGCTAGCTGTTTCCTAGTATGCGCCGTGACAGGTGATTACAGCGCGAATTGTCTTAAGGATTAATAGGATGTCGTAGGTGATAGACCACTTCTTCTGGTAGGCAATATCCATCTGCACCATCTGCTCAAAATCTGACTCTTTAGAGCGACCGTTTGCCTGCCATTCACCCGTAATTCCTGGCTTGACCGATAAGCGCTGATAGTGATGGCTTTCGTAGTTTTCAACCTCATCGACGGTGGGAGGGCGCGTGCCAACTAGACTCATATCACCTTTCAATACGTTCCAAAATTGAGGGAATTCATCGAGACTCGTCTTTCGCAAGAACCAACCGACACGAGTCACGCGCGGATCATTCTTGCTCTTAAAAAAATTGCCCTTTGCCTCATTCGGAACGAGATGCTTGAGCCGATCGGCGCCAACCACCATTGATCTAAACTTCCACATTCTAAACGTCTGTCCGTTTAGACCACAGCGAAGCTGGGTATAGAAGAGAGGCCCTGGATTATCAAACTGGTTGGCGATCGCCACAATGATTGCGACCGGAATCGTTATCATCAGCCCAATCAGAGCACCCACGACATCGATAATGCGCTTAGACTTACTCGTTACAGACGGATGCATGCTGCCTGAGAAGGCAAGAGTTCCATCAACATTCGCCAACATAGAAGAATGAATCGCTGTAGTTGCAGAAAAATTAGAGGTCGTAATCATGATTTGACACTTACTCCTATAACAGTCAAATCAACAAAGGGGGCGCTGGGCTTTCTGCAAATATACGGGTAAGAGAAGCCGCAATGATAGGGAAATTGCGGAGGTTTGTTTAATCTTTGAACTCGGCATCTGTTTTATGAAGCTCCCGATAAAGTTCCGATACCAAACCCCTTCTAAACCCTACCAATTCAAGCAAACCGTCTAATTTAAATCAGCTTTATCTCTGCTTGATCCGCAATTTCCTTGAAAAAGTGCCAGCAGAAATACTGAATGTTGATGTTAATTCAAGACAAAAACCAGGTGCGATTTTACACCTGGCTGTCTAATACCTATTCTCGATTTTGGATTTGCGATTTTGGATTGGCGGGCACAGGCTCTAATACCCATTCTCGATTTTGGATTTGCGATTTTGGATTGACGGTCACCCGCCTTGCAAGGGTTCTAGCCTGTTTATTTGTAGCCTTACTTTGAAGAATTGGTATTAGCTAGTAGGTTGGATTAGCGCTAGCGTAACCCAACGCAACTATTGCTGGTGTTGGGTTTCACTTCGTTCTACCCAACCTACTAACGCTGTCTGGCAGAAATAAGCCAACCATTTAATAGTGCGGGCAAGATGCCCGCGACGTGAGCGAGACGCTCACACTAGGGTTATGAAACTTCTGCTGTCTTGTACTAGCCCTGATTGGGAAATGGTTCGGGTTGAGCGACAACCGTTTGGACTTGACCATTCCGCTTGAGTTCGAGGTTCAAGTCGTTTCCAATCGGGCTGTCTGATACCAGTGCCTGGACTTCTTCAGACGTCGATACATCCTGGTCGTTAATAGTTTGGATCACATCACCGTTTCTCAAGCCCGCTTTTGCGGCGGGTGAATTGGGAGCAACGCCAACGATTAGCACTCCGGTGTCTTCGCTGATATTTAAACCAGTGTTGGGATTGTTGTTAATCTGCTGGATAAGCTCTGGAGTAAGCGTTGCCATTTGAATGCCTAGATAGGGATGATCTACCGTCCCGGTGGCAATCAGCTGATCGGCAATGTCTTGAACCGTATTGATTGGAATGGCAAATCCAATACCCTGAGCGCCTTGAATAATGGCAGTATTGACCCCAATCACCTCCCCTCGCTCGTTCAGCAGAGGGCCTCCCGAATTGCCTGGATTAATGGCCGTATCAGTTTGGATGAAGTCCACTCGTTTGTCGGGTACACCCACCTCGCCACTTGTGCGTCCGGTTGCGCTGATGATTCCAGCAGTGACGGTATTATCTAAACCCAGGGGGTTGCCAATGGCGATCGCCCACTGCCCTGGACGAATCTGATTCGAGTCGCTGAGAGTCACCGTCGGCAGATCATCGGCCTCAATTTGAACAACTGCAATGTCGGTGATGGGATCAGTCCCTAAAACCGTTCCTGCGAATGACCGCCCATCTTTGAGGGTTACGTCAACCGTGTCTGCCCCGTCTACCACATGGGCATTCGTGATGATATGTCCGTCGCGATCCATCACAAACCCTGACCCCACACCCCGCTGAATGCGTTCTGACGGTGCATTAGGAATCTGTGATCCAAAAAATCGGCGGAGAAATGGATCAAGCTCTGGTGTTTGTACAGCGACTGTTCGCGATGCGTCAATTCTGACAACGGCTGGACCTGCCTGATCAACAACCTTGCTGATGAAGTCAGAATTGGGGATCGGGGCCGTGCTCGGCAGTGCTGCCTGTGCTGTAGACGATGGCTCTTGAGCAACGTCAGCACTGGCCGAATCGACCTGAGAATTAGCCCCCTCGATTAAATAGTTACCTGTCGTTGCAATTCCAGCCCCAACCAGAGCAAAAGAAAGATAGGTTAACGGTTTTTTCCAACGATTTAGACTGTGCTGTGTCAACTTCACTCGGCTCCCTTGATTCGCATTTGGCAATTCGTATTTGGCAAAATTTGGCACATTATGACATTCGTGCCCGCACTGCGGTTTGGCCAAATGCAAAACATTTTTCTCACAGTGAACGCACGGCCATTACCTCATTACATTTAAGATAAAGAACCGAAATGACGCTGTTATGACTCCGATATGACAGCCTGACGACGATTTAATCGATAAGCAGATCTACTCATCATGAGAGAGAGGCATCTCTCTCTTTCGTCGGGTGGTTTGGGGTCAGCATATTGTTAACTTTTATAAAGAAGACATGATACACCGTCTTTTTGACGATGAGAACGAATTAGGAGGTTCTCTATGACTTACGTAACCGACGAGGCTGTGAAGCAGCCACTAGAATCATTTCAAGGCTTTGATGTTGACACTCAGTTAGCGCTGCTTTGGTATGCCTATGTAGACATCAAAAGCAGTCTGACGCCTTCCCCCACCAACGATGTCGAGGGCATTGCATCAGTAGTATTCAACCGCATTAAGACGCTGTCGAAGCAAGACCAACTGCAAGCTCAGCGAGATATTGTCAGCAAGGCAAATACTGAAATCAGCCGGGAATATGGTGTGTTGAGCCCACCTGCAAAGCTTGAAGTTTGGTTATTGCTTGCACAGGGCATCGAGAATGGCACCATTGTTGATGTGCCTTCCGACTATCAAGTTCCGTCAGAAGCGAATGGATTTCTAAATCAGTTCAAGACTTTAGATTTTGAGCAGCAAATCAACTTCATCCGCAATGCGGTTGCAGATTTGGGCTTAGACGTTAGCCAAACTCCTGTGTAAGGCGATCGCCCTTTAAACCCAGAATAGCCTAACGCTCTTGCGTAAGGACTCTGAACATGCGTAGAACCCTTGCACCGCGAGGGTTCTACGCACAAATCCAAGCCCGTAGGTATAATATGCATCGAGAACATGGATAACTGTTAATACTCGATGTTAACTGAAAGCTAAGGTGCTAGATTCAAGGAATGCTGCTAGATGGCAACGCGCTGAATCTAGCACTAATTTTGGTTAATACACGCCACTGGTTTACGCTTGGGAGTCGTCTCATTATGCTACTCCGCACCATCCCCGGAGGACGAATCTGTATCACTCAGCCTGCCCATGCCTGGGTATCTGGACAACTAGCGCGGACGTGGGGCAACGATCAGGTTGGCAGGTTTTCTCCGCGGGAAGATGTGTGCCTTGCAGCCGAGCAGCATGATATTGGATGGCTGTCGTGGGAAGCAACTCCCCAACTCAATTCCGAAACGGGGTATCCCTACCACTTCACCGAGCTTCCCATTCCTACTCACATGGGGATTTGGGCAGACGCTAAACGGCTTTCTCTACCGTTTGGCCGATACGTGTCGCTTTTGGTATCCCTGCATGGAACAGGGCTCTATGAACGGTTTACGAGCTGGCAGCAGTCGCGCGATCGCCATCTGGTTGAGAAATTTTTGCAGGACGAGAAAGCCTATCAGCACGAGCTAGTAGGCTTGCTCAAAACAGACTTCTACTACGAATCATCGGTCTCTCGGTCGGCGATCGAGCGCAACCGTCAGTTGATTGCCACGTGGGACTGGCTTTCTATTCTCGTTTGCATAGGGTTTGAGGGCTCTAAACAGGTGCCGGGTGTGCCGATGGCAGATGGCGATCAAACTTTGACGCTAACGTCAATCCGATCTAACTCTAGTTCAGACTCTGAGATCATCACAGTTGCTCCTTGGGTATTTCAGGATGACTCGGTTAGCCTCAAGGTTGAAGGGCGAGTTCTTTATGAGACTCAATCTAGCGAAACAGCGATGCGACGGGCTTTAGACGAAGCATCATGGGCAACGCTTAATATCGTGCTAAGTCCTGACTAAAATCTTGACTAAATCTTGACTAAACAATGCGATCGCCCGTTTGTGGATCAAACACAACGGCCCGATCGAGATCGATGGCTAGATGGAGGCGATCGCCCACCCGTACTGACGTATCCGGCGGCAGTTGCACATTCACAACGGACGGGGCTTGATTTATTTCACCTGTTACCTTCCCGCGGATCAAAATCTCTCTGCCAAGCGGTTCTACCAAGATGACGTCTACCATGAGCTGCCCGGTTCTACCCTGAGCCGCGAGTTGGAGATGTTCGGGACGAATCCCGACATGAATCGGGCGATCGGTGTAGGGCTTTAAGCACTCCCAAAACCTATCTGGGCACGGAATCGATTGTCCTTCAAGTACCAACATTTTGTAAAACATGGTGTCGCGATACACGCCTGACAAAAGATTCATAGGTGGGCTTCCCAAAAACGTCGCCACCATTTGATTGACAGGGTGGGCATAGACCTCCTGCGGCGTGCCAATCTGCTGGATGCGTCCTCGATCAATCACGACAATCTGATCGGCAAGGGTCATCGCTTCAATCTGGTCGTGGGTCACATAGATAGTTGTAATTCCCACTGTTTGGTGAAGCTGCTTGAGTTCAGCGCGGGTTTCTTCTCGCAGTTGGGCATCTAAATTGGACAGTGGCTCATCTAATAAAAACACCTGGGGCTGGCGGGCGATCGCTCGTCCCAAAGCCACTCGCTGCTGCTGTCCACCGGATAGTTGGGCAGGTTTTCGCTGGAGCAACTGGTCGATATTGAGCGATTTAGAAACTAGCGTAATGCGATCGTCAATGGTTTTGCGATCGGCCTGGCGCATTCGCAAGCCGAAGGCAAGATTTTGAGCCACGGTCATGTGAGGGTAAAGCGCATAATTTTGAAACACCATCGATACATCACGCTGGCGTGCAGGGATGTTATTCACGAGGCGATCGCCAATATAGAGATTGCCAGAGGTTGCCCGATCTAGACCTGCAATGGTGCGAAGAATCGTAGACTTACCGCAGCCCGACGGCCCCACCAAGACCCAAAATTCTCCATCGGGGACGCCAAACGTAATGTCATCAACGGCGACTGTTGTCCCAAATGAGCGGGTAATATGTTCGAGATAAACCTTTGCCACGCGATGATGTTAATAAGGGTTGTCATTGGCTAGATTACAGAATTCTGTCGAATTCGAGAACAAATACACCATGAATCCGTCACTGCCCGAAATCGACGCAGAATTTTTGTTGCAACCTCTTGATTCTCTCGCCGATTAGCGTAAATCGTTAACTTTGCTCACTGAGTACATCTCAGATTTGCAGCTCATCGCTATCCTGATAAATGAGATGTTTTCGCCAATCTATAACGTTTGTGAGCCAATCTATTCTTGAGATTCGAGATCTATCGGTTGAATTTCCCGCCCGCATGGGGGTAGTGAACGCTGTTCAGCATGTTTCATGCTCTTTGTATCCAGGGGAAACGCTGGGCATTGTTGGAGAGTCGGGATCGGGTAAATCAGTGACCTCTTTGGCAGCGATGGGGTTGCTTCCTCACACGGCTCGCATTACGGGAGACATCTTGTTCCGGGATGCTGAGCGTCCGGGCAATAGTTGGCTGAATCTGCTGACGCTTCCATCCGAGCAAAAGCGAAAATATCGCGGCGGCAAACTGGCGATGATTTTTCAAGAGCCGCTAACATCGCTCAATCCTGTGTTGACCTGTGGGCATCAGGTAGTAGAGGCAATTTTGCTGCACCAAGATGTCGATCGCAAAGAAGCCTCCCGAACGGCGATCGCCCTCTTTGATGAAGTGCAGCTACCCAACCCGTCTTCTATGATGGATCGCTATCCCCATCAGCTTTCGGGCGGGCAGCAGCAGCGCGTCATGATCGCCATCGCTCTCGCTGGAAATCCGTCTATTCTCATCGCAGATGAACCGACGACTGCTCTGGATGTCACCATCCAAGCGACAATCCTAGACCTACTGCGAGAACTGCGCGATCGCCGGGGCATGTCCGTTATTTTCATCACCCACGACATGGGCGTGATTGCCGAAATCGCCGATCGCGTCATGGTGATGTATCGCGGCAGCGCCGTTGAAACTGCTCAAGTCTACGACCTGTTTGCCCATCCTCAGCACCCCTACACTCAAGGGTTGTTAAACTGTCGCCCCCGCCCCAATCAGCGGCTTCAGCGCTTGCCCACCGTATCTGATTTCATGACCGTCACCTCAGATGCTGATGGAAACCTTGAAATTATTTCAAAGCTTCATACGCCTGATGAGAAAGATGCGCTGTTGGTAGAAGTGACTGAGCAAACGGTGCGCGATCGCTACGAGTCGCTCCAGCAGCAGTCGCCGTTGTTGTCGGTTCGTCACCTTACCAAAGAATTTCCGGTCCGCACGGGATGGTTTGCCCCAAAACTATCTCTCAAAGCCGTGGATGACGTCAGCTTTGATGTCTATCCAGGTGAAACATTGGGGCTTGTAGGTGAATCGGGATGCGGTAAATCGACCCTGAGCCGGTGCTTGCTGCGACTTATTGAGCCCACAACCGGCGAAATTGTTTTTGATGGTCACTCAATCTTGCAACTGGGCGATCGCCCCCTGCGCTCCTTGCGCCGCTTTATGCAAATCATCTTCCAAAATCCCTATGGGTCGCTAGACGGGCGGCAAACGATTGGGGCTGCCCTAATAGAGCCGATGATTATCCATCAACTAGGAGGCTCAAACACCGATCGCCGCGCCAAAGCTGTTGATTTGCTAGAACGAGTTGGTTTAGGAGCAGATGCGTTATCTCGGCTGCCCCACGAATTTTCAGGGGGGCAGCGTCAGCGCATTTGCATCGCCCGCGCCCTTGCCTGCGAGCCTCGCTTTATTATTTGTGATGAGTCAGTCTCCGCATTGGATGTCTCAGTACAGGCACAAGTCCTAAATTTGCTCAAAGACTTGCAGAAGGAGTTTGGGCTGACCTACATCTTTATTTCCCATGATTTAAGCGTCGTGAAATTCGCAAGCGATCGCATCATGGTGATGAATCAAGGACGACTCGAAGAAATCGGGCCTGCAGACGAGGTCTACAACCATCCTCAGCAGGAGTACACGCGCACGCTCATTCAAGCCATCCCAGACGCCAAGCTCGACGACATTCAGGCACGACAGCGCGTGCGGAATACATAATGCGTAAAGAGTTCTACTCCATGCGGTTGACCGTCGGGTTTGCGTCGCCTTGTTCAGTCAGATACCCCAGATCTGTTAAAAATGCCCGTAGCGCAGTTGGAAAGTCAGGATGGCGTCCGATTACATTGCCCTGGTCATCCAAAATCTCAAGCCCCCAGTCAGACGTGCGATCGTATCGAGCCAGCATGAGCTCCCAGCCACTTTCATATTCATCTAACAAAATTTTCTGAGCCACGTACCCCGCTAAAATCCCATTCACTTCGTACCCTTCTGCCTCGGCAGATTCCAAGGTTTGAAACATACTCCAAGCGCGCGATCGCACGATTTGTTCGTAGGTGTGGGTCGTATCGCGAAATTCCCCATCTTGAAACGTCAAAATCACTGACGGAGGATACGACCCTGCATAGGAACTAAAGGCATAGAGAAACGCATTGTCATAGGTCGAAAATTCTTGTAACCCGTCTTCATCGAGATCCTGGAACGTTCCACCCCCTCCGTCTAACAGGTCGAGGTGGGTTTCTTCAAACTGACCATCCTGCCAGGTATACACGATAAATGAGGTGCAGCAGTGGACTCCTCCCGTGTAGGTTTCAACAATCACTTCTGGCATTCCATTCTGGTCTAAGTCTCGAAGGCTCACGCCGCCTCGATAAAAGGTGGATTGAGAGGCTTCTAGTTGCACAGTATCGTCATAATAAATTTCATAATGCAGATTCTCTAGGTCGTCGCTTTCGTTAGGCGGTTGATAGCTGACGGACACTCGAATCGCACTCTCGCTCACGTCTCGATTTTGAAAGGCTTCTGTATCGTGATCTAAGTCGATGTATGGAGGTGACTCTGCCAGTGCTAGAGGAGATATCACTAGGGCGATCGCACTACAGAATAAGAATACAGACTGGCTAAAAAATTTCATAAATCTCATGGATGTATCGTCAATGTAGAGGGAAAATGATTACGCAGCAAACAGTATTAACGATCCTGAGCGAGACAGCATCAGGATATTGGGAACACCCAGAGCTTCTAGAGAAATCCAACCAATAAACACCCCCATAACGCCCAACAATTGCCACAATGACTTCTCATCTTCAGCAACGACGATATTTGTATCGGGTTTTCTTTTCTAGTCAGCAACATCTAGTCAGCAAAATAAACCCCCCATATTGAATAGCTGCCTTGCTGCATTGCATTTTCATCTTCGTAGAAGGCAACTTCTATATCTGGGTTTCCTTCGCCTTGATTCAGCGAGTCAAGCATAAGACCCACAATGGAATAGGGCGTGCCGCCAAAGACAAGGGGCTGATTAAGACTTAACAGATATTCATTGTCGGTTTGAGATATAACGGCGTAGTTTGTTGCTCCTATATCGCTCCATCTGATTTCGTTAGGAGTCACCGTCATTTCCCCAAACGCAAATAGGCTCTCCGATAGAGGCTGCCACTGCCCGAGTATCTGTTCTGGCAATGGTTGCTCTGATGAAGTAGATGGGGCATCGGGACGGGGGGATGGGCTTTGAGCGATCTGCGGAGCCGCGCTTTCAGGCGATGGAATTGATTCAGAGGATGGAGATGATTCAGAGGATGGAGATGATTGAGTGGCCTGGGGCACTGGTTGATCTGGGGATGGGCTATTAGCAATTGATGATGAGTCAGGCGACGTACGACACCCGATGCTGAGCATGAGCAATGCCCACGCTCCCCATCCCCATATTCCAGTTGAAATGAAACGTCTCAGTAATCGTTGAAATGAATCGGGAGGCATCGTACTGGTAGATCATTCGTAGTGTGCAAGTCATCGATTCCGATTTGGTTCGCCGCTGAATGGTTGAGTACCTGTTGCCGGATAATTGTCGTGTTCTGGGCTGAAAATTTCGAGCACAGCTTCAGCTAGAGTTCTAAAGAAGCCTGGCTGTTGCTTTAACTCGTCAATGGCGTCTTCAACATGGTCAGGAGAAAACTGGAATCCCTCTTTTTGCCCCAGGCCAACTAGTTCATCTTTACTGGTGACGGATTGAAGCTCGCGTTTTAGCTGCTCATCCTCGGCTGCTTTGGTGAAGAATTGAAAGACCTTTTCCTTGGACATAGTTGTCTACCTGTATCTTAAGCTACAAATTTGCGTCCTGTAGTTCTAGGATATCTTCTCTAGCTCTAGATGCCGCAACCAATTTGTTAAGACAAAGAATAGAGAAGCATGGAGGAACGTAGGTGAGGGGATGGCAAGATTAACATAGCAAACTCCTGCTATGGACTAGTCCAAAGCAGGTATCCGCTATTCGTAAACCCGTTATGAGTCAATCGACCGATCTATGAGATGCGGCTTGCATCTGCCACTTCTTTCGATACGCTATATAGCCCAGTCTTTCCGCGATACCACTTTTTATTTCTTAAGCCTACTGATAACACGTTAGATAGGCGATCGCGCGCACTAGTGCGAGCAGGCTTGGGAATATTATCCACAAAAATGGCATCAATGATGCTGGGCACTTCTACCACTTCCTTAGGATGGTCTTCAAGCACTGCTAAGACCGCTTGTGGCAATGAGCGATCGCGATATTCTTTGCGAACATAAGGTTGCCAGTCGCTCGATTTCTTGTTCTTAGCACTCGATTTTTGAGACGTTGTTGCGCCCTTTGTCGACGGCTTGGCAGCCGATTTAGAAGCTTTGGGTGCTTTACTCCGAGGTGCAGGGCTTTGACTTTTCGGTGATTTATGGGTGGCTGCAGACTCCTTTTCTTTAGGGGCAGACGGTTCAGGAGATTCAGAAACAAATCCGTTCACCGCAGATGACACTGCCTCATCAAGCGGTGTTCCGGATGAAACGGGCTCATCGGATGATGAAAACATGTGAATCACGGTTTGCAGGCTTTTCCGCTTTTCTTGAATAGCTTCAAGTTGAGCCGCTAGCTGGACTTCTTGAGAAGCAAGCTCAGTATCCACCTCTAAAAGTTTAGTTTCCATGGGCTCGGATGGAAATTGAACAGACGATTTTGGCATAAAACTACCTCAACTATGAAAAGATACAGAGTTTAATTCGAAGAAACCGTAAACCATTGCCCTGTGAGAGCGAAAATACTCTGCAATGATTCTGCAATGATTTATAGAGTCATGTATCACGCAGGCGGTGATTTTCAATCAAGCTGAACATTTTTAGCTTGTATCGCAACATAGTAGCAAATATTTCATGAAGCGATCGCTCTTTAATATTAGTAGATTTAGAGCGACTTTGAATGCATTTTGACAAGAATTACGCTTAATAATGGAGTGACATTGTTAAGTTAATAGCTGATTGGGGATTTTCCTAAGGCAGTCCCTTCCCTGTCATACATCGTCTCCAACTCGTGTATGTAAGATTCAGCCTTGGATTTCATGTAGTTTAAGATTCTCTCGTCGACCTCAGAACATTGATCTTACTTTTTACAGTTCTACATGCCACGGCAGCATATGTCAGGATTTAGCTAAATATATTAACTGATTACATAAATAGCTATCTCGTTTAGGAATAGACCGTCTAATCATTAGTGGTTTCTCCATCTATCAGCGTGAGAATAGTCTATCTAAGACAAGGATAACCAGCACCATCAGTGATATTGAAATGTCGATCTGCTAAAAATCTACTAATCCTTTTTGACGGCAAACAATAATCACAATTCAAAATCGAGATTCACGAGCGTGAAGCGGAGTTGAGGATGGTCAAGGATTGATGCTTGAATGCGATCGCCCGCTTTCAGCAAGAACTTCTCACCCTGGGCACGGCCAACGGCGAGAGCATCAATTTTAGGCGTTATACCAATTCTTCGAAGTAAGGCTACAAATGAACAGGCTAGAACCCTTGCAAGGCGGGTGGCCGTCAATCCAAAATCGCAAATCTAAAATCGAGAATTGGTATTAGTCGTTGGTGCTCCTTGGTCGGTAATGTCTTAAATTGCTTTGCCGCCTGCTTAACGAACTCTATTAACGAACTATATTGGATAGGTCATAGACCCGTTTCAGGTTTCAGGTCTTCCCAACTGACAGTTCCCTCAGATGCAACAGAGGCAAGGGCTTTTCTGGCCTCTAACAAGTCGGCAGCCTCTTCTGCTTGTGTAGCCTTGAGGAATCGTAAAAAGTCCAAAACTTTTGATAATGAGGGAATCGGACACACCATCTATAGCCCTACGGGCTTAGGTTTGTGTGTAGACCCCGCACGACGCACGCGCGGGGTCTACACTGTTCAGCGTCCTAACGTGAGAGCGTAAGGCTATAGTATCTGGGTTGAGTATGTCTTTTATAGTCAGTATGTTAGCCCTAGCGCGATCGCCATACTCTTGATTTCCACGATTTTAGCAGTGTGGATATGAGAGCAGTAGTAGGATGTCGCTATGGTGAAAAAGAAAGTGCGGTGAGGCAAGTCAACCATAAGCTTGAAACAAACCAACCATCAAGCCAGAAGGAATTGCATGAAATTCACCGCACACCCAAGATCATACGTCGGCGAAGTCGTTTTCGTGGGCATCGACGTGCATAAGCGCACCTATTCAGTGGTTGCCCGAGTGCAAGGGAGTTCCATGACTGGGTAAAGCCCTTCGGGCATGGCTTCGCTGGAGCGATCGCGAAACCCATGGGGGTGTTGGGTTACCCTTCGGAGACGCTACGCGAACGTGCGCTGGAGGATTCACTTCGCATTCGCAAGGACGAGTTGTCAACGGGACCAAATACCTCAATTTCAGCATAAACGATGACATCAGAAACCCCATGGATTGGCATTGAGGTGAGTCAGGCTCTGCTCGATATCTACGTTCTGTCCCAAGGTCTAACCTTACAGCAGCCCAATAGCGAAGCTGGCATACAAGCTCTCATTGAACAATTACTCCTGCGACCGTCTCTTTTGGTCGTGGTTGAATCGACCGGAGGCTTGGAGCGACTACTCGTCTCCAGCTTACAACTCGTCAACCTTGCAGGGGCGATGGCCAACCCGCGCCGAGTCACAGGATGTGCGATCGCCATCGGCAACGCCAAAACCGACAAATGGGATGCCCAGGTTTTAGCCCAGTTTACTCAGAGGGTGGAACTGAGAGTTCAGGCCATGGTGACGCCTGAGGCTCAACAATTGAGCGATCTGGTCCAGCGACAGCAGCAGGTGGTAGAGATGCAAGTGGCAGAGAAAACCCGTCTCCCTCATGCCTCCCAAGCGGTACAAAATGACATCAACGCCCATCTCGAGGAGAGGCAAAAGCGGATTGAAACGCTCAATGCGCAAATTCAATCGTTGGCGCAACACCAACGCGACGGGCAACGCAACGATGAGATTTTACAATCGGTCACAGGGATTGGCAACGTTACGGCTGCCCGTTGTCTAGCGGAGTTGCCAGAACTCGGGCCCCTCTCTGAAAAGCAGATCGCTCGGCTGGTTGGGGGAGCTCCTATCAACCACGATAGTGGCAAACACAAAAGCAAGCGCATGATTTCAGGGGGACGCATGTCGGGGCGCGGTGGCTTGTACATGGCCCCCTTAGTCACCATCCGCCACAATCCCGTGATCCAGAAATTTTATGAGCGGTTGCTGGCAAATGGAAAGCTCAACAAGGTCGCTCTAGTTGCCTGTATGCGAAAATTGCGGGTTATCTTCAATGCCATGATTCGCGATCACAAAACAACGATTTCTTCATTCCCCTTGACTTTCAAGACAATCGCTACACAGGTCTCATATTTAATCAGTCCCACCTACTTAGACGCTTTTCAAATATTCTCTAAGCCTTAAAGTAATCAGGCTCATTTCCGGGTTTCCATTTAATACTGCAACCAATGCTCGGCTTTTGTTCTGCACTCACAGGTTGTTCAGCTAACACAGCATCTAGGGCAGCCCTCAAATCATGCCCATTGACAGGCTTATCGTTTCCTGGACGGCTATCATCAAGCTGCCCCCGATACGCTAAGCGCCGATTTGAATCAAAGACAAAAAAATCTGGCGTACAGGCAGCACGATACGCTTTGGCAACGTCTTGAGTCTCGTCGTAGCAGACAGGAAATGGAAAATTGAGCGTTTCTGCCATGTCTTTAAGCTTGTCTGGAGCATCATCCGGATACTTCTCGACATCATTTGCGCTAATTGCGATGATGCCGACACCTTTTGTCATGTAATCATTTCCCAATCGCGCTAGTTCGCTTTTGACGTGCTTCACAAATGGGCAATGTTGGCAAATAAACATCAGCAGCAACGCGTTTTTATCTGCAAAGGTTGCAGGCGAAATCATCTGTCCGGACACAACATCAGGCAGACTAAAATCAATGACGGGAGTATCGAGTTCCAGCATATTGGAGGGGGTTAGTGCCATAACAGCTACTCCTTATCTAGTTCTTTTGCTTGTTGCTTTTATGGTAGCCGAACAGAACCACCGATCAGACGGACTGATGTACAAGCGTACTGCATCTCTACAGTTCACATTGACCGTGATGGCGTAACACATGATCGCACAACACTAACGCCATCATCGCTTCCACCATCGGGACTGCACGAGGCAGCACACATGGGTCATGGCGTCCTTTTGCAGCGAGAATAGTCGAATCGCCCTCTGTGGTCACAGTTCGCTGCTCTTTGCGAATGGTAGCAGTGGGCTTAAATGCCGCTCGAATGACAATGTTTTCTCCATTCGAAATGCCACCCTGCACGCCGCCTGATCGATTGGTTGCAGTGCGAATCTGCCCGGTGTCGTCGGTGTAAAATTCATCGTTGTGTTCAATGCCTGTGAGCAAGGTTCCAGCAAAGCCGGACCCAATCTCGAATCCTTTGCTGGCAGGCAATGACATCACTCCCTTGGCCAGATCAGCTTCCAATTTATCAAACACTGGACTTCCCAATCCCTTGGGGACATTACGTGCGACGCACTCGACCACCCCCCCAATCGAATTTCCATCCCGCCCAACTTGCTCGATGAGCTCAATCATGCGCTCTGCACAGTCAGCATCGGGGCATCGCACAATATTGTGTTCGACCTGATCAGTCGTAACGGTGTCGGGGTCGATTATGCCTTCGAGATCTCTGATGCGCTTCACATAGCCGATGATATCAACATGAGCGACCTGTTTGAGAATTTTTTTGGCGATCGCCCCTGCCGCAACTCGCCCAATGGTTTCCCGGGCTGACGATCGCCCTCCACCTTGCCAATTGCGGATGCCGTATTTGGCATCATAGGTGGCATCAGCATGGGACGGACGATATTTCTGCGCCATTTCTTCATAATCTTGAGGGCGAGCATCCTTGTTTCGCACCATAATGGCGATCGAAGTCCCCAGCGTTTTTCCCTCAAATACTCCCGATAAAATCTCACAGGTGTCAGATTCTTTACGAGGAGTCGTAATTTTACTTTGTCCTGGACGGCGGCGATCGAGATCAAGTTGAATGTCGTGATGAGAAATCTCAATCTTAGGTGGGCATCCATCGATGATCACACCCACTCCGCCCCCGTGAGATTCTCCAAAGGTAGTAATTCTAAATAAGTGACCGAAGGTATTTCCCATGACTTAAAAGAAAATGGCTCAAGAGCGATTATCTCAAGAATCGCGAGTCCTGTGCTGAGCAACGTCAATCATCATCACGCCCTAAGAGTTCTGGATACTGTCCTGATATAGGTAGTGCCTTAACATCAGCGGTAGAGATATGCCCTAAATAGAAGGCTCCTGGCTCAATATCTAGAGAATTTGCCGTCACGTCACCTTCCAATCGAGCAGTTCTACTCAGGCTCAGCCGCCCTTCAACTAAAACCCTGGCTTTAACCACGCCATGCACAATCAGATTGTGCGCTCTCAACTCGGGACCCTCGACCAAACCGGTCTGAGAAATTTCCATATCTCCAATGACCTCGACCGTTCCGTGAATAACCCCATCAACGCGCAACCCGCCTTCAACGTGTAAGGTGCCTTGAAATTCGCTCGTCGCCCCTAGATAAGTCAATGAATTGGGTCGCTTCCGCCTAAACATTAATAGCTCCTCAAGGTGATTTCCAAGAATTTAGCGATGCACGAAGTTAATCTAAGTAGCTTCTCGGATCTACGGTCTTGTTATTGTGATAGACCGAATAGTGAAGATGAGGACCTGTCGAGCGTCCCGTATTTCCTAAATAACCAACGACGTGCCCCTTGCTAATTGAGTCACCCCGACTGATATTGACTTCAGACATGTGTGCATAGAGAGTGCGGTAGCCATAACCATGCTCAACGACTACATGATAACCGTATCCTCTAGACCATTCTGCTTTTTGAACGACACCTGGCGCGGTGGCATAAATAGGGGTTCCAATCGGGCCTGGAAAATCTATTCCATTATGAAATTCATATCCTCGTCCAAAGGGATTTGCTCGTAAGCCAAACTCCGACGAAATTCGCAACGATGACTGAACCGGAAACCCTTTAGGACGAGCCGCAATGCGAGCGGCTTCCTCTTCCAGGGTTTCATCGAGTGCAGGTTTAACCTGCTGATGAAGATGTGACGATAATTTTGGGAGCCTGTCCTTTGCCATCTCAAAGAGCGTTTCAGTCTTAAACTGAACGCTTACGCCCCCTCTAGAATCTTGAATCCGCTCTTCTGACCTGCGAATAGTGTTTTCAGGCATTCCAGCTCGCTCGCGCAGTGCCTGAATCTGTGAATCTAGAACTTCTAATTCATAGATGACCTCACCAGCCGTTTCGCTTAATTCTTGATTTTCTTGGGTCAACGCATGATTTTTTTGATGGAGTGAATGAATGGTCGAACCAATCCAAATAATAGGTGCAGCGAACATAACTGCTAATACGGCAAAAAAAGGCACAGGTCGGATCGCAAATGTAACTGGCGATTGACCTGGCGGAGCAATTAAAACTGTACAGTCTTTGGGAATACGGCGACGCATTTAACCTTAATTAATCTGCCGTGATGCATCATATCAAATTCAGGGGATCATCGATGCACAAGGACTCCATAGAACCAAATTTAAAGAATTCTAGCCGACTCTCTCAGAAATTAGATACTTAAACTCATCTATAACTATTGAGGAATTAAGCAGCATGGTTGAATGAATTAATATCGACTCGTCCTTGCATAGAGATGATTTTCCTTGATAAAAAAGGACTGCATTTTGTAGGAAATGTTTCGATGAATTATCCAGAGTCTTCCTAATTTTTCTACGATTCAATCATGATGATTGTATCTGCACTCAGAAAAAAACAGCGATCATGCATGATACACAAACATGCAAGCATATAAATTTATGACACCTGCATCCGTTCTGACCAGGATAGGGTTAAACGCTTCGTCTTAGATGTTGTTTAGTGCTTAGTTCGCATGTCGCTTACCTTGTGTCATCCCCCGCCACCGCTTAAACCCGGAGATTTACTGCGAGTCGTTTCGCCTAGCGGGACGCTGCGAGACGTTGAGAAATTTCAGAAAGGGGTCGAAATATGGCGATCGCACGAATATCGAGTTTCGATTCATCCCGGCTACGATTCGCAGTGGGGATACCTAGCAGGTACGGATGAACATCGTCGGTTTCAGCTCAAAGCTGCTCTGCTCGATCCAGACTGTCGAGGTATTCTCTGTGTTAGAGGCGGATACGGTGGCGCAAGGCTTTTAGAAAGTTGGGATTGGATGTCCTCAGCTCCCAAATGGCTAATTGGCTTCTCAGACATCACCAGTTTGTTATGGAGCCTAAGCTTGCAGGGTGTCTCAGGCGTTCATGGGCCACTGCTTACGACCCTGGCTGACGAACCGAATTGGTCCATTCAACGACTGTTTGATTGGGTCACGCACCAACCTCTCCTCCCATTACGCGGAACCGGATGGGGGGGCGGAACGGCGATTGGTCGTTTGCTGCCCGCTAATCTTACCGTGGCAACTCATCTATTAGGAACGACTCACCAACCGGATCTGAACGGTGCCATCCTAGCGTTTGAAGATGTCTCTGAAGCCCCCTATCGCATCGATCGAATGCTGACTCAGTGGAGAATGAGCGGCGCATTGATGAGCGTTGCCGGAGTCGCACTCGGGCGCTTTAGCCGATGTAGCCCGCCCGCTAATGTGCCAAGTTTTACTGTAGAAGACGTATTGCGCGATCGCTTGAGCGATCTCAATATTCCGATTGTCTCAGATCTACCATTCGGTCATGACGGACCTAACGCCACGCTACCCGTTGGAATGCCTGTTCAACTCGATGCTGATTCAGGTTCTCTTAGTTTTATAGAGTCTGTTTTATAGAGTCTGTTTTATAGAGTCTTCGCGTCGTGTCACCACAGGCTAACTCGCAACCTTATCTCAAAATGCTACTCCATGCCGCGTTCGAGATGCTGATGAAGGGTCCACCATGTCCAACCCGTTCCGCCTAGAAGTGCAACGCATACGATCAGAACGCTAAATTGACAAAGCGTATAGCTTCCAAGCCCAACCAATGTCCAAATGCCGATGTTTTTCATGACTAACTAACCTTCAATGCCCCATGGTTCTATAGTGATGCATGGCCTACTTTCATCGGATCGGAGCATTGGCGGATATTAGTATGCACTTATGCGGAGATTTAGTTCAGCCAATCGGCTTAGACCAGCAAGTTTTATGCCTCGCCATCATTCTGAGATACATGCTCTAATGACATCCTGGCGGCCATTGCCACATTGGGATGCCCGTCTCTGGAGAGGTAATTCAGAGCTGCGATGCTCTTTGGGGTCGGCAAGTTGCCTAGCGCTTCTGCTAGCCGTTGACGAATCAGCCAATCATCCGATTGAGCAAATGTCAGCAATTTATCAACGGCATCAACTGCTTTAATCTCGCCTAAAGCGGCGATCGCGCCCTGCTGAAGCACGACCTCATTACTATCGAGTGCTTGAACGAGAATATCACGCGCGCGAATGTCTTTTAAATTCCCCAATGAAACGGCTGCACTGAAGCGAACCAACCAATCCGTATCCTCATAAAACGCCCGTGCAAGTGGCTCAAATGCCCGAGGATCTTCCAGATACCCTAACGCTCCGGCTGCATCTGCTCGAATGCCATAGTCTGCGTCAGATTCTAGAAGGTCGACCAAGATGGGGTAACAATCTTCGGTGGGCTTTACTCCGAGTGCAAACACCGCCATGGAGCGAATCTGTAGATTGTCATCGTCAAGAACTTTTTTAATGAGCGGCACTGCATCCTCGGCAGGGACATTCCGCAATTGAGCAAGCGCCAGCATGCGATCGCGCGAATTTGTGCTTGCCAACTGAGTTTCAATGGTTTGGAGAGTATTCAAGCTCATAATATATTCACAAAAATTTACATTCTTTAACCATTATATTTCTAAGCGCCTCCTGCGTGTATCTAACTATTGGATGTTAGTGTATCCGCCCAGTTGACAAAATTTATACTCGATAACGCTTTATTCGCCGGAACACCCGTTTGCTTAGCAAAATGCGTCATCCCGATCTCAGGTTAATATTAAGTATTCGATCAAGAATCGTTTAAATCCGGAAAGTTTGTACCCAACCTAACGGATTAATAGTGTGGATCGCTTGCATGATCTCATCATGAGACATGCAATGCACAGCTCAGGACGTAGCATATGACAAGGGCTGCATTACTCATTGGAGTTAGCCAGCACGGACCGGGGTTGAAACCTCTGTCCGCTGCATCGGGTGACGTAAAAGCGATGCAGCGTATCTTACAGGCTCCAGAATGGGGAGGGTTTGAAGTAGAATATCCGCTTCTCGATCCTGAACCCACAGATATGCAAATCAGTATTGAGAAAGTTTTTTCGGAGCGAGATCACGACGATCTAGCCGTGCTGTTTTTTTCGGGCTATGTCCTACTCGATGCTCAAGGTCGAATTTACTTTTCAACGCGCTCCACCAACAAAAGTATTTTCCGAGCAACGTCTGTTCCAGCGAGCTTTTTGCAAGAAGCGATGAATAGTAGCCGTTGTGATCAGCAGGTTGTGATCTTGGACTGTTGCTTTTGTGACCAAACACGCAGGGCATTGGCGCGAGGCGATCGCACGATTGATTTCGAGGGGCAACTAGGAGGGGACGGGCGCATCTTGCTTACCACCTCCACCACGGCAACGTATTCGTCTGAACAGAAGCAAGCTGACTTATCAACCTACACGCGTTATTTCATCGAGGGGATGGAAACTGGGGCAGCATCGCAGTCGGCTGACTCGAATGGATGGATCTCCGTTCAGGAGTTGCATCACTACGCAACTCGCAAAACTAAAATCACGGCGCCCCAAGCTGATCCTCAATTAATACGACAGAACAATCATTTAAATCCCATGTTGGTTAAGGCTCAAGCTGTCAGCCCGTCTCTTAAATATCGTCGGGCTGCGGAGCGTTACGCCTATTTGGGGCAATTTTCTCCCGTGGATCGCTCAATCCTAGAAACCTATCGATTGCAATTTGGAGTGTCTCGATCAGATGCTGCCCTGATTGAGAAGCAAATTCTTCATCCCTATCGAGATCGGGAACGAGCCATTCAGAAATATCGAGACTTTATTCCCACTCTTCAAGAAAAGTTTCCACCCGAACACATGAGCGATCGCCTGAATGATCTGCAGATATTTTTGGGATTAGGCAATGAAGATGTTGAAACGATCAATCAGGATATTCTGAAACAACTTGAAGCTAAGCAGCAGACTCTCAATTCTCAGAAGCGACTAGAAAATCTTCAGCGCTATCGACGAGCATTTGAACTGACGATTCAAGACCACTATCCCCTTACGTCTGCAGACCACGACAAGCTGAGAGATTTTCAACAAACGCTGGATTTGAGTGATGACGATGTTGTTCCGATTCAAGATGAACTGACCTCTCATCTTGAAGCTGAACGTGCCAAACGTGAGCGTACGCTCAAGCAGTACCAGGCTGAATTTTCTCGTGTCACTGAAGCAGGATTGCCTATTGGCGATGCTGCTCGCCAAGAACTCAAGAAATTTCAACACGCTCTCGGGCTATCGGATGAGGATGTCAGATCGATTGAACAGGCTAAGACTCAACAAAACCAGGCGATCGCCATCAACTATCCAGCCAATCTGAGGCGCTATGAGCAAGAATTGCTTCAAGCCGTCATTCGAGAATTTCCCATCAGTGATGTGACCCAATCACGACTTAAGAAATTTCAACACTCCTTAGGACTCGATGATGCAGATGTGGATGCTATTCAGCAGCGAATATTTTCGGAGGCAGAAGCCGAAGTGGAATCTCATCAAAAGAAACTCAACCTTTATCGAGAACATTATCAAAAGGCCGTTAAGAAAGAATTGCCTTTGAGTGAATCAGCTCAAAATTACCTAAACGATATTCAGCGATCGCTCGGCTTAGCCGACTCAGACGTAAAACCGATTCAGCAGGAGGTGATTAATCAAGTAAAAGCCCAAGAAGCTGAGTATCAAGATCGTCTAAACCAGTACGCAAATGAATTGACTCGGACTGTTGAGCGTGAATATCCCCTCAGCGAAGCAGCTCAGAGTCGCCTGGCTGAGTTTCGCAAGTTTTTGAAGCTCTCTGAGCATGACGTTCAGCCCATTGAAGGGACAGCGATCGCCGCCTTTGAACGAGGACAGGATGCTGCTATCCACCAACATCACGATATTTCTGAGTCTTCGACACATTCTCCAGCTTCTGATGAGCCATCTCCTCCAGGCTCCGATGACCTCCCATCAACTCGGCAACCAGATTCTCAATCCCCTCCGCCTACTCAGTTTGCTGGAATTAGTAGCCCAGCATTTACGACACTATACTCTGACCTACAAAATCAACTAGAGCGAAACCTGTGGCGACAGGCCGATGAAAAGACATTTATCCTGATGTTGCAAATTGTCGGACGAGGCGAGCAATGGCTCAGTAAAGCAGGGCTGGGGAATTTTCCGTGTGGCGACTTAAGAGAGCTGGATCGATTATGGGTCGAACATAGCAAGGGGCGATTTGGATTTAGCGTTCAGCGGAGAATTTTTGAAAGCATCCCAGACGGTGACCCAACTGAATTTGGTAAGCGAGTCGGATGGTGGCAGTCTGGGCTGGCGTTCTTCAAGCCGTATGACTTCCTCAATTTTGGATCGGATGCTCCGGTGGGACATTTGCCTGCAAAATGGTTTTGGAAAATATCTCCGGATGAATCATGCCAGTCGTGGGGACTCGGATCAGGGAGAGGCGGCACGGCCAAAGACACGTGGATGCTCAAATTAATGGCATCTAAACTAGCAGAGTGTGGAATATCCATCCAGGATTTGGGCTAACGTGGCCTCTGACTTAAGGGAACATTGCAAAGAAAGCACTGCAAAGAGACTGCAAAGAATAAGCAGGCCAGTCTCCGCTATGCTGGAACCAAGAGTGATATGTCGGGAGCCGAGTCATGAAAGCAGTTCTGATGACTGGCGCTGGAGGTCCAGAAGTTTTACAGCAAACAGAAATTCCAACACCAAAGATTCAGCATAGCAGCCAAATTTTAGTGAGACTCTATGCAGCCGGAGTCAACCCTATCGATACCAAACTCCGCAAGCGAGGCACCTTTTATCCAGACCAAATGCCTGCCGTTTTAGGGTGCGATGGCGCTGGAGTGGTTGAAGCTGTGGGTGCGAATATTCAGAGATTTAATGTGGGAGACAATGTATACTTTTGTAACGGTGGCTTGGGCGCAGGTCCGGGAAATTATGCAGAATTTGCGCTAGTGGATGAACGCTTCGTGGCATCCAAACCGGAATCCCTGAGTTTTGCCGCAGCCGCAGCCGCGCCTCTCGTTTTAATTACCGCGTGGGAAGCGCTGTACGACCGAGGCCACTTAGAAGCGGGGCGTCAGGTTTTGATTCATGCCGGAGCAGGCGGTGTTGGACATGTTGCAATCCAACTAGCTAGGTTGTCAGGGGCTAACGTTTACACGACGGTCAGTTCGGTTGACAAAGCTGAATTTGTTCAACAGTTTGGAGCCGAGCCTATTTTTTACACCCAAGTAGACGTAGCGTCAGATGTGTTGAATCGAACAAATGGGGAAGGCGTCGATTTGGGATTTGATACGGTTGGTGGCGGTGTATTGTCTCAAACCTTTGCCGCAACGAAAATTTATGGGGATGTGGTGACGTTGCATAGTCCCGATTCCGATACCGACTGGAAAACCGCACGCAATCGCAACTTACGAATCAGCTACGAGCTCATGCTGACTCCGATGCTGCTAGGTCTTGCTGATGCCCAGAGCGATCAGGCTAAAATCTTGCAGCAATGTGCGCGTCTCATCGATCAAGGCGATCTCAACATTGTCTTAAATCAAACATTTCCCCTCGCTGCTGCCGCTGAAGCCCATCGCCGCTTAGAAGAAGGATCAATGGTAGGAAAAGTAGCGCTGCTGATTCGGTCTTGATTAGCCAGTTCAAGAACTTGTCTAGTCTAAGTCAATCTCGATGCCCAATTTGTTATTCTGAGCTGAAACCCTATTGTGTGATGCTAGGAGACACAAAATTGCGAAATGGGCAGTCTATGTGATACGTGCCCGAATTTTGTCCCAAGGTCGACCTCAAGTACTAAGTGATATCAGACATGAGCGAAATAACCTCCTATCAACCCCGTCAGCAAACGCAGACATCAAAGATTCAACGCTTGCGATTGTCGGTTTCGACCGCATCAATCATTCCGGCAGCAAAGATGTCTCGTCGGGGCGATCGCCTTCAAACGCAATCATCCCGTCTTCCATCTACGTTATTTTTGCCGTCAGGTCGAAATCTAGATTTCTGCTTGCTGTTCCTCTGTTCATGTTTGTTGACCTTGCTCTGCCATCAAATTTCGGGTATTCAAAGTTCAGCGACTGCTGTACGGGGGGGGCTGCCAGCGTCATCGTCGCCATTAAGCACACTGACTGAAATTGATTTCCTGATCAAAGCTGGGCTTCAAACCTCCCGTCAGGACAGTGAAGATAGTCGGGCGATCATCGACTAACCCCAATCGAGTATGAGATCGCTTCGCTGAACTTGGCAAAAGACCTCAGGACGTAATCAAGCTCAGCGGACGGTAAATTTTCTAGGCACCTTATCACCACTGCAGGAGTGTTTACGGGCGCTGGGTAATCTTCAACAGCTGATTGCCATTTTTTTGAAATTCGTAGGGAACCGTCAAAATATCTAACTGACAGTCTTCTTGCGCTAGAGTTTCTATCACGACAGACAATGCAGGAGCCAGATCACCTGAGAGCGCCACAATGGGAAAAATTCTGACTTCATCCGCTACTCTGCATAGTTCTCGAATGGCGTCGAGATGAAACGCAATCGAAAGCTGTTTGGAATAGCTGAACAAGAAATGTCCGCATAGCGCTAAATCAAACTGGCGATCGCCAAAGGGTAGCCGAGGCAATTCAGCACATTGATAGCGCCCCTGCTGTCGCCCAGTCGGAAAATCATCTAGAAACTGGCGCATCGCACTGAGCCGAATTTCTCCTAACTGCTCTGGAGAATGAATGGAGTCCCACACGTAAGAGTCAACATTCTCACGAACGCCTTCCAGAATGACTGGATATGTGTCTTGAATGCGGCGCTCAATTTCATTGACTGAAAACTGATAAATCGGATCGCAGGAAATCACCGCATGTCCCTGTCGAGTCATCTCAGTATTAAAGCTTGCCGGACCTCCAGCACAGTCTAAAATTTTGCAGTGCAAATCATCGGAGGTCAGATGAAACATTCTCGAATATTCATCGAGCGATCGCCCCCACGGTATGATCGTCTCAAGCTGTAGTCCCATGGTATAGCTTAGGTCTAACCCTAACTCCTAGATTAACTCCCCTTTCATCACGGTCACTGCCTGCCCGCCTAGCATAATCCGCTCGCCAGCACAGCGAACTTTGACAACTCCGCCACGCGCAGATGCTTGGTAGGCAAGGAATTCATCTTTGCCAAGGCGATCGCGCCAGAAAGGACCCAAACAACAATGAGCTGCCCCAGTCACCGGATCTTCGTTGATCCCAATTCCAGGAGCAAAAAATCGAGACACAAAATCAAACTTTGAATGGTTACCCTGACTGGTGACAATGACTCCATGCACAGACAATGTTCCAAGAATGGAAAAGTCTGGAGTCATTTTACGGACTGATTCTTCATCTGCAATTTCAACGAGATACCCTAACGAATTTTGGTAAACCCCATTAATAGTCCCCTTTAATGCTTTCGCCAACGCAGGAGGAACGATAGGGGCATCGCGAGAGGGATTAGCAGGAAAATCAAGTTCAATCCAATCGCCCAAGGAGCGGGCGAGCAACAGGCCACTTTTGGTATGAAACCGAGCGTCTTGACTCGCAGGCAGATGCCCTTCCGACCATAAGACGTGAGCACTAGCAAGGGTGGCATGCCCACACAAATCAACCTCAACAGATGGGGTAAACCACCGCAGTCGATATCCGTCCTCTTCTTTGAGCAAAAATGCAGTTTCAGAGAGATTCATTTCACTTGCAACAGTCTGCATCCACTCGTCCGATTGAGGCTCAGGCAG
This sequence comes from Elainellaceae cyanobacterium, assembly GCA_051117335.1. Taxonomy (GTDB): domain Bacteria; phylum Cyanobacteriota; class Cyanobacteriia; order CAZCXK01; family CAZCXK01; genus DBGGTD01. Next base: position 88,455 of record JBNPEB010000011.1, read on the forward strand.
CACGCAGACCGCAGCCGGATTGCCCGCAAATGGGCGATTGGTAAATGCATCGACTTGAAGAATAGTGAGTCCCATGATGGTAAACCGTTGAGGTAATGAGTAACACGATTATGCATTAGTCTCTCAGAGATGATGATGCAAAATTTATGACAATTTCGGAAAATTTGGGATGGTTCAGTTTTGATGCTGGTGATGGGTAGTACATCACGGATACGATAAACTGGCTATTCGATGCATCGATTGGGGGTCAATCAGACATGGGAATTCAGCCAGGGACGATCAACAGCGGGGAGAGCCAACAAACATCTGATTTGCCTACTGAGTCGATGAGGCGAAATCAGAGTCGCTGGATGATTGAAGATAGTGAGGAGCTGTATCGAATTCGCGGATGGGGAGAACCGTATTTCTCAATTAATGCCGCAGGGCATGTGACGGTTTCTCCTAAGGGCGATCGCGGCGGTTCGCTCGACTTATTCGAGTTGGTGAATGCTCTAAAGCTTCGAAATCTAGGGCTGCCGTTGCTGATTCGGTTCTCCGATATTCTCGAAGACCGGATTGAGCGACTGAATGCCTGTTTTGCAAAGGCGATCGCCCGTTACAACTATCCTGGAACTTATCAAGGCGTTTTCCCAATTAAGTGCAATCAGCAGCGGCATCTGATCGAAGATCTGGTTCGGTTTGGTAAACCCCATCAGTTTGGCTTAGAAGCAGGGTCAAAACCCGAATTAATGATTGCGCTTGCGATGCTCGATACCTCGGGTGCTCTGCTCATTTGTAATGGGTATAAAGACCAAGAATATATCGAAACTGCTGTCCTCGCCCAGAGGCTTGGCTATCTCCCTATCATTGTTCTTGAGCAAATCGAGGAATTGGGATTGGTGATCGAAGCGAGCCGTAAGCTTCAAATTCGACCTATTTTGGGCATTCGTGCCAAACTCAGCTCTAAAGGCATGGGGCGCTGGGGCACGTCGGCGGGCGATCGCGCTAAGTTTGGCTTGACCATTCCTGAAATGATCACGATTGTTGACCAACTCCGCGATGCTGGTATGCTCAACTGCCTGCAGCTCTTACATTTCCATATTGGATCGCAAATTTCGTCAATCAGCGTCATCAAGGATGCCATTCGAGAAGCCAGCCAGATTTATGTCGAGCTTGCCAAATTAGGAGCCGGGATGAGGTACTTAGATGCTGGCGGTGGGTTGGGAGTTGACTACGACGGCTCAAAAACCAATTTTCACGCATCAAAAAACTACAACATGCAAAACTATGCAAATGACGTAGTTGCAGAAGTTAAAGAAGCCTGTGAAGCGTGTAATCTGCCGGTGCCCACGTTGGTGAGTGAGAGTGGTCGGGCGATCGCCTCGCACCAGTCTGTTTTAATTTTTGATGTGCTCAGCACTAGTGATGTTCCAGTCGAGCTATCGGCTCCTCCTAATGAGGAAGCCCATCTGATTGTTCGTAATCTCTACGAAACTTACCAGATGATTAACGCTCATAATTATCAGGAGATGTATCACGATGCCGTCCAATTCAAAGAAGAGGCATTAAGCCTGTTTAATTTTGGCTATCTCAGTATTACCGAACGAGCCCATGCAGAGCGGCTTTATTGGTCGTGTTGCAACAAGATTTTGGCGATCGCTCGTCAGCAAGACTATGTGCCCGACGATCTTGAAGATCTTGAGCGCATTATGGCATCTGTCTACTACGTCAACTTGTCCGTGTTTCAGTCTGCTCCTGACACGTGGGCAATTGATCAGTTATTTCCGATTATGCCAATCCATCGCCTCGATGAAGAGCCTACCTGTCGAGGAACCTTGGCAGATTTGACCTGTGATAGTGATGGCAAAATCGATCAGTTCATCGATTTGAGAGACATCAAACAGGTTCTTGAACTGCATCCCCTTAAGCCCATAGCGCAAGAGCAATCTATGAGTGAGACAGCTAAATCCAGCTCACAATGCCACTATCATCCCTACTACCTCGGCATGTTTCTAGGGGGCGCTTATCAAGAAATTATGGGAAGTCTTCATAATCTATTTGGGGATACTAATACCGTCCATATTCACCTAACTCCCAAGGGCTATCAAATTGAACATGTTGTCAAGGGCGACACCATGACCGAGGTATTAGGGTATGTGCAGTACGATTCAGAGGATTTGATCGAGAGCATTCGTTTAAGAACAGAACAGGCTCTACAGGAGGGACGCATCACCATCCAAGAATCTCAGCTATTGCTCCAAAATTATGAGCGATCGCTGAGTCGATATACATACTTAACGTCTTAGGTCGATGCTTACCTCAGCCACAAGCATGGTACAGCGTTGATGGTATGTTTCAAGTTGGCAAATTGCCCTAATTCAAATTGGGGTAATTTTGTGTATCAATCATCACAAATGTCGGGTTTATAGGGGTTGCATGGGAACACTAGAGGAGGATCTTTGTCCTTACCATGTGAGGGGTAATGAGCAAAGCATTAAATCTCCTTCAACAGGTATTCACGGAGTATTTAAGATTTAATGAAATCGGCCCAAAATCTTCTCATTACCCGAGCTTGCTTTGCTAGCGTTCATAGACATAGATAAATTTTATGCAAAATGATGCAAAGCAAAACGTGTGGGTGCTAGGTTCTCCAAACTGGTTTGCTTCTGAATTACCACGAAAGCGGATGATCTGTTGTAGATCTTAAGCTAAGTAATCATTTCTAATACTCAGAAACTATGAGAATTCTTGTCACAGGCGGCGCTGGCTTTATTGGCTCCCATCTTATTGACCGACTCATGGGTGAGGGGCACGAAATCATCTGTTTAGATAATTTCTACACAGGCGACAGGCGGAATATCCTTCAATGGTTTAACAATCCATATTTTGAACTCATCCGTCACGACATCACCGAGCCAATTCGGTTAGAAGTTGACCAGATTTACCATTTGGCATGCCCTGCCTCTCCAGTGCATTATCAGTACAATCCCGTAAAGACCATTAAGACCAATGTAACGGGCACGCTCAACATGCTGGGCTTAGCAAAACGAGTGAAAGCCCGCTTTTTATTAGCATCCACATCGGAGGTCTATGGAGATCCTGAGGTTCATCCTCAATCTGAAGACTATCGGGGAAATGTCAATACGATTGGAATCCGAAGCTGCTATGACGAAGGCAAGCGGGTCGCTGAAACCCTTGCGTTTGACTATCATCGTCAGAATGATGTCGATATCCGGGTTGCTCGTATCTTCAATACGTACGGTCCCCGGATGTTAGAAAATGACGGTCGAGTCGTTAGCAATTTCGTCGTGCAAGCCTTAAAGGGGAAGCCTTTAACGGTATATGGGGATGGTTCTCAGACTCGAAGCTTTTGCTATGTATCTGATTTAGTTGAGGGGTTGATCGGCCTGATGAATGGCACTCATGTCGGACCTGTCAACCTAGGCAACCCTAGTGAATACACGATTCTAGAGCTTGCCAAAGCAGTTCAAACCATGGTGAACCCTGACGTTGATATTAAGTACGAACCATTACCCCAAGATGATCCGCGTCGCCGTAAGCCTGATATCACGAGAGCCCAAACATGGCTAGGTTGGGAACCCACTGTTTCTCTTCAAGATGGGCTTCGGTTAACCGTAGACGATTTTCGGTCGCGAATTGGCGAAGGCCATCTTGAGAAGATTTCAAATTAGGGGTTGGCGATCCATTTCCAAATTGTCGAATTTCATTGGCGCTGTTTCTTGTATTCAGCGATGTCTTTATAACGTAAATTTCTTTGAGGACTTCTTCTATGCGTGTATGTGTCATTGGAACCGGATATGTAGGACTAGTCACCGGTGTCTGCCTCGCCCACATTGGTCATGAGGTCATCTGCGTTGACAATAACGAGCAAAAAGTCAAACTGATGCAGTCCGGTCAATCTCCCATCTTTGAACCGGGACTCTCAGAGCTCATGCAGCAGGCGATCGCCAATCATCGTATCCAGTTCACCTCTGACTTGGGTGCCGGGGTCGCGCATGGCGAAATTCTATTCATTGCCGTCGGCACTCCCGCCCTACCCACGGGTGAAAGCGATACTCGCTACGTCGAAGCAGTTGCTAAAGGCATCGGACTCCACCTCAATGGAGGCTACAAAGTCATCGTCAACAAATCAACTGTTCCCATTGGTTCAGGCGACTGGGTGAGAATGATTGTCTTAGATGGCGTCGCTGAACGGCAGAAGACACTGGTGCCTGCGGGGGGTGGAGAGATGCCCGTCGGCGAGATTAGCGCTGATTTTGATGTGGTAAGCAATCCCGAATTTTTGCGCGAAGGCTCAGCGGTCTATGACACCTTCAACCCTGACCGCATTGTCTTAGGTAGCAACAATCCCAAGGCGATCGCAATGATGAAAGAACTCTATGCCCCGATTGTCTCTCGTGAATTTGCTGAAGATTCATCGCGTTCATCGGTGCCTGTGGTTGTGACAGACCTGAGTTCGGCGGAGATGGTCAAGTATGCATCTAATTCATTCTTGGCAACCAAAATCAGCTTCATCAATGAAGTCGCCAACATCTGTGACCGAGTCGGTGCAGATGTGACGCAGGTTGCTAAAGGCATCGGGCTTGATTCCCGCATCGGCAACAAGTTTTTGCAAGCAGGCATTGGCTGGGGGGGGTCCTGCTTTCCGAAGGATGTCTCTGCGTTGATTCACACCGCTGATGACTATGGCTATGAAGCGAAGTTGCTGAAGTCGGCAGTCGATGTGAACCAGCGGCAACGGTTGATTACGGTTGAGAAGCTGCAGCAAGTGTTGAAAATTCTCAAAGGAAAGACGGTGGGTCTGTTAGGACTGACCTTCAAGCCTGATACGGATGATATGCGGGATGCACCAGCACTCGATTTGATCGAACAGTTGAATCGCTTGGGTGCGAAAGTAAAAGCCTATGACCCGATTGTGTCTCAGACAGGAATGCGGCATGGCTTATCGAATGTGCAGGTTGAAACCGACCCAGAGCGTCTCGCTGATGGCTGTGATGCGTTGGTGTTAGTGACAGACTGGAAACAGTTCAACGATTTAGACTACCGCAAGATGGGTCAGTTGATGAACAACATGGTCATGATTGATGGACGCAATTTCCTTGATCGTGATGCGTTGCAGGAGGCTGGCTTCCTGTATGTGGGCATTGGTCGCTAGCATTATGTAATTGGGTCTGAGTCTATAGCAATGTGCGCGTCAAGTACAGAAACGGTGGTGTGGGGCGCGCCACGCCCCACACCACCGTACTTAATTCAAGCGCATACCGCTATAGAACATCTTCAAGGTCAGACTAAATACAGCGGGCAAGCTAAGTCGCTTGCCCGTTCCGTTGTTTGAAACACTCTTGAGAAGGTTCATTGAATTGCACCGTATCTAGCAACTAGCAATGTTTCGAGGACTTCTTGGTTTACAATCCAAGCCCACATTTGATCGCCCAACGAGAAATGCCACCATTCTTGAGGATGGCGACGAAATCCCACGTTGGTCATAACGGTATTTAAGAGTTGGCGGTTTTCGTGAAATTTTTGGCGATCGCTCTTAGAGACACCATCTGCGATCGCTCGCTCAGAGACGAAGTAGTCAGGAAATGATCGGGGAGATAGTTCGTCAATCGGAGATCCCATATCAACATCTGTGCCGCCCTCATCTACTAACGTGACATCAACTGCCGCTCCAGTGCTATGAGGTGGAGGCGTCATGGGGTTGGTGCTCGGAGCTGCCCAAAATTGATACACCTGCTCAAGAATAGTTTGGCGCTGCGTAGTTGTTAACTGCTCGACTGTTAAGCTCTGCACTCGGATGATTTCGTTAAACGTGTAGTCCACCATGAATTGTTGAACCGCAATCGGACGATACGCATCAAAAATCTTAATCCTCCATCCAGGTCGCATCACTTGCAGTATCGCCTGTGCCGCAGTCAACTGCTTAAGCACCCCTTGCCGTAAGAAGTAGGGTGATTTTGTGCCATAAGGAGCTGAGAGCTTCTCGTAGGGATGGGGTTGCTCCAGCGCAAATAAATCAGGCGAAATCGGCACGAGGGATTCCCCGCACTCCAAAATCGGAATTCGGTGATAAGGCTTCATATGTAGGCAAGTAAAGAGGTGAAATGGCAGAAAAATTTATGAATCTTTGTAGGATAAATAATTTAGGGTAGGCGTTAGGCAAAAATGCACAGCACTCACCAACTCTTCATGATTTGCATGATAAAAATTAGCAGCCGTTAGTATTACATAGCCTATGTAATACTAACGGCTGCTAACAATAAACTATGTCTTACTGAAAATCGTTCGGTATCGGTGTGAAATTTGGATCAATCACGTCAGCTTTGAAAAAATTCCCGGAGTTCGCGGATGACTGTATCTACGACATTCTCTGAATTATCAGGAGAAGCGTCAGATTGCTCCTCAATTTTCTTGACTGTTTCTAGTGGTAAGTCTAGTAGCTGCACTAATTTTTGATACGCAGCAGCCTCTTCTTCGTTGATTTTAGATTCCTCTGGAGTCCGTGAGCTCACGCATATCACTTCATATCCTAGTCGTAGCACTAGTTCCTTTTCTTGAGTTGACTGCAACTTAGGTGTCAATTCATCTAAAGAAATGTTTTGCATTAAGTAGTCTTGTAACTCGTGTCGAAGATGAGCCTGCTGAGCCGAATCTTTTGAAAAGAGTTGACTAAATCGGTCTAGCATTAAATTTGCTTCTTCCTCGGCTAATCCTCCATCGGCCCAAGCCATTGAAGCAACGATCCGAAGCAAATTCATTTGTCGAGGAGTAATTGAAGGAGGGGGAGGCGGAGGCTGTATCGTCATACGTATCTCCAGAAAATCTTGAGGGGACGGTAACTTTCAGTACCCTATCATGATGTCTTCAAGACTCATCAATGCTTAATCTATTATTTACGTGATGTACGACCCGCGACATCGCGTAAGATGAAAACAAGTTGAATACTGGTCATTCGGGCAAAACAGGGTTATTAAGAGACTAAATAAAAATTGAATAGCAATCGTTTGACCACGGCCTCGATGGCTCGACTAGTGCGTAAGTGCAGTTATTCAATTTGGGATGTATTTCGACAGATGAGAGGGCCTGTTCTCGACTCTCTATCGTCATTATTTCCAGCCCAAAATCGGGAGCTATTCTTAATATCTAGAACGGTTAGAACGGGCTATTTATAACAGGAATTCCAGGTCTAGGTGTGAACACAGTTTGATGCAAGGGTACCAAGATGACGAATTACTGGGCGATCGCAGTTGGAGTCAACCAATATCAGTTTTTCCAACCCTTGATGTATGGTCAATGGGATGCCCAAGCATTGCATCATTTCTTAACGACTCAGGGTGGTTTCGCATCTGAACACTGCCAACTATTAACCGATATTTCTCCAGCGATTAAACAGAATTCTACTCTTGCTAAACCCGACACTATTCAGGCAACGGTTGCGCACATTTGCCATGAGAAACTCCAGTCTACAGATACCCTTTGGTTCTTTTTTAGCGGGTATGGTGTTCAGTTTGACGGCAACGATTATCTCATGTTGGCAGATAGTGACCCATCTGAGTTGCCCCAATCTGGGTTTGCCGTTGAGGATTTATTTACAAGCCTTAACGAAGCTCCGACTGACAATATTCTGGTCTTACTTGATATCAAACGCAGCCAAAGCAGTATGGCCGAGCCTCACGTTGGGAGCCACACGGCTGCTCTAGCAGAAAAATATGGCATTCCCACGATTTTGTCGTGTAAGGCAGATCAGTTTTCTCATGAGACGCTTACCCTCCGGCAAGGGCTGTTTACATCGGCTCTGCTCGAAGGGTTGCGTGATCACGGATGTGTCACATTAGAGCATCTGGTTCAACATCTCGGCGATCGCCTCCCCCAGTTAAGCGAGCAGCACTGGCGACCTAAGCAGGAACCGTTAGCGATAATTCCTGACAGCAGTCGGTATCATCTGATTTTGCCGGGTAAGGTTCTATCGCCTACTCAGCCAACCTTGCCGCCACCCAGTCCCTCTGATTCCATGTCGCCTATCGAGGAGCCTCCTCTGGCTCACTCGCAGCCTGTATCTAATTCTGATGATCGTCCGGGCGACCGCGCTAGCAGTAAAGCAGGCAAATTAGACGACGCAGATGACGCAGACGACGCTTCTAATTCCTTCTGGAAAAAGTTTGCGCTATGGGGCGGGCTGATTGTTTTAGTGTTGCTATTGGGAGTGCTACTCCGCAACCAGATTTTCTCAGGTTCTCAAGACTCGGCGGTGACGGCGGACGCAACAGCCGAATCTGCACCTGATGAGTCGTCCAATGAAACAACAGAGTCCACGACTCCGACTGCAAACTCTCTAAATACGGCGGAGTCTCTAAATACAGACGAGCCTCCCTTTGAGCTGGCCCTCGATGCGTTGAGAGATGAACGCTATGAAGATGTGTTGACCTGGCTCGATCAGGTGCCGTCCTCAGAGCAGGATGACAACTACGCAGACCTCCGTGCTGAAGCAGAGCAGTTGTATGCTCAGTCACGTCAGCAAAACCAGCAGACCTTAAATCAGGCGATCGCCTCACTGGGGCAAGCGAGACAGCTAACTCCGACAAATCAAGCCTCCGATTTTAGTCGCGCCATTACCCAGGCTCGCGCCATCAAGCCAGGGCAACCCCTTTACGAGCAGGCACAACAGCATATCCAGCGATGGAGTGGCGTTATTTTGGATCTAGCCAAAGCTCGGGCCAATGCTGGAAACTATGCGGGGGCGATCGCGGCGGCTCGATTAATTCCGCCCGAGCAGACTGAAATCTATGAAGCTGCCCAGCAATCTATTCAAGACTGGCAGCCGGTCGTCGACCAGCAAACGGCTAATCAGCAAGTGATCCAAGACGCTCGGGCGATGATTCAGCCGGGGCAAGCATCATCCTACAGTCGGGCGATTAGCAAATTGCGAACGGTTCAGGAAAACCAGCCCTCCTACGATGAAGCCCAGCGCTTGATTGAAGCCTGGAGTCAAGATATTCTCACGTTGGCTCGCGATCGCGCTGCTTGGGGTAGCCTTTACAACGCTATCGACACGGCTGCGCTGGTGCCCCGAGGGACATCTGCCTACGCGCCTGCGCGAGAGGACATTGAGCGGTGGCGGAGTCAGCTCATCGGTGGATAGGGGCGATCGCCACAATGGTCGCGGCAGGAGGGAACCGCGACATGCAGGGTGGGGAGTCCGTCCTCCGCTATGCTGAAACCAGTCCGTATAATAAGGATCTGGGCAATCAGTTTTCTACACGCAATCACTAGGGTTGGGCATGGCTACAGACTTTCAAATCGAATTGCAGCAAGCGGTCGACCTGCGACGCAATTTTGCGATCATTTCTCACCCTGACGCGGGTAAAACGACGCTGACTGAAAAGCTGCTGCTCTACGGTGGAGCCATTCACGAGGCAGGAGCCGTGAAAGCTCGTCGTGCCCAACGTCATGCCACCTCTGACTGGATGGAGATGGAGCAGCAGCGCGGCATCTCGATCACCTCAACGGTGCTGCAATTTGAATATGGGGGCTATTGGATTAATCTCCTCGATACTCCCGGACACCAAGACTTCAGTGAAGACACCTATCGAACGTTAGCGGCAGCCGATAACGCAGTCATGCTTGAAGATGCAGCAAAAGGTCTAGAGCCTCAGACTCGGAAGCTGTTTGAAGTCTGTCGGATGCGATCGCTTCCCATTTTTACCTTCTTCAACAAGCTCGATCGTCCAGGCCGCGATCCGCTTGAGCTGATGGACGAAATTGAGCAGGAGCTAGACCTACAAACCTATGCGGTCAATTGGCCCATCGGCATGGGCGATCGCTTTAAGGGCGTCTTTGATCGCCGCAAACAGCAAATCCACCTCTTTAAGCGCACCGCTCACGGCAGCCGCGCGGCGGGTGATACCATCATCAATTTGGGCGATCCCCGCATTGAGGATCTGCTCGAACAAGATCTCTACTATCAGCTCAAAGAAGAATTAGAACTTCTAGATGAAGCAGGTGCTGACCTCGATCTAGAGCTCGTGCATCAAGGGAAAATGACTCCTGTCTTTTTTGGCAGCGCCATGACCAATTTTGGGGTCGAGCTTTTTCTTGAGTCATTTTTAGACTATGCGCTAGAACCCTCCCCGCGTCGCAGTACCCAGGGCGAAATTGCTCCCACTCATCCAGATTTTTCTGGATTCGTCTTCAAGCTACAGGCCAATATGGACCCCAGACACCGTGACCGAATCGCATTCATTCGCGTGTGTTCGGGCAAGTTTGAGAAAGATATGGTGGTGAATCATGCTCGTTCCGGGAAAAACGTGCGCCTTTCACACCCCCAAAAGCTATTTGCCCAAGGGCGACAGTCTCTTGAAGAAGCCTATCCCGGAGATGTGATTGGCTTGAATAATCCGGGTGCTTTTGCCATCGGTGATACGATTTATCTCGGTCAACACTTGGAATACGAAGGGATTCCGTGCTTTTCGCCTGAACTGTTTGCCTTTTTGAGAAACCCCAATCCTTCCAAATTTAAGCAGTTTCGCAAAGGCGTTAACGAGCTTCGTGAAGAAGGAGCGGTGCAAATTATGTATTCGGCTGATGAAGCAAAACGTGACCCTATTTTGGCAGCGGTGGGCCAGCTTCAGTTTGAGGTTGTCCAGTTCCGTTTGCAGAATGAATATGGTGTCGATACTCGCTTAGAGCCGCTTCCGTATAGTGTCGCCCGTTGGGTCGTGGGCGGGTGGGATGCTCTAGAGAAGGCAGGGCGATTGTTTAATACGGTCACAGTTAAGGATAGCTGGGGACGACCTGTATTACTGTTTCGCAATGAGTGGAACTGTCAGCAAGTCGAAATGGATCATCCAGAGTTGGAACTCAATTCAATTGCACCCGTCGTCTCAGGACAAGAGCCCGAATCTCTGTAGAGAATATAGCAATCCCAGAGGAGGTGTGAGTGGTGGGGCGATCGCCGCCCCACCGCTCACACACAATTCACAAGCGATTTAGGATCGCTATAGAGATATAGAGATTCAAAATTTGTTAGTCTAAACAGGCACTCGTGAGAATCATGGGGGGCTTTTTTCTCCTATGATGCAGAGTGCATGGTGTGTATCACTTTGAGGGCACGTGAGCAAGGGATAGCTATGGGAAATGCGTTTGATTCCCCCCGGTCGGAGCACGCCCAATCGCCCACTAATGAGAATTCTGTAAAGCATCGGCTGAATGCTGGGCTGGCGGCTCTAAAGCAGAAAGATTATTCAAGTGCGATCGCCCAGTTTGAGCCCGTCTTTCATTCGGATGCGAAGGCTTCGGCACGCGTCAAGGCGCGAGTCGGGTTGGTGAAAGCGTATGAAGGACTAGGAGAAATTGAACGGGCGATCGCGCTTTGTCAGCCATTGACAAGTGCTTCTAGCGAATCGGTTCGAGAGTGGGCAATTCGAGCGCTTGATCGTTTAGCTCAACACACTGCTTTGCCCTCCAGCGATTCGTCACCGGAGAAATTAGAAAAAGAATCAGAGACGCCATTATCAGAGCCATCATATCCCTCTCCGTCGAGTGACTCTGACGACAAGACGGGCTTTATCATGCTCGACCAATCACCGTCTGTCCAAGATGTCTCATCATCTAATCCATCACCGTCTGTTCCACTCTCGGAGCATACTGCTCAGCCAACTGACTCAGAGGATCTAGAGTCTGATCCGACAGGCTTTGTCCCTCTCCCCACTAAATCGGTGGGTGAGACGCCAGTCGATTTAACTGGGTTTATCCCAATGAATGCGTCGCCTCATCAGGCTGAGGCAATTCGGTCTGAGGATTCGACGTTGGATTCTTCGTCGGCAGCATCAGACAGGGATGATCCACCAACCCAACCCTTGAGCTCGGCGGATGAACCGACCGAACCCCTCGACTCTATCTCCACACCGGGCAGCCTAAATTGGGCTTATCACCGCAACACTGGGATTGATGAGTCTCCCATGAGGAATGGTGCAAATGACGCGTCTCTGCACATCGCTGATTCAACGGCTGGCTCATCAGAAACCCCCACTATCATCCAAAATGAATCGGGCGGGACCCTCTCCGCCGACTCGCCCTCTCAAGTTTCGTCATCTGATGTGACCGTTGCACAGCCATTAAAACCTCGACCTCAACCTACTCAGCGTATGATGGCGAATCTGGAATGGCGGTATGCTGAGCGAGCCCAGCGATGGGCTCCAATGGGTGCTCCTCAACGTTCGGCCTTTTGGCTCTCTCAGATCGGTACGGCGATCGCCCTCATTGGAATAACCAGCCTGGTTGCTCAAGCAGCCGTTGCGCTGATCAGTTGGGTACTCAAGCCATTTACCTGGTTTCTGCGGCTTCCCCAATGGGAATTATGGTATGACCACCCGACGCGAATTGTGGCGATTGGTCTCGTTTTGCTGCTTGCCGCATCTCCCTGGTTGCTTGATGCTCTATTGCGGCGATTTTATGGGTTGAAACCGCTGACCTCCAAGCAACTGGCAGACCACAGCCCAGAAGCGGCGAGAATGTTGAAGCGGGTGTGTGGACAACGCCGCATCGCATTGCCGACGTTATACCAATTGCCGACGCAAGCCCCGATTATTCTGAGCTATGGCTGTCTCCCTCGAACGGCGCGAATTGTGGCGAGTCAGGGTGTGTTTCAGCAGTTGAATGAAGATGAAATTGCTGCTCTGTATGCGAGCGAATTTGGGCATATCGTGAACTGGGATTTTATTCTCATGTCTGGGGTGACGCTTGTCACGCAAATTCCTTATCTTCTCTATCGTGCTGGGTCTGATGAGAGCGATCGCCAGAGTAATCGATTGATTCGAGGCATTACAGCGACTGTTGCATCGCTAGCCTATGGCGCCTTCTGGATTTGCCGATGGGCGGGAGTGTGGTTATCTAAGTCGCGGCTGGTGCAAAGCGACTTGACAGCAAGCAATATTACCGGAAATCCGAACGGGGTGGCGCGATCGCTGCTGAAGCTGTCAGTAGGTACGGCAGCCGAGATTCAGCGCCACGGACGCACCGATTATTTGCTAGAGAGTTTTGAGATGCTGTCGCCGGTTGGCTATCGGTCTGCCCTGAGCCTGGGGAGTACGCTTCCCTGTCTCAGTGCTCGTGACGGCGAGCAGCCTTCAAATTCATTGGCACATTCACTCATTCACCTCTTCCAATGGGATCTTCAAAATCCTCACCGCCGCTGGCTGACGCTCAACAATACGCATCTTCGCTGGGGCGATCGCCTGCATCGCCTGATGGGATATGCCCAGCACTGGCGACTTACACCCGAATTTGATATGGCGCGAGCGCGCGCCACCACTCGATCGGCTGTCGCGTCTCGGTCAATTGTTGTGCAGGGCGCGCCTTATTTTGCGGTTGCCTTCGGGCTGGGCATATCTTTCATTCTGATTATTGTCGGACACGTTGCACGACGGGTAGGAGCCTACAACTTAAGCTGGCTCTGGAGCGATCGCGAGTTTGTGATGATCGGTTTCATTGCGCTGGCGCTGAGTTTTGGCATTTTTCTGCGAATCAATGCCTTTTTCCCTGACATCAAACCATCCACAGCTCAAACAGATCCGTCTATTCCGGATTTTCTGGCACAGCCGTCCCCGATTCCGCTCGACAGTCAACCCGTCCGACTTCAGGGCAAATTATTGGGTCGCAAGGGGGCGAGTAACTGGTTGGGGCAAGATTTAGTGCTAGATACAGAAACGGGGCTGGTGAAGCTCCATTATCTCTCGCAACTGGGTCCGATTGGGAATCTCATTTTGCAGCCTCGTCCCCATGAGTTGTCCGGGCGTCCTGTTATTGTCACCGGTTGGTTTCGTCGAGGAGCGACACCGTGGATTGACGTTGACATGATCAAGACGCAGAAGGGGAGCCCCCTGCGGGCAGGGCATCCTATTTGGTCGACCATAATAGGGGCGATCGCAGCAGTCGTGGGAGCCTATGTGATTTACAATGGCGGATTTTAGCCATTCTAAATTGTCCCTCTAATATCGAATGCGAGGGTCGATCCAGGCGTTGAGAATATCGATCAGAATGCTGGCGATCGCCACAATTCCGCCAAAAAAGACAAGAATGCCCTGCACAACGGGATAATCTCGAAATTCGATGGCTTGATAGAGCCGATTGGCTAGACCAGGCCACGAAAACGTCACTTCCGTTAAGACCGCCCCCCCGAGTAGAGAGGCGAGGGTGAGCCCTAACACCGTCACCACTGGGATCATGGCATTCCTCAGCGCGTGAACCATCACAATCCGAAATTCAGGAATGCCCCTGGCGCGAGCCGCTTCGACGTAGTCTGAGCGCAAAGTTTGCTTCAAATTGACTCTGACAATGCGCTCAAAAATTCCGCTGAGCAACAACCCCAAGGTCAAGCTAGGCAAAATCAAATAATATACACTCGTTGCCAAGTGGGTGAGATTGCCCGTCAGCAAGCTATCAACCACATACAGACCCGTCGGACCGTTGGGTGGTGTCATCGTCAACGGAAACCGGGTGCCAATCGGGAACCAGCGCAGCTTGACGGAAAAGAGCAGCTGCAGTAGCATCCCAAACCAATACATAGGCACTGCATAGGTAATGATGCCAAACAGCCGCCCCCCAGCATCCAATGAGGAGTTGGGGCGTGAGGCTGCTAATGCACCCACTGCAATTCCGACTCCCGCTGAGACAATCATGCTACAGACAGTCAGCTCGACAGTCGCCGGAAAATGTTGCTGGATAATTTGCCAGACCGTCTGCCCTTGTGTGGTCAGTGATGTACCTAAATCGAGCCGCAACAGACTGCCTAAGTAGCTCAGATATTGCATCCATAAGGGATCATTCAAGCCCAACCGCTCACGGAGAGCGTCCTTCGCCTCTTCTGGAGCGCGTGACCCTAAGACTACATCGACCGGATCGCCTGGTGTTGCTCTGAGCAATAAAAATACTAGCGTTGTGATCGTCCAGATCATCAACGGCGCAAGTAGGAGGCGTGATCCCGTGTAGTAGAGGAGGGCTTTAGACCGAGACATTTACTTACTAATTTGCCAGAGCAAAAATTGCTGAGTCGGCTGGATTTCAACCCCTTCAACCCCGCTTTGGGCGAATACATAGTCTTTGTTCTGCCAAAGGGGAATGTAGGGAACATCTTCGACCAAAAGCTGTTGCAGTTCTTTAAACATCTCCGCACGAGCGGCGGGGTCTTGCTCCGCTCGTTGAGCTTTAATCAGTTCATTTGCCTTTTCGCTGTAGTAAAACGACCCGTTGCCCTGACTCGCGCCTTTTTCGCAGAGGGTTTCTGGAGAGCCCTGATCGCAGCTTAAGAAAGGTTGGGTGAAGTTGTCAGGGTCGTAGAAGTCGGGATACCAGTTTAGCAAGACCGTCTGATAGAGTCCGGTATCGACCCCTTCGGATAGAGTAGCTCGTTCAGCGCTCTGCACACTCACGTTCACTAATCCGGGTAATCCGCTTTCAATGGATTCTTTCAGCGTCGTCGAGACAATACTCCGCTGTGTCGATGCAGACGGATACCACACCTCAAAGGTGAGCGGATTAGACTCTGAGTAGCCTGCCTCGGTGAGAAACTGCCGCGCCTTGTCAAAATCGCCATCCCCATAGGCAGACTTAAACACGGGCTCATACACGTCAAAGCTTGTGGGCAACATACTATAAAGCGGGTCAGCTTGCTCCTGGAAAACGCGCTCATTGATGAGATTGCGGTCAATCATAGCGGCGATCGCCTTCCGCACGTTGAGGTCGCTAGTTGGCTCTACTTTTTGATTGAGGGTCATATAGTTGACCACCGTTGTGCCTGCCTCGATCACCTGCCATCCGCCTGTAGACGCTTCTTGTTCGAGGCTCGAAATTTGCTCTGGATCCAGCGTTTGATAGGCGACATCTAAGCCCTCTGTTCGGAAGGTGTTGTACAGGTTTGCAGGGCTGGCATAAATCTGGATATCCACACCATCGTTAGCAGGCATGTCGCCCCAATAATTTTCGTTAACGTCGAGCTTGATCGAGTCAGGCCCCAAGGACGCCAGCTTGTAGGGGCCGCTGCCGATGAAATTGTCAGGCTGAAATGACCCTTCACCGATTTCATAGGAATCGGGTGGAACCGGAGTCACACCCCAAAATGACAGGATGGCTGGGAATGCCGCAAACGGATACTGGAGGGTCAGAGTGAGTTCATAGTCGCCTGTAGCCTCAACAGAATTGACCAAATCACCCAAGAGGAACGCCGGATCGCCGCCATTTTGGATGAAGCGATCGATCGAAAATTTCATGACCTCTGCATTAAACGGGGTGCCGTCATGGAGTTCGACATCGTCTCGGAGGGGAATCGTATACGTCAGGCCATCATCGCTGACGGTGGGCATGTCTGTGGCAAGCCGAGGAACGAGCTCGGTGGTTCCGGGAGCATAGTCATAGAGGCGATCGCCCATGTTGTAGAGCAAAATCCCGGTGAAAATGGTGTACGCATCTGCCGGGTCAAGAGTCTCAACTTTTTGGGTTGTGCCGATCGTAACGCGCCCTCCAGCCTCATCCGTCGGACTGCCTGCAGACTCTGTAGTGGGTGTGGGCGATCCGCCACAGCCCACAATCAGCGCAATACATACGCTAAAAAGCCCCACATATTGAGCAATCTGACACCACCGCCTGCGAGAAAAACCAAACCCCTTCATCATGTCTCACCTGGATACTGACTACGACCCAACATACGACCCAAAGAAAATCAGTACAACAATCATTCAGACCTTTATACACCGACGGTAATCATACCTCAATCAGTAGACCCACGATCGCGCGTCAAATGACATACGGTGGTGCAGAGCGATCGCCATAGTGCAGAATAGAGCTGATGCCTCAATATTTTTAGGTTACGAAATCTAAACTGCTGGGGCGATCGCCGCGATCGCTGTCCACACTCCAGTACATTAACGAATGCGGCACGACCTGCTCAAAATCCATTCATTCGAGACGGCATCAGGTCTAAATACTACCTCGTTCAATTCAGCCCCTTAAATTTAGAATAATCTTGACTATCCCTTAGAAAAGAAACTAGATTTGATCTAGAACCTAATAAAAATAAGTCTATGGACTTAAACGAGACAGACTTTAAAGCATTGCAGCATTTGATGACGCAGGGTCGCATTACCTGGTCTGAGCTCGCAGGAATCTTAGAGCTTTCTGCGCCTGCTACCGCCGATCGGGTTCGTCGCTTAGAAGAACGGCAGGTCATCCAAGGCTATGCGGCTCTCATCAACCCTGAGGCGGTTGGCTGCACCTTAACCGCATTTATGTCTGTCACGCTTGAACGTCCAAAGCATCGGCCTGCGTTTTTGAAGAAAGTCCAGTCGCTTCCAGAAATTCAGGAATGTCATCATATTACGGGCGACGATGATTATCTGCTCAAGTTGCGGTGTCGAGACACGGAAGAACTAGAGCGCATCATCACTGACGAACTGAAAGGGTTACCTGGCATCATCAAAACGCGCACCACGATTGTTTTGTCAACCAATAAAGAAACCCCCAGCCTGCCTCTCAAATGGGGGGACGAGACATCCTAAAGACGGGGTAATATGGACATTGAATTTTTTTTGCGGGGGCTAGTGATTGGGTTTCTAATTGCTGCCCCGGTGGGTCCTATTGGGGTGCTCTGCATTCGTCGCACTCTAGCCTATGGGCTCGCATCAGGGTTTGTATCGGGGATGGGTGCTGCAACCGCAGACGCCGTGTATGGGTGCATCGCTGGATTTGGTTTGACGTTTATTTCTAGCATTTTGGTAGAACAAGCCATCTGGATTCGCCTAATTGGAGGGGCGTTTCTCTGCTATCTCGGCATTAAGACCGTCTTGGCAAAACCTGCCAACGAGGTCGCCTCAACCACCCCCACTGGATTAGCGACTGCTTATGCATCGACCGTGCTTTTGACGTTAACAAATCCCACCACCATTTTGTCGTTTGCTGCCGTCTTTGCTGGATTCGGGCTCGCGTCTCAAAGCGGAAATTATCTAACGGCAAGTCTATTGGTGTTGGGAGTATTTATCGGATCAGCTGTATGGTGGCTAGTTTTAAGTGGAGGTGTTAGCCTGTTGCGACACTCGTTTAATGCGGAGGGGCTGCGCTGGTTAAATAGAATTTCAGGGGCAATCTTGCTGACGTTTGGCATCATTGCTCTGCATCGTTGGGAATAATTTAAGTCGTCGAGATCAAGTTGTTAAGCACAAGTTGAGATAAACGGTTCAACGCCGGGAAATGAACACGCGAATGAACACGCGATCGCCCCTATCTTTAATCCTGAAACTCGCGCTAGGAGTCGCGATCGTTTGTGTGTGCCTGATGGGAACCATCGCATTGCCAATCCAGGGGGAGGCTCCAGCTTTGTTGCTTCTCAGCTCGTCTGCTCACGCAACCGCAGTCGATTCGCTGCAACAACAGCAGCAGCAAATTGAGCAAGAACGCAATCGGCTCAGACAGGAGCGCGATCGCCTTGAAAATATGGAAGAATCTGCTCAAGATCGTCTTGAGAATCTAGAAGATAATATCCAGGTCACATCTGAGCAGATTAAGGCAAATGAACAACAGCTTCAAACCGCGACCCAACAGCTAAAAACGCTGCAAGATGAACTGGCGATCGCCGAAGAAAACTTTCAAACCCGCCAATTTGCAACCATTGCACGACTGCGGTTTTTGCAGCGACAGCAAGGAAGTCAAGGCTGGGCGGTGTTGCTCCAAAGCCAAGACTTGAATGAATTTCTCGATCGCCGCCGCCAGTTAAGGCTGGTGTATGAATCCGATCGCCAAATTCTTGCCAAGCTTCAGCAAGACGCGCAAGATATCGATCGCCGCAAACGCAACGTCGAAGCGCAAAAAAATGACATTGCCCTGCTGACCCAGCAGCTTCAACTCCAAAAGTCAGAATTTGAGGCCCAAGCCAAAACCCAAGGACAGCTTGTTTCACGACTTAAACAAGACCGCCAAGCCCTGGAGGAAGCCGAAGAAAGACTCGCCCGCGATTCTGCCAATATTGCGGTGTTGATTCGGGAACGGCTGATTGTGTCCGGTAATGACGGTGTGATTGTGCGAGGCGCAGGCCCGATGATTTATCCCGCCAATGGTCGCCTCACTAGCGGATTTGGGTATCGAGTTCACCCGATTTTGGGCTATCGGCGGTTTCATGCAGGCATTGACTTTGGCGCAACTTACGGCAGCACGATTCGAGCCGCAGATTCTGGGCGGGTGATTTTTGCAGGGTGGTATGGGGGCTATGGGCGGGCCGTTGTGATTGACCATGGCGGCAATCTCACGACGCTGTATGCTCATACCAGCCAGGTGTATGTCGCAGAAGGCCAGATCGTGCAGCAAGGAGAAGCGATCGCCGCAATTGGCTCCACCGGGCTCTCAACAGGGCCTCACTTGCATTTTGAAGTGCGGGTCAATGGGGAGCCTGTTAATCCGATGAATTATCTGTGATGGTAAAATCGGGCTGGATCCTCAATGAGACGGGTTATGCAACAGTCCCTTTCGTCATCGCTTCGGGTGGTCGAGCACGAAAATCAATGTCCAGAATGTGTATGGCTGGGTCTGGATGTCGAATTGGCGTCGTCAACTGAGCCAGCTCAAATCGAGCTTTTCTTGACGATACGATGGGGGGAACAACGCCAACCTCTTACAGATGGGGCGGTGCAGTTTGGCCTAACGGGTAGTGAATTGCAGATCCGTCTCGACAATGCAGCATTCATTCACATATCGCCTCATCTCTCATCTGAGGCTGTCCCCGAGAGCGTTTTTCACGATCATGATCGGGGGGCTACTCAGGCAACGTGGAGGTTTCAGACCTCGCCCAACTCGATACTGCGTGGCGACCTAACGCATCTTAAACTAGCCACGATTCGCCCCACGGATTACCCTTTTCGCATTGAGTCAATGGTGGCGATCGCCCCGGTTGATATTCGCGTGACTGAAACTGAAGGGCTATGGCGACACGATATTACACCGAATCAACATGCTGTCTTAGAGAGAGTAGTCTCTCGCCAACTGCATCAAACGGCTGTTCATCCGTTTCCAAGCTGGATGCAGTTGTGTTACGAATGCCCGAGTCCGTGCCCGAAGATTGCCGATCGGTTTCCTCAGGTGGAAGCATCTACAGAAACACTAGAATCGCGTATTCGTCCTCTTATTCACCAAATCATAGACGCTCAAACTCAAGACCTACTTGAACTAGCATCACGAGTTGGATTAACGCCATCTCAAGACTTTGCTGGAGGAAATCTACTGGGCGTCACTCTCATCAGCGCTGATTTGGGGGAAGCGAATCTTGAACGGGTAAATCTGCGAGGTGCAGACTTGAGTGATGCCGAACTGAGCGAAGCGACTCTAAATCATGCCATCTTGTCAGGAGCCGATTTGAGTGGCGCAGATTTGGGCAGCGCCAGCTTGCAACAGGCTAATCTGCATCGAGCTAGCTTAGCCCTGGCAAATTTAGGAGGCGCGCACTTACAATCTGCCAACCTCTTAGAGGCAAACCTCACGAATACTAACCTGAATGGCGTCAAAGTTGAACGAGCTCGGTTTGGGCATAATCCAGGCATGACGGAAACGCTGAAAACAAGCCTGCAACAGCGAGGAGCGATATTTGAAGATTAGCTATCATTACCTCTGTCACTAGTTCGCTGGCGCTTTGATTGCGAATCGACTGTCACATACTGATTAAAGCGGTTCACGCGCAGCTCGACCAATGTTGTCGTATTTTCATAGAAAAAGTCGGGCAGATTAGGAGTCTTCTGGCTCGAATCAAACACGACTATATTGGTGAGATTGCGGGTGTCGTATCGAATGCCGCGTTCAATTTCGGGAATGTAGATTTCTACGCTAATTTTGACTTCTGCCCTTAACCGCTCTTTTGCCTTTTTGAGAAACTGCTTGAGCTTGCTGATATTGACTAAAAATCGGCGGTAGCTAGAATTTCGCCCATAGGTATGAAACTCCGAGGCAATCAGTTCTTGAATGTCTCGGCTCAGGGTTTGTTCGTCTTTAGACCATAGCCGTTTCGGCAAAAAGCGATTGGTATCAGACCGGCTGATGGCAAATTCAAGCGTATAGTCGACCACATCAGCATCTTGGTCATCGATCGCATGAAGAATAAATTGCTGATATTTAGACTGGTCAGGGTTGTCGTCGTAGGTTAACTCAGTTTGAATGGTTAATGTGTTTTGAAGTTCTCGAAAGTCCTGCTCGGTTTGGGTCTTGAGGGCTCTCAAGACTGTCTGACTTGCAACATGCCCCGGCTCGAATGTGGCGTCGATAATGCTGCCGTGGTTTAAGCCTTTCAAAATACCGAAGGCAAAATCGTCGGGAGGATGCGACTCTTTCCAATCAAAAATAATAGGATCGCCGTAGTCTTTTTGCGAGAAATCTAGCGTGATTTTAACTGCGTTGATGGGAGTTCCGGCAATGACAACGGCTCCATCGGTGCCGGGTTTGTTCACCCATCCCATGATGCCCGTGTAATCGTCTACGCCCACCAAGATGGTGAGCTGGATTTGATTCACGTTGTAGTAGGGATGGTCAACGAGCAAGTCTCGATGGGCAAGCTCCCATTGATACGGGCTAGCCAGTTCTAACCCGTCCAGAAGTCGCGCGCCGATTTCTAGAAAATCCCCGACTTTCCAGCGTCCTTTAACTAGTCGTCCGAGAAATGATTTTCCCCGATGGGCAAGTGGCGAGCCAAAATTTGCAGGCGCTAACATGATCATGCGCTTCAACGGGCAGTCTGAGGGGCGATCGCGATAGTATCGCCAGATCCAATGGCGCACGACGAGCCCTCCGGTTGAGTGCACCACCATATTCAAATTGCAAAGCTTTTTACCGGTTTCATCAATCAGCTTGCGCTGTTTCAACTGCTCATACAACCCATCAACCACATCATTAAACGTCAGGCTGTCTTCTCTAGATTCATAATCGACATAGAGGATCGTATCCACATTGCCGATGCCTTGAGTTTGAAGAAACGTCTTCAACAGTTCAAATGAACTAGAGCAGTCGCTCCAACCGTGAATAATCAGGGTATAGTCTTGCATGATTTGCGATCCATCCGTTCAGACTCTATAGACGACGCACGACCATTTGCCTTAGAAATGCCTTCAGCCTAGCGGGTTCAGATTACGCAGACATCACCTGCTTGGATAAAGTTGGTTCTAGGTGTGCAAGATACGCTGTTTTGGTTTAATCTTAGAGATCGGAGCAAGACTTTATCCCTCTGGTTTGGCTCCCGAAGCAGATGCGCGGATGTGGCGGAATTGGTATACGCGCACGTTTGAGGGGCGTGTGGCTTTTGCCTTGCGAGTTCGAGTCTCGCCATCCGCATGAGATTTATAAGCTAAGGTTTGCGATTCTAGGCTATATGGGTAGTCTGCCAGTGGCAAGCATCCTGTATCCGATCGCCATGGCCCCAAACGAAACAAAAAATTGCCATAAACTGGTCGGTGACAAAATGGCCCGGCTACTAGCAAAGACAAAAATAATGCCAGCTATAACAAAAATCCAGCCATAACTCTTAGCGCCAATTGGCAAGATAGTCAGCCACAAGACTCCCACTACCAGGCAAAGAATCGACAAATCAGCGGCAATTCCTCTCCAGAAATATGGGCTAACGTTTGTTGTAAAGAAAATGTTTCGTCCTAGAAAATAGACTCCAAGAAGAATGAATGCGAAACCTATTAGTTGAACAAGAAATCTCATGACTTAATTTCCATGATGGGTTTCCAAACGACTCAAATCCTACTCCCCGATTCCTACTCCCCGATTCCTACTCCTACTCCTTCTACGGCTAAGTGAAGCAGTCGTCAGATGAATGATAGTGCAATCCTCGACCAGTTCTATTTTGCTAACTGTAACCCAGCGATCGCCCTTCGACGAAAACCTAATACTATGGCTTCTTTAGAAACACCCGCTGCCATTAAATCAGTCGCTACCCCTTCCTCAGTATCTTCGTAGTGTCGTGGTAAATGGCCTTGGCTAGGTGGTCAGCAATCCTAAGCTTGTTTACTAACGAATCAACCTCAACATGACTAATTTTTCAGCCACAGATTGAAGCCTGAAACGTCTACACAAAATACTTGACACTCTCATGAGAAACATCGGCACAGGTATTGCAGATTCAGCCCTAGCCTCTTCCGGGAGAGGACTTATACCAATTCTCGATTTTGGATTTGCGATTTTGGATTGACGGCCAGCAGACTTGCAAGGGTTCTGGCCAATTCATTGGTAGCCTTACTTTGAAGAATTGGTATTAGACACAGGGAACAAGATGGTTTTTCTAAGGTTGCTCTGTTATGGAGGGTGGCGGGCTCTTGCTTATTTTGTCTCGATATCCCATTCTCATTTGAGATACAATTTTTTACAATTCTTTGGTACAGTTTTTTATACAGGCTATGAGAACACACTCAAACCCTTATAAAAAAAGCCCATACGCACGGATATATCAAACGGATATGTAAACGCTTGATATAGAGGTTCGTAGGGCATATTAAAGTTCTTTTCACCAAATCCCTCATGACTTTATTAATTGTTGGAGCAACTGGCACCCTAGGACGACAAATTGCCCGGCGCGCTTTAGATGAGGGATACAAGGTTCGTTGTTTGGTGCGCAGTCCTCGCAAGGCATCGTTTTTGAAGGAGTGGGGATGTGAATTAGTCGCAGGTGATTTGTGTGAGCCTGCCACTCTCCCCCCTGCATTGGAAGGCGTATCAGCTGTGATCGATGCTGCTACGACGCGCCCTACGGATACTCACAGCATTCGCCGGGTTGACTGGGATGGCAAGATTACGCTTATTCAAGCGGCCTCTGAGGCAGGTGTTGAGCGATTCATCTTCTTCTCAATCCTAGATGCGGAGAAATATCCTGACGTTCCATTGATGGATATCAAGCATTGCACCGAGAAATTTTTAGCAGAATCAAGATTAAATTACACGATTCTCAGACCCTGCGGATTTATGCAAGGGCTGATTGGTCAATATGCTATTCCAATTCTAGAAAAGCAAGCAGTGTGGGTGATGGGCAATACATCGCCGATCGCCTATATGGATACCCAAGACATTGCCCGATTCGCTATTCGAGCGCTCAGCCTTCCTGAAACTGAGAAAAAGACCTTTCCAGTCGTTGGAACGAGAGCATGGGGGGCGTATGAAATCATCCGACTGTGTGAACGCCTCTCAAAGCAAGACGCAAAAATAACGCGAATGCCAATTGGGTTGCTTCGCGCCATTCGACGAGTGGCTCGCTTTTTTCAGTGGGGCGTCAACTTGTCTGACCGGCTTGCCTTTACAGAAGTAATTGCATCAGGCAAACCCCTCACAGCAGATATGAGCGAAACCTACCAAACCTTTGGTATTGATCGCAATGAAATCACGACGGTCGAATCTTATATGCAAGACTATTTTGATCGCATCACGAAAAAGTTGAAGGAACTCGACTACGAAAAACAAAAAAAGAAGAAGAAGCGATCGCCCTTCAAGTCATCTACCAAATAGAATATTGCTCTCATATAGCAATCCCAGATGGGTTGTGAGCGGTGGGCAGGCGTCGCCCACCCCACCGCTCACACATAATTCACAAGCGATTTAGAATCGCTATAGGCTCCTTTCCTATTCTCGATTTCTTCTCGATTGGCTTCTACCTTAAAGACATCTAGAAATCACAGCGTCTTCGCAGCGCGTATAGTTTATGCTCTCGCGTAAGGACGTCGAACGTGACACAACCCTAAATCTGTAGGGCTATGTTGCGAGACGCGGGGGTTTCTGGCGCTATGTGTGATCTAATTAGGAGAAGCCCAATGCACGTTAAAACCTTTGATTCTGCCAAGGCCGAAGCATTTGCTGATCAGATGATGACAATTCTCAATAGTGGTGCGATCGCCCTGATGATCTCGATTGGGCATCGTACTGCGTTGTTTGATACGCTGTCTCAACTGCCCCCCTCAACGAGTCAAGAAATTGCCGATGCCGCCGGACTTAACGAACGCTATGTGAGGGAGTGGCTTGGTGCAATGGTGACGGGGCGCTTGATTGACTACGATTCATATCACGACACCTATCATTTGCCCCCCGAACACGCCGTATTTTTAACGCGGGCTGCAAGCCCTGACAATATTGCTGCATTTGCTCAATACATTTCACAACTGGGTTCCGTTGAAGATCAAATCATCGAGTGTTTTTACCACGGGGGCGGCGTTCCCTACTCGGAATTCAAACGCTTTCACCAAATCATGGCAGAAGACAGCGGGCAGACGGTTGTCGCGGCACTCACCGACCATATCTTGCCCCTCATCCCTGATTTACATGACGCCCTTGAGCGAGGCATTGATGTCTTGGATGTGGGGTGTGGTAGCGGTCGGGCGCTTAATCGACTCGCCAGCGAATTTCCGAATAGCCGGTTGACTGGATATGACATTTCAGAAGAGGCGATCGCCACGGCACGCGCAGAAGCAACCTATCGGGGACTATCCAATGTCCAATTTTATGTGAAAGATGCTTCAAGACTGCACGAAATTCAGCAATATGACCTAATTACAACGTTTGACGCTATTCATGATCAGGCCAAACCCGATGTCGTTTTACATGGCATTTATCGGGCACTGCGACCCGATGGCGTTTATCTGATGCAAGATATCCGCGCATCCAGTCATGTCGAGCAAAATCTAGATCACCCGGCTGCGCCTCTGCTCTACACCATATCGTGTCTTCACTGCATGACCGTATCACTCGCAGCAGGCGGAATGGGACTCGGCGCGATGTGGGGTGAAGAGAAGGCATTAGAAATGCTGGCAGATGCCGGATTCAGACGAGTTGAAATTAGGCAGCTCGACCACGACTTTCAAAACAACTATTACATTGTCCGGAAGTAGGGCGATCGCCCTTATCCTTCATAAGTCTTGGGAGATTCCTATGTGTCAACTCTGTAGCTGGGCTCGACGATACCCCTCCTCCAAGCAGACATCGTCGCTGCTCTCGACAACTGCCCAATTTTCTCAAACTGTGCGGTCTCTAAAACCAAGTCAGCCATCAAAATTCTCTGCCGATACATCTGCGGGGCGATCGCCAATTCCATCGTCCCCGCTCATCTCAACCAAGGATCAACCCCATGAATGATATCCTATGGTTTCAATCAGGGTTTCGAGTCATTCGCCAGACCTTAAGAGTCCTGCTACACTCCTAGATTAGATTCGTCGTGCGATCGCGGTTTTGCACATACAATTAATGGTTTGTGTATGCAATTAAACGGGCATCAAATCTAGGTTGATATGACCACCACTACTCCATTCATCGATTCAATACCTCACTCTCATCCAGTACTTCATCCACTAGACCCGCTTACAGATGAAGAGATTGCTACAGCAGTAGCATTGGTGCGATCGCAGCAAAACCTGGGCAATCAGGTTCGATTTGCCCGCGTCATGCTACACGAACCTTCAAAAGACGTTGTACTCAACTTCAACGCAGGGGATTCGTTTGATCGAGATGCGTTTCTGATTCTGCTGGACAATGCCACAGGCTACACCTACGAGGCGATCGCCTCCTTGACTCATCAGAAAGTGACCTCATGGGTTCACGTTCCGGGGGTGCAACCCAATATCATGTCGGATGAGTTGGTGGAATGTGAGGCAGCCGTCAAAGCGCATCCAGACTTTCGGGCTGCCCTAGAAAAGAGAGGGATTACCGACCTAGATTTAGTGGTTGTCGATCCGTGGGCGGCAGGTCATTTTGGCATTCCTGAAGAAGACGGGATACGCCTGTCGCGTGCGTTATGCTGGTTGCGCACGACACCTCATAGCAATCATTATGCGCGTCCCATTGATGGGCTGGTGCCAGTTGTTGAGCTAAACACAATGGAGGTCATCCGCATCGAGGATATGGGAGTCGTTCCAGTTCCGCCCCAACCGGGAGAATATGCACCAGAATTTATTCCCAATGTTCGAGACGATCTAAAACCCCTTGACATCGTTCAACCCGACGGCGTGAGTTTTGAGGTCAACGGGCATGAAATTCGCTGGCAGAAGTGGCGGATGCGGATTGGCTTTAACCCTCGTGAGGGGTTGGTACTGTACACCGTAAGCTATACCGATGATGGGCGCGATCGCCCGATTTTATACCGGGCATCATTGTCTGAAATGGTGGTTCCCTATGGTGATCCACGCCCTCAGCATTTTCGCAAAAATGCGTTTGACATTGGAGAACACGGCATTGGTATGCTCACCAACTCCTTAAAGCGAGGCTGTGACTGCCTGGGCGAAATCTACTATTTTGACGAATTCATCACCGACAGCCGCGGCGAGGTGGTTGAAATCGAGAATGCAATTTGTTTGCACGAAGAAGATTTCAGCATTCTCTGGAAACATCATGATTGGCGATTAGACACGACTGAGGTGAGGCGATCGCGCCGATTGGTCATTTCCTTTATTGCCACCATCGACAACTATGAATACGGATTTTACTGGTATTTCTATCAAGACGGCACGATTCAATATGAGGTCAAACTGACTGGGATTTTGCTCGTCGGTGCATTGGCAAACGTGCCCAAATATGGAACACTAGTTGCTCCCGATGTTAACGCCTTAAACCATCAGCATTTTTTCAATATGCGGCTCGACTTCGACGTGGAAGGTTCGCAAAATTCCGTCTATGAAGTAAACACTGAAGCCGAACCGATGGGTCCTGATAATCCCTACGGCAACGCTTTTTATGCCAAATCGACTCTGCTAGCAACCGAGCACGAAGCCCAACGAATTATCAATCCCCTGTCGGGTCGCTATTGGAAAATTGTCAATCCATCGGTCTGCAATTCTTTGGGGCAAGCAGTTGGCTACAAGCTGATTCCCGGCGAAAATATTTTGCCCTTTGCTCATCCCGATTCAGCGATTCTCAAGCGGGCTGGCTTTATGACCAAACACCTTTGGGTGACCCCCTACGCGCCTGATGAGAAATATTCGGCAGGGGATTATCCGAATCAGCATCCGGGAGGGGAAGGTCTCCCTGCCTGGGTAAAAGCCAATCGTCCGCTTGAAAATACTGACATTGTGGTGTGGTATACGTTTGGGCATCATCACATTCCGCGTCCCGAAGATTGGCCTGTCATGCCCGTTGCGTCGATTGGCTTTACGTTAAAACCTGTTGGATTCTTTGATAAGAGTCCTGCTTTGGATGTTCCTCCTTCAGCAACTCATCACTGTCATTGAAGACATAGAAGACATTAAAATCAAGGACATTAAATACAAGCGATATAGCAAGTGACGGATGCATTAGGACAACCCAACTGGCTGAAACGACCCGATAGTAGGTATTGATCTTCTGCCTTTTGCCTTCTGCCTTTTGCTATGTCAGACCATCTTTGATTTGAGGTTTGCATGACACCTTTGAAAAGCACTCCGGGCGATCGCCCCCTTAATGAATACTCCGTCAACTATACCGACATCGAAGCAGCATCTTCACACATTCATGGGTATGCCCATCGCACTCCTGTCATGACATCTCGAACTGTCAATGAACGCACCGGATGCGAGGTATTTTTCAAGTGTGAGAATCTTCAACGAACCGGCTCATTCAAATTTCGAGGTGCATTTAATGCACTGTCTCAACTCTCATCTGAGCAGCGCCAACAGGGTGTTTTAACATTCTCATCCGGCAATCATGCCCAGGCGATCGCCCGTGCTGGACAAATTTTGGGTATTTCAACAACGGTCATTATGCCGGATGATGCACCCGTCGTGAAACGGGCTGCAACTCAAGACTATGGAGCCAATGTGATTCTCTATGATAGAACGAAATCGACGCGAGAAGAACTAACACAACAACTACTGCATGAACGGGGCATGACGCTGGTTCCGCCCTTTGATCATCCCCATATTATTGCCGGACAAGGTACTGCTGCCAAAGAATTGTTTGAAGAGGTGGGCTCTTTGGATCTGCTGCTGGTGTGTTGTGGTGGGGGCGGGTTGCTGTCAGGAAGTGCGATCGCCGCTCATGCCCTTTCACCCGGTTGCAAGGTGATTGGGGTAGAACCTGAAGGCGCAGATGATGCCGTGCGATCGTTCTACAGCCGAACGCTGCACCGCGTCGATACTCCTCAAACTATCGCAGATGGAGTACGGACGCCATCCTTAGGAACTATCACGTTCCCGCTGATTCTTCACTATGTTCACGACATGGTGTGCGTATCGGATGCGGCCATTCTGCGAACCATGTTTTTTATCTGGGAGCGACTGAAACTTGTCGTTGAACCCACAGGCGCGATCGCGGCGGCGGCTTTATTTGAAGGCGTTGTTAAAGCTCCAGGTCAACGGGTTGGGGTGATTATTAGCGGAGGGAATGTTGATATTCAAACTATCATTCATCAATTCTCATCACATCGGTGATGAGTGAATTAGGCTACATGCATTACGGGGATAAAGGGGCGATCGCTCAACATAGGCATCCCACAAATAATCTGGAGGTATAGCCCCAGCCCTCAGACGAAGCCAGCTAACGGCCTCAATTACCCGCGGCTAAAACCCTGCACTCAGCACCAGCGGTGTTCGAGAGTCCGCTGCATTGACCCCATCCTCCTCAGAGGCTATGTTAGGGCTTGCTGAAAAAGTATTTTCTGGCCATTACAGCGGTTTTCAAATGAATAAGCCACAGTGAGCGAACCAGCCAAAGGCATCGTCATCGGAAATGCACTCATTGATAATCTGGGTTAATGCTTGATCAAGTGCTTCTTGAGTTCGAGCTTTAGC
>JBNPEB010000043.1:0-23351 GCA_051117335.1 Elainellaceae cyanobacterium
AGCTCACCCAATCTTGCATAGTGAAACTGGCTCCGCTGTAACAATCTACCGTTACTCTCTCACAACGACGTCCTGGAATCACTGCCCAGCAAAGTTTCTACACACTTCTGCCTAAAGGACAGCCCGTTCTGGGAGAGGGGCGCCGATCCGCTCTCGTGTCCCCCTTCGCCCAGCTTGGGAAAAGGTGTTAGGGGATGAGGGGAGATCTGGCAAACCCGACATGTTCCTCACTCCTATCGCTCACTTACTGGTCATTTTGGTATATAGCTCAAACAGCTTTTCGAGCCGTTTTCCCTGCGGGAACGCTTCGCGTTCGCACCGCGTTGCCAGCGGCAAAACGGTGTCGTTTTTGAAGCGGCGATCGCTGTCAATACGCTCTAGCACTTCGTCGTTGCCCTCACCCTAAATCCCTCTCCCAGAATGGGCGAGGGACTTCCGGCCCCCCTTCTCCCGGTTTGGGAGAAGGGGCTGGAGGATGAGGGCAATTCGGGATCTGTGCAGTTAGCAACATCGCTCACTAACTGGTCATCTTCGTATATAGCTCAAACAGTTTTTCTAGCCGTTCGGTGTCGTTTTTGAAGCGGCGATCGCTGTCAATACGCTCTAGCACTTCGTCGTGGCGATCGCGAAGCAACTCCGAGGAAGTCTCGTGAACTTCTCGCACTAGGGGAAACTCTTTGTCCATGCGGGTCGGGTCGTACATATCAGCGATGGTCGCAGGAAAATAGTGCTCGTGGGCCAGCAGGATGGCTTCGGCGCAGCAGGTGAGATCGGTTTTACGATTCCAGGCGACTTTTCCAATAGTCTGGATCGCGGCGACAGCCCATGATTGCTGCAATCACGATTCGATCGCCATAGACGCGGTACAAAATGGCGTAGGGAAACTTGGGGGTTAAATAACGGCGAATCTGCCCTTCAACAATGGGCCAGCGTTGAGGTGCGCCCACAATGCGAAAAATAGATGTTTCGATGGTGTTGATGAAGTCCTGATGCTTGTTGTATTGAGCAAAGAACTGCACCGCCTTGGCATATTCCTGTAAGGCGGCGGGGTGAAACTCGTAGTTCATGGCTCAATGAGCTGTCTGACTTGGGCTAAGGCCACTTCTCCAGGAATAGTTTGAACTGCACCACTCTTAATTTCGGCAAGGCGTTCTTGAGCTGTCTGGATGCCCTCTCGCAACAGATTCTGATCGATGTATTCGGTCATGCTCTCCATCAGCTTTTCGATGAGGATGGTTTTATCTGAGTCTGGTAGGGCAGTGGCTTCGGCGATGAGTTGGTCTAGGGTTAGCATGGGGGTTCTCCTTGTAAGAAGCTGGTTTAATGTTGGCATTTGGCTTACTGACTGGTCATCTTCGTATATAACTCAAACAGTTTTTCGAGCCGCTCGGTGTCGTTTTTGAAGCGGCGACCGATGTAGATGCGCTCTAGCACTTCGTCGTTGCGATCGTGGGCGGCGCGGACGAGGGGGAACTCGGTATCCATGCGGGTCGGGTCATACATATCGGCGATGGTGGCGGGGAAATAGTGCTCCCGTGCTAGCAGGATGTCTTCAGCGCAGCGGGTGAGGTCGGCTTTGTTTTGTTCGGTGAGTTTGGGGATGGGGAAGGTGTTCCAGCCGAGGGTGTTGGAGTAGGAGAAGCGCATTTCGAGCCGAACGCAAACGGTGCCAATCCAGACCCAGTGGAGGCGGGAAGCGATGAGCGCCATGTTCCAGAGGGGGGCATCGTAAAGGGCGAAAGCCTTCTCTTGTACAATCGCACGTTCTGAAAGTAGACCGACAGGCAAAAACTCTCGATTCTCAGAGCTAACTCTCGGAACGACCAAAGTGTGGGACTCTGCTACAAATTGATCTCGAAACCGATAGGGAGTTGTAGCTAACTTCTGAGCAGCTTTGTCTTGCTTTACTTTGCTACGAGATTTAACAACTTCTGCAAATTTTGCGGAAAACTGTGGGATTTGTGATGCTTCATCAAATTCCTCTTCCCTCACCCACAAACATGCGCGTGGTGAGGCTGAAATAAATTCATTTGATCCATAAAAGGGACGAATAAAGCGAGAGGCTTCTGGTACATCAGCTAAAATCTTTTGTGCTTCATCAATTGAGATAACGAGTGCTGCGCCGTAGTATGGGTGGTTCCCAAATTGCATGATGGCACGCTCAGATAAGGGCGTCCTCTCCGCCTTTACTTCGATATTAGGCGCATCAATTAAATAGGCATTGATATTCTCAGTTTCCTTAGAAATCGTATTGTCGTCTGAACTAATAAATAGTTTTCGAG
Source organism: Elainellaceae cyanobacterium (assembly GCA_051117335.1). Classification (GTDB taxonomy): domain Bacteria; phylum Cyanobacteriota; class Cyanobacteriia; order CAZCXK01; family CAZCXK01; genus DBGGTD01. The sequence goes on from JBNPEB010000043.1 coordinate 2,283, forward strand.
TTCTTCCTGCCTGATTGGATATCCCGATAATGACAACTGTTACACCAGCATTATGACTTGCCAAGTTTGCCCATTTGAATGAAGTGTGGGCAAATGAGATCTCATACCCTGTCTCAAAAATCAGTGGCCAAAGAATCGGCACTTGTTGTCCTTGACAAATCGAATTGGTAGCTACAAAAGCAGCGGCAGACCGGGTCTGCATTCCATAGTCTGCTGCCTTCATAAACCAACCCGATACATAATCGAGCGATTTCCACTTTTTAGTACGTCCCTCAAAAACATGCTTGAGGTCATCCTTTTGCTCTTTCGATTGCCATTTTGAGCCAACATAAGGCGGATTTCCACAGATGTAGGTTTCGCCCCCCTCATTATCAAAATCAATCTCTGTTTGCTCCAGAGGCGTACTAAACAAATCATCTTCTACGAGCTTCACCCCCGTCCCCGTCGGCGGACAAATACTCAACCAATCCAACCGTAGGGCATTGCCGCAGGTAATCCAGTTGTCATCCTTCAGCGGCAAAAACTCCAGCAGCGCTTCCCGCTGCCCCCGGTACAGCACATTGCACTGATACTCCGCAATAATCAGCGCCAGCCGTGCCACCTCACAAGAAAAATGCCGGATTTCGATACCGCGAAAGTTCGTCAGCGGTATCTCCGACTTCAGATCCGGTTCTCCCCGGCGGCGGTTGATTTCCGCCTCGATCGCCCGCATCTCCTTGTAGGCAATCACCAAAAAATTCCCCGATCCACAGGCCGGGTCAAACACCCGAATCCGCGCCATCCGTTTCCGCAGGTTCAGCAACTTGCGAGGATTGTCACCTGCCGCCTCTAGCTGGGCGCGCAAGTCATCCAAAAACAGAGGATTCAGCACCTTGAGAATGTTCGGCACGCTGGTATAGTGCATCCCCAGCGCTCCCCGCTCCTCGTCATCCGCCACCGCCTGAATCATCGACCCGAAAATGTCGGGGTTGATCTTCGTCCAGTCCAGATTGCCCACATGCAGCAGATACGATCGCGCAATGCGGCTAAATCGGGGGACAATTGGCCCCTCGCCTCCAGCCGCTCTCTGACCCTCACCCCCAGCCGCTCTCTGACCCTCGCCTCCAGCCGCTCTCTGACCCTCGCCTCCGACCCCTCTCCCAGAACGGGAGAGGGGAGCAGGATCTTGTCCCCCTTCTCCCGTTCTGGGAGAAGGGGTTAGGGGATGAGGGTTAAACCCCTGACGGACAATAGCCAATGCCTCATCTAAGTTCGTTTCGACTAACTCACTGCTAACGCGAATTACCCTCAATCCCAGGGCTTCCAACAATTCTTGACGCTGCTGATCCGCCTCCTGCTGCGATGCGTGGATACCGCCATCAACCTCCACAATCAGCCGTTCAGCCCCACAAAAGAAATCAACAATGAACGCGCCAATCGGCTGTTGTCTTTTAAACTTCCGGCCTTCCAGTTTGCGTCCACGCAGGGCTTGCCAGAGGATGCCTTCACTGGGGGTAGGTTCTTTGCGAAATTGACGGGCAACCTCAGTCATTTTCTTTTTGAGGGCCGGGGGGATTTCCCAGTATTGCCCCTCACCCCCAGCCTCTCTCCCAGAACGGGAGAGGGGAGCAGGATCTTGTCCCCCTTCTCCCGACTTGGGAGAAGGGGAGAGGGGATGAGGGGAATCCTCTTGAAGACCCTCACCCCCAGCCCCTCTCCCAGAACGAGAGAGGGGATGAGGGCTAAACAGCCCCCCATTGGCATAGGGAAACACCTCAGCCCAGTTGCGAATATTCGCCGCTTCCCGCTCCTCTAGCTGTGTACTCATCGCCCGAAAAATTTCCGCCAGCACCTCATGAGTATTGGAGGCATCGCTCGCGCTCATCTGGGCGACCGTCTGGGTAAACAACCCATCGCTATGGAAGATGTTCGTATCTTCCGCAAAGAAGCAGAAGATTAACCGCGCCATGAAGTGATTCATCTCCTGGCGGCGCTCTGCCGTGTCCCAGTCGGGGTTGGTCTTCAGCAGCTCCACATAGAGACGATTGAGGCGACTCGTCGCCTTGATATCAAAGGCATTTTCCCGAATTTGCCGCACCGTGGTGATGCCCGCCAGCGGCAGGAAAAAGCCAAAGTGATCGTGGAAGTCGGGGTAGTCACAGGCGATCGTCTCGCCATCGGCTAGGTTCTCGGCTTCTAAAGTGCTGCCGTCTGTCGCCAAGATGAACTTCGCCTTGTGCTTGGTGTTGGCAGGGCTTTCGCGCAGCGCCGTCAGGGTATCCGTCACCGTACCTTCTGGGCACACCTTGAGGTGAATATTGTTGCGCTGGAGCACGCCGCCCATGTCAGACTTATTCGAGCCACCCCGCTTGCTTTTGAGCTTCTTGATCGTCGTTGTCTTATTGCCAAACGCTTCGAGGAAGGCAAAGGGAAACTCGTTGGGGTCAAACGGGGATTCGGCAAGCTGGGAAACGGCTTCTTCGATTTCGACTGCATTCATACTCCGACCATCAATCTCTCACGGGTTCGATGATAGCCTCTTGGGTGGGCTACTCTGATGCGCTGAGCATACGTGCCGCATTATCCTACTCGAGGATATTTAACTCTAGACATAGTTGCAAATAAGTATCGGCTTGATCAAGCGGAGAGGTGCGGGGCTTCAAGTTCGAAATTGAAATGCCCAAAAGTCTCACCTTTTTGCGATCGCCCACGTGAGTCATGAGCAGCTCTTGAGCCATGTGAGCAATAGTGGACAAGTGCTGGAGGCGATCGCCCACAGTGCGACTGCGAGTAATTTGCTGATAGTCAGCATATTTGATCTTGAGCGTTAGCGTGTGTTCATAGTGCTGATGCTTGTCAAGGCGAGCCTGCACCTGTCTGGGAGGGACGTCGAGCATGTATAGAGCCTGTGTGCGGGGCGATTTCTGCCCACAACTTAGACCGCAGGACGATGTACGGGAGAGTCTACAGGATTTTATAAATGAGGACGTTGGGAGCAATGGGTATCAGAATTCAGTAATCCTAAGAAAGGGTGTACTTATATTCGGCCTTTAACAGCTTGAGGACAAAATGTGAATCGTGGTGGATAATGCCAGGAATCTGCCGCAATTTCTTGAAAAAGGCTGTCACCTCGGTATAACTCCCAAAAAATACATCGACGACAATATCACATCGTCCGGTCGTAATCGCGACAAACCGAACTTCTGGCATCGCTTCTAAGGTGTTTGCCGCATTGTCTATATGGTCATTCTCAACCGTCAACCAGACCAGCATGACGTGAGGAGTTCCTAGCTTCTCCGGATTGGGCCAAGCCAGAATTTGAATGACCTTAGACTGGATTAGGCGTTGGACTCGATAGCGAGCCGTGGCTTCCGGAAGACTTAATCGTTTTCCAATTTCCGTAAAGGACATTCGTCCATCGACTCGAAGCAAGTCAATAATGTGTTGATCGGTTTTGTCAAGGCTAACGCTGACATTAGAGGTAGACTCAGAATCAGTCATGTCACTTTGTAAATTCGTAGTTTTGAATGTCTAGGCTTCATATTTTAGTGACTATCAGTTCGCGAGTCACGTTTGTATTAAAGAAAACAGTTTGATGATTGTGAATTCATTAATTTAACTGCATGGTGGATAAATTGAGCCGTCTCCAGCAGTTGTAATCGCGATGCCTTGTCCTTTGGAGCTTTAAATGGGTGTTCTTTCTTCTAAATTGAGATCTAAGGTCAATCAGCGGGGATGGATCAGCGGGATTTCATTGCTGTATGTGTTGATTGGGTATTGTTTTTCTATAGTTTGTATTAGCACTAGTCGTTGGGGCGTCAACGCAGTTGGGTTTGTTTTGCTAGTGCATACGCTGATGTGGGCGGCATTTTTCGTTCATGAATTGGTTCATGGTACAACTTTCTGGCATCCCAAAATCAATGCATTCATCGGTAATATCCTGCTATTTTTAACGGGTTCGTGCTATTGCAGATTTCAAGATTTAGCTCGCAATCATCTTGCTCACCATAAAAATCGGGCAGATTTTTCTGCTTTCTCGATTTCTGATTTTTTAAGGTCGTTGCCGAAGCCTCTGTTTTATCTCGTGATTGGGTTGGAGTGGCTATATGTTCCAATCGTCAATTTTATCCTTCGCTGGATTTGTATGATTTCTCCGTTTTTAGGTCAGTCTCGACGAGATGAACGGTTACGAAATGCGACGTTGTTGCTAATTAGAGGAAGTTTCTTTGTACTATTGGGTTGGCATTCGCTGAGGGCGATCGCCCTATATTTGGTTGCGTATATTTGTGTCATCAATCTCTTGCGATTCATCGACTGTTTTCAGCATACTTATAAGGTATTTCAGCTTGGGCAAGAACTCCCTCAATACAGCCTGGAGTATGAGGAGGCAAATACTTACTCCAATCTGGTGTCCTATCAATGGCCGTGGCTCAACCTTTTGTTTCTTAATTTTGGCTATCACAATGCCCATCATCGCGTGATTCATTGCCCCTGGTATCTACTGCCACAGCTTGATGCGGAGCTCTATCCGGCTGGATACCGTCAGCATATTACGCTAGACCGACTAGTGGCTAATTATCATACGTATCGGATTGCTCGCTTATTTAGGGGGCAAGGTCAGGTGGTCGACACTGATGAGGGAGTTGTGTTAAATGATTTCGTGGGCGGAATTGGTGTTTCTTTTTTGATTCTACGGGAGCCGTTGAGCCGCTTAAGTCTGCCTTTTCAGTTCGTTCGACAGGCTTGAATTCTGAGAGAGCTAATGATGTAAGCGTTGTGTTGAAAAAGGATAGTGTATGGCTATGATGTTTAACCGCCGTAAGTTCATTGTCTATAGTTCGGCAGCGTTAGGAACGAGCTTGTTCTTGAAAGCTTGCACAACGGCAGACCAATCTTCGTCACCTGAAACAGACGGCGACGCTGCAAGTGAGAATACTGAAAGTACGCCGTATAGAGTTGCGGCTGTTTTTTCAGGCGTGGTGACCGACGGAGGCTGGAACCAGTCTGCCTACGAAGGGTTGAATGCAGCCAAAGAGAGGCTCGGGTTTGAATTTTCTTACGTCGAACAAATTCCCGTGCCGGATCACGCAGAAGCCCTCTCAGAGTTTGCCCGCCAAGGCTTTGATTTGGTGTTGGGACATAGTGGAGACTTTGTCGGCTCAACTCAGCAGGTGGCGGGTCAGTTTCCCGATACCCAGTTTCTGGTGACCAATGGCAATATTTCGAGCCCAAATATTTCGTCCGTCTAAACCAATAACCTGCAGGCGGGGTATCTGGCAGGCACAGCCGCAGGGCTCGTCACCGAGTCAAACAAGATTGCCTTTGTGGTGGCTAAGCAGTTTAAGGCGATGGATCAGCTTCTGCGAGGGTTTGAACTGGGAGCCAAAGCCGCAAACCCGGCAGCTGAGGTAACTGCTAGCTATACCGGAGATTGGGACGATGTTGCCAAAGGGAAGGAGGCTACTGCTGCCTTGATTTCAGCGGGGGCGGATGTGGTGTATTCCTATCTGGATAGTGCCTTTGTCGGGTCGTTGGAAGCGGTGAAAGAAAAAGGCGTATATTTGATTGGGCACACGAGCGATCGCCTCGATACCGCCCCTGACCACATCATTACAAGTGTTGTTCAAAATGTCGGAATGGCGATCGCCAGCGTGGTTGAACTGGCCCAGGCGGGAGAACTAGAACCGAAGAACTACGTCGTGGGTGCCGAAAATCCAGACGTACTGCATGTGGGTCGCTTTGGCGAAGCCATTCCATCTGAGGTTCAACAAACAGTCGGAGGTGTTGAAGCGCAACTGCAAGCGGGCGAGATGACCTTTGAAGACTGTCAGGTAGACGGAGCTGAGAGCTGGTGTATTCAGGATGGTGCTGCCGCATAACCCCCATGGGTCAAATTCACAAGATAATAAATCGATGGCCTATCTCCGCCTTGAAGGAATCACCAAACGGTTTGGGTCGTTCGTGGCGAACGACCATATCAATCTAGAGATTCAGGCTGGAGAAATTCATGCAATCTTGGGTGAGAACGGGGCGGGTAAAACCACCCTGATGAATATTTTGTCAGGGCTCTATCAGCCAGACGCAGGCACGATGTATCTGGAGGGCAAACCCGTTCGCTTTACGTCGGTGAAGACGGCCATTCGGCACGGCATTGGTATGATTCACCAGCACTTCATGCTGGTGCCGCAGCTCTCGGTGACTGAAAACATTATTCTAGGAACCGATTTCAGTCTCAATCTCAGCCTGCGTCAGAAGGTCGATCAGATTGAAGTGATGTCGCGTCGCTACAATCTCCAGGTTGACCCAACTGCCAAGGTGGGAACCCTACCCGTCGGCATGCAGCAGCGAGTCGAAATTCTCAAAGTGCTGTATCGGGGTGCCCGGATTTTGATCTTGGATGAGCCGACGGCGGTTTTAACGCCGCTCGAAGTAGAGTCGCTGTTTGTCATCTTGCGGCAGCTCGCAGCGGCTGGACATACCATCTTGTTTATCAGTCACAAACTAGATGAGCTGCTTAACTTGTGCCACCGAATCACCATCTTGCGTCGAGGGCAGGTGGTGGAAACAGTCCAGGCTCAGGCGATTTCTAAAGCGGCGCTGGCAACGCTGATGGTCGGTCGTGATGTTCTCTTTGATGTGCAGAAGTCTCCCCCTAACTTGGGAACTGACGTGCTGAATGTCAGCCATCTCCACGTCCAAGATGACCGTCACTTGATGGCGGTACAAGGCATCTCATTTCAGCTACGGGCGGGTGAGATTTTGGGGATTGCCGGAGTGGACGGCAATGGGCAACGGGAGCTAGCAGATGCGATCGCCGGGTTGCGTCTGGCTCACCAAGGAACCATTCAACTCAATGGAGTTGACATCACCCACTGGTCGGTGCAGCAGCGGGTCAAGCGGCTCCAGGTGGGCTACATTCCAGAAGATCGGCAAAAGATGGGGCTAGTGATGAACTTTAGCATCGCTCGCAACCTCATTCTCAAGGCGTTTCGACGCTTGCCCTTTTGTCGATATGGGCTGCTGCGCTTCCCGGTGATCAACACCCACGCAGAACAGGCCATCACCCAGTTTGATATTCGGGCGGGCAGTGAGCAACTAAAGGTGAGTCAGTTATCAGGTGGAAATCAGCAAAAGGTCGTGCTGGCACGAGAATTGTCGGGTCATCCCACCATGATTATTGCCATGCAGCCCTGCCGGGGGCTAGACGTGGGCGCAACCGAATATGTGCAGCAGCAACTCCTGGCAGAACGACAGCGCGGCGCGGCGATTTTATATATTTCGACCGAGCTGGATGAGGTGATGACGATGAGCGATCGCATCGCGGTGATGTATCGAGGGCGCTTTGTCGATATCGTCGATGCTGCAACCACGACGATTGATGAAATTGGGCTGCTCATGACCGGACATCCAGACGTAGACGAGACTTGTTCCTCTGTCCCGGCGTGACTGTAATCGCATGAGGCATCCTGTGAAATCAACTCAACCCTCCTATCCTTGGTTACCGATTCTTTCGCCTCTAGTGGCGATCGCCATTGCCTTATTAGTGGGTGGCGTGCTGATTGCATTAACCGGCGCCAATCCTCTCAATGCCTATGCCATTTTGTTCCGCGAATCCCTGCTAGACGGCTACGGCATCGGCAATACCCTGACGAAGGTAACGCCTCTGCTGCTCGCGGCATCCGGCGTGCTGGTGGCGCTGCGAGCGGGTCTGCTCAACATCGGCGGCGAAGGGCAAATCCACATGGGAGGGCTGGGGGCTGCCATCGTCGGGCTGTATGTGCATGGCTTACCCGCTTGGGTTCATATCCCTCTGGCGTTGTTGGGTGGGTTTCTATTGGGGGCAATCTGGGGCGGCATTCCGGGCTATCTCAAAGCGATTCGAGGCGTAAATGAGGTGATTACTACGCTGCTGCTCAACTACATTGCGCTGAATATTGTCAGTTATTTGGTGCAACACCCCATGATTGAGCCGGGAGCCTCGAATCCGTTTACCCCCATCATTGATGAGTCGGCCAAGCTGCCTCTCCTTGTCCAAGGCGGCGCCGCCCATGCTGGAATTTTTGTCGGCTTGATTGCCACGGGGGTCTTGGGCATCCTATTTCGCCAATCGGCGTTGGGCTATCAAATTGAAATGGTGGGGCAAAATCCGGTGGCGGCTCGATATGCGGGGATTTCAGTCAGCAAAATCATCATGCTAGTGATGGCGATCGCGGGTGGATTAGCTGGGTTAGCGGGAGCTTCAGAAGTCATGGGTATCAAACACCGACTATTTGAAGTGATTTCGCCGGGATATGGCTATGAAGCAGTGGCGATCGCCCTTTTGAGTCGAGGTAGTTTCACGGGGGTTGTGCTAACGTCGGTCTTTTTTGGGGCCTTGCGGAGTGGTGCCAATGTGTTGCAGCGCGAAGCCGAAATTCCGTTTACCATCGTCTACGCCATTCAAGGATTAACGGTTCTGTTTATTGCCATTAGCCTCGCCGTTGAGCATCAAGTCTTAAAGCGGATCACCAGTCGTCGAGGGCAAATTGAAGCAGCGGGAGCCAATTCATGATGATAAGTGATATGACTTATCCCGCATTCCTGATGACCACGGGGGCAACGGCTCAAGATTCTAGTCAGTTGGTGGATTACATCATCGCCAGCTTTCGTTTGACGATCCCCCTCGCCCTCGCCGCGCTGGGAGGGCTGTGGGCAGAGCGATCGGGGGTGATTAACATCGGGTTGGAAGGGATGATGCTTTCGGGGGCGTTTGCGGGCGCAGTCGGGGCACTTTGGGCAGAGAATGCACTGGTTGGGATTGTGTGCGCCATTGTCGTAGGCGGGATAGTTGGCTTACTCCATGCCTACCTTTGCGTGACCTTGCGGGTGAATCAGCTGGTATCTGGGCTAGCCATCAATCTATTGGCAGTCGGGTTTACCTCTTTCTTAGTCAGGGTCTTGTTTGGAGAAGGCAATACGCCTAGGCTTCCGGATATTCCAGTCGTTGAGATTCCTATCCTACGAGATGTCCCCGTCCTCGGTGTGATTTTATTTCAGCAAGACGTGATTCTGTATGCGCTGATTGTGCTGGTGATTCTCAGCACCCATATTTTGTATTCCACCGGGCATGGCTTAGCTCTGCGAGCCGTCGGAGATTATCCCAAAGCCGCAGATGCATCGGGCATCAATGTCTTGATGGTGCGGTATATCAGCGTGATTATGAGTGGGTGCCTATCGGGGCTGGGAGGGGCGTATTTGACCCTGGGGCATGTGAAGTTTTTCACAGAAAATATTAGCGCTGGTAAGGGCTTTATTGCGTTGGCTGCCCTTATCTTTGGGCGCTGGCATCCCGTAGGAACCGCTGGTGCGTGTCTACTATTTGGCGCAAGTGAAGCCCTCCAGTTGAGGATTCAAGCCCTCAATATCGATATTCCCTACCAACTGCTGACGCTACTCCCCTATGCGATCGCCCTCATGGCACTAGTGGGACTAGCCGGACAATCCATGCCTCCAGCCGCATTAGGAGTTCCTTACATCAAGGAAGATCCGGGCAGGTGATTGCGATTTTGGATTTTGGATTTTGGATTGAAATGGATTGCCCCTGTTATGCTCACAGATACGTCTAAAATCCACGATCCCGTTCTATATCACGATTGGCACGTTGTCGCTCGATCGGACGATGTGGGCAACCGCTCTTTGTTGACCGTGCATCTGTTAGGGGAGCAAATTCTCCTCTGGCGATGCAACCAAGATGTGCTGGCATGGCAGGATCGCTGTCCCCATCGAGGCGTGCCCCTGTCTCGCGGATGGGTTGAGCAACGAGAACAAGGAGATTGCGTCGTGTGTCCCTATCATGGTCTTGCATTCAACCAGGCGGGAGACTGCGTTCACGCGCCTGCTAATCCTTGTCTCACCTCATTTCCCAAACACGCTAACGTTCGCACCTATGCCGTGCAAGAGAAGTACGGCTATCTCTGGGTGGCATTGGGTGAACCGCATCACGACATTCCGACCTTTCCAGAATGGGAGCAACCCGACTTCATCTCCTTCAACTGCGGCCCGTATTTCATCAATGCCAGCCCGCTGCGAATCGTCGAAAACTTCACCGATTTTGCCCACCTACCGTTCACCCATCAGGACTTGTTAGGCAGTCCAGAATATGCTGAAATTTCTGACTATGCTGTGACCGTCGATGATGACGGAATTACGGCGCATGATGTTCGAGTCTATCAGCCCAATCCAGACGGCACCGGAGCCGCCAAATATGTGTCATATACCTGCCAGATTCGCCGCCCGCTGATCGCCTATTTCATTAAAGGAGACGGAATGGGCCAATTTTCGATGTTCTTGGCGGTCACGCCCGTAGAGGAAAGTCGCAGTATTGCCCGGTTGGGAATTTGTAGAAACTATGCCTTTGAGACACCCAATGATGAGCTAGAAGCATTTCAGAATCATTTGATGTCTCAAGATATTCCAATGCTGGAATCTCAGCGTCCTCAGGGATTGCCCTTAGATTTACAGGCAGAATTTCACATTCCGGCTGACAAATTATCGCTGACATACCGCAAGTGGTTAAAACAGTTGGGGCTTAAGTTTGGCACGTATTAGAGGGGTGCAACGGATTCACTATGGTGGTATCGCTGATTCGAGGAAAGTATATTCTGTGCAAGGCATCAAACCTCACGGATGTCGAATTAATCGAAGACGGGGCGATCGCCCAACAGGATGGCATAATTCTTGAGGTCGGGAAGTATGTAGACCTGGTTCAGAAGTATCCGGTTGATCAAATACTTGGATCTGCCAACCAGGTCGTTTTACCGGGTTTTGTCAACGGCCATCATCACATCGGCTTGAGTTCGTTTCAGCTGGGGTCGCCCGATGCCCCGCTAGAGCTGTGGTTGGCAAACCGCATCGCCCATCGCCACGTCGATCCTTATCTGGATACGCTCTACGCTGCGTTGCAGATGGTCGAATCGGGCATCACCACGGTGCAGCATATTCATCGACTGCCGGGACAAGATCCTGCTCAATGGCAGGCGATCGCCCATCATATTATCCGCGCCTATCAAGATGTGGGCATGCGCGTCTCCTACTGTTTTATGGTGCGCGATCAAAATCATCTCGTCTATGGCGACGACACGGCGTTCATTGCATCCTTGCCTGCACGCTTGCAAGCAGAAGCGAGGCAGCTCATTGATGCCCAAATCGTGCCGCTGCACGACTATCTTGATTTTTTCGTGCACCTATGGTCGACTTGGGACTGCAACACGGGCGATCGCGTCCAGATTCAACTGGCCCCGGCTAACTTGCTCTGGTGCTCAGATACCGCGATGCTGGCACAGAAAAACTATGCGGACAAATACGGCGTCAAGCTACACATGCATCTGCTGGAAACTCCCTATCAGAAAGAATATGCAACGCGTCGATTTGGCACGACGGCAGTTCAGCATTTGCATCAGATGGGCTTTCTAGATTCTAAGCTCACGCTAGGACACGGCACCTGGATGACTGAGGATGATATTTCTTTAATCGCGGACGCTCAGGTGATGATTTGCCACAACGCCAGCTCTAATTTGCGCTTTCAAAGCGGGATTGCACCGCTCAATCGGTTTGTAGAAGCGGGGGTGAAAGTTGCCATTGGCTTGGACGAGTCGGGCATCAATGACGATCAAGACATCCTCCAAGAGATGCGCCTGGTGCTCAATCTGCATCGTGTGCCGGGGCATGACCAGCGCGTGCCGCAGGCGGCTCAAGTATTGCAAATGGCGACCGCACACGGGGCTGAAACCACCGGATTTAGCGGAATGATCGGCAGCCTCGAACCTGGCAAAGCCGCTGATCTGGTGCTCTTAGATTGGGAGGCGATCGCCCATCCTTATTTGGATGAGAATATTTCTATCATGGATGCGATCGTGCATCGGGCGCGCACCTCCAGCATCAAAACCGTGATGATTGGTGGGGAAATCGTATTGGATGCAGGCAGGTTTACTAATATTGACAAGCAAGCCATATTACAAGAGCTGGCAGCATCTCTCCAGGTGCCATTAACCCCTGATGAATTATACAATTCTCAATTATCAAAGCGGCTTTTTCCCTATGTCAAACAGTTTTATCAAGATTGGCTCAATCCCATGAATTGTCATCCTCATTATTGCCAGAATTCATGTCACTGACAACTGCATGAAATGCCGAATTGACATCAAGAATTAAGGGAACATGTCACCTTTGCAAATTTGCCCTCATCCCCCAACCCCTTCTCCCGACTTGGGAGAAGGGGAGCTGGCTTGAAGTCCCTCTCCCGCTTTGGGAGAGGGATTTAGGGTGAGGGCTACAAAAGTGACATGCGCCCAGAATTAATGCCTTCATAGGTTGGATTAGCTGTGTAAGGGCAAGCGGCGTTTGCCCTTACATAATGGCAATTTACCATCGGTAGATATCACGTTCAATATGAAATGAATCTGTTGGGTTTCGCTGTCGCTCTACCCAACCTACGTTTTAATAAACAATCTCACTATTGCAATTATTTTGTAACTTTAATAACGCCCAATTTGTTATATATTTATTACTCTAGTGTCTGGTGAATGATTGGGAACAATTACGACATTTTAAGCTCACCCTAATCCCAATTCTTGTCTTGGATTATTGGGAATATAGCAATCCTAGATGGGTTGTGAGCGATTTAGAATCACTATATCATTTGTTTTTTAGATCAGAGGTTTGTCATGTCATTTACGTGGGCTAATGGGACTCGCTGCGCGGCTGTGCTTAGCTTTGATGTGGATGGAGAAGCAGGCATGCTGCAAGCCGATCCGAAAAACAAGGATCGGTTGTCTGTCATGTCGTGGGCGCGCTATGGGCCGAAGACGGGCGTGCCTCGCATTTTAGATATGCTTGCCGCAAAAGAAGTAAAAGCGTCATTCTTTGTTCCGGGATATACTGCTGAACTGTACCCAGACTTAATCAAGCGCATTCATGATGAAGGGCATGAAGTAGGCGCTCACGGGTATTTGCATGAACCTGTTTCAACCCTAGATCCGGTTGAGGAAGAGGCCGCCCTGGTGCGTACCTGCGCCATTCTCGAAGACATTACGGGAGTTAAACCCATCGGCTATCGCGCTCCGCTCTGGGAGGTGAATCCGTGTTCTGCCGATATTCTGGCGCGTCACGGCTTGCTCTACGATTCGTCATTGATGGACGACGACAAACCCTATACCCTATCTACGCCATCAGGAGACTTGGTGGAACTCCCCGTCCATTGGACGAACGACGATTGGCAGCAGTTCGCTTTTTTGTATAACCCTCCGCTGGGAAGTGGCGTGATTGAGACCTGCCAAAAAGCCTTGCAACTCTGGACAGAAGAATTTGATGGCATGTATCACTACGGCAGCGCATTTATCTTAACCATGCATCCAGAGCTGATTGGCCGCCCTGCACGAGTGCGTATGGTAGAGCAGTTGATCGACCATATTCGCGCTCATGACGGGGTTTGGCTGACCACCTGTGGCGAAATTGCCCGCTACTATGCCAGCCAACATACAACCCTAGCCACTGTAGGAGCGTGATGGGCTATGAAATCAACCATTCCCGTCATCGATATCCATCAGTACTACACGGGCAGCCAAGCCGACAAGGAACGGATTGCTCAGCAAATCAATCAGGCGTGTGAAAGCATCGGCTTTTTTTGCATCACGGGTCACTCAGTCCCGCAGGCTCTCATTGACGACGCCTTTGATATCGCTCGACAATTCTTTGACCTGCCGCTGGAGGAAAAGCAAAAGGTCAGCGTGCCGCCGGGTGCTGCTTATCACGGCTATACGGCGATCGCCAATTCAGCAAGCCTCGCCAAAACGCTCAACGGCGAATCACCCCCCGATTTACGCGAATACTTTTATATGGGAAAGGACGATATTCCAGACGGGGATGAGTACTATCAAACCGAGTTAGCCAGCTACTTCTTTGCTCCTAATCTGTGGGCCGAGTCTCCTCCCAGTTTCAGAACCATCATCAACCAATACTTCAAGCAGATGGAGATTGTGTCCACTGACTTGATGCGGCTATTTGCGATCGCTCTAAACCTACCCGAACCCTTCTTTGACGACAAAGTCGATAAACATGGGTCTCACCTAATCTCGATCAACTACCCCGAACAGCCTCAGCCTCCTTTACCAGGACAGCTACGAGCCAGCCCCCATACTGACTTCGGAACGCTTACCATCGTCTGTCAAAATCGCGTTGAAGGGGGGTTGCAGATTTTAAACAGGGACGATGAATGGATGGATGTTGGCTATGTCCCTGGCGCATTTGTGATCAACATCGGTGATTTGATGGCTCGGTGGACGAACGATCGCTGGACATCGACATTACATCGAGTGGTCAATCCTCCCTCAGATATTGCAGCCACTAGCAGACGGCAGTCATTTGCCTACTTTCATCAGCCCAATTACAACATTTCGATCGAATGCTTGGAGGGATGTGCAGATGAACAGTATCCTGCTCGATATCCGCCGATTATTTCGGGAAACAACTACCGCGATAAGATTTCAAAAATGAAATATTAGGGAGAGTTGGTTCACGATAAGCTGTTTTTGATTCACGCGTGCCGTTTTTTATGCAGTGGTTCTTGTAACGGTTATTGTTGCCATATCTACGTTTCCTTGAACGTTGCATTGAAATATTGTAGAGGACGTGCTGTTACGGTGTTTGAATGCTGTTCTCAAAGCTTTGACGACAATCTGCAAGGCTTCGAGGTAGATGGGTTCGGCGGCCTGATAGCGCCCTTGCGACTCATACAGTCCCGCGAGATGTTCAGACTGAGTGCCAAAATCGTGAAAATCTCTATTTTTCTAGCATTTGCTTATAATTCCGGAGGTTTTGATGAGTTATACGGTCAAAATTATTAGTTGGTCAGGATTTTATAAAGGAACGATTAATCACCCTAGGGAGTGAAACTTTAGGTGTCATCAAACCGTTGTAACAACTAACTCGAACATTTACCTGTTGTTGTTACGGATAAGGCTTAATGATGAATATCAAAAAACGCCTCGTAGGTCACTGGTCATTGGCGATCGCTGGATTAACCACCTTGGCTGCTCTAGCGTTGCCTGCTCAGGCTCAAGAAATCAAAGACTCGCCCCTGCTGCTTGGGCAAGATAGTTCAGTTGAAGTAGAGCGTGTAGAGCAGCGTCAGCAACGCACGGTTGAAACGGAAGTCGTTGAAACGGAAGTCGTTGAAATTGAAAGTACTTCTTCGACAGAAGTTCGGTTTACTGAAACAGTTCAAACTTCGGTGTTTCAATCGATCGCCCAACGTTCAAATGTGAACGCTGGCAACCTGCGGGTTGTTGAGGTGATGCGTAAAGAATGGACAGATGGTTGTTTGGGGCTTGATATCAATCAGACGTGCTCTGAGGCCATCGTCCCCGGATATTTGGTTGCTGTTACGGATGGAGATGACATCTGGCTCTATCGCACTGACCTAAATGGTTCGGTTGTGTATTTGGATGATCGAGCCACAGAGTTTCGCAAGTCACAACGGCGTGTCCAGAATGCACAAGTCTCTTTCCCAGATGTGCCGACTGACTATTGGGCAGCTCGCTACATTCGAGAATTGGCTGCACTCGACATTCTGGCTGGCTATCCAGACGGCCTCTACCGCCCCAATGAAGCCGTCACACGAGCAGAGTTTGCGGCCATCATTCGGCGGGCATTCAACATATCTGACATTCGGGATGCCATTGACTTTGTTGATGTAGACAATGCCTATTGGGCGTCTAGCTCTATTGATGAAGCGTATGAAAGGGGGTTTCTGAATGCGGTGAGTGGCCGCGAGTTTCGCCCTTTAGCATCACTGTTGCGGGGTGATGTGCTGTTGGCGATCGCCAATGGGTTTGACTTCTCGGCAGATGAGGCGACTCTGTCTGTTTTGTCAGACTATGATGTCAGCGTTAGCTCTGCTGAGGTGCGGTTGTTGTTGGCGGCGCTGACTCAAGAGGGCATCGTGGTCAATTATCCGGATGTGCGCGAATTTGAACTAGATCGGGTGGCCTCTAGAGCAGAGGTTGCGGTGATGGTCTATCAAACGCTGTATAGCTTGGGCTATGTGCAATATATCGAGTCGCCTTACACCGTTCGGGGAACGACAGTCGTGACCGATATCGATGCTGAAACAACCGTGCGATCGCCAGCCAATGAAATCGACAGTCCTGAGCGGCGCAATTGCAATCAGGGGATCGGCAATGGGGCAGAGGGTTGCGACCCCGGCAACTCTAGACCCCATGGTAGCAGCAATGATGAAGGAGGCCGCACACCGGGCAATCGCCCATAGGATACAGTCATCATCTGAGATAGGGGCGATCGCGTATTGTAAGGGGGCGATCGCCATCTAGGCATCTAGCCCGCCATCCGCACATCCACTAAACGTTTTAAGATTCTGGCGACCTGTTTCAAATTGTGCTGTTCCCCCGACAGCAGTGTGAAATTCTCCGAAAGACCATACAATCGCTCTGGTGTTTGAGTCGCCTTAACAAACAAATAGTCATAGCCATTCGTCACCAGCCCAAAGCTGGGCTGCTCTGTATCGGGGTTGCCCAACATGTATGCCAACGCCCGGGGAACGGCTTGTAACACATTGAATCCTCCCCGTTTCCCTTCAATCACCACCAGCCAAATATGCTCTTGGAGGGTAAGTGCATCAATGCGACCCGTGAGCATTACCATGCCATCGTCACCATCAACGTCTAGCCGCACTTGAGTCCAGGCTTCACCCCGGACTCGATAGGGCGGGTCACATAAGCCCAGAACATTTAATAGGGGAGCAACCACAATTAGGTTTAGCGTCCCTTCACTTACCTCTCCTGCTTCGATATAGCTCAGATAGCGGCGACTCAAATGGCCGAGTTCGTCAATTTCTTCTGGGCGTAATTTTGGCAACTCAGTCTGCCATTCCCAAAAGAAATTAGGATCAGTTGCCCGCTGGATTTGGAGTCGAGTCTGAGCATCTGCATAGGTCAAAATTGCGTCCGTAACAGCTATTGTTGCCATATCGACTCCTTGAACGTTGCGCTGAAGGTATTATAGAGGACGTATAGTGATGACTGCTTATTGAAAGAACCCGCATCAAACAGCCGCCGATCGCCCCCTTGAAATCGCCTCCTTGAAATTGCCCCTTTATTCAGTGCGTCGCCCTTCTTATCACCGATGTTGATGCGTGTTGAAATGGATACTATTGCGCTTGAAGATCCCTGGCATCGTTCAGATCCCTGGCATCTTGAGGATGCCGGGGATCTGAGAAACATCTGAGTCGAATTCTGGTGACCTATCGATATCGACTCCTGTGTCAGCAAGAAAACTCATCAATTTCACCTTTGAAGGTCATAACCCACGAGGCATATAGTCCTACGGGCTTAGGTTTGTGTGTAGACCCGGCGCGCCGCGCCGGGTCTACACACGTTCAGCGTCCTAACGTGAGAGCGTAAGGCTATACAATACAATCCAATTGCGAGAAATACTTTTCGTTAAGAAAAATAACCACGGGTTGACGAGCCTGATTTCAGCTCTTAAATTGTGTTCATCAGATCCTTTCGCTAGGGTCTGACGAACCTTGAAAACCGCATAACTTGGTTGACCCTAGCGAATCGCCTTCTGCATCTGCATTAGAGCATTTTTCTCCGTATGCCTATTAGGAGCGATTCTCAATAATTTCGCCCTCTGACTGACCCTAGCGAAATCGGGTATCTCAAACCCTTATCTAGCTTGGGTTCTAGATCGAGGGGGTTCAATTCCTCTTACCCCGAAAGGGGACGGAAACTTGCGAGAAGAGCTGAAGCCTGATCCGTTGCCGTGTTCAATTCCTCTTACCCCGAAAGGGGACGGAAACATGCGGCCCCAAAATTTGTTCAGCACGGTCAGCAGTGTTCAATTCCTCTTACCCCGAAAGGGGACGGAAACGTCACAGACTCGCTTTCCTCTATTGTAACTCTTGCAGTTCAATTCCTCTTACCCCGAAAGGGGACGGAAACACCCACTCGCAGGGGTTTGGCCTGCGATCGCAAACAGTTCAATTCCTCTTACCCCGAAAGGGGACGGAAACCCTCGCGGCCAATTGCATGATAATTTCCATGTCGTTCAATTCCTCTTACCCCGAAAGGGGACGGAAACGTTATACCCCGCGAAAGATCTCCATCCACCATTTGGTTCAATTCCTCTTACCCCGAAAGGGGACGGAAACGCGATCGTACTGGCGAACAAGTGCACGACATCCATCGTTCAATTCCTCTTACCCCGAAAGGGGACGGAAACTTGCTCTAGCTCGACTGCCCCTGCGCGTACGCGAGTTCAATTCCTCTTACCCCGAAAGGGGACGGAAACTTTGGAAGAGAGAAGAGAGAAGGCGGAAAACGGGGGAGAGTCAGAGAGAAGCTATTTCAGTGGGCGATCGCTCTTTTCCGTCTTCCCTCTTCGGCTTTCATTCTTCTGCCTTTCCTCTACCTTCTGCCTTTTGCCTTCTGATTTCTGCCTTTCATCTGCGCGAATGGGTTGCTGTTTTCTGGCTTGCTGACAAAGCTGATGCTAAATCCCTTTATTCATAAGGCTTTAATACGATCGCTACGAAAATGAGATCCGCGCGATCGCTCGATTCGTTGTCTGTCAGGGGTTGCAAATGTTAAGTCTATGTGAGATTTTAGAGGGGCGATCGCTGAAAATGCTAGTTTTTAGATCTATCCGCGCAAACGAACCTTGAAAATTTGATAGGTATTACGTTTCAAGATGCCGCAGTTGAAACCAACCCTTACCCCGAAAGGGGATTGAAACCATGGGATTGTTTTACAAAAAGATTACATGGTGAAGTTGAAACCAACCCTTACCCCGAAAGGGGATTGAAACCATGATTGACCCCAAGCTTGGCGTGCACCAAATACGTTGAAACCAACCCTTACCCCGAAAGGGGATTGAAACTTGGCTACAGGTTGGACAGGCATTGCACAGTGTCGTTGAAACCAACCCTTACCCCGAAAGGGGATTGAAACTCATCAACTCTGTCGGTGAGGCGATCGCTCTGCTAGGTTGAAACCAACCCTTACCCCGAAAGGGGATTGAAACGAGGTACATTGTCACCACCAGGGCATCCGTCATCGTAGGGATGTTGAAACCAACCCTTACCCCGAAAGGGGATTGAAACGTTTTCGCAGGGGTGCCGATGATGCCAATCAAGACGTTGAAACCAACCCTTACCCCGAAAGGGGATTGAAACAGGTGAGAGATGCGGTTAACAAAGCCGCTCGGATGTTGAAACCAACCCTTACCCCGAAAGGGGATTGAAACAATGTCACGGTCAACCCAGAGCTTTAGATCGGCGGTTGAAACCAACCCTTACCCCGAAAGGGGATTGAAACTCAAGTGAGGATAGGGTTTTGGTTGGCCCCGAATCGTTGAAACCAACCCTTACCCCGAAAGGGGATTGAAACTTGTGCACTGGGTGAATTGAATAGGCCAACGAAACCGTTGAAACCAACCCTTACCCCGAAAGGGGATTGAAACTGCTATGCCCAGGTGATACAGCGAAAACTACAGTCGTTGAAACCAACCCTTACCCCGAAAGGGGATTGAAACCAGCGTCCTTAACGTCAACTACGATCCCCCCACTGTTGAAACCAACCCTTACCCCGAAAGGGGATTGAAACTTAATAGGTCTGAGTTACGATCGAACTGAACCCCAGGTTGAAACCAACCCTTACCCCGAAAGGGGATTGAAACTTGTTTTAAAGCTAGCTCATGTCTCCAGTAGGGGGGAGGTTGAAACCAACCCTTACCCCGAAAGGGGATTGAAACGGAAGAGTTTCGCTCTGGGATTCAAGGGATTACATCGTTGAAACCAACCCTTACCCCGAAAGGGGATTGAAACGCTCGTTAAGCCGATGCCTGTAGAGCTTTTCCAACAAGTTGAAACCAACCCTTACCCCGAAAGGGGATTGAAACACTCCTAGCTTGTGCGTCGGAGAGTCGCCCAGCACTGTTGAAACCAACCCTTACCCCGAAAGGGGATTGAAACACAAGCAGAAGGTTTTCCCTCAACTTCCAAGTAAGGTTGAAACCAACCCTTACCCCGAAAGGGGATTGAAACTGGATAGTTCCTGTAGTTGGCACTGTTGCCACAACGTTGAAACCAACCCTTACCCCGAAAGGGGATTGAAACATACCCTTGCGCCAAGCTGTTGTACTTGATCGACGTTGAAACCAACCCTTACCCCGAAAGGGGATTGAAACACTAATAATCATTTTGTAACCTGGTGGGGCTTTAGTTGAAACCAACCCTTACCCCGAAAGGGGATTGAAACGAATTTGAAGTAGAGGGCGATCGCCATGAGTAAGCTACCGTTGAAACCAACCCTTACCCCGAAAGGGGATTGAAACCTTCGTCCGGCATTGACTAGGCGTATACGTAGACAGGTTGAAACCAACCCTTACCCCGAAAGCGATTATGTTTATCGTCAAGGGGATTCAAAGCAAAAATTGGGGGTGTCAGGGCAACTCCTGCGCCACTAAAGTGAGCTTTTTTCGCAGCACAAATTGTCAGCCTTCTTAAGCGACAAATCTGAGGCTGAATTGTCACAGGCTCCACCTAAGTTCCTTGCGTAGTAGCGCATCCAGCTTAAAATACTGGGTTGAGTAAATCCACAAAACTCATTTCGGAAGCTTTTTAGCGATTTTTTACCCAACAAATTAGTCTGGATGCGCTACTACAGCAGAATGGGGCTTTCAAGAGTATGTCAGCCAGCGATTGGGCAATGCAGCCTTTATCTGATTGATAAAAAGAGACCTCTTTTTTACTCTTTATCGAGGCTTTAAAGCAGATTTATTCGCTCTTCGTCGAATAGTGCTTAGACTGAACCCAGTTCGCACCAAGTCGGACTTTATTTGAAAGCTCTATATCGAATCAGCCCCGGCAGAAATGCCGGGGTTATACCAATTCTCGATTTTAGATTTGCGTTAGTGTCCTTAGTTATTCGCCATGGTCAATCGTGACCTAAAGCTTGATAAAAGTAGCTTACACCCCAATTCTGAGTAAGCCACTATGCCGACGATTGCCGAACGAACCACTGAAATCGAGCGCAT
>JBNPEB010000061.1:0-23300 GCA_051117335.1 Elainellaceae cyanobacterium
CCGGGGCTACATCGGTGGTTCTCAAAATTGATGGATTGTGTCAATCAGTTTCGAGCACCTCCGCTGAATGGCAAAATGGTGGCTTAGCTTCCTTATTTTACTTCTCCTGGAGTAACAAAAGAGGGATTATTTATCTGTGACCAAACGACAAGTTTCGGTGAGGCAGTTAAGCGTATACCGGATTCAGTGAGAAGCCAATATTCTGACATTCCTTGGCGAGATATTGCCGGAATGCGGGATAAGCTGGTTCACGATTATTTCAACACAGACGTAAAGATTATTTGGAAAGCGGTTCAGGAAGATATTCCACAATTAAGGCTAATGATCTCTACAGTTTTAGAAGATTTAAGTAAGTAAGCCGACTTTAATTCAAAGGATTTGTACAGTCTCGATACTAGGACTTAACCGATAGTTGCTTACACAAAATTCAGAACACTCTCCATAAAACCATTAGCTATGAATTTTGTGAAAAGCTTTGATGGGGTTTTCGACAAGGTGAATCATAGTGCTTGCTACTAAGGTTTGAGTTGAGTTTGAATAGCAAAAGTCTTATAGCCTTATGCTCTCGCCTTAGGACGCTGAACATATATAGAACCCGTGCGGCGTGCGGGTTCTATACACAAATCTGAACCCGTAGAGCTATATCTACTCAAACCTCTCAAAAACTAGATGACCTTTGATGAACGTTAAGGGCCATACTGCAAAAACTCTACGGGAACATAACGCCAACTAACCCTTGTCAATAACCCAGAATTGTGCGCCTTTATATCTAGGAAAACTGATATGGAACTCAGCGATAGCCTTAAAGACAAGACCATTAAAGCCCGCGTCGTGGCAGACTGCGTCACATTGATAGACGAACAAGTCGCAGCAAAAAGTGGACTTTCTGGCATGGGGATGAAAGCCGCTTATGGTGCGGTTAAAGGCGTTAAACCCGGTTACATTTCAGTGGCGATCGCACGACTATTACCTGACACCTTTGCCGCCCTCGACCCCATGTGGAATGAAGGCATGCAGACGGGCGATCCCGTCAATCATTTGATTCAAAACCGCTCTCGCACGGCAGACATGATACTCAGCGTGACCGACGCGAGAATTCAAAAATCTGGCAACGGGATTGTCCGAAGCTCTTACAACAAATTCCGTAAATCTGTGAAAGGCGACATCGAAAATGCGGTGCCCGGATTAGCTCAGATTATCGGCAATCACGCTAAGGGATTAGCGTTTAAATAAATGCCCCGGCAGTTGGGCAGGGCCAAACAGCCGTTTTCCCCGTACAGAGTCATTGCTAAATTTAGATCGAGCCGCAGAGCACGACAACCAAACAGAGACGCTATTCGGGGCTGCTTTTGAGCCGCTGGCGATATCGTCCGGCGAGATAAAGCCCCATCGTAAATAAGCCAGCACTAAACAAACCGACCGAAAACACGCCGAACGAGAAGATTCCGATCGAGAAAATCCCGAAGGAAAAGATGCCTGCCGATAAAATGCCAATCGAGAAGTTGCCCGAGGCAAATACGCCCATTGCAAAATCTCCGGCAGCAAAATAGCCTTTGGCAAACTGCCCTGCCTCGAATGGGTCATTAACGATGACGAGTCCGGCGATCGCCAAAATCGCGCCGACAACGAGCCAAGCATATTTGGGAAGCTGATTCATGATGATACCTCATTTGATTCAGCGTTGTACAGATAAAAGACTAGTGATAAATAAAAGAGATGTAGGGAGTCGTTTAACTTACTGTCTGGCAGAAATAAGCCAACCATTTAAGAGTGCGGGCATCTTGCCCGCGACGTGAGCGAGACGCTCACACTAGGATTATGAAACTTCCGCCGTCTTGTACTAGCATCTTAATCGTGACTGGTCCATGTCAGTCTCTACCGATAGGACTAGTTAAATCCCATCAAATTTCAAATATGGGAATACGCCTGTGTTGGGTTGATATGATGCCAGAGAACCTCAACCCTGTCCTCTCTGGCGTCAAACTCTGTTATGCATCGCGATTCTCCAAGCTTACTTCGCATCAAGCGCTGGCTTGTATGGATTGATCGCCAGTCCGAATGGCTAATTTGGGGCGGACTGATGCTCGCAGCGGTGGTGTTGTTTACCATCAATCTCGGGGGGGTGCCATTGCGCGACTGGGATGAGGGCACCGTGGCTCAGGTTGCCCGCGAAATTTGGCGATCGCCCTCTTGGGAGGGGTGGCTCTATCCATCGCTGCATAGTGAGCCGTATCTCAATAAACCGCCGCTCGTGCATTGGCTCATGGCGATCGCCTTCTCAATCGGCGGCGTGAATGAATGGACGGCTCGACTGCCGGGGGCGTTGCTCACGGCAGTCTCTGTGCCGCTGCTTTATGGCATTGGGCGCGAGGTCTTTATCCAGCGTACGACGGCAGTATTTGCGGGGACGGCATATCTGGCGATGCTGCCGGTGGCGCGGCATGGGCGACTCGCCATGCTCGATGGGGCGGTGCTGTGCTTTTTTTTGGTGATGATTTGGAGTCTGCTGCGATCGCGTCGCAGCCCCCGCTGGGCGCTGGGAGTAGGCATTGGGTTTGGACTGATCTGCATGACGAAAGGGGCATTGGGCTTGTTGCTGGGAGCGATCGCTCTGTTGTTTCTCCTATGGGATGCACCCCGGATGCTGGCATCGGCCTATCTATGGCTCGGTGTTTTCATCGGCAGTGCGCCTGTGATTGCCTGGTATGCGGCTCAATGGATGCAGTATGGGGGGCAGTTTTTGACGACTCATGTGATGGATCAGTCGTTTGATCGGCTATGGGAATCAGTAGAAAATAATGCAGGTCCGCCCTGGTTTTATGCGCTAGAGATTTTGAAATACGGGTTTCCCTGGCTGTTATTTGCGCCAATGGGGTTTCGTCTGGCATGGGGCGATCGCTCGCGAAGTTGGGCAAAGCTAGTATTGGTGTGGAGTATTGGCTACTTCAGCGTGATTTCGCTCATCGGCACCAAGCTGCCGTGGTATGTGCTGCCCGTCTATCCAGCACTGGCACTGGTCGTGGGAGTCGAACTCAATCGACTTTGGCAAACATTGCCGGGAGCGTCTCGCAAACTGTCGCCGAGCTGGCGATATATCGGCATCCTCCTTGGATTTCTAGGTTTACTGGCGATCGCGGGTTGGAGCGGTAGTGTCTATTTCAGCCAGATTGAGTCAGAACCAAATCTGGCGATCGCTCTAGCAGCGCTGGGATTAACCCTAACCATTGCAAGCATCCAGCTAGCGCAGCGCCATCGAGAGTTTATTGCCGTATTGATTTGGGGCTTTTACCTGACATTGCTAGTGCTGATGGCGTCTGATCAGTGGGTTTGGGAACTGGCAGAAGAGTATCCAGTGAAGCCCGTTGCACAGCTTATTCAGCAAAATACTCCCCCCGATCAGGTGATTTACACCTCGCATCCCCATGGCCGCCCGTCGCTGGAATTTTATAGCGATCGCCGGGTGATTTCGGTTCAGGGGAAAACGCCGCAGCTTCGTCGGCACTGGCGGACTGATGACGCACCATATCTGCTGCTCGACGAAGACACCCGCACTCAATTAAAGCTCAAGCAATCTAAGAGTCTTGGACGCGCCGAAGGGTTTGTCTTGGTAACGCGCGATCGGTCTTAAAGCGACGTCAGCGGCGTGAAAACGGTCAGTCCTTCAGGAATGCACTCAAATTCAGCCGGAGTTGTACCCACCATTTCGCCATCGACCACAATTTTGCGGGGTGGGTCAGTGATGATTTTGATGCGTTGCGATCGCAAACATACGATATCATCCTGCTCAGTTGGCGTATCCACCAACGCGGATGTAAAGAGTGACGCGAGGGCATTGATAGCTTGAAACCCAGTTTTCATCGTGCCGATGGTGATATCCAGCAGTCCGTCGTTGGGAATCACTTCTCCAAACCCTTGCGCTAACACGGACGTTCGCGGAGCAGCATTGGCAACGGTAATGGCAACCGTTTCAATGTCGCTCACCTCGCCTTCAATTTCGATTTGCGCATTAAAGAGGTCTTGCTGATTTAACTGGCGCACCCCCGCCAGGACATAGGCCAACGGCCCCCAAAACTGTTTCATATCGGTGTCGGCATTTGCCACCATTTCTGCTTCGAAGCCAACGCCTGCTAGCAAAATCATGGGAGTATCGTTACATCGAGCGGCGTCCATCACATAGGTGTTGCCTGCCAAGATAGTTTCGCATGCGTTGCGGAGATTGGTAGGAATGCCCACCGCCGCAGCGAAAGCATTCGCTGTGCCTCTTGGTATCACACCCAGCGGAATCCCGGTGCCAATTAACTCGCCTGCCACGGCTGAAACGGTACCGTCTCCCCCGGAGGCAATGATCAAATCGGCGCTGGCTTCGTGTTCGTTGGGATCGTGTTCTTTGGCGCGAATATTGGCGATCGCGTCTCTCACCTGCTGGGGGATAGGCAGATCGGGCTGGGTAAAGATCATATTGAGCTGCACCTGGGGTTCTAATACGCTACGAATGAGCTTGAGGTCCTGATCAGGATTGCCCTGCCCTGCGACGGGGTTGAAAATCAGATGAGCGATCCGCTGCTTGCTCAGAGAGCGAATCACGATATCCGCGGTCGCCATGTTGGTTGCCAGCGGGACATTGTGAACGTCGCAGGTTTCAACTAATGCTCGAATCTCAGACTCATTGGCATGGGGTTCAGATAAATTGACAAACAGAATAACCGCGACCATGTCTCCATTGACAACACGCTTGCGAATCTCTGAGTCTCCATCCAAATCAGAGGCGACGCATTCTAAATCAAGATCTGCTAGATTCAAAGGCGATCGCTCATTCGGTTGAGCCACAACGAGATGATACCGAGACAGCGTCATCTGATGTCTGCGGACAAGTGCTTTCAAATCATCGGGTCTAGATGAGAAGGTAATGAACGCAATCGATAGTGCCATAGTCGGGTCTGAGGTATAGAGTGAAGACGTAAGCTGCAATTCGACACGAGGAATCTTCTTTAAATCTGAATACATCTCATCTTTTTTGAAAAGCCAACCTAGAGGTATTTTTTAAGAAAAGCGATTTACGTGGACGCAGGCGAGGGCTAATCTTGAGGTCGCTTCTTATCAGCATCTCGGCTCATAATGAGAAAGTACGCTCAACACGACTTCACAATGGCACGAGATTTGCGGACATTCTTAAAACTGATTGAACAGCGCGGACAGCTACGACGCATTACTGCCCCCGTCGATCCCGACTTAGAAATTGCCGAAATTAGCAACCGCATGTTGCAGGCAGGCGGTCCGGCTTTGGTCTTTGAGAATGTGAAAGGGTCGCCGTATCCAGTTGCTATTAACGTCATGGGCACGGTCGAGCGGATTTGCTGGGCTATGAATATGGAACGCCCCGACGAACTTGAAGACTTGGGAAAGAAATTGGGAATGCTGCAACAGCCCAAGCCTCCCAAGAAAATTTCACAGGCGATCGAGTTTGGAAAAATTCTGTTTGACGTGGTACGGGCAAAGCCTGCGCGGGATCTGCTACCTGCGTGCCATCAAGTTGTGGTTAAAGACAATCTAGACTTAACCCAAATTCCCATGATCCGCCCGTATCCGGGAGACGCTGGCAAAATTATCACTCTGGGGTTGGTCATCACAAAAGATTGTGAAACCGGAACTCCCAATGTTGGCGTATATCGGCTCCAGCTTCAGTCTTCAACCACGATGACGGTTCACTGGCTTTCTGTGCGAGGGGGGGCACGCCATTTGCGCAAAGCAGCTGAGCGGGGCAAAAAACTAGAAGTGGCGATCGCCCTCGGGGTTGATCCGCTAATCATTATGGCAGCCGCTACCCCCATTCCAGTCGATCTATCAGAGTGGCTATTTGCAGGGCTTTATGGTGGATCAGGCGTTCATTTGGCGAAATGTAAAACAGTCAACCTAGAAGTGCCAGCGGATTCTGAGTTTGTCTTGGAGGGAACAATTACGCCCGGTGAAATGCTGCCAGATGGGCCGTTTGGCGATCACATGGGATATTACGGCGGAGTCGAAGAGTCGCCGCTCGTCCGCTTTCACTGCATGACCCATCGCCATCATCCAATCTATCTCACGACGTTTAGCGGTCGCCCGCCTAAAGAAGAAGCGATGATGGCGATCGCCCTCAATCGCATCTATACCCCCATTCTCCGGCAACAGGTGTCTGAAATCACAGACTTCTTCTTGCCTATGGAGGCGCTGAGCTACAAAGCCGCCATCATTTCAATTGACAAAGCCTATCCGGGGCAAGCGAAGCGGGCTGCGCTGGCTTTCTGGAGCGCGTTGCCGCAATTTACTTATACAAAATTTGTCATTGTGGTCGACAAAGACATCAATATTCGAGACCCAAGGCAAGTCGTGTGGGCAATTACGTCAAAGGTCGATCCGTCTCGGGATGTCTTTATTTTGCCTGAAACGCCGTTTGATAGCCTTGACTTTGCCAGCGAGAAGATTGGCTTAGGCGGACGAATGGGGATTGACGCAACGACCAAAATTCCGCCCGAAACCGATCATGCGTGGGGTAAGCCGCTAGAATCTGACCCCGATATCGCCGCAACGGTCGATCGTCGATGGGCAGACTATGGTCTTGCCGATTTGCAATTGGAAGACGTTGATCCAAATCTATTTGGCTATGACGTCCGCTAACCAATTGGGTTGTGGGGTGAAGATCCAAAAAAAAAGCACCTCCTGAGAGGTGCTTGTCTGACTAAGTCAATCAGTCAATCTGCCTGAGAGAACAACCTATGACATGCGCCATTCGAGCTGCATGCGATTAGCTCATAGCGGCTTTGCTGCGATCGTAGCTTGCCCGAAACGTCGGATGAATCTTACCTTGAATCAGATTCCATCGATCGACAGCGTCACTGCCAAGCCCGACTTCTTGGGCCAAACGCCCTAACATGTCTTGCTGGCGACGCTTAATAGAACGATGATGATCCATCATCAACGAGCGAGCCTGAGCTTGCACTGATGAGGCCGTGTCTGCAACTTTTTGAGTCACTTCACTGACGCTTGCTGCACCAATCGATGCAGGCGCTGCGGCTTTTTGGGTATCTGCCGTTGCATCAACATTTGTATCAGCAATATTGCTTTTGCCAGTCTGATACGCAGCACCGCGATAAATTAAATCAAGCGTTGGCTGATAAACGGGAACTTTTTTACGATTCCAGAACCGAACATCCAAGCCACGATACTTACCCGATGCCAAAACATCGTCGTAAACATCGCCATATTTAACTTGAGGTGCTTCGTAGTTGTAAGAAATGCCGCGATATGTGAGTTTCATAAGGATTCGCCTCCTAATGTGTGGATTTAATGAGGCGCGTTCCTTCGGGATCTCTCCCTACTTCCGTCTCTCTATCGAGTTTTCTAACTAATTTGGCTCAGAAAGAGAGATGAACGATTTGTTTTCTGTATTCATTGTTACTGTTTTTAGCGATTTTGTCAATTTTTTATCAGAATCCCATGACAAATATAGCTTGCGCTCTCGCGCTAGGGCGAATGATTTACATGCTGTCCATCAAAAATGGGCGCGCCCAGTTGGCAATCTCGTCAGCAAATTCTTCGTAGAGCCCGAGAGAGCCTGGTAGATGTTTGATATTGACATGAGGGCATTGGGCGATCGCCTCCATTTCTGCGTTTGAACTCGGCGGTGCTGCATCCGCAATGACCACGAGGATGTCACCGGAGAAGGTTTTGAATCCTTCGAGAAAATCATCTCGATCCTCTGCTGGGTCGAGGGCTCCGGTCACAAAAGCCGCAGGGGCAAAGCGAGCGCCGGGCTGTTGCGTCAACTCATACTTGTGGGCAATGAACTCGGGCGTCAGCTTAGATTCATCGACATAAACGTGCCGACGGTACATCAGCCGTAAAAAGGCAGGAGTGGTATTGAGCTTATATAAAAATTGACCCAAGAGAGGCGATCGCACGGCGTGTCTCACTGCAGTGGCGATCGCACTCGGAGCCCCCATAGTCGTGAGAGGACCTTGCCAGGTCGGAGCTAGCAGCATAATCTTTGACCAAACCTGCGGCTGGTGCTGAGCCAGCTTCATGACATAGCCTGCGGCATGGCCTGCGGCGATTACAGGAATGGGGGTAGCAACCTGGTCGCGAATAAAATCGTGGAGAAACTGCTGATATAGGTCGGCTTGATAATTGAGAGGCAGCCGATCAGACTGGCCGAACCCAATCCAATCTAGGATGATTGGCTTAAAGTGGGGCGCCAATTGCTCTGCAATGCCGTATAGTTCCTCTCGGGTCGAAACCGTGCTAAATGCAGGCAACAGCAAGACGGGGCTACCATCACCCCAGATCTCATAGATTGCCTTGACTCGGTGCCCTTGCCATTCCCAGTTGTAGTCATGAACAGAGCGTTCGACACACGTGGGTGAAGAATGTGCAGTCGTCATCGTAGATTATCCAATTTCAACCCCTATCTTCATGATGATATAGCAATCCCAGATGGGTTGTGAGCGGTGGGGCGGGCATCGACCGCCCCACCGCTCATACAAAATTCACAAGCGATTTAGGACGCTATATGCCGATGACGAGATTAGGAGAAATTGACTAATTTATTGACTGATTTAAAGAATTGTTGAGTGACTCTTGAGTGATTCTACCTAGGTATTTATCAAGAAAGTGTGAAGATGAGACCTCTAGCAATAGAGATTAGCGGGTCTCAAAGGTATGAATTTCCGGCAGTCCCGGAACTCTTTTAGAGATCAAAGATTTTTTAAGCCCGTATAAAACTCTCTCGTCGTCAATTGCGTGAAACATGAGTGTTTGTAAATATGTATTGCAGAAGTCATACAATATGTGTCTGATTGAAAGGATTTTTTAGCCGTGCGGATGACTAGTCATCGACTTCCTGGTATTTAACAGAGCTCCGCCACAGGTACCAGGCAGTCAGGCTTGCTAGTGTATTGCATTCGAAAACCTGCATCTATCCCATTGCGAGTATTGCAACATCTGATTTGATACTGGTGCATTTCATAGATGGCCAATAGATAGGGATTGAGGCTAGCCACAACCGCTAGTCGAAATCTACTGATGTTTAACTACACAAAGGAAAGCAGCATGGGATTAGTCCGTTTAGTCGTAACTGGGGCTCCAGGAGCTGGTAAATCAACTCTTATCCGAACGATTAGTGAAATTGAAGTGCTAAATACCGACCGCACCGCCACGGATGCAACAGCTCAACTCAAACCGAAAACGACCGTTGCATTTGATTTTGGTAGGCTTGCGTTTGGAGCTAATTTAGAGCTTCACGTCTATGGCACGCCCGGACAAGAAAGGTTTAACTTCATGTGGGATATTTTGATGCAGCGAGCCCAAGCCTACTTACTTCTTGTTGCAGCGCATCGCCCCCATGACTTTAATCGAGCCCGCCAAATTATCAGCCAGATTGATCAGCAGTTTTCAATGCCGATGATTATCGGCTTAACTCACACTGATGTTCCGGGTGCTTGGCGTGCAGAGCAGATTTTGCCATATTTGGGGTTTATGCGCGATCGCAGTGCGCCAACCGTGATTGCGGTGAATCCTCAGCAACGCATCTCAGCATTAGAGTCGATTAGTATGCTGTTGGTTGCCTTTTTTGCCAGCCAAAACGCTAACGCTTCGATCGTTAATCCTGCTAAGAATCTTCGGCGGCAAGCACCCTATGCTCAGCCTATTCAGCCTGTTCGGTCATCGTCACGCATTTCCTACTCACTCAAGCAAAAACGTATGTCTCAGACATCTTCGTCATCTTTCTATCCAAGAGCCTTATAAAGTTTGAGGCACTGCTAATCAAACATACATATGCTTTACACTCTCGCGTCAGGGCGTCGAAGGCGATAGCTGTAAAATGACGGCTTGAAGAAGATGACCCACAGGTTTGTCATTCTGCGCTTTAATTGATTTGCATCGTTTAACGCATATCGCTTAACGCATAATGACTCTTCTGTCGATTACATACGGTGTTTTCTTGCTTAGCCTCTTAGGCATCTACTGGCTCGTGGATGCGCGATCGCTCCGGCTATGGGTTATTCTAGTCGCCAGCCTGATTTTCTACAGTTCACTTCAGCTCCAGTATATTCCGCTGTTGTTGCTGTTGATGCTTGCCACCTTTTTTGTGGGACGGGCGATCGCCACCCCAATGAATTGGAATGTTTCGAATGAAGAATGGCAGTTTGCCCAACAAGACTGGAATCGCCGTCGGCTCAGACTTTTGTGGCTAGGGATTAGTCTGAACGTCTTGCTGCTATTAGGGTTCAAGTATATTTTGCCGTTTCTGTCCCAGTCAGAAGGGCGCGTGATCGGTGCGGCAACGTCAACGGCTTCGTTAGGCTGGCTAGATACGCGAATCATTGCGCCTTTAGGGCTGAGCTATTTTGTCTTCGAGTGCATTGCTTATCTGGTCGATGTCTATCGAGGCGCGCCCGCAACTTCAAATATGCTCGAATTTTCGGCCTATAAGCTGTTTTTTGCCAAGCTGTTGTCAGGTCCGATCACCCGATTTCACCCCATCGACGCGCAGTTTCAAGCGCTGCGGGTTCCCTCTGTAATTCAGGTGTCGGATGGGCTTTGGCTGATTGCCTGGGGTGCAGTCAAAAAGCTGCTATTGGCTGACCACATTGCCATTTTGGTGAATCTGAGTTTTAGTAATCTGGATCGAGCAGGTAGTGGCGACTTGTGGCTGGCAACCTTTGCCTATGGGCTCCAGCTTTATCTAGACTTTAGCGGGTATGTCGATGTTGCTCTGGGAACTGCTCTACTGCTCGGAATTAGTTTGCCGCAGAACTTTAACTTTCCGTACTTTTCCACCAGCATTGCTGACTTTTGGCGACGCTGGCATATGACGCTAGGCGATTGGCTCCGAAATTATTTATATTTCCCGCTGGGTGGGTCCCGCAAAGGACTAGCCCGTACCTGCCTCAACCTCATCATTGTCATGCTGATTGCAGGAATTTGGCACAACCCTGGATGGGGATTTGTAGTTTGGGGAGCCCTTCATGGGATTGCCTTGGCAACCCATCGCCTTACGAGCGAAGTCTCTAAACAATATCCCTGGTTCAAGCAATGGTGGAATAGTATACCCGGCACCGTCAGCGCATGGGCAATCACCCAGTTCTCAGTATTCTTTGCCTGGCTTTTCTTTCGGCTACCCAATCCGCAAGATTTTGGGTTAGTACTCCAACGGCTTTGGGGGCATGTTGCCGATGTCCAGTTTGCTCAAAAAGTCTATATAGAGGAGCTGGGAATGAATCGTCCACAAATCACCCTAGCACTTTGGGGACTTGTGGCCCTGATGGCTGGAACCTATGCATTTCGACGGGGACTTAAAGTGCAGCTTAACTGGCCGGTTAAGATTCTTCTCGTCCCCATCTTTATCTATCTAGCCTGGCTCTTGGCTCCGGCTGAGAGCTTGCCCTATATTTACTTTGATTTTTAGCTCTGCCCATATCCAGATCGGGGGTGCAGTTTGAAAACCGCTCCCGATTCTAAGGTGGATGGAGATTAAGTCGCGGTGTTGAATCGGGCGATCGCCCAACGAAATACGGCAACTAAGCGTTTCATAAAGCGATGAAAGACAGATGATTGAGTCTGGGGAGATTCAACTCGCAACTCACATTGGGTCAGCCCAGAAAGCATCGCATGCACATCTTGATCGGCTTGGGCAAACTGGAGCGGTAGACATGCTTGTTTTCGCTGGCAAGTATCACAAAGCATTTGCATTGATCCTTTAAGGAGGATTGAGTTCGATTTTCAGGAGGTTAAATGACCTCACGCTTGCGATATTAGCGCAGGGATCACAGACCGTGTGACTTCATTGGCTACATTTTTTATATAGCCTTACGCTCTCATGTTAGGACGCTGAACGTGTGTAGGCCCCGCGCGGCGCGCGGGGTCTACACACAAACCTAAGCCCGTAGGGCTATAGCAATGTGCGCGTCAAGTACAGAAACGGTGGTGTGGGGCACGCCGCGTCCCACACCACCGTATTTAACTGCTAACCGCTATTGAATCCGACCAACCTAGCTAGAAAGCAACGATACGACATAGGCGATCGCATCAGATGTAGGCGCGTTTGCCCAAAATTCGTTGAGAAAAAAGCCCGTTGCTGCACTTCCTAGCGGCACAGTGAGGTTATCAATCCCGAATTTAGAAAATGCCTCTAGCCCCGTTGAAACTAGGGCGATCGCCAAGGGAACCAGCCAGCTTTGCCAGACATTTCCCTGGACTCCTAGCAAAAGTATGCTGCTAATCACATAGCTGACCCCTGCCATCGTCAGCGATCCTTCCCAGCTTTTCTGAATTCCCCATAGTTCGTAGGCGTGCTTGCCCCATCGCTGTCCGATTAGGGCGGCAAAACCATCACCCCACGTCATCACCAAGATTCCCAGGGCGGCATAGTGATATTTCTCAAGTCTCCAAAACCACGCCACCAGAATGCCGATGCTGAGGGCATAGAAAAAAGTGCCCAAACTTTTGCGCCCCACACTGTTGATACCAGGGAGAATCGGATAGCGATAGGAGAGCAGCGCAATCCCGCTACAGATTGCGGATGCAGTAATGCTAAACCAACTCGGAATTTGAAGAAACCAGGCAAGAAGAATGACATTGCCAACCCCGATATGGACAACTTTACGGGTTGCTTCTGCTCCGCCAAGGTTGGTTTTATTAAGGATTTCAGCAATCAAAACGATTGCCCCTAGCCACGCCACAACAGCACCGAATTGAATCCAAAATTCGGTGGAGGTGAGTAGCGAATCAATAAATGACCAAACCGAGTAAACCAAGATTTAAGAGTAACCGTCGGCTGTTCGTTTTCACGTCACTGTAGTTAATATTACGTCTCCATTAACCCGTTTTGGATTGATCTGGCTGTGTAAACTCAAAATGAAGATTATGTAAAGCTAGGCGCGTCTGATAAGTTCCTTAGATTTCATATAGCAAGATCTCTTTGGCTCTTTCGAGAGTCAAGCTGGCACCGTTTGGGGGGATATCTCGGTGCCGGCTTCTAGTCTATGAAGCTTCACCCCACCTGCTGATGTGAGGTGGGGGTGTCAGCTATCGTAGATTGGGCTAGCATTCACTCAACAACGAGCGGACGACACGTGGATAACACCGATCGTAGATTTACTACAGCACCAATCACTGCGATCGCAGGTGCTTCAAACCCAGTTTCTTCAACGAGTTTGGCGATAGTGGCGAGCGTTCCTACTAATTCGTCTTGATCCGAACGAGTCCCCCAACGCACTAATGCCACAGGCGTGTCGCTCGATAAGCCCGCAGCCTGCAACTCTGCGGTGATGTGGGGCAGGTTATGAACGCCCATATAGATGACAATCGTTTCAGAACCGTGGGCGATCGCCTGCCAGTTTACCTGCGGGCGATATTTTCCAGCGGCTTCATGGCCAGTTACAAATGTCACAGATGAGCTATGAGCCCGATGGGTGAGGGGAATTCCCGCATAGGCAGGCGCAGCAATACCAGATGTAATGCCTGGAATCACCTCAACCGGAATTCCTGCCGCCGCTAGATCCTCCATTTCTTCACCGCCGCGCCCAAACACGAAGGGATCGCCCCCCTTCAAGCGAACCACGACCGCATGGCGTTTTGCCGTCTCAATCAATAGCTGAGTCGTATCGGCTTGCAAACGCGAATGTCGTCCTCGGCGCTTTCCGGCGTTAATGATCTCAGCGTGGCTACCGATCATCGCCAAAATTTGTGGACTCACCAACGCATCATGGATGACGACATCTGCGCATTCAAGCAGAGTCTTGCCTTTCAACGTAAATAGCCCTGGATCTCCAGGACCCGCACCTACGAGATAGACTTTGCCTACACAGGTCTCCATACGCAACAGGATGAAATGACATGACAACTACGCAAAAACAAGCAGATGATGACAAATAGATCGTCAGGAGCAGACCATTAACACGGATTAAGACAACCAGCATAGCAGAGCCGCTGATCAATAAATGCATCAATGAATGCACCAGCGATGGTCTGAGCAAATGCTGAGGGCAAACCTGCTAGGACGCTTTGCGTCCCGCCATTAAGTCGATCACGAGATCAGCAATCTCAGATGTTGCCCCTAATGGTTGAGCCAGTTGAAGAGACCCATCAGACCATTGAGCCGAAAGCTCATGGACCGTTTGAGCGATCGCATCAGTAAGCCCCCCTGGAAACAGGAAATACGGAAAAATCGTGATGTGCCGGTGCCCAGCCTCGCGAAGCTCCTGAATACGGTCGGCTAGGCTGGGTGAGACAGACCAATAGGCAGGCGTTGCGCCAATGCAAGACGCGATCGCCTCAATCGGTGCATTGCCTCCCTCACGACGGCTACCGTGAGCCATCAAGATGGTGGCATCAGACCCAGACAATGCCTGGTCATCTAATAGGGTCTTCACATAATGACTCAGTTGGGGATGACTGCCCAAAAAAGAGTGTAGATGAATGTCAAGCTTGTCTTCGAGGTGAGGCCGGGCTTGCTGAATTTCTGCGGGAATGTCTTCCTTAACATGAACACCCGACAGCAAAAACAACGGCAAAATATGAAGCTGCCGACACCCGACCGTTTGGAGGCGATCGCCAAATTGCTGAATTTGCTCGTGAAGGGAACGTGGCGCTAGTTCCAGGGCAGCGGTTCCCACGTGGGGGGCTGCGTTCAGTTGGTGCTGTTTTGATTCGCGGAGGGGCATTTGGGTGCGCTTGCTCACCCCAGATAAGCCGGATAAGGGAGCAAATTTACCGTCTGCAACTGAGTCACAGGTGCGTAGCGCCTGCGTGCGTTGTTGCAGACGTTTTGCAACAAGCATCGCCAAATGGTGAGCCGATGACTGCGATCGCGAATCACGGCTTCCATGGTAAACCAGCAGATATGCAGAAGAGGGCATTAATGCTCCGCTCTTTGCCATCCCTTACCGCCCAGCACTATGACAACAACAATTGTTAATTATCATAAAGGCTGAAGCCAAAACATGCGATCGCCAATTGAGCACGTTGCATTCACAAATTGCAAAATGTGAATAATGCCTCAAGAAATCTGACGCTGATCGCCCATCATCCGCTCATGTTCAACCACAAACACATTGGAATATAAATTGGCGATAATTTGCTGACCCTGCTGAGTGAGTTCTAGATAGCGCAACCCATCTCTGACGTAAGGATAAACTCCGTTCCAATAAAATCGAGGATAGTTATCTCTCAAATCGCCTGGATGGCTATATCCCAGAGCTTTATTGACGCCTGTTTCTTCAAATTCATAAAACAGCGCCCCAATTTTTTTCAGATACCGAGGATCGCTAAGCTGACCAATCAAATCAGACGCCCGAATTAATCCGGGGTAGTTAACTGTATCTCGATGATCCTCTGCTTTGGGAACGGGGAACCGAGTCAACTCAATATTTTGCTTAATGGCCTCAGCATCAATCAGTTTGTGGTTACCAAATCGCTCGTCAATAAACAACTTTGCGCGATCGACATGATAGGGAGTCAAACTCGCATCAGAGGCTCCAGGAGGCAGATGGACTCGATGCCCATTTTGCCCGGTCGCATACCATCGATTTTCGTCTTGACGACAGACCCCTTTCACATAGCCGATGTCATGACACACCAGCGAAATAATAAAGTGAAGCCAGTCTTCGCAAGACACTCCCCCTTCTCGGATGTGTTTACCCCGCAAAATTTCTTGACCCACTAATGTCACTAAGATGGTGTGCTCGACATTGTGATAAAGAGCATCGCTGTTGGCAATATTCTCCAACGCCATTGATCCAACCCAACCAATGATGTCTTCATAGTCGGTTTTCCAGCCACCATAGGTTCGGTGATATCCGTCTTTAAGCTTTTGAACAAAGTCGTCTATTAGCAGCTCAGTTGCGTTAAACATCCTGAATTCTCGCCTAGATTCTAGAAGGGCTCGGGCGCAATCTCCAAGGTAGTGGCTCACGTGGGGTAGTCAGAATATCTAAAGCGGAATCGTCAACCGATTGAAACCTGTCAGCAAGAGGAGAAAAACCAACCTGTTAGAGAAGAGAGCCTGATTGGAATGCACTTGACATCAATGATAGCTAAATCCTGTCTGAATAAAATCCTAGAGTTTTTCTTAATGAAAACGACAGGATTTGATTGAGATGTGATTTCAGATTGCCAAATTCTATCAGAGTAACCCCCTAGAAGGAGCATAGGGTGCTAAATATAGCGTTAGCCAGATAGCTTAGGACATGACTCCTGATGAAATCCGACGTAAGGCGATTCTGGCGATCGCTAAATAATGATGCTCTGAGTTGGGATAATGACAATTCGCCTATGTTGAGGCAACGTGAGCACGCGCAATTCCTGCGACGAATGACATCGGCAAATTTTTGATGTAACATCTGAATAACTTTTCAGATATTCACTTATTTCTCCGATGTCTTCATCAGAGAGGAGCGCAGGATGGATGAGCGTCAATCGTACGCGGATTGCTGTAGTCGAGACGAAACCAAGAATGCAGCCGTTTCAGCAGAACAAAAAACTCATGATGCCTGCTGTGGAGAGATGCCTGACCACAATCCTGGCCAAAATCATGACCAAAATCAGGATCATGGTGGGTTGAGTCTGTGGAGACAGATCATTCCTCTAGCGATCGCCCTGCCGTTATTTACGATCGGTCTAATTTTTAATCAACCCCTCCACAACACGCCGTTTGCGATCGCTGAATATGCGGTTTTGATTCCTGCCTATCTGATTAGTGGCTGGACAGTATTGACGACTGCCGGACGCAACATTCTGCAGGGACGCATCTTTGACGAAAACTTTTTGATGACGATTGCAACGCTGGGGGCGATCGCCATTCATGAACTCCCCGAAGCCGTTGGGGTGATGCTGTTCTTTCAGGTGGGCGAGCTGTTTCAGGGCTATTCTGTGGGGCGATCGCGCCGATCGATCCAGTCATTATTAGAAGTTCGTCCTGATACAGCTAATTTGAAGGTTAACGGCGATATCAAACAGGTGTCGCCCGAAGCAGTTCACATTGGCGATTTAATTCTCGTCCGACCCGGTGAAAAAATTCCCTTAGATGGCGAAATCGTCGAGGGCACTGCTCAAGTGGATACCTCGGCGCTTACCGGCGAGTCGATTCCACGAACGGTCAGAGCCGGAGAAGCCGCACTGGCAGGCATGATCAACCAGTCAGGCGTGCTGACCTTGCGAGTCACGA
Source organism: Elainellaceae cyanobacterium (assembly GCA_051117335.1). GTDB lineage: Bacteria > Cyanobacteriota > Cyanobacteriia > CAZCXK01 > CAZCXK01 > DBGGTD01. The sequence continues at coordinate 17,198 of JBNPEB010000061.1, forward strand.
AACGATTTGAAGAATCATCGATTTCAAAGATTCTCAATCTGGTTGAAAATGCCAGGAGTAAAAAAGCCGGAACCGAGAAGTTTATCACCCGGTTTGCCCGGTATTACACGCCTGTAGTGGTGGTTCTGTCCTTGGCAGTGGCGATCCTCCCACCGCTGCTGATCTCTGATGCAACTCAGGCAGAATGGACCTATCGGTCCCTGGTATTGCTGGTCGTATCTTGCCCCTGCGGTTTAGTGATCAGTATTCCACTCGGCTATTTTGGTGGCATCGGTGGGGCTGCCAAACACGGCATCTTGGTAAAAGGATCCACTTTTTTAGATGCGCTGACGCAGATCAAAACCGTGGTGTTTGATAAAACAGGGACGCTGACCCAGGGAACCTTTAACGTCACTGACGTGATTTCCCAAAACGGGCTCACGCGGGCTCGACTGCTAGAACTCGCAGCAACGGTTGAGTCTCACTCCAATCATCCTGTTGCTCAATCGATTCGCAACGCCTATGGTCAGACCATTGATGATTCAACCCTGCAAGACTATGAGGAGATTTCTGGACATGGGATTCGGGCTCACGTCAATGGTCAACGGGTGATTGCGGGAAGCGATCGCCTGCTTCACCGAGAAAATATTCCCCATGATGTCTGTGCTGTTGACGGCACTGTGGCTCACCTGGCGATCGATGGCCAATACACAGGACGCATCATCGTCGCTGATGAGCTAAAAGAAGATGCATTAGATGCCATTCAAGCATTACAGGCTCAAGGAATTGCAACCGCCATGTTTACAGGCGACAGTCAAGCAGTGGCCGATCGCATCGCTCAAACGCTAGGGCTAGACTATTATCGCGCCGAACTCCTGCCCGAGGAGAAAGTCAGCGCTCTAGAAGAAATTTTGCATCGAGCCAGTCGGTCAAGGGATAAAGTCGCCTTTGTGGGCGATGGTATTAATGACGCGCCTGCGATCGCCCGAGCAGATGTCGGTTTGGCAATGGGCGGGCTCGGTTCAGACGCCGCCATTGAAACTGCCGACGTAGTGATTATGACAGATGCCCCGTCAAAGGTGGCAGAAGCGATTCAGATTGCCCACCGCACTCGCCGCATTGTTTGGCAAAATATTGGCGTTGCACTCGGAATCAAAATTATTTTTATTATTCTGGGTGCGATTGGTTTGGCAACGCTGTGGGAAGCCGTATTTGCTGACATCGGAGTGGCGTTGCTTGCGATTCTCAACGCCAGTCGGGTGTTGAAATAACAGATTAGCTACCCTAAATAATATCCCCGAATGTCCCGGCAGCTGGATAGGGGCGTTGTTTGCCCATATAGGGTCATTTCTACAAATATGGCCCTACGGGCCTAGGTTTGTGTGTAGAACCCGCGCGCCGTTCGGGTTCTACACACGTTCAGCATCCTGACGCGAGAGTTACAGATTTCGTAGGGGCGGTTTCTCCTCACGAAGACGCTACGCGAACGCGAACCGCCCCTACCACGGCGTTTATGTGTAGTCCGAACTTGAAGAATTGGTATAAGGCTATACCACGTCTGTCTCGATCCGCTGTCAGCGCCGGTTTTACTGTGGCAGCACACTATTCATGAAGAAATGTTACTGCACGAGCATTTTTTGATAGATTGTGAAACGATCATGAAATATGAAACGATTGTGAAATGGACTCGCGGATAGTCCTGGGTGAGCTGATTAATGGATGGTCGGAGCAACGGACGGTGGAGTATGGAGGCGGTGGTGATGAGAAATGTGGCGATCGCATTGGGTGTAATAGGTGCTGGGCTGATTAGCTGCACCTCATCTCCAGATGTGAATACTCCAGAGCCTTCTTCCGATGTCTCGGTGACTGATTCGTCATCGACTGTTGACAGCGGCAAGAAGAAAGTATTAACCACCTTCACCATTTTGGCGGATATGGCGCAGCAGGTCGCTGGCGATAAGCTGATAGTAGAATCTATCACCCGCATTGGTGCAGAAATTCATGGCTATGAGCCAACTCCTAGCGACTTGGTTAAAGCGCAAGATGCCGACCTGATTCTCTACAACGGCATGAGCTTAGAGCGTTGGTTTGAGCAGTTTTTAGGCAATGTCAACGATGTTCCGTCCGTCTTACTAACCGAAGGGATTGAGCCAATTCCCATCGCTGAGGGGCCATACTCCGATAAGCCCAATCCCCACGCGTGGATGTCGCCTCAAAATGCGCTAATTTACGTCGAGAATATCCGCAAAGCCTTCTCAGAGCTTGATCCAGATAATGCTGAGACGTATAGCGCCAATGCTGCCACCTACAGCGAACAGCTCAGAGTCATTGATCAAGCCTTACAAGCTGATATAGAACGTGTGCCTGCGTCGCAGCGCTACTTGGTGAGCTGTGAAGGTGCCTTTTCATATTTGGCGCGAGATTATGGGCTTGAAGAAATTTACATCTGGCCTATCAACGCTGAGCAGCAGTATACTCCCAAGCAAATGCAAGGCGTGATTGCACAAGTTGAGGAACATGCTATTCCGACCGTCTTTTGTGAAAGCACCGTCAGCGATGAGGGTCAAAAGCAGGTTGCGAGGACAACGGGCGCTCGATTTGGCGGTAATCTCTATGTCGATTCTCTCTCTACTGAAGATGGCCCCGTCCCGACCTTTTTAGAGTTGCTGGAATACGATGCCCGCACGATTTCAAATGGGTTACTGGCAGGCAGTAACGCTCCGTAGCAATGGGGCATGTTTGCCCTTTTGCTTATGTCTTTACTATCTGTTCTCAATATCCTCAATGTCCTCTCCCGTGTCCTGATATCTACAGCAATTTGCAATCACGTCGCGTACCGCCACATATCAGTCTGCACATCCTGAACCATTAATGATGTACGACCTATGATGAAAGCTCCCACTCAAACCTTTGGCATAACGGTTGACAACCTTAGCGTCACCTATAGCAACGCGCGTTTAGCCTTGTATAACGCGAGTTGTATGGTGCACCCCGGCACTATTACTGGATTGGTTGGTCCAAATGGGGGGGGCAAGTCTACGCTATTCAAATCCATCATGGGGTTCTTGCAACCAAGCCAAGGGCGCATTCATATTGACGAGTACTCCGTTCAAGCTGCTCAGAAACGGCAATTGATGGCATATGTGCCTCAAGCAGACGAAGTAGACTGGAATTTTCCGGTAAGCGTGTTTGATGTGGTGATGATGGGGCGCTATGGCTACATGAATCTGCTGCGAATTCCGAGTGCTAAGGATCGTCGCCTCGTTATGGAAAGTCTAGAGCGAGTTGGCATGAGCGACTTCCGCCACCATCAAATCGGAGAACTCTCAGGCGGTCAGAAAAAGCGGGCATTTTTGGCGCGGGCGCTTGCTCAAGAGGGCAAGATAATTTTGCTGGATGAGCCCTTCACTGGCGTAGATGTGAAAACCGAAAAGCGCATGATTGATCTATTAATGCAAATGCGGGATGAAGGGCATACGATTTTAGTGTCTACTCATGATTTGACCTCTATTTCTACGTTTTGCGATCGCGTCATTCTGTTAAACCAGACGATTCTGGCATCGGGCACTACGAAAGAAACATTTACCGAAAACAATCTAACCATGACCTTTGGAGGATTGCCTACTGCCAGCCTGCGTTCATCATCGTCCCTATTTGAATCCTTTGGATTTGAGGTAGACGCATGAGCAGTCTGATCGCAGCGAGTTCTCTCTGGAATTGGTTGATTGAACCCTTGCAGTATGGATTTTTAATCAGAGCCATTTGGCTCAGTGCTTTTGTGGGCGTCGTGTGTGCTGTGCTGTCGTGCTACATCACTCTCAAGGGGTGGTCGCTCATGGGCGATGCGGTTTCTCATGCGGTGGTTCCCGGCGTTGTTGTTGCCTATGCGATTGGGATTCCGTTTGCCGTTGGGGCATTTTTATTTGGCTTTGGGGCTACAGTCGCTATTGGCTATATCAAATCTAAAACTCGCTTGAAAGAAGATGCCGTGATTGGCGTCGTGTTTACAGGATTTTTTGCCTTTGGTCTAGTGTTAGCCACCAAAATTCCTAGCAATATCGACCTGTTTCATATTCTGTTTGGAAATGTGCTCGGCATTTCTGAGCGAGATATTATTCAAACTTTGATTGCAGGCACCATCACTCTGGTAATTATTTTGCTGCGGCGTAAAGATTTGCTGCTGTTTTGTTTTGACCCCAATCACGCCAAAGCAATCGGGCTTAACGCCCAGTTGATGTACTATACGCTGCTGTCTGTACTTGCGTTGACGATTGTGACGGCTCTGCAAACTGCAGGCATCATCTTAGTCATCGCGATGCTCGTTACACCGGGAGCCACAGCCTATCTTTTAACCAATCGCTTTGACTATATGCTGATGATTTCTGTCGCGACTAGCGTATTGTCATGCGTGTTAGGCACCTACATTAGCTATCACTTAGATATATCAACAGGGGGCGCCATTGTCGTGCTATTGACGCTGTTATTTGTCATCGCGATGACATTTGCCCCACGATATGGACTCGTTGCACAACATTTCGGAAAGAAAACAGCCTGATTAGATTGCACAGTATGACACAATCAAATCTCGACCGAGCTGGGCTTTCATATGGGCTTTTCGCTGATCGGTTTGTACTTGGTCAAGGGCTTTGGGAGTTTGGGTATCTCCCGATCGATACGAAATACGCCCTTCTTCGTTTGCCATCTCTGCCCATGCCCGTGTTGATGATGCAATATCACGGTGCCCTTGAATCAAGGTCTGTATATGCTCCTGAAGGGTTTTATTGGAAATATTTAGCGTATCAAGCTGGTCGGCAAGCTGATCAGAGACGTCAGCGTTTTGCATCATCGCGGCGCGGGTCAAATCGCCAAGTTGCTGCTGCTGCCGAGAGTCTTCAATGGCATTCAAAATATTGGTACATTGAGTATTTTTATTTGAACCACAACTTGCGATCAGTAACCCCATCGCCAAAAACAGTCCTGTATGTCGTAAATTATTTGTATTCAGCATATTGATAGAAATCTCACAATCTGTCAGCATCAGCGGAAATAAAGGACTAATCTCTTAGACCCTAAAACTCGCTAGAGTTGTCGGATAGGCACTTAGCTAATGCAGTAGAGAGTTAATTCGTGGAGGGTCGGTGGAATATCTTCTTCAGCTTCGAGACGGAGTTGTTGGACGCGATTTTCCAGAGATGGGGCGAGCCTACCATCGCTGGGCAAAATCGTTACTAACTGCCCCGAAATGTCACTGGCTTGCTGATAGGCATTCGCAAGGCGATCGCGCAATTTGCTGAGCTTTTGGTCTGAGATTTCCAGAGCTGCAATGTCTTGCGCTGCCGTCGCCCTGACTTGAGCAAGTTTTTGTTCAAATTCTGGTACGTCCATCGTTTGTCCGATGGCGCTGTTATAAACATTCATTGAGCTAGCCTGAGCGGTGTTGTTGGCCTCTTCAATTTGCTCACACTGCGCGGTACGACTCGGCCTACTACAACTGGCCGTGGCGATCGCTATCAGCACCAACAGACTAATTCCTACTCTCTCGGCAACCCGATTCATCGACTGTAATCCTCCAGCATCTACGTTTTGTACGTACCAGAATGGCTCAGCCCAAGTGCATGAATGGGAGGGCGTATGCTAGCCATTTCTATGGGCTTCAACGTTTATTTAGTATGAAGAATATATTTTATAGATGCTAGAGTCATTGACTTCAATTTACAGAGACAAAATTTTTTGTTGCTTAAAATGAAGCAGGTTTGAAGTATAGCAATGTCATTATCAACACAGATCGCTAGCGATTATCCTCAACTACCGCCATCCAAAACTATGCGATCGCCCTGTGGTGTTGCAGAGCAGGTCGGCATCGAATCCTCACTTTCCAGGTCATAAAATAGGGTTAGCTGACTAGCCCAAAACCAATGAGTGTGCTGATCTATTTGGATGTGTGTTGTTTGAATCGCCCATTTGATCATCAGGTGATTTCTTACCTACTTTGAGCTTTTTGTTAGCCCTGTTTCTTGAGTCGTCTCGTCCCCGTGCCCAGCAGAGTCAAACTAAATCTGCAGCGGCCATCAGTCGGTTTCTCAACCGCTATGGCTGGCCGACGACTCAGGCCATTCGAGCCACC
>JBNPEB010000078.1:0-22907 GCA_051117335.1 Elainellaceae cyanobacterium
TCCCGTGTGAATATGGCCGTTTTTGACCGTATGAGTGGCTTGGCATTCAGGACAGGTCGGCATCCGTCTCCAACAGTATCTTCATAACCACCCTAACAAACCCATCATTATCCCTGGGGCACTACCGCCCTGTTTAACAATTTGAATGAACCAACTCAGACAGGGTCAGCACGCACCATACCGACCTAAGACTAATCCAATCGTTTTTATGATTAACGCCACATCATAACCAATTGACCACTTTCGCTGGTATGCCATATCAAGCTTGATTACCTCCTCAAAATCGTCTATGTCGGAGCGTCCGCTTACTTGCCACTCCCCTGACATTCCTGGCTTGACGTGTAATCGCTGATAATGATGCGGCTGATAGTTCGCCACTTCATCACGGGTCGGTGGACGTGTTCCGATTAGACTCATATCGCCCATCAAAACGTTCCAGAACTGAGGCAGCTCATCCAGGCTAGTGCACCGCAAAAATTTGCCGACCTGAGTAACACGCGGATCATCCTTATTCTTAAAGAGGTGCCCTTTTGCTTGATTAGAAACTAGATGCCTGAGTATGTCTGCGCCAACAACTATTGACCGAAACTTCCACATGCAAAAGGGTTTACCGTTTAAGCCACAGCGAATTTGGCTGTAAAAAATGGGACCAGGGTCATCAAGTTGGATGGCGATCGCAATGGGTATGAACAACAGTGCCGTGATCATTAACCCAACTAGAGCACCGAGAATGTCGAGCAGACGCTTGCCCTTGCTAGTCACAGCAGGATGTACAGTGGCTGAGGGAATCAACCCCTCTATAGAATTGGCTTGCATGGGTGAACAAAGAATCTTTGGGAAATGCAATCCAAACCTCAAACCCAGAACCTTGTAGTCTGACGTTCAAATCACTTCCACTCCTAAACAAAGAATGTCAAGAAGTTAGAAAGATGCGTAGAAAAACAAATAGGCGATCGCATGACCACGTTTGCCGAATACATTGCAAACTCGACAAGACGCCAAAACCCTTTCAATTTCTTGTCAATGTGTACACATTGTTAGCTAACGAGTAGGCATTTATTGAAAACGGGTACTCGTTTGTTCAAAATGTGTGCATATTATTAGATGCACCTATACATTATTTGATAACGTCTAAGCAACATTAATGATTTAGCGCCCATTTGTGCCGATTGTGTGGTGATTTTCTGAATTTGGGTGCTCAATTTCTCAAAATCACTAGCCAATCATAAGAAACGCCTAAGCGTTATTTGCTAACGCCTAAGCATCGCTTATTATTCAAATTATATAAGCCTAGCTTATCTTTTGAGTGCATAGCGCAGCTTATCTTTTGAGTGCATGTGTCGGTTGAAGCCGCTGCAATTTTAACCGCCAGACCCCGTTCAAAAGTCCATTTAAAAGCCCTGTTATAGCTGTACGCTCTCGCGGACGTTGAACATGTGGTGAGCCCGTAGGGCTATAAAAGATAAAATTCTATTCACCCAAATTGATGAGGTTGGTGTTTTCTAGAATTGTCAGCTTCTTAAACTGAATTAATCGTCTTCTTCACTGTCACTCTCATCGTAGGGGACCTGAATGCTGCTCTGCCATTCAGACTCTTCGCCATCTCTTTGACCGACAGTAGCAGTAGATAAAATATCCCCATTGCCTGCATCGACATAGACGACGTCTCGGTCAACCGTGACCTCATAGACGAGATTTCCTTCTTCGTTAGCAAGCTCCGCCGTATGAGCGTCTCCTCCTACAGCGGCTTCAGCGGCTTCTAGAGCGTCTTGTATGGTAACCGCTGCAAATTGCACCAGTTCAGCCGCTTGATTAATTTCCTCAAGGTCTTCAGGGTCACCGTTTTCCCGCAGATTTTCAAGTAAAACAATTTCGCCCGTCTCAGCATGAACCAAGACCTCATAATCGCCAAGTTCAACCTCGACGACAGGTTTGTTATCTTCGATTTCTTGCTCCATTGCATGGACTTTAGTATCCCCAACCGCACCTACAGCGATCGCCATGGCATCCTTCAAGCTGAGCTTATTGGTTAGCTGACCATTCTCGGCTGACTGTTCCGGTGCGTTCCCCGGTTCAATCTGATTTTCAGCGGCAGCATCAGCATCTTGAGAAAGTATCTGTTCATCTTGAGATACACCACATGCGAAAATCCCAAGTGCAGCAACGAGTAAACTTCCAGTCAGTAGCTTTCTTAGTAAAATGCTCACGATTCCTACACTATAAAAATTATCGATTCGAATGCTTAGAAAATTCTACTATTTCTCTGCCAACTGATAGTCAAACTGATATCCATCAAGAAACGGATAGGTCGCAATTCTGTCCTTGATGTCTTGTACTTGAGCAGGTGACCATTCCACCTCATAACAACTCCTGCGAGGAGACTCAAATACAACCTCGGAACACGCTTCCAAATAGCTGGTAGACGATTCGACTCCTAGCCAACTACAGAGAGCTTGGAGCTGCGACTGCGTTTTCTTCACAAAATTTTCGTGCCGAAGATCAAAAACGTGCTGCTCCCCGACAATAGATTTAATTGTTGATATCGATTCACATACGCTGAAGTAGCGGTCGATTGTTCCCTGAATATCGAGGGGTGAGCCATGTCGAGCTTCCTTGAGGGCCATCGTAGCAATGTTATCAAATGGGTTTCGAACCACATGAATAAATCGAATCGGAACTTTGACTGTTTTGCGAAGCTTATCAACGAGTTTTGGATTAGAAATAAGAGAATTGACGGTGTATTCTCCATGCTTGTCACCAATGACTCTTATTTCTTTGTCAAATGAACCCTGCCACTGATTGGGAACATCATAGGTATAGCCTTTGCCGCGCTTCCACGAATGGCCTCTAATTCGAGTATTTTGATAGAGCAAGTAATATAACTCATCACGACCGAAGTTTGCTTCAACGTACTTCACTGCACGAAGTTCGTGAGCCATAGCGATATTGGGGTGAGCGTCTAACAAAGCAGCAACTAGACTGTGTCCGCTGCGAGAATATCCAATGAACATGCAAAAGCTTTCCACGCAGTCAAATGCATGACGAAGTTCGCTGCTAGCTCCTATCGCGGCTAGATGAGCCAAACTCGATTGAAGAAGCCAAGGCAGCTTTTTCTTTTTCTTCAGTAGAAGGTTCAGTAGCATAATCGCTATTGACTGTAGATAGTTAGAGACATACAAAACTCGTGCAGATCTATAGTTTTCTATCTCTGCGAAGCTATAATCGGCTCCCTGAAGTCAATATCATTCAACAGGCTCACAACCTGGGTAGCTCGTTCAGAGGATATCTTCTAATTGTCAAGAACTTGGAAAGATGATGGTTTTGTTTAGCTGGTAGACGGCAAATGAACGGTGAAACAGCTTCCCTGTCCCAACGTACTAGTGACTTGAATTTCACCGCCATGATTGTGAGCAATACCTTGGGCGATCGCCAACCCTAGTCCAAAGCCGCCAGCCTGATAGGAGCGAGCCTGATCAGCCTGCCAGAACCGCTCGAAAAGATAGTCAAGCTGGTCGGGAGCGATGCCAATGCCTGTGTCCTTGATATGGATAGAGAGACGATGATCGTCTCTCTCGGCTGTAACTTCGACAAGGCCGCCTGTAGGCGTATAGCGCAGGGCGTTGTCGATGAGATTGGTAAACAGTCGATTGAGCTGAATGACATCACCTAAAACCCTGAGACCTGTTTTGATATAAGCCTTTAGCTGAACTGCTTTATCGTCAAATTGGGGCTGGTAGAGTTGGACGAGCGGCTTAAACAGGTCAGCGAGGTCGATGATATCCTTCTCCTGAAACACATGCTGATCGGTTCGCGCCAACGTAAGCAAATTTTCAGTCAGCGCTGTGAGCTGAGTCGAAGCGCTTTTAATCGCCTGAAACTTTTCTGCATCAGTGCTTCGCATGCCTTCTTGATACTTCAAGGCAACGGCTGCATTGGTTTTAATTGCCGCTAGGGGACTACGGAGTTCATGAGCGGCATCAGACGTGAATCGCTGGAGTCGTCGAAAACTCTGCTCAATGGGCTTCATTGCCTGCCGGGTGAGCCAGATACCGCCTAGCCAACTGAGGACTAGCGCAACACCGACACTGATGCCCAAACCCAGATCTAGGCTCCGCAGGGTGTTGTCCATCGCTTGAGTTGACTCACTGACCCGAACATAGCCAATAAAGATATCTTTGCCGTAGTCATTGACCGGAATCGTCAGCCCTTTTGCAGGATAAGGCGCATCTTGAGTCTGAATTGTTTGATTTGGGTCGAGGGGAGATGTCATCACATACTCACCCTGGTCATCGACTAGATTGCCCTCATAGTCAAACCACTGGATTGCCTGATTCTCGTTCACTAACGGTTCGTTATCGACACTGATTTCTGCTCCCTCAAGTTCAAGTTCGAGAGAGGCCGCTTTAGCCAACGTTTCCAGGCGGTTGTCGAGCTGATGGTCGAGCACGCGCACAAATGTGATGCGAACGGCAACTGCAAACACCGCCAAAATAATTGTTAAAACCGCGAGATAGGATGCTAAGAGGCGATAGCGAATGGTCTGAAACACAGCAAGGAAAAATCCTCAAATATCCAACATTAATTTGTTCGTAGGCGATAGCCCACACCATACACAGTTTCAATCAGTCTTTCTTTGCATCCGGCTGCCCTCAGCTTCTTGCGAAGATTGGTGAGGTGAGTTTTGATTGTATTCTCACCAGAGGCGCGATCAAGTTCCCATAGCTTATCGAGCAGCATCGTGCGAGTAAAGACCTGGCCCGGATTCTGAAGCAGGTGTTCCAATAGCAAGTATTCTTTGGGGGTTAAGTCGAGCGCTTTGCCTGCATATGACGCCTCGTGACAAGCTGGATCAACGGTCAATTGTCCTTGAGTTAAAACATTCTGTCGCATCTCAGGAGGGCGCCTGAGCAAGGCACGCATTCGTGCTGCGAGTTCTTCTAACTCAAAGGGCTTCACCAGGTAATCATCTGCCCCAGCATCGAGTCCAAGGATTTTGTCGGAGGTGGTGTCTTTGGCCGTTAGCATCAACACAAAGCCCTTATAGCCAGACGATCGGAGCCGTTTGCAAAGACTGATACCATCGAGTTTAGGAAGCATCAAATCTAGCAAAACCAAATCGTAGTCAGCCGCTTGAGCATAGTCCCAGCCTTCAATGCCATCAGCGGCAACCTCGACAACATATCGTTGATGTCTCAAATCTTCGGCGAGGGGGCGGGCAATGCGATCGTCGTCTTCTACTAATAGGATTCTCATAGAATGCCTCCAACCTGGCTATCGCAATTTAGTCTCAATTCTTCTTGCTAAAACTCAAATGTCGTCCTCACGGTGAAAAGAACAATATCAGGATTACTGTGATCGTGATTGGGGGCGGTAATCCATATTAACCCTGGAGTGATTGAGATTTGGTCAGATATTCGATTGGTATACAACAACTCAAGGTGAAGTGAGACATCGGGATCTCGTCTGCGGTCATCAACCATAAAGCCACTCGTGCCAGTAAGTCGAGGCTCTTGCCCAATAATCAGACCCAATAGATCTCCTTCCTTGCCGAAATCAGGGAATGCCAGCGTGAGTGCATAATTCCAAACATCTGCGTCGCCTAATCCTAACACTCTGGCGTTGGTAAATCCTGCCCAGCCGCCGATGGCAACGCGATCGCTCGGTGAAAAAGAGACGGCTGCTCCAAAAGAATTGCCGATTACTGGACGCCCCAAATCGAGCTGCGATCGCACACTTCCGGTTTCGGTTTCTAGACTAGAATCGTTGTTGGTATAAATATACGTCAGTCCCAGAAGGAAGCGATCGCTCGGTTCAAACCCAAGCTGGGCAAAGGCACTATAGTTGCCTCTGAATAGTCCAGCGTCAGGGTCGCTTCCGTCTTCACTGAAATACCCTAGGGTTAGTTCAAGAGGATCGACTATCTCATAGTTGAACTGAAAACCAAAATCTCCTAGCAAGCCACTAATAGGATTTTCAGCGCCAAATTCAGACAGCGCTTCATCCAGAAATGGGTTGAAATCTTCGATATCATCGCCTGTAGTGGAGATGTAAAGACTGGCGCGATCGCCCACAGGAAATTCATAATACAAGTCACCTAACTCAAACTGTCCCTCATCCGTATCCGACGGAGAATCGAGCTGTCCTTCAAAGGTGATGTCTTCAATAAATGAAAAGTCTTCAGCGATGCCGCCTTCGAGACCAATTGCTAAGATGTCTTCCCCAGTAAAGCTCACATTGAAGGTGAATTCAGCACTCCCCTGAAACACCACGGAATCATCTAGGTCCCGACCCGATACACCACTGGTTCCAAAAATGACTTCCCCTTCTAAGAAACCATATGGGCTTGTTTGACGGCGTGGCCCCGAAAAGAATTCATCCTCGTCGTCGTCATCCTCGTCATCGTCATCATCCTCATCCTCGTCGTCCTGAGCGCTGTCGAATTCCTTGACATCCACGTTTTGACTGGGAAATCCATCGTCCAAGCGAGTTTCCAACTGATAGACAGGAGTAATGGGAATTATTGGAGCAGATAGCAGAGTCGATGAGTCGAGTGTGACATCTTGATAGGTTAATAGTTGCTTCAGAGAAGGGGGAATAGCCTGTTCTTGAAGTAAACCGACGAATAAAAGTTCCAAATTTACCATCGCTTCTTGGTAGTAAACGGATAGCTCTCAGATGTTTGGCATCTACTGAAGATTACACGTTCCAGAGAATATTGCAATTGGCATTATCTCTGACTAGGCAGATTTAATCTGCCTAGATGCGCTCGACAATCTTGATGAGTTCTTGACACTCTCTCAGTAGAGTAAAGCCTAAGCATCCGATTTGAGAGGAGTCAAGTGATGAAAATCTTTCTAATCCTCCTATCTATAAGTGTTTTGGGAATAGGTGGGTTGTCCGCCTTTGTTTTGATTGACGGAGACAATGTTCAATCCTCTGCCTCTGCTCAGCCCCCCCATGATGAGAGCGGCAATTTAAACAAAACGGCTGACCTTAAGAATGAGATGATAGCCGAGACCTATGAACTCGAACAAATAGCAACCGTGACGCTGCTTCAAGCCATCCAAATTGCTGAAACCTTCGCAGAGGGTCAAGCCGTTGAAGCAGAGCTGGAGTGGAAAAACGATGTATTTGTCTATAGTGTCGAGATTGAGGATCAAGAGATTGTAATTGATGCCAACACAGGAGATATCATTTTTACTGCGACGGAAAATGAAGAGGCAGGAAACCTGCAACAGCTAGCAACGATTACTCTACAGCAGGCCGTTGAGATGGCTGAATCTGCTGCTAATGAGCGAGCCTATAGTGCCGAACTAGAAGAAGAAAATGGCAGATTAGTTTACGCCGTAGAAGTTGGTAATCAAGAGTTTCATATTGATCCTGATGATGGCACCATCCTCAATATTGAAATTGAAGGCCATGAGTCAAACGGTCTCCAGCTTGGCGATCGCGGGCAGGTAACCTGATGATCAATCCAACATTATCCTTGCTAGGGCTACTGGCAACTCGCGCAAAGCAGCGATTGATCTACAGGTCGCGTCACGTGATGGCAACTCAAGAGCAGTTTTTGCAAACGCTCATTCGTCATCATCAAGCCACTGAACTAGGGCAAACCTTTCGTCTCGACACCATCAAGACGATTGATCAATTCCGCGATCGCATTCCGATTTGGTCGTATAGCCAATACGAGCCGTATATGAACCGGATTGCCGCAGGAGAACGCAATGTTTTGAATCCTGAGCGAGTGAGATATATCAATTTGACGAGTGGCTCAACCGGGAAAAAGAAACAGGTGCCTGTCACGCGACGGTTTCAATCTTCCCTACAGCGAACGGAGCTTGCGGGATTGGGGTTTGCGATTGAAGCTCTGAAGCGGCGGGGGCAAGGCTTTGGCAAGCTGATGATGACAAATTCGGCAACGCTGCAAGGCATCACGGATGGAGGGGTTGAGTATGGGCCTGTCAGTGCAGGTCGGTTGCGTCGAGGAAAGTTTGTATTCGAGCAACTGTTTGCAATACCCTATGACGCCTTGCTAATTCCCGACATTGCGGCTCGTCATTACGTGTGTTTACTGTTTGCGCTGCGCGATGCTCACCTGGCAGGAATGACCGCCAACTTTCCAATGCTGATTCTGCAAATCTGCAACTATTTGGCGCAGTATGCTGAAGATCTGATTCATGATTTAGAACGGGGCGAAATTGCACCCTGGCTTAAACTAGAGCCGACGTTGAGACATCGATTAGAACGGCGATTGACTCCGGCTCCAAGACGAGCGGCTCAGCTTCATGCCGTATTTCAATCAGAGGGACGTCTTACACCTGAACTGGCGTGGCCTAATTTGCGGTTAGTTGCAACAGCACGGGGAGGAACGTCCGATTTTTACTTCGAGGGATTTCCCGACTACTTCGGTGATACTCCCGCATTTGGAGGCGTATATGGAACCGCTGAGGGAAATTTTGGAGTGTGCCCAGAGTTTAACTACGATGGCCACATTTTGGCGATCGAGAGTGGCTTTTATGAGTTTATTCCTGTTGACCAGTGGGATGTTGAGCAGCCAAAAACATTGCTACCCACTGAAGTCAAAGCAGGCAAATGCTATCGCATTTTGGTAACCAGCTACAGCGGCTTGTATCGCTATGACATTGGCGATGTGGTTGAAGTATTAGGCTTCTATCATCAGACTCCGTTAATTGTCTTTCGGCATCGTCGGGGTGGATTACTTTCTGCAACGACCGAAAAGACAACAGAGTTTCATGCCATTCAAGTCATGCAAGCTTTGCAGCAGGAATTTAATGTGACGATGGAAGACTTTTGCATTACGTTGTCAAACCATGAATTTCCAGCCCGCTATTTGGTCAATATTGAGCTGGCCGCAGGTGAATCTCTCAGGGATTTCCAAGCGTTTTTGAGTCGATTTGAGTACTGGATGGGAGAGGTGAACAATCCCTATCGCACGGTTCGATCGGGGGATGTACCTCCACCCCGACTACGAGTGTTGGCTCCTGGCAGTTTTGAGCAAGTGCGACAACGGCACATCACACGGGGCATTCCTGACTCCCAACTTAAGATTCCGCATATCAGTGAAGATCGGCAGCTACTCACCGATTTGGAGGTGATTCATGACATTGAGTTTGAATCGGCATTGAGTTCAAGCTTGGGTTAAAAGCATGAGGGGCGATCGCCCCTAACCCTTGATTGCAAAACTCGTTTACTTCTCGCTCAACGACACACCGAGCGAACCGTTCCGTGTGGAAATTCCTAATCGTCAATGTTCGATAGCATCTATGAATTTTGGCTATGAATTTTAGCTTGAAACGACGGTTGCATCCATTTGTTGGACTTCTGTTAGGAATTGCGATCATCCTGGCAGCGCTGTTGACAGGGGTGTCTTCTCCTCAGCCTGCCGTCGAACGGGTGAAAACAGACATCAATATTCCTCAAATTAAGGCAAATGCCAGTGTTGGGAATCTGACAAACCCCAAAGAGATAGAAGCCTTTTTAGATGAATTTTTTGCTGAAAATATGCCTCAGATGCATGTACCCGGTGCTGCATTTATCTTGGTTAAAGATGGTAAAACCATAGTCTCAAAGGGATATGGATATGCGGATTTAGAAAGACAGATTCCAGTTGATCCCGAGAAAACAGTCTTTGGGGTCGCATCAATCTCGAAAGCCATCACAGCAACAGCCGTGATGCAACTGGTAGAAGTAGGCAAGCTAGAACTCCATCAAGATATCAACAACTATCTTGATGGATTCCAAATTGATGACACATTTGATGCTCCGATTACCCTTGCCCATCTACTGACTCACACGGATGGATTTGACGATCGCTTCATTGGTGCAGCCGCACGTCATGCCTCAGATGTGATGCCATTAAAAGATTACGTGGCAACGCGAATGCCCGCTCGAATCAGACCTCCCGACGAGGTGATTAGCTATGCCAACTATGGCACAGTATTAGCAGGATATATCGTCCAAGAAGTCTCTGGAATGCCGTTTGCCCAATATGTTGATGAGAAGATTTTGCAGCCCCTGGGAATGACGCACAGCAGCTTCTTACAAGTTCCAGATTCAGCTTCAGACTCAGACCTTGAGCAGGCAGTGGGCTATCAACATCTTGACATCTCAGCCCCACAACTGTCGTTTCAGTTTCGAGGAGTTCGCAATCCACCCCTAGCGGATTCTACCGAAATCTATCAGGCTCTCCCCGCTTATTACGCTAACAATGTTCCTGCGGGAGTATTTCAAGGTACAGCAGCAGACATCGCTCGATTTATGATGGCTCACCTGCAAAATGGACGGTTGGGCGATCGCCAAATTTTGCAAACAGCAACAGCACAGATGATGCATCAGCAGCAATTTACCCATGATCCTCATCTGCCAGGCTGGTGTTATGGGTTTAACGAGCGCTTTCAAAATGGCATTCGAGTCATTGAAAAAGCAGGTTCAAAACCAGGATTTAATAGCTTGATGGTTTTATTGCCTGATCGAGATTTGGGCTTTTTTATTACGTACAATCGGGGCAGCAAAAAACTCCGCGAAGCCCTTGTGAATGAATTTTTTGATCGCTACTTTCCAGTTCAGAACAGCCCATCTAATCCTCAGCCAGATGTCGATTCTGCCCATCAGATGAGCGATTTTGTCGGCCATTATCGATATGTGCGCTATCCCCATCGCACCTTAGAAAAGTTAGGCCCCGTTCTGCTCGGATTTCCACAATCTGCCGCAGAATTGCATGTGACCCTCGATGCCAATCAACACTTGGTTTTAGAAAACAGTGAACTCATTCACCGAGAACCACTGATATTTCAAACACACGATGGAATTGACATCGTCTTTCGAGAAAATGAGCATCAGCAAATCACCCATCTATTGATTGGTTCAGAAGCATTTGAGAAATTAGCGTGGTATCAAACCAATCTGTTTCAGACCAGCGTGTTTGGAGCGTGTGTGCTCATGTTTCTTTCTGTTGCGTTGACCGAGATGATTCAGGTGTTTTCAACGCAATTGTCTAGTTCGTCACCATCAATGCCGCGTTCATTCCTACGGTTAGAAGCACTGGCACACTTGACCGTAGAGTTGAATCTGCTCTTTTTGATCGGTGTTGTGGCAGTTCTTACTCTTGGAAATCTCTATGAATTTGCCTATCGGGTTCCTCCCTTGCTCGTGACGTTACTGGTGATTCCAGTCGTCACAGCGGGAATAACCGGGATTTTAGTTGTGTCTACCGCTGTTCTTTTGTGTCAAAGGGATGGGTTTGTCATCAAGCATGGACTTGTTTCCAGACAGATTCGCTACTTTGGTACACTGGTTGCGCTCATCGCTTTTCTGAGCTGCCTTAACTATTGGAATTTTTTGGGATTTAACTTCTAGTCAATAAAACTGAACCCACAAATCAAATCAGAACCTATGAATAAAATCAGGAAACCGCAGACGAAAAGAAAGGCATTTCTAAATACATCCAACATCATTGCGCTCATTGTTTTATCATTCTGTGGGCTGATGGCGTGGTGGTTTATGGCTGGTTCAGCGATTGACCTGAGCACACCAGAAGCGTTATCCATGTCAATTCAAAATCTAGGTTGGCGAGGGGTTTTAGCGTATATCAGCTTTCTAACCGTAGCAATTGTGATTGGCCCTATTCCTAGCACCCCGGTTACGGTGGCTGCTGGAACCGTTTGGGGGCCTGTCTTAGCTGGAATCTATGGAACTGTTGGCATCTTTTTAGGAAGTATCACCGCTTATTTCATTGGACGGACTTTAGGCAGATCAGTTGCACAAGTGCTCACAGGTAAAGTGATTTCCTTTTCGACTCATCAAGGCGAATTACGTTTGGGATGGCTGATATTTATTGCCCACGCAATTCCAATCATGCCCTACGAATTGGTGAGCTATGGAGCAGGAATCACCAGACTTTCACTACCGATTTATGCCAGCACCTGCTTTCTAGGAATTATGCCGGGCACTTTTTTACTCACCTACCTCGGTTCGACATTTTCGGTTAGCCTGCCGTTGGCGTTAACCTTAGTCACTGGCTTTTTAGCTGTGCTGATCATATTGCCGTGGGGCGTGAACCGATATAACTGGTTTGGATTGAGAGGTCTCATTCAAATTGATTAAATATCAGATGTTTAAAAAGGCGATTTTGCTCGTTGTTTCATGACCGCAATTAACAATAAACCTGCCGCCAAATCGACAATAGCTGCTGTGTAAAATACATCTGGAAGATCGCGGCTCCGCAACACAATTCCTAGCAAAATCGGCGACAGAAACTGCCCTAGAAATCCTGCCCCCGTTCCTGCCGCTAGGATGCTGGACTGCATGTTTTCACTTGCTAAATCAGCCAGAGCGTTATACAAGCTGGGTACAACAAGACCAAAACCCAATCCAAACAGGATTGAGATAACATACAGTCCGTAAAGCCGTTCGGGTGCTGGAAAAAGGGCTAGCATTGTTGCCATCAGTCCAAGCCCAATGGCGATCGCCCCCACAGCACCAAATCGTTTAATCAGAAGTCGCATTCCAAATGCAGAGCTTAAAACCGCTCCGATCGCCTGAACAGCCAAGATAGTGCCAATTAAGGTTGTATCTGAACCAAAATTTAATTTCAGATAGAGTGGCAAATACGCGACTACCGCGTACACCGTTCCGGATGCAATACTGAGCGTAACTAACAAAAACAGCGTTACTGGATGGGTCAGAACCTGCCTGACGTGCTGAGATTCACCCAGAAAAGACGATGCCTCCTCAGCATGTTCGAGAGGACTGTGAGCTGTTCTGAGCACAGACAAACTCCATATCGCTAAGGGAATGCTGATGCCATACAGGCTAAATACCAGTCGCCAATGAATTGAACCGACCCAACCCCCAAGGAGCGGATAGATAATGTTAGCTAACGTCAATGCACTGGCAACGTAGGCGATCGCCTGAACACGAGCCTCACCTATATAGAGTTTTCCTAATAATCCAAGCCCAGCCGCAGCGATTCCTCCACTGGCGACCCCCAATAATCCTCGCAAGATCATGAGCGGGAGTAAGTCTTGCACGAGTCCTCCCGCCATCCCAAAGCCAGCATAGGCGACCAGACTACACACTAATATCGGTAATTGACCACTTCGGTCAGCCAGAATGCCCAAAACAGGAGTTGCCAGTGCAACCGTTAAAAAATGCAGGCTAACCAAACTACTTCCAATACTCGGATCAATATCGAGATTTAAGATGAGTTCTGGAAGAACGGGCGCAATTACCCCACCTGCCATGACAGTTAGGGAACCTGCTATCAGCAATACGATCAACTTAATATCACGCAACATGTAAAAGCGGAACTTACAATCACTACTGTAATGATGGAATAAAGCGTGCAAGCAATAAAATTATCCAGTCGGTTTTCTTCCAAACCTGTTTTGCCAATCGCACAGGCGAGAGTATTCAGAAGTTAGTGTGAGTTTTAAACAGATTTACAAACAAGGTGATGGCTGTTACCTGAACACCTGCTGGCATCTATGAATTGTTGCATATACAGGCGATCGCTCTTTTCCTAATCCCAAGGGCTTGCAGCCTGTAATTCAATGCTTGGCTAGGATTACAGAAATCTGATAAGCGATGATGATCGCCCTTTGAGAAACGACAGCTAATCTGTTACCCATGATAAATAGACGCATTCCTGAAAGTGACATTTAATTTGTCATAAATCCAGAAGGCGACAGCTAATCTGTCATGACTCGAAGGGTAACTAGAAGAGTAAGATAAGGAGCAGCGATTGCTAGATTACTTGCCAGAGAAGGAATTCAGCTCGACGACACTAATTTGTCTCGATGACACTTAAAAAGTCACCGTACATCAGCTTCAAGGAATTCTACAGAGGCTGCAATCTCAATACGGTACTTCCTCTGGGAACACCTATGTTGTAGACCAGGCAACCAAGTTAGTCATTTCGGCTAACAAACTTAAAGAATCGGCTTTCTTCACCACTGACGAGTTGCTCTTGGTAGAGAAATGCAAGCTGCTTGTCTTCAAATTTTTCAAAGAAAGCATCCCAGGGGATGCGCTCTAGCGATTCTTCATCACCGTATCCTGGGAAATCGATCTGCAACACCCCAGGATCGCGGGTATCTCCGGTAGCTTTGACGGTTGCCGGGTGCCCACCCCGTGATTCGACCCACTGTTTAATCGTATTGTGATCCACGGTTGTTTTAGATTCTCCAACCATCGTTTATATCTCCTAACTCTATGGTTGACTTTATCGAGTTAGGGGAAAAAGTGCGTCTTTCCATGGAAGGGATTGTGATCTGCTAAGCTCGACTTTACCCATTTGAAATCGAGGTCATTCTTGACGGGAAGCTTACCTAAATTTGGCGGATTAATTGATTCAGATTTTTTTGCACCATTGTTTGGAGATGGGAGGTAAGCACATCAACTGTTCCAGTGCGATCGCGGCGATAGTCTTGCAGATGGTCTTTGAGACTGATGCCGTCTCCGACATGAATCCACACGTCACGATGCCCTTTGGACGGAGGATAGTTCATATCAAAGACCTGGCGTTCTAACCGGATGAGGGTATCCAGAAAGCGTTCGGGGGTCGGCGCTTCAGCGACATAGCCATCATAAATCGCATCAAAGTTAAGCAGGCTAGCAGCAACCCGGTGCAGGTTGTCATAGGTGCCAAAATCTTCTGCGCCTAGGGTTCCAGCCTGAGACTCCAGCACATACTGCATCCGATACACTCGCTCCCTCAGCAATGCATCCGGAGGAGAAGTGATGTCAAGCTGTTCTTCACAATCTGCGATCGCCCTCGCTTTGACTCTGGGAATGCGATCATTCCATGAGAGCTGATCAATCCCGTCATTATGCAGGTCGTAGCCTTTCTCAAGACTGGCTAAGACGTTTCCAGCAACCCGTCTCAGCCGTTGATAAAACGTTGACGGTAAATCAGGATGCTTGATTACTGAGAAATTCAAGGCTCGTTCCAGTCGACTTAACGTGTCGTGAATAACCGGAGTCATATCGCCGGTATAGCGGTACTTGATGCTGATCGGCACGACATGGATGTTGGGAATGACGTCATTGCGCCGCTGCATCTTATGTAGAGTTTGCAGAGGAATCTGGATGGCCCCCGGTCGAAACGGCATGACCGTGTCATTCTGGAATGAGCAGCCGCCTTCTGGAAACACCACTAAATGACAGTTGGGCTGGGTCAGCAGCTCCATCGTCTTAGCAACGCTGGGGCGATCGCCCAATCCCCGTCGAATCGAATAAGCGCCTAAGTGCTGAAGAAATCGAGCCCCCCGTTCCTTAAACCGCTCATAGGCTGCGAGGTAGTGAAACGCCATTCCGGCCTTTCCAGACAAGAGAAATATCGCAATCCAATCGTGGTAAGTGGGATGGTTGGGGAGAAGTAGCAACGGATAGTGTTGCAGCGCTTTGAGCCGCGCAATACTATCTGGATGCACCTTTAAGGTCATTCGATAGCGCCAATAGCAGACCGACGGCGCAATAGTCTGGCAAAGACGCACCAACTGAGGATTAAGCAATGGAGGGTAGAAGTCTGGCATTGCTGAATAGACTGTTAGTCTCTACTAACAACGATAAATCTCGGAGAAGCCAGGTGACAATTCACACTAGCAACTCACTGTAATACAAAAATCAGACGTTTGCCTGACACCGGCGAGTATGCGTATCGTGCATAGAATTTGAAAAGAACCTAGACCCAGCAGCGTTAACCCCGGAGACCCGGTCAAGCTTTAGACCCACGAGGGAAACCAGAGTCGCCAGCGAAATGCGTCGGGAGAAAGAGGCAACCCTAGATAAAGAGGGAGCCAAAATACAAAGGCGATCGCGATTAAGCTAAGCGCAGCAATGCCCGCAATGCGATAGCTCGGTCGCGAATGAAACCAGCGATCAATAAACCAGGCGATCGCCAAAATCGCAAAGGTCAGTGCCTCCATGTAGTGATAGAAAAATGTACAGCGAGACGACACCATCCAGGGAAGCCAGTTGGCAAGATAATTGACTCCCAAATAAACCGCGATCCAACCGGAGGTCGTCGGCGATCGGGGCGAAAACGACACAAACCGAAGATTAGGAAACCAGCGAGTCAGCATTGGGGGGAGGACAAACCGGTATACTCCCAGCCCGCTATATCGAATCAACATACCGATGATAAGCAGCATGGCAGCCGTCGATAACCACAATAAGACTGGATTTGCCATCGCATGAACGTCGTAAACGATAGAAGCAAACCCCGCTGGCAACGGTGGCCCAATAATCGGCGGAGGCTCATGAATGCCGTGAGCGGTTCGATAGAAGTAGGCGATCGGTCGCCACATTACCAGCCACGAGTACCAGGGCGAGCAGTAGGGGTGAGCCTCCATGCCGCCGACATCGGCGTGATAGCGAATAATCGATCGTTGCCAATCCCAGAAGCTAATGCTTGGATCGAGCCGCATAAACGGAATCCAAGATACAAAGTAAGCTAGCATCGGGATACCGACCAGATAGAGCAAGACCTGTCCCATGCTGAGCCGAGCCAATCCCAAGATTGGAGAACGTGAATGATTTGACTGAGTGTTGGGAGAACGATGGATGGGGGGATGATGCCTAGGGGAGAGAGTCGAGACCCCATCCGCTAATGTCTGATATGCTTGCCCTCCTTTGATGAGAAGCCAGCACAGATAAAGCCCTAGTAAAAAGCCGAGCCCATTCCATTTGACGGCAACCGATAGCCCTAAAAAAATGCCTGCCAGACTGAGGTTGAGAGATGGGAAAAGCCCAGTCAAAGGCCATCGCCCCGGAGATGGAGATTGGGTGACTCCCCGCAGCAAGCACCCATGCCCCAACACTCCAAATAGAATCAGATAGTTGTTGTTGAGGGCATAGCGAGAATCGACCAAAAACGTGCCGTCAAGTGCTACCAGCAGCGCTGCAATCAAGGCGTATCGACGACGATGGCTGATTTGATAAGCAAGCCCGGCTACAGCCAAGGGCAAAAATGAACCCGTTACCGCATTTAACCAGCGGTAGCTCACGGGTGAGAGCATCATGCCTGCTAATCCATTTTTAATATCACCATCGCCAATGGGGGTGTGTTGGGCAATCCAGATGGCGATCGCGATTGGATAGAAGCTTAATGGGGGATGCCCGCCAAAGGTCGGAATCCCTTTGAAATAATCGCTGGCAAACTTAACGTAGTAAATTTCATCAAAGACGAGCGTATTAAACCGCTCTAGCCCCCACCATCGCATCGCAACCGACATCGCAAAAATTCCGGTCATGCCCAGCCAAAACCACAGATCGGTTTGTTTAGAGTCTGTCGGCTTCCGATTCATTTCACCCATGCAATTAGTATGCAATTAGTATGCAATTAGTATGCAACTACGCAGTATGGAATAGAGAGTTATACCAATTCTTCGAAGTAAGGCTACCAATGAACAGGCTAGAACCCTTGCAAGGCTGCTGGCCGTCAATCCAAAATCGCACATCTAAAATCGAGAATTGGTATTAGTCAGAGTCCGGTCGAAGACTATCATTTCATTTCCTCGTCTGAAAACCATTCTGAAAAATTTCTGCCCGATTGCGATGAATCAAATGACTACCCGCACGGGAGTATTTGAATTGACGCCAACGGGTATGAGAAGATTCCGATGGCAAGGTGGGTAAACAACCGGGAAACAGATGAGTGCCCGTATTAGCAACGTGTTTGGGAGACGATGACGAAAAATCAAAAGGGTTCCGGTTTATTTGTTGGGCTAATTACCCTCGATTTAATGTATCGAGTTGAGCAATTTCCCCAACCCAATCAAAAGATGGTGGCGTTGGATCACCGTCTTTCAGCGGGAGGTCCGGCTACGAATGCTGCCGCAACATTTAGCCATCTTGGCAATCAAGCAACCCTATTAGGAGTCTTGGGACAGCATCCGATTCGCTATCTGATTGTCGATGATTTGAGCCAATGCGGCGTGGCGATCGCCGACCTCCAACCTCAGCACGATCAGCCGCCCTCAGTCTCGTCGATTTTGGTGACGCACGCAACGGGTGATCGATCTGTGGTGTCGCTCAATGCAGCTAAGGTGCAGGCAACCCCCGATCAGTGCCCCCCCGATGTGCTGGAAGATGTTGATATTGTATTGATCGACGGGCATCAAATGGAGGTCGGCGGGGCGATCGCCCGTCAGGCTCGTGATCGAAAAATCCCGGTTGTAGTCGATGGGGGAAGCTGGAAGCCCGGATTTGACCAGGTGCTCCATGTCACCGACTATGCCATTTGTTCTGCCAATTTTATGCCGCCTCAGTGCAATACCAGCAACGATGTGTTTGCTTACCTAACCAACCAAGGGATTTCCAATATCGCCATTACCCACGGTGATCAGCCCATTCAATATCTGAGCCACGGGCAGCAGGGAGAACTGTCCGTTCCTCAGATTCAAGCGACGGACACGCTCGGTGCCGGGGATATTTTTCACGGCGCGTTTTGCCACTTTTTGCTTCGCGCTCAGTCAGACCGTTCAGCCCCCGACCGATTTTCGACCGCGTTAACTCAAGCATCACAGGTGGCGGCGTTTGCGTGTCGGTCGTTTGGGACTCGCCAATGGATGAACCAGCCCCGTACGCTCGTTAATCTCTAGTTTCCATCTCCTGGTTCATCTATTTCTAACTTGATTGAACGTAAGGCTATAATCACTCACAAGTTGTATTGAAGTTTGCGATGAGTGGAATCTAAATCCGTTAGCGTAGCTTCTTAGACATTAGCTGAAACACATTAGGAACAATTTATCTATGGCTTACGAATTAGAAAAACAAGTGGCGATCGCCGCTGTAATGGATGCAGGCAAGTTATGCGAACGCGTGCGGCGAGATATTACGCCAGACGCAATTGAGAAAAAAGACAAAAGCCCGGTTACGGTTGCCGATTTTGGGTCGCAAGCTCTCATTTGCCGCGCACTAGAGCAGGCATTTGCCAGTGACCCTATTGTGGGTGAAGAGGATGCCGCCGAGCTCCGAACCCCCGAAATGGCGAGTGCTCTCGATCAGGTGACTCAGCATGTCCGGGCGATCGCCCCCGACGCTACGCCTGATGCGGTTGCCGATTGGATCGATCGGGGCAATGGTGAACCCACTGGGCGATTTTGGACGCTTGACCCCATCGATGGCACCAAAGGTTTTCTCAGAGGCGACCAATATGCTGTTGCGCTTGC
Organism: Elainellaceae cyanobacterium; assembly: GCA_051117335.1. GTDB lineage: Bacteria > Cyanobacteriota > Cyanobacteriia > CAZCXK01 > CAZCXK01 > DBGGTD01. The sequence goes on from JBNPEB010000078.1 coordinate 19,194, forward strand.
CCTGATTGAAGAGGGTGAGGTGAAAGTGGGAGTTCTGGGTTGTCCTGCGTTGCCTGTAAACTTAGACAATCTAGAGGCGGGCATTGGCGTGATCTTTGTGGCAGTTCGGGGAGAAGGCACGACGATGATTCCCATCGGACAGGGCACGCCCCAGTCGATTCGGGTTGCTGATTCGAGCGATCGCAGCCGACTGCGATTTGTAGAAAGTGTAGAGTCGGGTCATGGCGATCAGTCGCGCCAGCAGGCGGTCGCTCAAGCCGTTGGCATTACGACTCCGTCCCTGCGAATGGATAGCCAAGCCAAATATGGTGGCGTCGCATCCGGGCAGGCTGCCCTCTATCTGCGTCTGCCGTCGCCTAAGTCGCCCAACTATCGCGAGAAAATCTGGGATCATGCCGCTGGTGTAATCGTCGTTGAAGAGGCGGGTGGGCGTGCCACTGACATGTATGGGAAGCCACTAGACTTCTCGAAGGGCGTCAAGCTCGTTGATAATCAAGGCGTTGTTGTCAGCAACGGCAGTATCCACGATACGGTCTTGGCAGCGCTAGAACAGTCTATCGAAAGCGCCGTGTCACCAACGGGCTGAAGGCGTTAGCACGGGCGATCGCTACTGATTACGGTGACTTGCCTACCCTATCGCTATCCTGATGGGCACAACGAAGTGTGCCCATCCTACTGGATTTGCTTAAGCTGCAGGATAGGCAAAGGGCGCTTTTCAAGGTTCCCCGCAGCATAATTTATTTCTGACTAGAACCAGATGAATACATTGATCATATCCGACTCTGGGAATTTACTCTGCGGTAGCGCATACGATCTAACGACCAACCTCACCGGATGCAGCTAACCTTTACAACTCAACCAACCAGTTTGCGGCGTTTCGGTGCAGCGACTTGTTAGCCCTCATCGCTTTTTTCTGATGATGCTTCAATCCGTTTCCGGAGGCGGGCAACAACGTCAGAGGTTAGTTCTTCTTCTGGCTCAACGTATTCTCGTTCAGTTAGCGTGGCCTGAATTTCAGATGCAGAAGCTTTTCCCAGGTCTTGCAATAGGGACTCAAATATTCGCTTTTGTTGTTGAACTTCTTCTTCAGGGAATGAGGAGACAGAATAGGCACGCGTCACCTGCCGAGTTAAGGCATAGACGATGTACTGATTCAAAGAAACACCTTCACTTTCAGCCAAATTCGTTAATTGCTGGTGCAGTGTTTCCGGCAATCGGAGGGTCAATCGGCTCATGTTTCACCTCTATATGATGCAAGCTTGACGATGAACTGAACTGGGGACACTACCTGTAAACCCAAGGATCTGTTAGCGTTTTGAAAGTCACGGATATTAAAGGTAACGATTGCTGCACCTGCATTCATAGCGCAATCAACGACCAAGTCATCTCCTGCATCTGGAGAAATGGGTCTCCAAGAATAGTAAATTTTCACAAATTGAGAACCATCCAACAGTTGACCAAGAACGGGTCGAAGTTTTGCCAGCGTGCGCCGGAGAGTTTACGAGACAGGACATCGGCGTATTCATAGGCAAGCGCAGTAGAGACGTAGACATTCAGTAAACCAGCCAACCAAGCGTCAACAATCAGCCCAGCAGCACCACCCTGCTTGGTTAGGGCAATGCGTAGAAATAAAATACCAGTGTCTTTGTTTGTAGTGTTGACTTTAGTCGGCACGGTTGAAACCGTTACTACAAACCTGTGGTGTCTTATTAACCTGCAAATCCCTAAGGCGTTTAGCGAACTTCCAGGTACAGTCGTCAATGTTCTGCTTTAGGTAATTAAGCTTTGCTAGATCACCATACTCCGATTCAATCCAAGCACGAATGACTTTCTTGAGGATTCGGGATTCGGCTGGAGAAATTTGCATTGTGGTACTGCTTCTTCGGATAGAACAGAATGCTCTTAGCAAATTATCGCGCGACTATCTTGCAAAGGCAGTCAAGATTATCGTCAAACACCCTGTTGTCCGAGAAAGTGAAGCCGAGTAACAAAACCATTATGGGGAGGAAGCCCCCTTTCTCTCGGAGGTCTAACGGCTCAAATCAGCGGCGGCAGATGACTTTGAACTCGCCATCAGAGGCTTTCAACCGTCCGCTGCAATACGGTTATAGGGGGACGTAGGCATGATTGCTCGATAATATAGAGGTAAACAAAGCATCTTAAGGATACCCCCATGAACTCAACGACTAGTTTACTCACGCGCATCACCCAAACTCCTGGTCAATGCGGTGGTCGTCCATGCATTCGAGGAATGCGAATCCGGGTCACGGACATTCTGGAGATGCTAGCAGAAAACGTTAGCGCCGCTGAAATTTTGGAAGACTTTCCCGATCTGGAACCAGCAGATATCCAAGCTTGTTTGCTTTTTGCAGCCCGCTGTACTGATTCCCCCAGACTCACGGCATGAAAATTTGGATTGATGCCCAACTACCTCCAACTCTAGCAAATTGGTTGTCAACGGCGTTTGGGTTAGAAGCATCTGCTCTACGAGATTTGTCCCTTCGAGATGCCCAAGACATCGAAATTTTTGAAGCCGCACGAGCTGAAAATGCCATAATTATGACTAAAGATGGCGTTGTTGCATGAAGAGGAGTTGCGGAAGGGGAGGGACATGGTAAGTTTCAGTTACCACACAAAAAACACGCCATGAAACCTCAATACCGCATCCGCAACTGGTCTGAGTATAACGCTGGACTGAAGCAGAGGGGAAGCCTGACCTTCTGGATCGACGAGTCTGTGTTAGAGGCATGGATTGTTGAGGATCTAAGCGGCAAGCCTGGAGCATCCAAGCTTTATAGCGATTTAGCCATCATGACAATGGCGACACTGAAAGCGATATATCGACTAGCCGGACGGCAGTGTCAAGGGTTTGTAGAATCGATTTTTGAGTTGATGGACATTGAGTTAGCCGTCCCAGAACACAGCACTCTATCGCGACGTTTGGGTCAACTATCGGTTGAGCTACCAGTGATACCTAAAGAGGGTGCTCGCCATGTCGTAGTGGATTCAACAGGCGTGAAAGTCTATGGCGAAGGGGAATGGAAAACCCGTCAGCATGGCATCAGCAAACGACGCACATGGCGCAAGCTTCACCTGGGAGTGGATGAAGCAACTGGCGAAATCCTGGCAGCCGTAGTTACAACCAATGATGTCCATGATGGAGAAGTGCTAAACGATGTGTTGGAAGCCATTGAAGAGCAAATAGAGCAAGTCTCGACTGACGGTGCCTACGACCATCGTCATTGCTACGACGAGATTGAAGCCAAAGGAGCCAAAGCGGTCATTCCCCCGCGCAGGGATGCCAAGATTTGGCAGCATGGCAATCGCAAAGAGAAGCCCCATCAACGCGATGAGAACCTGCGCTCAATCCGTAAGCATGGACGCAACCGTTGGAAGCAAGACTCTGGCTATCATCGTCGCTCAATTGCAGAAACCACCATGTTTCGCCTCAAGACTATTTTTGGAGGCAATCTGAGTGCGCGTCAATTTGACAACCAGGCTGTGGAGTTGTTCATCAAGTGTGCTGCGCTCAATCGGATGATTCAGATCGCTAAACCCGATAGTTACAAGGTTGAGGCTTAGTACTAAGGAGCTGTAAAGGAATAACTTTTACAACTTCTTTTGTGGCGAGATTGTGTAATTCCATTCTCCATGAAACATATGAGGGGTAACACAAACTGATGCTAATTCCGTGTCAGAGACTTTGACTTTAGT
>JBNPEB010000049.1:0-111229 GCA_051117335.1 Elainellaceae cyanobacterium
AGCTCGAACTCAAGAAGCACTTGATCAAGCATTAACCCAGATTATCAATGAGTGCATTTCCGATGACGATGCCTTTGGCTGGTTCGCTCACTGTGGCTTATTCATTTGAAAACCGCTGTAAGATGTTGGCTGCTGTTTTGGCATGTCGGGGTATCGCATTAATAAGTTGGGCGATCGCACTTCATGTTAGCTGTGCAACTACTCGATACCGAATCTTCGATATTCCGTTGTCTGCACGCCGGTACGTCGCACGATCTCACATAATTCGCGTGAGCTATGAGCCCCTTCAAAAATGGCCTTTGCGATTATCACCGGGAGTACCTGTCTGATCCATTTGTGACCGAAGAATTCCAACTCCGGTGAAGAGTCGTTACTATTGGGACACCAGTCCGCGAAGACGGCACTCTTTGGAACACTGATGTGTCCCGCGTCAAAGAATGATTCTTTGCCAACAAATCCAAGATCGTAAGTCTCATCTAAAGGTAGATCCAAGTGTTGTTGCCATAGAAGATCTACATAAGGGACCCAGCGATTGTGAAAGTGCTTGCTCGTAAATTCATTGAGCGATTTAAACTCGTCGAGTACCGAGGGTAGATAATTCTCGAGTACCGCGACATCACCGTAGGATCGATAGATAAGGAGAAGGGATAGACACAAAAGTCTCCAAATTAGCGCTAGCAATCGATTCAGCTCTGCAGGAGCAGCGATGTCTTTTCCGTAGAATTGGTACACGTAGGCACTAAGCCTTGTAGCGAACATCGAAAACAAACTAAACACTCGCGGCCACGCCAGACCAAATCTCTCAGACGCTCCTCCGTCGTCGTCGATCAGATTGGGGAGGCAAAGCCGATCGAGCGCCGAGTGGTCGATTACAAACAGGAGATCTCCAGATCTCCCTTCCTCGCGGAAATCCGCTAGTTCTGAAGTAAGAGATGGAAGCAAGAAAGGCTTTTCGACATCGATCTCAATCGTGAGAACTGCTCTAGTCCTGTAGATTGCTTTCAAAATTTCAGAGAGACTGCTTGAGGAGAGTTCACCATCGGGATTTATTATTTCTATTCGCTGCCGGGAGATAATGAAAGGCGGGGGAGTGACACTCTCAAGTATTAAGGGAATAACCTTGACATCCTCATATTCGTCTTCTATCCCATAGAATGCATCTAGCTCTTTTTTAACCCACTTGGACTCGATGCTGTTCTTACTGACGAATGCAAGTACCCGAGTCGATTCTTCAATACCCATCTCTATCTTCTTATACAGGGAATCCCCGGGAAGAATCTCAGCTTCATCAAACCAAGACCTTTCAACGTAAGGCGCTAGGGCATCTTTAACTTGCCGTACAAATGATTTATCTGCCGAGCTATGAGATAAGAAAATGCGCATCTGCGTGGCTCACTACATATTCACTGTCAGATTTCCAGGATAACACCCTCATTTCCCATAATTACAGCATTTCTAAGGCCAGTGAGATACATCCGAATCCTTGGAAGACAAGTGTTTCAGCTCTAGATCTGCACCTCACGGAAGCAAGAAACGCTGTGCCTGTCAGATATGCGAGATAACACCCTATTTTTAGGAAATTAAATAACGTGAATTCGGGATAAGCTGAAACCCGCATTCTGTCGTTGTCGAATTTGCTATCTCATCAACGAGCTTGCGTCGTTTTAGCGATTCCAAGTTGAAAAAGTGCTCTTAACCCGAACTGACGTTAAATAGAAGCTTTATAGGTTAAGCTCTGGAATCTGGAGTTTTTATCCGTCGCTTCTGATAGCTACTCTTGGAATTCTGAGGTGTTATCTGTCAGCCCAATTTAGTCGGTAAGGGGTGTCACGACGCACCTTTGATATGTGCGATCGCCCCACATCCCACTCCGTTTCTCAAAAATCATCACTACGGTTGTTTTCTTTTACACCTTCGGTTATCCTCTGTCCTTAAGCGCTCAAACGAGCGGCGCTCCCTAGAAGTGGTGACGCACGTTCTAGGAAGCTGACCCCTGACCCTGGTACGAGCAGAATCAGTGGCTTTAGGCATTTTAGCTCCTATCGCCATCCTGCTTTTTAGTGTCAAGAATCGGGGTGGCGTATTGTTTGAGCGCTCCTATAGCAAAAGGCAGAAAGCAAAAGGCAAACGGCAGAAAAGCTGCTAATGGGTTGTTTCGGCCAATTAGGTTGTCTTAATGCATCTGTCCCTTGCTATATCGTTTACATACCAAGGAGCACATTCATGATTTATCCTCCCAATCCGCCCGGTGGGGCGGACAGTTCGTCGCGTCCCGATGATGAGCGTCATACCTTGCGGATTATTGCCGTCGGATCGCTTACTGTTGTCAACCATCACATCATGCAGATGTTTCAACTGGGCTATGCCGAACCGGGCGAATGGTCAAAACCATTGCCCACAGTGAATCCGAATGAAGTCATGCGGATTCTAACCAAACGCGTCATGGGGATTGGTAACTAAAACAGCAGGTTAGATCCCCGGCTTCTGAATCGAGGCACTCCTATCCTAGAGACTCACACTGAAGCCGGGGATCTGTCAGGCAATCCGTCAGGCAATCCGTCAAACTTGTCATTCTTTACGAGACGCGGTTGATAATCTACATAAGCATTTCGTTCAGTGTGCCAACTCCGCTGTTCTTTGAGCAGGTACAACATCCACGCACTCAATCATTTCTGCGATCTGTCTTACACCATTAAGGTAAGAATATAAGGATATTATCTATCATGACGACCACTCCCCTAACATCCCTCCAGCTCGATGCAGTTCGCCAGCACTTTCCTGCCTTATCGGGAGATTGGGTCTTTTTCGACAATGCTGGAGGGTCACAAACGTTAAGAGCCGTCGTCGATCGCATCAGTGAATTTCTGCTCACCTCTGACGTCCAGCTTGGAGCATCCTACGGTGTCTCACAACTGGCTGGAGAACGGCTCGCCAAGGCAACTCAGGGCGTTGCCACGCTGATCAATGCGGCGGATGTGAGTGAAGTGGTCATGGGGTCGTCAACGACTCTGCTGCTGCGAATTCTTTCATTGTGTCTCTCTCAAACCTTTAGCCCCGGTGACGAAGTCATCGTCACCAACTGCGACCATGAAGCCAACATTGGCGCGTGGGCGGATCTACAGAAGCAAGGCATTATCGTCAAAACGTGGCAGATTAATCCAACCACGCTGACGTTAGATGTCAATGATTTAATAGACCTGCTTACCCCCCGCACTCGATTAGTGGCGCTGACCCATGCCTCTAATATTTTGGGAACGATTACCCCCATCAAAGACATCGCTCGTGTCGTGCATGACTACGGTGCCATGATTTGCGTGGATGCAGTCGCCTACGCGCCCCACCGACTCGTTAACGTGCAAGAGTTGGATGTTGATTTCTACGTGTTTAGTTTCTATAAAGTCTATGGCCCCCACCATGCTGTGATGTATGGCAAGCGGGAACATCTACTCGCCATGCCGGGTATCAATCACTACTTCATTGACGACACTAATACGCCGTATAAGTTTCAACCGGGTAATGTCAACTATGAGCTCAGCTATGGCGTGTTGGGCCTGTGTGACTATCTGAGTGAGCTAGCGCAGATTCACTATGGCGATCGCACGGCGTCGAGCCTGCGCGGGCAGATGGTGCAAGCCTTTGAGCTGATCAGTGCCCATGAAGAAAGGCTGAGCGATCGCCTGCTCAGCTACCTCAATCAAAAGCCCAACGTGCGTATCATCGGCAACCCTAACCCCGATCAAGCTCAGCGAGTGCCCACGATTTCCTTCGTTATTGACGGAGTAGACAGCGCTACCATCCCGCCCCAGATTGACCCTTACCATATTGGAATTCGCTATGGCGACTTCTATGCCAAGCGTCTGATCGAAGATTTAGGGCTAGCAAGTCAGAATGGCGTGGTTCGTGTGAGCATGGTACATTACAACACACTTGAAGAAGTCGATCGGCTTATTAATCATTTGGATTCTATTATTTAGCTCCGTGCCAAGCCCAATTTGCTACAGTATCGATTGATCATCACCGGAGACATCAATGGGCATCCGTCCGCTGTATTCACTCGCGCTTGGCATCCTTTCATCCGCCTTTATCCTGCTGCCAACCCACGCCGCAGAACGCATCACCCTCACCTACGGTATTTGGGGGCGATCGCTGGCGATATCTGACCTAGACGCATTTGCTCAAGACGGAATGCTAGAGGGCAGTGTCGGGCAATTTCTGTCTCGCTTAAGTCCTGAGCAGCAGGCGCAAATTCGAGAAGTGCTGCAAGCCCGCTATGAGGTTGACCCAGTGATGGTGAGCCGCTTTTCGTATACGGCATCCGGCGAGCAGCTTCTACAAGAATTAGGCGAACTCGTCAGCACACCAACCGGACAAAACGGATGGTATGGACTGCGAGCCGCGCTCATCTTAGCCGCATCCGATCCAGACGGGCTAAGCATTCTCAATTTTCTGCGCCAATATCCGACTGACATTCAGGTTGATATTCGTCAGGCGCTGCGTCAGGGTGAGAGATTTTCAACGCTCGTTGATGAAACTGAGACATGGATCGCCAAACTAGAGCAGCAAACTGAGGCGATCGCCTCTCGTGAACCCGAAATCTCTACCAACCCACTGGCTGACTTGCGCCAACCGGGACGCTTTGCCGTATCGGTGCAAACCCTCTCTCTCTACGACGCCGCGCGCGATCGCACCCTCGTAGCCGACCTGTATCGTCCTGATAGTTCTCGTTTAGAATCAGACAAAATCCCCCTCATCGTGGTTTCAAACGGGCTGGGTGCTCGGCGCGATCGCTTCGATGAACTCGCCAATTATTTAGCGTCGTATGGCTTTGCGGTGGCAATTCCTGACCATCCCGGCAGCGATCGCCAACGACTCCTAGACTTTTACAACGGGCTTCAGCAGGAAAATTTTGAAGCCAACGAGTTCATTGATCGACCGCTGGATGTTTCATTCTTACTGGATGAATTAGAGAAACAGAACGCGAATGACCGTAATACACCGCTTGATCTGCAACGGGTTGGGCTATTTGGCTATTCCTTCGGAGGAACAACAGCTCTCTCGTTAGCCGGGGCAGAGATCGACTTAAATCATTTAGAACGCGACTGCGAAACCCAACCTGCTATTATCAACATCTCCTTGCTTTATCAATGTCGAGCTTTAGCCGCATCGCGCACATCCACTCCGCTACGCGACGAGCGCATTCAAGCCATTTATGTCTTTGTGCCGTTTGGCAAAAGTCTATTCGGTCCGGATGGCATGGCGCAGGTCGAAACGCCGATTATGTGGGAAGCAACCAATCAAGACATTCTCACGCCGTTGGTCATTGAGCAACTCCCCGCATTTGATTGGCTAACTGGATCAGATCAGTATTTGGCAGTCGCCAATGGCTTACCCCATGCACGCCTCACCCTGGATGTGATCAATCGGCTCACCAATCAAAATCTTGTTTGGGACGACATCAAACCCATTACTCAGACCTACCATAATGTGCTGAGTTTGATATTTTTTAAGGCATATATTATCCAAGACGATCGCTATCGTTCTTACTTGCAAGCCTCTTATATTCAAGAGTTTGCCAATGATGCCTATCCGCTTAGTTTCGTGCGATCGCTTTTTGAATCCCCTCAGTGAGCACTCCGGCATGCAGGTTTGGTAGGCAGACACCCCAGGTGTAGACCGGGTTGATTTATTGTGAAAGACGGGCGATCTGATGCCGCAAGTTTGCCCATAGGCCCATCGGGGCAAACCGCGCAAATAGAATGATGATTACGCCATAAATCAGCATCCGATATTGGTCGGAGCTACGGAGTACTTCTGGAAGTAGAGTAAATAATACGCCTCCCAGGACGGGCCCTAAGACGGTTCCCATGCCTCCGCCCAGCACCATGATAATGATTGAAACCATTAGAATAAAGTAGAACACATCCGGGCTAAGAAACTGGGTATAGTGACCATACAGCCCTCCAGCAATACCCGCGAAGAAAGTGCCGACGACAACCGAAATCAGAGCGTAGATGCGAGTGTTGATTCCTAACGATTCTGCCAGGTTTTCGGCTTCTCTCATGCCCATTAAGGATCGTCCCACGTCAGAGTAAACTAGACGAGAGATAAACAAAACCGCAACGGCGCAAACCATCGCTACAATGAGATACGACTGCTGGGCGAGTGACCAATTCCATGCTGAGAGGAGTGGCAGGTTTTGCGTGAGCACGGGCACGCCTGTTATGCCCATAGGCCCCTGTGTTAGCGACTCCCAATTGGTAGCAATCAATCGCATTATTTCAGCAAAGGCAATCGTTGAAATCACGAAGTAAGCGCTCCGGAGTCTCAACAACAGGGTGCTCAGTAACCATCCTGCGATCGCCGCGGCCACTCCCCCAAGCGGAATAGACAGCCACAGCGGCACTGACAATTCTAACGACAAGAGCACTGACGTATATGCCCCGATGCCGAAAAAAGCATGGTGCCCTAACGATAGTAGCCCAGAATAGCCCATGACCAGATTGAGGCTAGAGGCTAAGAGGGTATAAATCGCGGACAGGACTAGTAAGTGCATGACATAGGGCGATGTCACCACTAAGGGCGGCAGCAGGATGGCTAGCACCACGAGCACAGCGTGCCAGGGAAGATGCTGGATAAAATGACTGGTTACAGGGGGGATTGCTAGACGCATTAGATACCCGAAATATATGAATTAGACTCGTAAATTTGTCGGTAAGCACGTTCAACGATTCAAGACTCAACCGATTCGGATCGTCCAAACAACCCTTGAGGTCGGAAAAATAGAAGCGCTAACAGCAAGACGAAGGCGATCGCATCTTTGTATCCCACTGCAATATAGGTGGCAGCTAAACTCTCGCTTAGCCCTACCACAATGGCACCCGCAATCGCTCCAGGCAGGCTACCGACGCCACCCAAAATCACAATTGTGAATGCTTTTGGGGTTGCCAAGTCTCCCATGGACGGCGTCATAAAAAACACCATCGAAAGAATTGCTCCCCCAGCAGCAGCAAGGCCCGCACCAATCGCAAACGTTAGACCATAGGCGCGATCGACGTTTACCCCCATGAGTTGAGCCGTTTCTTGATCCTGGAAGCAGGCTCTCAGCGCAATGCCTTCTTTCGTCTTCTTAAAGTACAGATGCAGCCCCAAAATCAGGGCGATCGCAAGAGCGGTTGCAAGCAGGTGAATAGGGGCAACGTAGATTCCAGCAATCGACCATGAATCGGTACTAATGGGGATGGGAAGACGTTTCTCAACAGGCCCCCAAATCAATAGGGCTGCATTTTGCAAGACCAGCATCAGCCCAATCGTCGTCACCATGCGAATCAGAATGTCTCGATTTCGCAAAGGACGAAACAAAACAATATCAACGCCATAGGCAAACACCATAACCGCCAAGATTCCCAAGGGAAATCCTAACCAAAATGGTAGCCCCAGTAACGCAGTAGTCGTAAATACAAAGTAAGCTCCCAGCATATAAAATTCGCCGTGAGCAAAGTTGACCAAATCCATCAGTCCAAAAATCAACGTCATGCCGACTCCCATCAGTGCATAGGTGCCAGCTAAGATAATACCGTTGACAATGACTTGTCCTAGTTCTTCCATGAAAAGTAGCGCGATTCCAAACTAATAGGTTCAATTCGATGGGCGAGCAATGGGGGAATGATAGATCTGGTGTAGATGCATACGTCATCTCACCTTCATTCCCAGTGCTATGGCTACTCGCTTTGCACCACAAAGTCTACCGATCCATCTTCTTTGACCATGCCAATGAAAACAGGTGGCACGTTTTGGTTGACTAAGCCTTGCCAATCCCCAAATGAAATATCGCCGTACATGATTCCTTGATATTTCACCGACTTCAACGCATCACGAATCGTTTCAGGACTGATATCACCATCTAGAGAATCGAGCGCTTCCTCCATCGTGTAAACAGCATCATAGCCCCGTCCGGCTTCCCCCAGTTCAGAAAACTTGTATCCTTGCTCTTCCCATTTCTCAGTAAACGCGGCGGCTTGTTCCGGGGCTTTAGACAGCGATGCATCATAGGCTCCTGGGAAAAATACAGTATGATAGCTGCCGCTACTCGACTCTAGCCCAGCCAATTCCACGACTTTTTCGGGCCAGCTTCCTCCCGTTGCTAAAATCTTCAAGTCAATGCCGAGGGTCTTCGCCTGCTCTAGGATTAGCGCAATTTGGCTATTGCTTGTGGTCACAATGGCAGAATCGGCTCCCGCTGCCTTGACCTTGCTCAGCAAGGGCTTAAAGTCTACCTCAGCTTGCTCAAAATATTCTTCACCAACGATTTCGCCTCCATTCTCAGTAATATGGGGGCTATAGCTAGCGATGGCTCCGCGTCCCCAGTCGTTATTAACGGCTAAGAAAAATACGTTGTTAAAACCTAAAGTTTTTACCAAGTCATCTCGAACAGCCCATGCTTCTAGAGGCGTAGGGGGAGCTAGGCGAAACGTCCACTCATTACCGGACTCCTCTGGATCGGTAATTTTGAAAGAACTAGAAGTTTCGACTAACAACGGCACTTCATATTGCTGAATGATTGGAATGACAGCTAAGGTACAGGAACTGCCCCACGCGCCGATGATGGCTTCAACCTCATCGCGGGTCACAACTTTGGTGGCTGCGCTGGTGCACTGGGCTGGATCATTTGCGGTATCCTCAATGATCAGCTCGATGGGGCGACCATCTACGCCGCCTTGGCTATTAATTTCTTCGACTGCAATTATCGCCGCATCTCGAATCGCAATACCGTTGGCTGCGACGGGTCCCGTGAGCGGTTGAAGCAGTCCTATCTTGATTGGTTCCCCGTCCGGGGTGGCCTCGGCTTCGGTCGATGCATCGGTCGATGTATCGACGGATTGCTCACTCGATGGAGGGGCACTACACGCCACGACTACAGAGGCTGCAAGGGTCGCAAGCATACTCGGAATCCAAAGGCGTCTATAGGATGACAGAGTCATGGCAAATCTCCTTTCAGATCAGAAAAATGGGTGATGAAATCAACTAAAACGATCAAACAAAACCTTCATCAAACACCGAGATACGCAGCCTGAATGCCGCTATCTTGCATCAGTGAATGGCCGTCTCCTTCACAAACCAATGTCCCCCGCTCTAACACATAGGCATAATGAGCCAGGTTCAGGGCGATCGCCACGTTTTGTTCTACTAAAAGTACCGATACTCCTTGCTGCACAATGTGCTGCACGATGTCCACAACCGCATCGACAATGACAGGAGCTAATCCGAGGGAGGGTTCATCCAGCAGAAGTAGACGAGGCTGAGCCATCAATGCCCTCCCGATTGCTAACATTTGCTGCTCCCCTCCACTCAGGCTTCCGGCTGCCTGTCGTCGTCGTTCCCACAGGCGCGGAAACAAGTCAAAAATGTATCCAACGCGCGATCGCCATCGGTTATTCGGTAGGCTGTAGGCTCCCATCCGCAGATTCTCTAGCACTGTCAACTGAGGGAATACACGACGCCCTTCGGGGCACAGGGCGATTCCGCGTTGCACAACCTTCTGTGATGACAACTGCTCAATCGACTGCCCTTGAAAGAACACCCGTCCAGATGACGGCGGCAACAGCCCGGAAAGGCATTTGAGTAATGTACTTTTTCCTGCGCCATTCGAGCCTACAATCGCAATAACTTCGCTCTCATCGACCTTCAAGTCAATGTCAAATAAGGCTTGAAACTCACCGTAGTGAGCATTTAGGTGCTCAACTTGCAAAAGGCTCATACTGCTACACGCTCCTGCCGACCTAGGTAGGCTTCAACGACAGTCGGATTCTGACGAACGCTGCTTGGATCTCCTTCCGCAATTTTTTGCCCGTGATTTAACACAATAATGCGGTCAGAACTATTCATAACAAATCGCATGTGATGCTCGATGATCACGAGGGTTAATGACTGACGGCGTAGAGTTTCTATAAGCTGCATAACTTCTACTAACTCAGTAGGATTCATTCCAGCACAGGGTTCATCTAGCATGAGCACCTGCGGACGAGTTGCAACCGCGCAGGCAATGCCTAATCGACGCTGTGCCCCATAGGGCAACTGTGCGGCGATTTCATCAAACGGCAGCAGAAACTGATCGCAGAGGCTAGATGCTTGAGTGCGAAGTAGGCGATCGCGCTGACGAATACTCCCAAATCCTGCTGCCTGTAATAGAGTTTGACGGATGCTCTGGCGGGTGCCGCTCTGGCAAGCAATCATGAGGTTGACACCAACCGTCAGGTTTGTGAAAAAACTGCGCTTTTGAAAGGTTCGAACAAGACCTGTTCGGGCGATATGGTGCGGAGATGCCGTGGTAATATCATTTCCCTCCAGCCAGACATGACCCGTTGTAGGGCGAATAAACCCTGTAATGCAGTTAAATAGGGTGGTTTTCCCGGCACCGTTAGGCCCAATGATAGACACCACTTCTCCCGATTTCACAGAAAAAGAAACGCCTTCTAGCGCAGCCAGCCCACCAAAACACACTCCCAAGTTTTCAATAGTTAAAATATCCAACGTTGGAATCCTAAATAAATAACATCAGAACTATCTGAGTGGTTCCCCCATTGGCGCAGCCTGTCCGTAGGACGTAAATTGGGGGCATCGGATTGAAAGTCCCCTACACGTGGGAGATTCAGGGGGCGATCGCGTACGTCTTGCTAACGTAAAGTTAGGTCAGATAGTACAAGGATGAAATATTGCCCTCTGTAGCAGTAAGCACAAAAACAGGCGTGGGCTATTGTTTAACCCAATGGGGAAAATTCGTCTCACCAATAGACTTTGAATCTCCGTTAGTTGTAGCCCTACGGCCTCAGGGTTGTGTGGTGAGCCCCTGACGGCGCGGGGGCTCAGCCAGAGCACGGCCTAGGTTGTGCCAAAGGTGATTCCTAGCGTTTTTAACCACCTGCGGTAGGCGATCGCCGTTCGATCTGACGGCAAATGCAATTCTGCTTGTAAATCAAGGGGCAATAACTCAGGGCGCTGGGATTCCAGAATTCGTACGTCAGCAGCGACGATTTTATCCTCAAACTGCTGAAACGTTTCGGGCGGGATGTCGAGTCCATAATTCATCGCAATCCACCACCAACTGATGCTTTCAGTCGGAGACACTGGGGTTGTGGTCATAAAAATCACGCGACGATGTTCTCTCACGTCGTTGGATGCCTTGATGAAATAGGCGGTAAAGGGTCTGGGCACCGCATAGTCATAGGTCACTTTTGCCCCCTGTCCCAACCCGCCGTAGGGATCGGGCTGCCAAACGTGTACATTTTGAGCAACCAGACCTTCTGGAGTGAGGATGACCGTGTAGTCTTCAATTTCGGGATGAGTCGGATCGCCAAGCATTCCGTCATGCACAAAGGGAAAATGCCCCACATCCAGAAAGTTTTCGATCGCCCGGGGTGCGCTTGCATGATAGTGATAGGGGCCACAAAATACTTTTCGATAGCTGGCATCATCCCACTCTGGAAACGGCGGCACATCCTGCTGCGGATCACCCAGACACACCCAAACCAATCCATAGCGCTCTTGCACCGAGTAGGACTGCACATTAGCTCGGGCAGGAGGGGTTAACGTGGGATGTGCTGGAATGTGGATACAGTGCCCAGTGTGGTCATAGGTCCAGCCATGATAGGGGCATGCCAATGTGCCGTTTCGGATACAGCCGAGCGACAGTTTAGCACCCCGATGCACACATAAATCACGCCACGCCAACACGCGATCGCCACTCCGCCACAGCACTAAATCTTCACCCAAGAGCTGTGCTGCTAATAGCTCATCAGATGTCACATCGGGCGATCGCGCGACAACGTGCCAATCATTTAGAATGACTAAATCTTGAATCGTCATATTTGGCTCCAAGGCAGGTAGCAAACAGCAGTCAGAAGTTAGTAATCAGCAATCAGAAGTTAGTAATCAGCAATCAGCAATCAGCAAGTAGCAAGTAGCGGGGCTTCTGGTTCTTACGTTCCAAAGGCCACCAGGAACCCATCAATATAGTGAGGCTACCTAAATAGTGAGGCTACCTAATGGTGAGACTGCCTACTTAACAAATACTACACATTCAATGTCCTAACGTGAGAGCGTACGGCTGTAGTATTCAAAAACAGAATATCGAATATTGAAAATCTGAATCCAAACTGTTTTACCCGACACAGTCTCAAATAATTGCAAATGAGACGTTGGCGATAGTAGTTGAGCTGATAGATTACATTCCCATGACCTTTGATCTGATAATTCAGAATGGCCGAGTGATTGATCCATCACAGGGGTTGGATGATGTATTAGATATTGGAGTCGCCAATGGCAAGATTGCGGCGATTGGAAAAGATTTAATGTCGTCCCCAGAAATGCAGTCCCTAGAAACGCAAATTTTAGACGCCTCTGGAAACCTCGTCACTCCTGGGCTGGTTGATATCCACGTCCATGCCTCAGAACATGTAGGAGGCTTCAACGTCCCTCCTGATGTCGTTGGTGTCAAGATGGGAGTCACGACAGTAGTGGATGCTGGAAGCTGCGGTATTTTAGGGTTTCCGGGCTTTCGTAAACTAGTTGCCAGCAACTCTAAAACGCGGATTTATCATCAGCCCAATGTCTATTTGCTTTACCAAGCATCAGCAGACTTTATCACCCTAAAAATTGGCGCGGTGTTTGCAAAAGAAAACTTTAGCTTGAATAAAGCAATTCGACTGTTTGAAGAAAATTCAGATATCATCGTCGGCTTTAAGTGCATCGCAGCGACCCGCGAACCCCACGATACCGAATCGATTTCGCTCAACTATGGGAAGGAAATTAGTCGTGCTACCGGGCTACCGCTCACGGTTCATTTGGGCTGGCTGCCTTACTACTCATGGCTTGATCCGCGACTGGTGCTTAATAAGCTCGAAGCTGGAGATGTCGCGACGCACGTCTACCGTCGCGTGGGTCATATCCTCAATGAGTCAGGAAAGGTTTTTCCGGAAGCGTTGGATGCGCGCGATCGCGACGTGGTGTTTGATATTGGTCACGGCACGGGAGATTTCGATTTTGAAGTCGCTAAACGTGCGCTTGATCAAGGGGTAAAGCCAGATACTATCAGTGGCGACATTACCAACCAAAGCTCAGTCACTGGGCCTGTTTTTAGCCTGACAGAGACAATGACCAAGTTTCTCTACTTGGGGCTGGATCTCACCGAAGTGATTGCCATGACGACCTGCAATGCAGCCCGGGTGATTAACCGCTCTAATGAGCTGGGTAGCCTTCTGGTTGGGCGCGACGCCGATATTTCAGTGCTAGATTACCGGGACGGGCTGTGGCGATTGACCGATGGCATCCACCACATCGACTGGGAAGGTCGCAAGCTGATTCCGAAGTGGACGGTTCGAGGCGGCGAAATGATTCGCTGTGAATATCCGGCGCGATCGCTACGTCGCCAAGAATTAGCCCCCGTCTAGACTCTTCTCTAGGCTTGCATACCCGGCATTGCAGTAGATACTGCTGTCTCACTGATGCCTTGCAAAGTCATTTGGATAGTATATGTTTCAATCGTGAGGAGCCCCTTTGTGGAACAGTATGATTTAGTTTTATCGGGCGGGCGCGTCATTGACCCAAGCCAGTCTCTCGATGGTTACTACGACGTCGCGATTCGCGATCGCACGATTGCTGCCATTGCCCCCAAGCTGCCTCCGCATATCGCCAAAGACACTCTATCGGTTACGGATCAACTCGTGTGTCCTGGCCTGATTGATCTCCATGTCCATGCGTATGAGTGGGTCACTGATTTTGGGCTCTGTGCTGATGATATCGGCGTTCATGCTGGCGTCACCACGATTGTAGATCAGGGAAGCTGCGGACCGTTGACGTTTTTAGGGTTCAAAGCGAACATCGTAAGTCAGGCGCAAACCGATGTGCGCTGCTTTCCATCCGTTAATTTAGCCGGGGCGCTCAAGGGAGGAATGGGAACACCTGCGTTGCACAGTCCAGAGATGGTAGATCTGGATGCTCTCATTCAACTGGCGGATGACCATCCAGAAATTGTGCGAGGATTTAAAGTTCATGGGGAATCTGGCGCGCTATCACGATGGGGAACGCAAGTGTTAACGCTGGCGCGCCAAGCCGCCGATGCTGCCCACCTTCCTCTGTATGTGCATACTGGAGAGCTGTTTGCCGTCGTTGAAGAGAATCGTCCCCATCCCGACCAAGTCATCGATTGCGTCTTGCCATACCTCAAGTCAGGCGATCTCTTAGCACACTGCTATAGCTGTCGCCCGGATGGATTGATGGGCGATCGCCCGGCTCCGTCCCCCGCTCTAGTCAACGCCATTGAAAACGGGGTTCGGCTAGATTTAGGGCACGGCATCAACTTTAGCATTGCGATCGCTCGCCGAATGATGGCTCATCGCCTGTTTCCTTATACCATTAGCAGTGATGTGCATGGGGATTTCAATACCCCTCACAGCGACGCCACTCTAGACTACAGCCTATGTGGTGCCCTGTCTAAACTCATTGCCCTGGGGATGGACTTGCAGGCGGCGATCGCAGCGGTTACGTTTCATCCCGCTCAAGTGTTGCGAGCAGAATCGGACATTGGTACGTTGAAAATTGGCTCCCGCGCCGATATCACGGTTCTAGACTATAGCGAGCGTCCTTGGGGTTGCAAGGATGCGATAGGCGAGCAGCTGATTGCCAATCAAATGCTAAGCCCCGCCTGGGTCGTCCGACTCGGGCAGTTGATTCAGCCCAATCGTCGACTGCTTCGAGATCTGGTCGCTGCCAGTTAGAAGAATCCGAGTACAATCGAACGCTTCTAATCATGCAAGAATAGGGTATCTGTAACCCTCTTACGGGCGATCGCATGAATCGATTTGAGCTGAGTCAGCTAGAGATGTCTGCCCTAGTCGCGTTTATAGAAGTAGCAGAGCGCGGCAGCTTTACGGATGCAGCAGCATCTCTGCATCTTTCTCAGCCCACCATTAGCCAGCAGGTGCAGCGGCTTGAGCGGTTTGTTGGAGTCAAGCTACTGCATCGCAAATCGGGCAAAGTCTCATTGACTGAAGCGGGTGAAGCATTCATTCACCACGCACGAGACAGTTTGCGAACCATTGTGGATGGGATGAAAGCCGTATCCCAGATGTCTCAGATCGTGACAGGCAGCATTACGCTGGGGCTGACGCCGTCGGCAGCCCACCGGTGTTTGTCTAGTCTTTTACCCCAATATTGCAACCAGTATCCAGGCGTTGCGGTGCGTATCATAGAAGATTATCCTAATGAGCTGATTGAAGGACTAGAGCACCACACCATCGATTTAGCCGTGCTGTCGCTCCCCGTTCCGATGGAGACCTTCAATGTTGACGTGCTCTATGAAGAACCCTTGGTCTTAGTAGCCGCTGCGACCCATCCATTAGCAGCGATTGACGACATCACTTGGGGCGATTTGAGCCATCAATCAATTGTTTTGCCGCGACAGCGCGTTGATTTTGGCATTCGCTATATTATCGAAGAGTTATACTGCATCCACCATCATCCCATCAAGGCGGTAGCTGAGGTGAGTGGCTTTCAGTCTCTCCGGCAGCTCGTCTTGTCTAATTTTGGCATTACTTTTCTACCCCTTTCTCAAGTTCAACACGATGTGCTAGACGGGAAGCTGGTAATTCGTAAGCTGCCAGGTCAGCCTCTCACCCACAAAGTCGCCCTTGTGACTCGCCGCCAGCATTCCCTTAGTTTGGCGGCGGAGAAGTTGGCTGATGCTATTCAAGCCCATGCACATCAAACAATGTCAAGCCAAATAGACATCTAGGCATCTATCTCTGCGATCGCCCGTTCAAATAGAGTCAGAGGTGGGCGATAGATTCCTTTGCCTACCATGCCGTTGATTCCCTGTTGATCTAATATTGCTAGATTGATGAGCGGTGTCATTCTCGTCTCTTGTACTGCTGCTGCCGTTAATCCAACGCGAAGATGAGAGGCAATAAAGCCAGGATGCTCGGCGGCAAGCAGGTATTGGGGAAGTTGACCGAAATTAGAAGGGGCGATCGCCTGGAGATCAGCCGCGAATTGGGTAGCATACGCCAATGCCATTCCCCCCAACCCAAGCGCATCAATCACCGCACTATCTCCAATTGCTCCGCAATACTGCTCTGGAAACATTGAATCATTTGAGTGCTGTTGGGGAGGGAGCGCGGGTGCCGTAATCCAGCGATCTGGATTGGCGCTGAGGATGATGCCAAACTCCCGCCCGTTGCCCGCCATGCTGGTGATCAGGCTACTGCCCTTGACGCCAGACGCGGCGTTTAGCATGCATTTGCAAGCTGCCATCCACAGATTGAGAAAGAAAGTCGGGGACGCCTGGATAAATGTCAGCGCGTCAGCGGCAAGATTCATGGGCTGAAGCGTTTTGCATAGTACTTCAGAGCCAGCGGCAGTCATCCCATGACACTCATTGCCTGAGGCTAGCGCATAATCGGCGATGGGGATGAGATCGATGGGCGTATGCAACACCGTCTCAAATGCAGGAGCGAGGTAATCATGCAGCCATCGCAACCGATCGACAACTGTTAAATCTAGGGTGCCAAATCGAAGTGCTGGAGAGGCTCCGCCGTTAAGAGGGCTATATGCACGATACCCAGAATGATGGCGATCGCCAATGACCTGTAACACCATAGACGGAGATACCACCGATGCCAATGGAGTCACCACTGACCAATGCTGAGCAGGCCGTAGTTGAATTCGCCCTGACGCGATCAGATGAGCCGCTTCTTCTACAGTCGTTGCCCATGTCTCAAACAGAGTTGCAAGGATAGCAGAATGATGGAGGGGAGGGGCGATCTCATCCCCAGGGCGGATCGGGGGGCCTGCATGCAGTAGAGTGTAGTCATCAAGCCCAATCAATTCTTGAGCAGTGCCCAATTCAATCCAGATGGGCTCAACATCCATCAAGCTATCAAGAGCCTGTTGATCCGCACGATTTAGTTTGGGCATCATCATACTCAATCACGTTTTATAGCCTTACGCTCTCGCGTTAGGACGCTGAATGTGGTAGAACCCTGCAAGGCTGGTGGCCGTCAATCCAAAATCGCAAATCTAAAATCGAGAATTGGTATAGGCCGCCCAAAAAACAATACTAAACCTTATCGAAAATTGAGGCGATAGAATCAACCTCTAGGCAGCAATTCTCAGTGTTGAGGAACCACCAATATCGTCTGGGGGTAAAGCCTTGTCAGTTTTACGTCATCTGATTCTTGAGCGAAGAAAGTTGGCATCATGGGTCATTAGTGATGTAGAGATACAGAGATACAGTCCAAGTCATTCTGAGACCATTGAGCCGCAGCACGAAGCCGTTGTAAGGACAACTCTATCCAAATCTGTCAAAGCTTAGTGTGGTAGAGTAATCGCAGTTGATCTGGTATCACCTTTATTGGGTTGCTTCATCAACTATTCCAGCCGAAATCCAGTCAATGGTAGCCATGCATCTCTGTCGAGATCTGTCACATCTCTAACGAAACACATTGAGCATCAGGTGCGGTTATCTCGACTTTTAGGTCGTAGAATCTTCAAATTGATCACGTTTGTGCAAAGCCATATAGTCCAAAATTAAAGGCTAATTCGTAAGCTAACTGCCAAACACATCAGCGTTGATTTATTTAGTTGTTTGATCAACTAATAAGTCAACAATTGATTGCAGGCCATTCTATGTTGCGCTTCATTTATTGACTTAGGAGGTTTGTGATGCGGATTGCTCAAGTTGCGCCCCTATGGGAACGGGTTCCACCCCCGGCGTATGGTGGTACTGAATTAGTTGTGAGTCTACTGACAGAAGAACTAGTCCGTCGGGGTCATCAGGTTACGCTATTCGCTTCAGGAGACTCCCAAACATTTGCCAAGCTTGTACCCGGTTGCGAATACGCATTGCGACCTCTCGGGGCACTCCCTCAAGATGATGCGGTGTATGAACAAATGCAGTTGAGTACGGTGTTTCAGCAGGCTAGCGAATTTGACATGATCCACTGTCATTTAGACTATTTGGCACTGCCCTATGCAAGTTTGAGTAAGACGCCTGTTGTGCATACGCTGCATGGCATTTTTACACCCTTGACGGAAAAGATTTTTAAGCAGCATCACTCACAACACTACATCAGCATTTCTAATTCCCAACAGCGACCGGATCTGGGGTTGAATTATGCGGCAACGGTGCATAATGCGATCGCTGTCGATCAGTTCACCTACTATCCAGAGTCCGAACAACCTCCCTACCTTGCCTTTTTAGGCCGCATGTCTGTGGAGAAGGGGCCTCATCTGGCGATCGCCATTGCCAAGCAAACCGGGTGGCATCTCAAAATGGCAGGCAAGATTGACTTTGAAAACAAAGGCTTCTTTGAGCGCGAGGTTCTGCCCCACGTTGACGGCAAGCAGATTGAGTTTTTAGGCGAAGCCGATCATCGCGTGAAAAATGAACTCTTAGGCGGTGCAACGGCAACTCTGTTTCCCATCACCTGGTGCGAACCGTTTGGGCTGGTCATGATCGAGTCAATGGCCTGTGGGACACCCGTGATTGCGATGGCTCTTGGCGCGGCTCCAGAGGTGATTGTCGATGGCAAGACCGGATTTATCTGCGACAGTTTGGCCGAATGTGTGAAGGCTGTTTCAGAGGTGTCAGCCCTGGATCGATCGGCATCCCGACATCATGCTAAAACCTACTTCGGCATTCAGCGCATGGTCGATGACTATGAAGCAGTGTATCGCCAAGTTCTCAGCGATCGCTTTGTTCAAAATGGTCACATCCGCACGCCCTTACCGATGGCGAGTTAAGCCGATCTAGTTGAGTTGTCTAGAAAACCGGGGCGATCGCCCCCAAGCTTTAGAGAAAACTTACGCCGGAGAAACTGATGTCAGGTCGTGTTGAACCAAACGAGCCCAATGAGCTAGTGAATAAATCATCCACTGGGCCATCCTCTGAACTAGCCAATGAACTGGCGAATACGCAAATTGAAAACCGTCACGTGCTAGAACTCGATGGCCGCACCTTTGCCTCTGCAACAGATGTGCCCATTCCAGAATGGCCCTGCACAACGATCAAGCGTCAGCAGCCGACGCTGACCTTGAAAGACAACGATCTGTTTTTGATTACAGACACCCTGGGAAACATTTCAGGATGTCTGGACGACCAGATCGACACCAGTTTGGGGTTGTTTTGCCAAGATACCCGCTTCCTCAGCCGCTTGGAACTGCAAATTGCAGGGCAGCCTCCGATTTTGCTGAGCAGTACGGCCCAGCGAGGGTTTGCCATTTCGGCGTTATGTGCCAATCCATACATTCAAGATGGCATTCCGGCAGAAACCATCGGTATTCAGCGAAGCATCGTCTTGCAGGGGGGCGTGTTTGAAGAACTCACGATTACCAACTACAGAACTCAGCCCGTTAAATTTGAGCTAAGTCTTAGTTTCGATGCCGATTTTGCCGATTTGTTTGAGATTCGAGGCCGCGTGCGCCAGCTCAGGGGCACAATGATGCGGCGGATTCACAATGACGCAACTGAATTGAGCGATCGCCCTGAGGTTCATGATTGGTCAATGGCTCAGGAAACCGGAGAGCTAACCCTGGCCTATCAGGGCTTAGACAATCTGCTGATGGAATCTAGAATTCAGTTCTATCGTCAGCCACCCGATCGCTTTAGGGGATATACCGCCATCTGGCAGCTTGACCTCATGCCCCACGAGACGCAAGTGTTGGGCTATCGGCTCCAGCCTTTCTTAAACAATCAGCCTGCTTCGCTGGTGAGTATTCCGGCAACGTTGAATCAGGCCATTGCCGCTGAGTCGATGGAAGAGCAGCAGTGGCGCGATCGCCTCACCCGCATTCGCACCGATAACCGTACCCTCAACCACATTATTGAACGCGCCGAGCAAGACATTTACCTACTGGGACAAACCTTTGGTCACGGTAAGATTCTCTCGGCCGGCATTCCCTGGTTTTCGACGCTGTTTGGCCGCGATTCTCTGATTGCGGCGTCTCAAACGCTGATTCTCGACCCCCACATTGCTCGTCAAACCCTGCGAGTCTTGGCCCAATATCAAGGCCAGGTCAACGACGACTGGCGCGAGGAAGCACCCGGTAAGATTCTCCACGAGCTGCGGCTTGGGGAGATGGCCCGCTGTAGCGAAATTCCCCACACGCCCTACTACGGCACGGTCGATGCCACCCCCCTGTGGCTCATGCTCTATGCTGATTATTACGCCTGGACGGGCGATCGCGAACTGCTCGACCAGCTCTGGGACAATGCCCTAGCGGCGATGGAATGGATCGACCGCAGTTGTGCCCCCACTGGCTATCTTGCCTACGATCGCAAATCCTCTGGGGGCTTACAAAACCAGGGCTGGAAAGACTCCGGCGACTGCATCGTCGATGCTCAGGGCAAGCTGGCTCAAGGGGCGATCGCCCTTTCAGAAGTTCAGGGCTATGTGTATGCAGCCAAGACGCGACTGAGCCAAATCGCCCGCACGAAGAAGCGATTAGACCTGGCCGATCGCTGGCAGGAAGAAGCTCAAGCCCTCAAAACCCGCTTTGAACGAGACTTTTGGTTACCAGAGCAAGGATATTTTGCGCTGGCCCTCGATGGAGACGGGAAAGCCGTTGACAGCATCACGTCAAATCCGGGGCACTGCCTGGGGTTGGGAATTTTCTCTCCTGACAAAGCTCGTAGCGTCGCCGAACGACTGCTAGCCCCCGATATGTTTAGCGGCTGGGGCATTCGTACCCTCAGCAGCGCATCGCCCGCCTACAACCCCATGGGCTATCATGTTGGCTCAGTTTGGCCTCATGACAATGGCCTGATTGCCGCAGGGTTGCGCTCCCTTGGTTTCGTCGAGCAAACCCTTGAAATCGCTCAAGGCATTATCGACATGGCAGCTCAGCAGCCCTATTCTAGACCTCCTGAACTCTTCTGCGGCTTTAATCGCACCCCAGAAGGCAGTCCGGTTCGCTATCCGGTGGCCTGTTCACCCCAAGCATGGGGCACGGGCACCATCTTCCAAATGCTGCATCTGATGGTAAATCTGGTGCCTGATGCACCCAACAACTGCCTGCGCGTCGTTCATCCCACCCTGCCTGAGTCGGTGCAATATGCCTCGTTGCAAAACCTCAAGATTGGGCCAACCCTGCTTGATCTGGAGTTTGAGCAGGCCAATGGCGCAACGGCCTGTCGCGTCGTTCGCAAGCGGGGCAATCTGCGAGTCGTGATTGAGGCATAGCTGCGGCGACATCACAGGGCGATCGCACGACTCTCGCTACAGCTCCATCAATATTTCGTTGTTTGGGGTGGGGTGACGACTCCCTCCGATTTGATTGCCGACAAGCGACGTACGCTGTTCAATATTGGTCATGCCATTCAGTTGAACGGCTTCACAGTGGAAGAGGCACGGTCTTTATACCAATTCTTCAAAGTAAGGCTACAAATGAATAGGCCAGAACCCTTTTCTGGACTGCGCAAAAGCTGAGGCACGGTTCTGGCATCGGCAGGCTGGGACAATACGATTAAGCTCTGGGACTTAGACGGCAACTTACTGCTGACCTTAGAAGGCCATAAACAGCGAGCCCTCAACGTTGCGTTTCATCCGGTCTCGTCCAGTCATGGGTCGTTGTTAGCATCGAGTGGCTTAGATGATATCGTTATTCTCTGGCAACTGGATCGCCTTGTAGACACAAATCAAGTCTTGGCTCATGGTTGTGACTGGATTCGAGATTATCTGCAAACACAGCCTCAGTATTAAATGTGTGAATCGATACGTCCATAATTTGAACGCGCTAAGGATACAGCCTACATCTTTTATTCCCTGTCAACCTGCGGAATGTCGGTTGTAGCGGTATGCGCTCGAGTTAAGTACGGGCAGGGATACACAAAACGCTTCGAGATGAATACTTAAAAACCCTTAGGAACATTACGATACAGGAGTTTCGGAAAAAGCTGGTGACAGGACTCGAACCTGCGACCGGCTGATTACAAATCAGCTGCTCTACCAACTGAGCTACACCAGCGACTAATGCCTAATCTATCAAATTTTGTACATCCCTTCGAGATATTTCAGAGTCCTATTAGCTGAATCCACTAAATTCCATTCATATCCACTAAATTCCATACATTAAGCCATGCTATTTTCAATTGCCCAGCGAGCAAGCTCAGTGCGGTTATGTAAACCCGTTTTACCGAGCATATTGCTGACATGGCTTTCGATAGTTCGTTGACTGACATTCAGTTCGTCAGCAATTTCTCGATTTGCCATGCCTCGTGCCACAAACTGAACCACTCGAAGCTCGGTCGGTGTTAATTCAACATCAAAGGGAACTTGAATTTTGGGACCTGTCTCGACACCTCTAGGTTGACGAACCATTAATCGGGATGCTTGCTTGAGCGACGACTCAACCTGGGCAACAAGCTCTTCAGGCTCGAATGGTTTGACCATGTAAACGTCTGCGCCGGTGCTAAGCCCTTTGACGCGATCTTGACTCTGCCCCTTTGCGGAGAGAAATAGAACTGGAATCCAGCTCATGCGAGAATCTTTCCGGACATGTTCGACTAGGGAGTAGCCATCCATTTCGGGCATCATCACGTCACAAATGATCATATCTGGAATTTCACCCTCTAAAATGTCAAGGGCTTCCCGACCATTTTCTGCTGTGACAACCTCATATCCGCGAAATTCAAGATAATCCTTAACTAATAAAATTAGATTGGGATCATCATCAATCAGCAGCAGCCTTTTATGTTCGCCAACACTGTTTTCCTTCATGCCTATCACTCGCCACGCATAGGGAACAGTAAACGCCTCGAAAACTTAAAAAGTTCAATATTTAGAGTTAAAAAAATTCGTAATCGCACTTTATTTTAGCCTTTAGTAAAACACGTCTCTGGTTAAGCACTGATGTAATCTTGTAGGGATATAACACCAAGCCCTCTGTATGCCTCTACTTTGGCAGATAATCATAGAAATGGCTCAAAATGGATTCGTGTCTACATGAGATCACCTCCGCGATCGCACATTTGATGGATTAAGACCAAGCAACAGCATCTTATGAAGATTGGTAGAACGATAAGACGCTTTTTGAAGATAATTTTCCATCGCCCTCGTTATTCTTGGCTCGTGTTTTCTCAGAGATTTCTCTCCATATAATGCCCAGTATTCTATAGATACTCACAATTATTCAGTGAATCGTAACGATATGCCTTATTTAAGTGGAGAATTTGCGGATTTGGGCAGTGGGTGAATCAAAAATGCATAATCATCGACGACTTGGTTTCCGATTAAATGTTCGTCGATGATTCGATCAATAACCTCTGGCGTGGCGCTGTGATACCAAACGCCATCCGGATAAATCACTAAAATTGGCCCCTGCTGGCATACTCGAAGGCAATTAGCCTTTGTGCGAAAAACACAGGCAGGACGCTCAAAGGTTGGCGTGTCTAAACGAAGCTGTTTGAGACGTGTTTTGAGATGATTCCAAGACTCTAAGCTGGCAGTTTTGTCACAACATTTGGGGGAAGTTTGGTCAGCACAAAGAAACACATGGCGCTCTATCTGAGATAAACCAAGTGTTTGCACACAAGAGTCGAGACAATTCGGAGCTAAGGCATCGCAGTCAGATGTCATGACAGGTATGAACCAGAGCGTGGCGTGGGTGATGGATGAATCATTCTTACGTTAGCGTATGGGAGATCAGATATGCTAGTGGACTAGTAACGTTGTGCCTACCCAAAACAACGCTTCTGTCCATTCCACAATTGCCCCGTAGGTATCACCTGTTTGCCCTCCTAATTTATGGTAGATCCACGCTCCGGTAGAAAGGGCGATCGCCCCTCCTAGAATCATGGCACCCACTATGTTTAGACGTTTAGACGGCTGAGTAATTCCCCAGATTATCGTTAACCCGACGAGCAACAGGGCTCCTGGCACGACATCCAATAATGAGCGCACGGCAGCCTTATGGAATGCGCCCTTTCCAATCGGCTTGAGATATGGATATCGGGCAATTGCCACTTGCTGAGCCCAACGCCCTAATATAGGCGCAATGAGGAGTGGCATCCACCGGTGGGTTGTAAAATCAGCGATGGCCGAAACCTTGAGCAGCACGAGGGCGATCGCCGCCATTGCGCCAAATGCCCCAGTCGCGCTGTCAGCCATAACGTCTAATCGCCGCCGTGGATCAGTTACGGCTAACCCATCCGCCATATCCATTGCGCCGTCGAGATGCAGTCCGCCTGTGATCCCCACCCATGTGACAACAACAACAGCGCTGCGGGTTAAGATGGGCATACCAAGATGCTGTAGACCTATATCGGCAAGGCTTAGCAAGCCTCCAATAAATAGGCCGACAAACGGAGCGAAATAGGCGATTCGGCGATAATCTTGATGCCAATGAGACGGAATGGGTAAGCATGTATAGAAGGCGATCGCGGCGATAAATTCTGCAATCACGACAGTTTCACGATTAAAATCAACTTCCGTAAATTCCACTAAGAGTCATTCGATCTGCTGAGATAAAATAACGCTTTAATATTCGGCCTTGACGCGACCTTGATTTGATAGGTTAGATATGTCGCGGTCGATAAAAGATATGGTCTCACTCAATCAGTCATATCTCTTTGACTAAACGTAGGTTCTGCAAAACCCAAGGTTTTATCGGTCATGAGTCACGATCAACTTCATGGAAATACGCCTCTTCCTGCTCCATGCATTGTGGATCAGGGCATAGTGGTAAACAAGCACGACATGCAGCGGTTGCTTTGTGGCTTAGACCGGGTTCACTATATTTATACCCAGGCAGACCAATCCCTCTCCGATAATGAAGGCATTGTTATTGAAGTGTTTGCTGACCCACGGCACGCAACGCTTGTTAGTAATCATGCTCTTTATTTAAACGTTCACAGTTTTGATTATTTAGAATTGAGACTTTCCCTAGAGTCTGAAGCCTGTTTAGACCTAGTCCAGGATAGTCGTCGTCTGAGGTTAATTCCGCTCTCCAACCCTCTTCAAGAGCAAAATTCGCGTATCCTAGCATTGGAAGCCATGGTGGCTGAAGTGCTCTCAGCGAGTTGGGATACCCGACTCGACGACGAAGAAAATTCGTCACTGTAAGTTTTGTTTATTATATAGAGCGTTAGAATTTAGCGTGGGATTTAGTTACCAATGTCAGGCTCGCTGTAGCGACACACAGGCACGAGCAGGAATATTCTTGACTCCTCATGGACCTGTTGAAACGCCTCGTTTTATGCCAGTAGGCACCTTAGCAAACGTCAAAACTGTTACGCCCAAACAACTCCAAGATACAGGGGCACAAATGGTTTTGGCGAATACATATCATCTTCACCTCCAACCTGGAGAAGACATTGTCGCGAAGGCAGGGGGGCTGCATCGGTTTATGGGGTGGACGGGGCCTATTTTGACAGATTCAGGTGGGTTTCAAGTCTTTAGCCTGAGCGAGTTGCGATCAATCTCTGAAGAGGGAGTCACATTTCGATCGCCCCGGGATGGACAGATGATCCACCTGACGCCAGAGCGATCGATTCAGATCCAAAACATGCTAGGCGCTGATGTGATTATGGCGTTTGATGAATGCCCTCCGTATCCCGCAAGTCGAGATGCGGTGATTGAGGCAACTGAGCGGACGTATCGGTGGCTAGAGCGCTGTATCGCGGCCCACGATCGCCCTGATCAGGCCCTATTCGGCATCGTCCAGGGAGGAGTCTATTGCGATTTGCGTCAACAATCCGCTAGATTGCTGGCAGACCTCGATCTTCCAGGGTTTGCCATAGGCGGAGTTAGCGTTGGTGAACCCGCAGAGCTGATTGAATCAATTGTGAAGGCGACTGCACCCTTACTGCCAGACAATAAGCCTCGATACCTGATGGGAGTTGGCACTCCCCGAGAAATGGCACAGGCGATCGCTGCTGGCATTGATCTGTTCGATTGTGTGATTCCGACTCGCTTCGCCCGTCACGGAAACGTCTTAATCAAGGGCAAGCGATGGAACATGAAAAATGCTCGGTTTCGAGACGATTTTGCGGCTATAGATGCTGATTGCTCATGCTACACCTGTCAAACATTTACCCGCGCCTATATTAGCCACCTCTTGCGTTCTCATGAGCTATTGGCATACACGCTACTCTCCATTCACAACATCACCGAACTGGTTGGATTTACCCAGCGTATTCGAGAGGCAATTTTAGCGAATCGATTTGCAACCGAATTTGCAGAATGGCTGAAACCAGCAGAATCTGAATAAAGAGCCGTCGGCTTTGCTCGTAAATTTATACCCTCAGTCAGATTTTCTAAAATGGGACTTGCCAACTGCCACTTACAGTCAGACACTGAGAAGGGGAGTTGGTAAGAGTTTAAGAAGCATTTAAGAGGTCATTGTGAAAAGAGTACTTGGAATCATCTTAGGCGGAGGTGCTGGCACCCGACTCTATCCATTGACCAAGCAGCGTGCTAAGCCTGCTGTTCCGCTAGCAGGCAAGTATCGGTTAATCGATATTCCGGTTAGCAACTGCATCAATTCTGAGATCCTCAAGATTTATGTCTTGACGCAATTCAATTCGGCGTCTTTGAATCGCCATATTGCTCGCGCTTACAGTTTTTCCGTGTTCTCAGACGGTTTTGTCGAAGTCCTCGCCGCCCAACAAACTCCTGAGAATCCAAGCTGGTTTCAAGGTACAGCCGATGCTGTCCGCAAATATTTGTGGCTGCTCCAGGAATGGGACGTCGATGAATATGTGATTCTTTCGGGCGATCACCTCTACCGAATGGATTATCGCCTCTTTGTGCAGCGTCACCGAGAAACCAATGCCGACATTACGCTATCGGTTGTCCCCATTGATGAGAAGCGTGCATCGAGTTTTGGGTTGATGAAAATTGACGACACCGGGCGGGTGGTTAGCTTTCTAGAAAAGCCTAAAGGAGATGCGTTGAAGACCATGCAGGTCGATACGACGACGCTGGGATTGACTGCTGATCAGGCTCAGGTAAAACCATACATTGCGTCAATGGGAATCTACGTCTTCAAGAAAGATGTTTTGATCAATTTGCTTAAAAATAATCTTGAGCAAACGGACTTTGGAAAAGAGATTATCCCAGCTTCAGCGAAAGACCATAATGTGCAGGCTTATTTGTTCGATGACTATTGGGAAGACATTGGAACTATTGAAGCCTTCTATGAGTCGAATTTAGCTCTGACTGAGCAGCCTCGGCCTGCGTTCAGTTTTTACGATGAAGATGCTCCGATTTATACCAGAGCTCGTTATTTGCCCCCTACAAAGCTTCAAGACTGCCAGGTCACTGAATCGATTATCGGTGACGGTTGCATCATTAAGAACTGTCAGATTCACCATTCTGTATTGGGTATTCGGAGTCGGGTCGAATCAGGCTGCATTGTTCGAGATACGTTAATTATGGGTGCCGATTATTATCAGCCCTTTGCAGAACGACACGGCGGGGAATCTAGTAGCTCAGTTCCATTAGGAATTGGAACTAATACGGTCGTTCAACGAGCCATTATCGATAAGAATGCGCGAATTGGCCGTGATGTGCAAATCTTAAATAAAGATCGAGTTGAAGAAGCGGATCGAGAAGACCAAGGCTTCTACATTCGCAGTGGAATCGTGGTGATTTTGAAAAATGCAGTGATTCCTGACGGGACAGTAATTTAATAGGACGATTAATGGGCGATCGCCACGTATCTGCGTCACTAGACTACAATGCCTAGGCTTATACTGCTTATTGGTTTGCCTGCAAGCGGCAAATCGACATTAGCACAGTGCTTAATTCGAGAGGGAATTGGACAGTATCTGATTTCATCGGATGCAATCCGAGAGCAGCTATTTGGGGGCGAGGCAGTCCAAGGACCTTGGAACTTAGTTTGGGGTGAAATTCAGCGTCAGTTTCGAGACGCTATTGAGCAGATCAATCAAAATCCTGGGCAAGCTGGTACCGCAATTTATGATGCAACCAATGCTGTTAGGCGCAATCGGCGGAATGCCATAGATTTGGCTCGCACCGTTGGATTTAGCCGAGTCGTTGCTTTATGGCTAGATAGTTCTGTTGAGCGATGCTTAGAGCGAAATCGGGCGCGATCGCGCCACGTGCCTGATGAGGTTATCTGGAA
Source organism: Elainellaceae cyanobacterium (assembly GCA_051117335.1). GTDB lineage: Bacteria > Cyanobacteriota > Cyanobacteriia > CAZCXK01 > CAZCXK01 > DBGGTD01. The sequence goes on from JBNPEB010000049.1 coordinate 28,135, forward strand.
AATGTATCGACGTTTGCAAGCAGCCCCGCCGAGCCTAAGCGAAAAGATAGACTGCTTAATTCACTATCCATCTTTGGATATCAAACCATTTAACATTCCATTCTCCCTAATCTCTGAAACGACGCCTTAGGGCATATTAGAAGCACCGAGAGACGAGGCACTAGAAAACGGTCGCATTTCAGTCAATCAACCCGATCTTTCAGAGTACGGAAATCCCGATCGCCCTGCCCGCAAAATCCGAACATAATTGCTTATGAAGCCTTGGTAGCTTAGAACTAGAACAATTGTCATATTCGTTGAACTATGTAACGTTAATTTAAGTAACTGCGTTCAATCATTCTTCTTTTAATCGGATCTGTATTAAATCGGATGACGTGGGTTAAACATAGTTCGTATTCCCTTGTTAGAAAACATCTGACGAACTTTGTACTAGGAGACAGGCTTGATGGCTGCGACCGATTTCAAAGACTACTATGCCATTTTAGGGGTGAGTAAAAGTGCTGACGCTGGCGAGATTAAGCAGGCATTTCGCAAGTTAGCTCGTCAATACCACCCTGATATGAATCCGGGCGATAAAAGTGCCGAAGCCCGCTTCAAGGAAGTGAATGAGGCGTATGAGGTCTTGTCTGATCCGGACAAACGTCAGAAATATGACCAGTTTGGTCAATATTGGAAACAAGCGGGTAGCACAGGAGGATGGCCCGGGACGAGGGGAGCCGATGTTGACTTTGAAGGATTTGAATTTGGTCGATATGGTAGCTTTGATGAGTTTATCAATGAGTTATTAGGACGATTTGGCGGGCCATCGGCAGGTGGCCCCCGGCAAACCTATACCTATCGACCCCAAAGCGGGCGATCGCCAGGATTTGGCGGGTTTGGTGGGTTTAATGACTTCGGAGGATTCGACGAGTCAGTTTCTGCAGGGCAAGATCTCGAATCCTCGATCTCACTCAGCTTTTCAGAAGCATTCCACGGCGTTCAGCAGCGTCTTAGCATCGGCAGTGAGATTATCGATGTCCGCATTCCACCGGGAGCAAAGTCTGGCAGTCGAATTCGTATCCGAGGCAAAGGACAACTGAGCCCATACACCCAAAAACGAGGTGATCTATACCTCACTGTTGAACTCCAGCCTCATCCTTTTTTCCAATTTGAGGGAGATAACCTCGTATGCGAAATTCCAATTGCGCCCGATGAGGCGGTGTTGGGGGGGTCGATCGAGGTGCCCACTCCTGATGGCACAGTGAGCATGAATATTCCACCTGGGATTCGTTCGGGACAAAGTTTACGCCTGCGGGGTAAAGGGTGGTCAAACCCCAAAGGTGGACGGGGTGATCAGCTTGTGCGAATCTTAATCTCGCCACCCAAAGAGCTTAGCCCCGCTGAACGTGATCTATATGAGCAGATTCGAGCATCGCGCAGCTATGACCCACGCAGTCATCTCAAGCAAATTCGTCTTTAAGCGCTAATCTGAGCATTAATCTGACGTCTTCAACCACGTCGAACCGCTCTGTTGCCCGATCGCTTTGTAGACGTTCGTGTGCGCTGCATTACATTTTCTGCCAAATTGTTTTATGATTAGGGTCATTTGGATACAGAAATGACCTGTAAGCTGATCTTTGATCGTCATGGATCAGGTTGTACCTGGTGGTCACAATAGTGGTCGTAATACTCATTATGAGTAGCAGTTTGTTACCCGACTGAGTAACCGTATAACGATTGACTTACCATGTGTTCATCCTTTGAGACGCCTAGGAGTATATCAGGATGAGAAAGATGAATTTTCAATTTGGCAGTAACTTAAAAGTGCATTCTCTAATTCCGTTAACGATGGCGACATTGGCTGCGGGAGTATTTGCAGCTGCGTGCCAACAAGCAAGCACAGATAACGCATCTACCGAAGGCACCGATGAGACCCCTGCAGAAGCATCAGGAGATGGCTTAAAGCTAGGTGCTCTTCTTCCTGCAACAGGAGACTTATCCTCGATTGGGCAGCCTATGCTCGATGCGCTTCCGCTACTCGTTGAAACCGTAAATGCGTGCGGTGGCGTGAATGATGCTCCAGTCACACTGATTATCGAAGATACTCAAACGGACCCAACCGCAGGCGCTGAAGCAATGACAAAACTTGCCGAAGCTGACCAAGTGCATGGGGTTGTGGGAGCGTTTGCAAGTAGTGTGTCGAGCGCTGCAGTGGATGTAGCGGTTCGAAACCAAGTTCCTATGGTGTCTCCGGGTAGTACGAGTCCGGTCTTTACGGAACGTGCTGAGGCAGGAGACTTCGAGGGATACTGGGCCAGGACTGCACCTCCTGACGTTTATCAAGCTCAAGCATCCGCTCAGCTGGCGATGGATCGCGGTTTAACCAGTGTTGCAACTGCCGTTATCAATAATGACTATGGAGTAGGCTACGAGCAAGCCTTTGTTGAAGCATTTGAATCGCTGGGCGGCACGGTTGTCAATAAAGATAATCCAGTCCGCTATGATCCCAAGGCAACAACCTTTGACTCTGAAGCGTCTGCCGCCTTTGGTGGAGATCCGGATGCTGTGCTGGGTGTTCTCTATGTTGAGACAGGAGCACTGTTGCTCAAATCTGCCTACGAGCAAGGTCTAAAAGAAGGCGTTCAGGTTATCTTAACTGATGGTGTACAAACTGAATCATTCCCAGAAGATGTTGGTCAAACCTCAGAAGGGAGCTACATCCTATCTGATGCAATTGGCACCGTTCCGGGTGCAGCAGGTCCAGCATTAGAAGACTTCACTGCACTCTGGGAAGAACAATTCGGAGAGGCTCCAGGTGCGTTTGTTCCTCATACCTGGGATGCGGCAGCCGTTCTCGTCCTGGCGGCCCAGGCAGCTGGAGAAAATGATGGTGAAGCGATCAAAGATCAAATTCGCGCCGTTTCCGGTGGGCCAGGTACGGAAGTCACCGATGTCTGTGAAGCTCTAGAACTAATCAACGCTGGCGAAGACATTAATTATCAAGGTGCGAGTGGTCAAGTTGACATCGACGAAAATGGTGATGTAATTGGTAGCTACGATGTCTGGACAGTTACTCAGGAAGGTAAAATTGAGGTCGTTGATAAAGTCATTCTTGAGTAACGAGGTTTTGCTCTGCTGTTTGCCGCGATCGCTTGATTGACGCTATTCTTTGATTGAAATATGGAGGGGCTAAGCGTGACTTAGCCCCTTTTTTTAATTCTCTATATAGCAATGTGCGCGTCACCTACAGAAACGGTGGTGTGTGGCGCTGTGCCCCACACCACCGTACTTAACTCAAGCTACATACCGTTATAGCTTTACACTCTCGCGTGAGGACGTTGAACGTGGGTAGAACCTTCGCGGCGCGGGGGCCCTTACCTAATTGACTGAGAAACGATCAGAGGGCGGCGGTTGTGAGACTAGTGCAATCTGTAGACCAATTATGATTGGTCTAACGCTCATCTGGTAACGTCATTCTCTAGTCACTATAGATTGCTCACCGATCCTGCAATCTGGGATGAAATGAAGGGAAGAATTGCTTCGTTTTGGCTATGTTCTTTGCCTTCTGTGAATACCACTAACAAATAGGGCTGCTGACCTTCTAACTCTATGTAAGCAGCATCATGGCGAACCTTGCTAGTAAGGCCAGCCTTTGACCATACTCGAACCGTTGGGTGCAAGCCTGCACCTAAAAATCCGACTATCTGATTTTCAGGATCAAGTTCCAGCACCGATGGATTGAGGCTACGCCGCATTAAGTCCATCATGGCTTGCGATCGCTCTGGAGAAACAGCAACGCCCCCAACGATACTGTGCATTAGCCTTGCAGTGGCGTCGGTCGTCAGCATGTTTCGATTTTCCATCATCTCTCCTAGGAATGTCCGTTCTCGGCCATAGGCACCATCACACCAGGTTTTTTGGTTGATATTGACTGTTTCCAGTTCAGGCCAATCTAAAGATTGATAATACCGATTGACAAGATTACGCTGATGTCGCCATGTCTCAAACGGACCAGACGGCAGATCTGGACCGCTCGTCGTGCCAGTTAAGATATCAACCACTAGACTTGTAGCATCGTTACTAGAATCTACAATCATGTCTCGAACTGCACGTTCAAGCTCGGCAGAGGTTTGAATCATGCCCTTGTCGAGCCATTCATGAACTGCCACCAAATAAAATAATTTGACAACACTTGCTGGGTAAATGCGTTCTAATCCTCGATATGAAAATCCGCGGACAGTCCGTCCCCAAAATTCGTCTGGGCTAAGCGCACCGCCTGTGTTGACGATGACCGGCTGATCATAGACAATCCATGTCAAAGCAATCTGATTTCGGGCTAAGCCAGGAAACTCAATCCACGTTTCGTCTAAAATTTGATTGCCCAGACGATTCAGATGTTCATCGTGCTGGAAAAATGGCATATGGTTTCAATTTCAGAATTACACACGTCATTATCAACTGATCCGACCACCGAATATCAGTGTCACGGAACCATTAATCTATATGACTCTCCTGAATTAGAGAGACTTGCTACCCAAGCAGTTGCGGGTCGTCAATTGCGTATCTTATCACTCCCCCCCGATGTTGGTAGAACGCTCGGCGATCGAGCGATGCAGATTAGATTGTGTGAAGATGACTATTGCTCTTGGATGCCGCTTGAAGACATTGATCTCATCGAGATTAGTGAATCGCCCTATCACTCAGTGGCGTTGACCGAAGCCCAACTTCGCGATCGCACCCAGCAGGCAATCTCTTATGCTATGGCCGCAATGAAATATCCCAACCGTTATCTCTGGGGAGGAACGGTTGGGCCAAATTATGATTGTTCGGGGTTAGTACAAACAGCCTTTGCCTCCGCAGGCATTTGGCTGCCCCGTGACTCTTATCAGCAAGAAGCGTTCACCTCTCCCATCTCTCAACAAGACCTTCAGCCTGGAGATCTAGTCTTCTTTGGTACCCCCCAACGCACAACCCATGTAGGCATCCATTTAGGTGAACAACGATATATTCACAGCTCGGGAAGCGATCAAGGACATAATGGGATTGCCATTGATATCCTGTCAGAGCATACTGATCCAGTCAGCGCAGCGTATTATCGACAGTTCCGCAGGGGAGGGCGAATTCTCAAAACCTACCATCCCCAATCTTCCTAGTGTTCAAATTACAAATTAATCAAAAGCTTTGAGAATTTGCTTTACACGTCGCCAAGATCTGATGATCGGTATCACTGAGCTCTTGAATCTGATGATAGCCAACCAACTCAATCGACGAAGGCGCTGTTCCTTCCGCACTAGCGACATTGACGTCATCTTGCAGCGCTAGCGCATGGGGATGAATCGCCTGATCATAGCTATCTCTAACCCTCAACTGAAGCTGACGAGCACTTAGCTCACCCCGGAAGCAATCAAACGATGAGTGAGGCATGTAAAAAGCGCCAACGGCCTCTCTATCATTAATTTCGAATACGGCGTAGGCAACTCCAACTTGAGAAGGTTCGGATGATTGTCCGTATAAATAAACGCCGTCTATCGTGTCAGAGGCCGAATCGACTGCTTGCTTCTGTAGATGAGACGCAGAAGCTTCAGTGCTGTAAGCCTGCCCAGACCACAATCCCACCACGATCAACCCCAATACTAGCCAAGATCCCGCAAGCGATCGCTGTAGACTATGTCGAAGAACGAGTCCTACGGTAGCAGATTGAGTAGTATTGGACATTATCGAATTCTCCTGAAGGACTTGGTACATGAATGCCAGAGGACAGACTTAGACCAGAACTAGGACGAGATTAAACCATACCAATCTAGATGCGCTTCATTCGGTAGATTCACCTGAGCAGGTGACACTCATACAGCCATTAGAATTAACTCCAACGCTGACCTTACTGCTACATCCAGAGACTTTGTAATATGGAAAAATTCATCTGAGGGCTGATCAAGGACTAATTGAAACCTGGATGAATGAATCACGATGCGTGATTGCCAATGAAAACAAGTATTCAATGTTCAGCCGTATTACTCAGTGATTCACTTCGTAGTTTTTGTGTGATCTTTTTCGACTGAGTGGATGACCCAGATCTGATTAACGCGTGACGAAAATCATTAGTATTATTGATCTAGATCACAACATAATCTTGGAGAACTTCTTGTCCCAATTTTTCCAAATTCAGATTATAGCGGTATGCGAAACGCCCCTACGGAGTTTAGTTAGAGATCTAATTTTGGGAATTGCTCTGAAAATAGATTTTTATCGTTGGGGGTGACGCCGCTGCGTCATGGACGATTGGTATTATTAACTGTAGACGGACATTATGTGCGCTCTAGCGATCCTAGATCGCTTGTAAATTGTGTTTGAGCAGTGGAGCGGGCCTGCTACCCGCCCCACTGCTCACAACCCATCTGGGATTGCTATATGTACATGTCTATAAAGCTCAGTTCAACCCTGATCTTGTTCCGGACAAGCAGTTTTCCTATCGGTTGGGTTATAAGCCTCACCCACGAGGAGACACAAATCTAAGTGTCTTGGAGCGACGCAGGTGATGGATGTAGAAACTCACGAAGAATCATGCTGCGCCCTCCAAGAGACTCCTTATGAGTCCCCAGAGCAATCTGAGAGCCTTCTCGCGTTATCCCTCACTAGCAACGCAGTTTTTAGGCTATTTTCCTAGATCGTCTGCAAACAACGCTGGATTAGAATTCAGTCTGATCACGCCGAGCTTGCCATGATCGAAATCATGACAAAAGCCCAACACCATGATTAAGCGATCGCCAACTCCAGGAGACCCACTAGTCATCTCCATCGTGACCTGTCAAAACCGAGCAACACACCCATGCCTTACCGCCACAATCGGCTTGTTGCTTAAGAGCGCAGGACGCTGACTCTATCCATCCCCTCGGCCTGACTTAGCCTTCGCTTTTGCACGAGCTGCACTCTTCTTAAGAGCTTGCAAACGAGCCTCATAGCGCTTGCGTACCCGCTTTTTGGGGGTCTGCTCGATCAGCACTTTCAATGCACTTCCCAAGCTCTTATATGCATTGGGCAAACTATATCCAAACCGAGTTGCAAGGGCGATCGCCCGCTCGTCCGCATCAACTGAATCGGTCAACGTCTTGGCACCATTATTTCGCTTGTAGAGTCGATATCCGGATACAGCACACAGGGATAGCGCCAACAAAAGCAAAAGGCCATCTTGTACCCACAGCTCGCCGACGGCTCCTCCCAAACCAATTGCCAATGCCGCCATTTCCCAACCGTCTCGCGGAATCGTGTCATTTTGAATCCGAGCGACTTCATGCCAGAACAGAAGATTTCGCTGATCGAGCGCTAGTTGCTCCCATTTCACCAGGTCAACCTGAATTTCCACCTGATCTTTTCCAATCTCTTCGCAGGTAATCAAAGGCGGATCAATAGATGTCGCGCCTTCAATCGTGACCCAGCTTTTCAATTCAGGAGGCAAGAGAGTCTTTAAACGACGAAGTTCACTCAAATCAGCTCTGACAGTCGATGTAGCAAATGAGGTCATGAATCCAGCCCTAAGCAATTCTAAAAGACAGAATAACCTTTGTTCAATGTACCTTACTGGAGTATAGCGGTTCTCTCCCCTGAATCCTAGGGCGCTGAGCCTCAGAGTCACCGCTCCATAGCAAACGTTACGTGTCTACCACAGCAGACAAAAATTGATGGAGTTATTCTGATGCATCCAACTCCATCCTAACGCCCCAATGTTCGGTTGGTTAATATTTCTAGTCCTAGGAGGTGGCTGTTGATGGTTAGCAACTCTGCCAAAGGCTGATTCTAGCGGAGCTGTGAATGCACTGTTAAAAAAACTTCTGCGATCGCTCGAACTGGTCAGCTAGCAGAAGGACTTACTATTGACGAAATAAAATATGCAACTAAAGCTTGGAGTGCGTTGCTCCCATATAATCGATCGAACGTTTCCTAAGGAACATTGCCCAAAAACATTCGGCCAGAACAGGAAAATCGAACTACAAACTTTCCTCGTCTCCCACAGACGAACCATCTGATGAGCCGGGAGATGATCTATAGATTGAGTCAAGCTGCTCACGAGCATCATCAACTGTAATTGATTTCATAACCAAATACGGTTCCCGGAGAATATTTCCAGCGTTGTCCAGCAACTCTGGATGAGGTACGGAGTTTTTCGAACTCATCTGCTGAGACGACTGATCATCAGGCGCTTGAGGAGAAAATCGCGAAGCCGATCCATAAGAACGCTGAGATTCTATGCCAAGGGTCATCAAACTCCGGATTAAGTTACCGACCGCTAAAAAAGCCAGCACTGTAAATGCAAGGACGTAAATGAGATGCAACATAATTTGCCCCTCCAAGCCAAACTGCTAAAACTGTGAATAATTTACGAAGTGCGCCATCAATTTTGTGGACACTCAAATCTCAATTGATATCTCTAAGTTTAATGAGTTTCCGTATGTTATTTACAAAACGACTCAAAACTTCTTATGCCAGATCCCGCTTTTCAATACGCGCAAGAGATAAGGAAGGCAATAGCCCAACAGATCAAGAGCTTCGACAGGGCTGACAGCCAAATCTTTCACCATTACGGACTTATCTCTTCCAGCCGAATGCGAACTGTAAGGTGCCAACACTCTGTCGCAAGCTGGTGCCACGCCCACAGTAGAGGAAGCTCAACGCCAACTCGGTAATCCGTTGCTTCCATCAATATTTGAGCCGCTTTGACTTCTCGATGCGCCTGCTCTACAAGTTCTAAAAAATCTGCTTGCTGTTCAGCGTCAAAGAAGGGGATCAACTCTGCTTCTAGAAGCAATTGCACTCTAGTAAACCAATTTTGAAAATCTTCGAGCAGTGGCTTCAACAAATCTTCCAGAAGATCGCGCTCGGGCGAGTCAGGACTCAGCATGGATAAAAAGAATTAAAATTTATTATCAATTGCATTTTAAGCGTAACACAGTTTACATTTTATAACATTTATTAATGTTTAAAGAATTTAGTCCTTGTCGGAAGGCTTGGGCTTCTGAAGCGCTTTGGATACGATTTTAGAATGCGATCGCATGAGATGCTGATTCCTTGCGCTTGAGTCGCTTCATCTAGTCGTTAATATAGAGGCTAGAGAATGACTGTCAGTTTTTTGTTCTAACGTGATTGAAAATCAGCCGATGTCTAACTCAGATGCCTCTTCCACGGTCAAGCAGCATGAAAAGATTCATCTGCCTCGGACAAGCGAGTCAGAGGCATTGAAAAAGATCCGCCATACGACCTCTCACATCATGGCAATGGCGGTGCAAAAGCTGTTTCCAAAGGCGCAGGTAACAATCGGCCCTTGGATTGAGCACGGTTTTTATTATGACTTTGACAATCCAGAGCCATTTACTGAGAAGGATCTAAAGGCAATAAAGAAAGAGATGATTAAGATCATCAACAAAAAATTGCCGGTGATTCGAGAAGAAATCAGTCGCGAGGAAGCTAAAACGCGCATCGAGCAGCTTGATGAGCCATATAAGCTAGAGATTCTCGAGGGTTTAGAAGATCCAATTACTCTTTACTATCTAGGGAATGAGTGGTGGGATCTTTGTGCAGGTCCGCATTTAGAAAATACCGGCGATATTCATCCAAAGGCGTTTGATTTAGAAACTGTTGCGGGCGCATATTGGCGTGGCGATGAAACCAAAGCTCAGCTTCAGCGTATCTATGGAACCGCATGGGAAACTCCAGAGCAGTTAGCAGAATATAAGCGTCGCAAGGAAGAAGCTCTGAGGCGAGATCATCGTCGCTTAGGCAAAGAGCTAGGGCTCTTTATTTTCTCCGATGTTGTGGGGCCGGGTTTGCCGCTTTGGACTCCGAAGGGCACGATCTTGCGTTCGACATTAGAAGATTTTCTAAAGGATGAGCAAGTGAAACGTGGATATCTTCCTGTCGTTACGCCTCATATTGGACGGGTTGATTTATTTAAGACCTCAGGGCACTGGCAGAAGTATCGGGATGATTTGTTTCCGATGATGGGGGAGACTGAGGATGATGGCTTCGTCCTCAAAGCCATGAACTGCCCATTTCATGTCCAGATTTATAAGAGCCAGCTCCGCTCCTATCGCGAGTTGCCGATTCGATTTGCTGAGTTTGGAACAGTGTATCGATATGAACAATCGGGTGAGTTGGGTGGCCTAACGAGAGTTCGTGGGTTTACTCAGGATGATGCTCATTTGTTTGTAACTCCAGAGCAGCTTGATGATGAGTTTCTGAAAGTGGTTGATTTGATTCAGTCTACTCTTCGGGCGCTTCATTTAGATACGTCATTCAGAGCCCGCCTGAGCTTTCGGGATCCAGATTCTAATAAATATATTGGATCAGACGATGCGTGGAATAAGTCTGAAAATGCGATTCGCCGAGCTGTTGAAACGCTTGGCATGAAGCATTTTGAAGGAATTGGAGAAGCCGCTTTCTATGGCCCCAAGCTAGATTTTATTGTCCATGATGCTCTAGATCGGGAATGGCAACTGGGAACTGTCCAGGTGGATTACATTTTGCCGGAGCGGTTTGACTTAGAATACGTTGCTGAAGATGGATCTCGAAAGCGACCTGTGATGATTCATCGGGCTCCATTTGGTTCCCTTGAGCGCTTGATTGGCATTCTGATTGAAGAATATGCCGGAGATTTTCCGTTGTGGCTAGCTCCGACTCAGGTGCGTCTTTTGCCTGTGACGGAAGATCATCACGCGTTTGCTCAACAGGTGACTGACCAAATGCGATCGCTCCATATTCGTGCTGAGGTAGACAGCAGCGGAGAGCGCCTTGGCAAGATGATTCGCAATGCTGAAAAGCAAAAGGTGCCTGTGATGGCGGTTGTTGGCACGAAGGAAGTCGAGTCTAATTCGCTGAGTGTCCGGACGCGTGCTTCAGGCGAATTAGGGATGATGCCAATCTCTGATGTGGTTGAAAAAATACAAGGTGCTATTCTCAACCACAGCAATCTGTAGTTGGCTTCCGATTTCTATCACGACCAACTTTAAGCCTCATCTAAATGAACTACATTGACCCAATCTTGATAGTCTGGGTCATGATTTTCGGTGATAGCAGTTAGTTTGTCTCGAAGCTTATGAGTAATGGGTCGATGCGTTGAGAGCTGATAATTTTCGATGCGTTTAACGGGCGTAATTTTTGCGGCTGTCCCGCTTAGGAAGACTTCATCTGCAATGAATAATTCTGATTTATCAATGGAGCGCTCAATTACAGGAATACTCAAATCCTTGGCGATCGCCAACACGCTATCTCGTGTAATTCCTTCTAAAATGTCTTGCTCAAAGCCTGGAGTAATTAGACACCCATTTCTGATGATAAAGATATTCATGCCAGTGGCTTCACTCACCTTGCCTTGAGAATTCATCAAAATAGCTTCATCAAACCCTGATTCTACGGCTTCTGTTTTAGCAAGAGATGATGTGATGTAAGCACCGCTGATTTTACCTCGTAAGGGCAAGCTCCGGTCTTCCTGCCGATACCAGGAACTAATGCGACAGCTCACGCCATCAGGCGATAGATAATCTCCTAGTTCTAAGCCGTACACAAAAAAGTCTTTTTCGACGTTGTGGAGCCTGGGTGCGATACCCAAATCAGAGGTATAAACAAACGGACGAATATAGAATGATGTTTCAGGCTGATTGCGTTTGACAAACTCGGTAATTACACTCTGAATTTTGTCGGCTGGTAAGTCATAGTTGAGAAATCTAGCGCTGGTGCTCAATCGTTGGCAGTGGCGATCGAGCCGAAAGAGCAAGATACGACGTGAATCTTGGGGGTCACATAGTCCTCGTAGCCCCCCAAAAGCTCCTGTCCCATAATGCAGTGCATGGGTTGCAATGGAAAGATTAGCGTCTTCAAACCGAACAAATTGATTACGAAAGTAGGCGACGGGTAAAAAATTGTGCATGATGGAGTTCGATCAAATATGAACTGCGAAAGAGCATTTTTGAAAATTATCTCGTAGAGTTGGCTAGTTCGAGCAATTCATTTAAGGGAGTTGAAAGGTTGCCACTATGGGTCGGTGATCGCTAGTGGTGTCATCATCGGGGCAGTACGACGAAGCAGGATCGGTAAATAGAATTTCTGAAGACTCCACAGACCAAGCGATCGCCCCATTTGCAACAAAAATAAAATCTAAAACGCTGTTATAGCGATCGCTACAAATAGTGGCAACGAGAGTCTTAGGTTGAATCCAAACAAACGCGCCACCTTGGGTCAAAATGTCAAAGCCCGGGTCTCGCTTGCCCTGACTTCCCTCAGCCACATCAAAGTCAAAATTGTAATCTCCGACTGCCACCACCGGCAGAGTTTGAGTGGCAACCCATTGGCGCAATAACTGAGCTTGTTGGTGCCGACTATCTTCCTTAGATCGATATAAATGATTAACCATAAACAGAAATTCCTCTCCAGTTGCTCTGAGACGAAAATGAGCCACCAGCGCAGCTCTAACACGGCCCTGAAAACTGAGAGCCTCAATTTCTTCGTAACTAATTGGCTGGAGTAAACGACTGCTATAGACAATCGCTAGGCGATCGCCGCCGCCTGTTGTTCCTAAGATCGACTTAAAGTCACTCCCCTCGCCTACCTCTGTTCCTGTTTCTAACGCATCGAGCCAGGATGAGTTCTGAACTTCTGAAAATCCCCAAATATCGACTCCATCCACAGGAGCTACATGACGATTTGCAATCACCCTAGGATTAGCGTCTCCTGATTCGACATTGAAACTGGCAACTGTTAATTCTCCATCAAAGGAGACGGGGAGAGTTGAGGTGCAGGCGGTAAGATGGGACGTCCCGATTAGAAAAAATATTGATCCAATAATGTGTCTACACAAACGAGAGCGAATCATAGTTTCTAGAGTGAGAGAGCAAGAACTGACCTCAACCCACTAGGATGAGTCATGTTTAGGAATCCCGAATCAAAGACGTTGATTCAGATACACCATTCACAAGCGATTTAGGATCGCTATAAATATGCTGAGAATACATGATCATGTTGCCCCAAACGTCTACCGAATTTAGCGATCAATATGACTGTATCAGGTAATAAAAATACTGCGCGTTCATGGGAACACTAGGATTTGGTTCAAAGCGTCGTTGACTGATTTGAGCTTTGTTGATTTGGCCCGTACCAACTGATGCAAGTAGAGACACTGTTAGCGATTAGAACTGAGCAATGAGAACTCTCAGCAAATTATTAGGAAATTTTCATTTCCGGAATAGGGCAGCCTCAGATTGATGAATCACTATAGGGGGTAGAGTTTCCAAAACTAGCCGCTATGGCTTGCTTCGCTGCGATGTCACTCGGTTAGAGTCTTGAGGATGTTTGAGAATTCATTGCAACCGCGGAATACATCAATGAAAACCTGAAAATTAGATTTCGATTTCACCCAAAAAGGTGAGTCAGGTAGGCGAAGTAATGATTCCGTTTCTTCATGTAACCTTAAGACAATTCTTCTTTACACTTTGCAAACCAATCGTTAGATTTCAGTAAGCGCATTAGTTCCTGTTTGTGAGGCTCAATGACTACTTCGTTCATGACCTATCCTAAATTCACTGCGATCGCCAGGCAGCAAAGTCCTGCCGCAGTCGGCGCAGCCCAAATAAACAGTTGCGCGATTTCGGCTGAAGGAGTAAATATGGTCTTTCAGTCAGGAAGTCAACGCTATCAAGTGTTGAAGGGAATTGATTTGAATATCCACAAAGGCGATGTTCAATTATTGATGGGTCCTTCGGGTTCTGGTAAGACAACCCTCCTATCGATCTTGGGTGGCATTTTACAGCCTACAGCAGGGCATGTGCGTCTCCTTGGTCAAGATATTACCCAAATGTCGCGATCGCAGCTCGCAAAATTTCGCCGCAACAATATTGGCTTTGTATTCCAGGGGTTTAATTTATTTCCGGCACTTACCGCGGCAGAAAATATAGAAGTCGCTTTGAAGATGAAAGGCATGCGTCCACGCACTGCGCGCTTGGAAGCTTCACGTCTGCTTGAACAAGTTGGGCTTCAGGATAAAGTCAAGTCGCTTCCTCGTGACTTATCAGGTGGGCAAAAGCAGAGAGTGGCGATCGCCCGTGCCTTAGCGGGTGCGCCGGCATTGATTATGGCAGACGAACCAACAGCAGCTCTTGATTCTCAAAGCGGGCAAGCTGTTATCGAACTTCTACGCAAACTCGCCACAGATGCCGGACATACGGTGTTGATGGTCACTCATGATCCCCGGATTCAGAGCGTGGCTGATCGCGTAGTCCACCTAGAAGATGGACTACTGAGCGATCGCCCCGACTAACATCTCAAAATCCTCGCACCTGACTCGTCGTAGAATGGGCCGATAGCAATCCTCTCATTCGTAATGTGTTTCGACAATGAAATTTACGTTTGCCACTTTTTCGCTCGTTGGGTTGATATTATTTGCGGGATGGCTAACGCCATCCCCGATTCGAGCTGAAAATACTGCAGATGTAAGACAGCTTCGTGAGACTCGGCAATGTCCTAACTGTGATTTAATTGCAGCTGATTTAGCCAATATCGATTTGAGAAATGCCGACTTGCAAAATGCCGACCTAAGAGGCACAATTTTGACTCAAACGATTTTGATTGCGGCAAATTTGTTGGCTGCCGATATGAGCCTTGCCAATCTAAGTTCAGCCCGTTTGAGAGGGGCAAATTTACGCGAAGCACGCCTCTACGACGCAAATTTAAGCCATGCGGATTTGCGTCGAGTGACGCTCAGCGATGCCAATTTATTCCGTGCAAATCTAAATGGAGCTAATTTGAAGGGAGCTCGATTAAGAAACGCATTTCTCGTTGGTGCCAACTTCACTGGAGCAAATCTCGAAAATGCCCAACTCACTAATGCATTTATGCGGAGAGCACAACTAGAGCGCGCAATTTTGTGCAATACGACGATGCCAGATGGAACGGTCGTAAATCGAGATTGCAACGATTAGGGTATTTAGTGCCCTTCCGAAACCTCGCTAGAGGTTTCGGAAAGGGTCTTAAATCCGACCGGCCAGATGAACCAGCTGCTTCATGTTAACCAAATGAAGCGCTTGATTTTCTGGAACCACCTTAATCCAACCTTTATCTGCAAGCTTCTCCATGATTTTGGTGGCTTCCTCAACTCCAATATCGCTGACATCTGCTAAATCTTTATGAGGGATATCAAATATCTCGGTTCCTTGCTCTGAAGGTGAACCATAGGTTTCACCAAGGTAAACCAAAGTATTAGCCAGCTTGATCGCAGGAGGCTGATGTCGAAGCTGAAATCTTAAGTTTGTCTGACGCAACCGCTTGACCATAAGCTGAAGCATACGATGATGCAGTTGCGAATCTTTAAAGAGAGTTTGGATAAATCGCTGAGCTGATATGCTGAGCAGCTTTACAGGAGAAAGCGCAATTACATCAGTAGAACGGGGAGATTCATCGAGAATTGCCATTTCTCCAAAGAAATCTCCTTTCCCCAGAATTGCAAGGGTCACAACCTCATCGCCCGTGTGACGACGAACCTTAACCCATCCAGACTCGACAAAATACACGGCATTACCCCAAGCGTCCTCCATTAAGACAGCTCGTTCAGATGGGTAGTCGTGCTCAACAGCAATAGACAAAAGCCAATCCAGAGTTTCTGGGCTGGCGGAACTGAAAAGCGGAAAAAGCTCACTAAAAGCTTCAGTCTGCATGAAAAGTCAAAAGCAATAGGTTTTAAAACAATCCCAAATCTAGTTTCTCATGTCAACGCATGAATTTTAATCTGAGAAAATAGCAAACGGGATAGACGCGCTGATACCTAAACATGTTAACCAGAAATATCAGTAAATCCTCAAAATCTTAAATTTGATAAAGACCAGTGATTGGGCAAACTCATGCCCGTAAGGTTGGACGCCAGCGGGGAGACACTTCTCTAGTTTAGAGTTCAACGATACGTAGAGTATCATCCATCAAAGAAATTAAGAAAAGTGGGTTAACCCGTCTTAGGCTAACCCACCAATTTGGGAACGCTCAGAGAAACTACTTTTGCAGAACCAGCTTGACATTAGCGTTTTGCAAGCCGGGGCGCTTAACCTCTGAGAGAGTCTTGTTCACTGCATACTTTTGGTTGATCGAATTAATCAACTCAGTCTGATTGTGCTTCTTGGCAACACCCCAGAGATCTGCAATCAGATCAAAGGAGCCATCGCTATTGCGGGACCAACCCAGATCGTACTCACCGTCGAGTAAAGCTACGATGTCAGAACGAACGCGCTGACCATTGTAGCCACGAACATCTGCATTGGTTTTGACTGAGATACCTAAGTCACGCAAAGAAGCCTTCAGAATTTCAGCGTCAGTGATCTTAGTGCGTAGAGTGCTAAAGTGAGACATTCGGATTTCCTCCTGTAGAGAAATGAGAGAACGACAACGTTTAGGGTGTAGATGGAGCCGTATAATCCGACGGTTGGAATGCCGACCTACGACTTAATTGATACTGCTAGCAGTTAATGCTAGCCCTTCTTCCTGCCAAGAACAGGAAAGAAAGCCTGTTAGAACTCCAGTCGCTGATATTCAGCAACCGATGACGCAGCAGGTCTTGCTCGCTGCCTAGCCCAATCGCGCAGGGCCGTCACCTGCTCATTCATCGTCCTGGAGAGCGGCAATGTCGATTTAATTGCTGCGATAATGTCAAGCTGAGTAAACTCCCGATCTTGGGCGAACGCTTCATACATAGCTGCTACTAGAGCTTGCTCAATTTCTGCTCCAGAAAAGCCATCACAAACATTCGCTAGCTGATCAAGGTCAAATCGCGCAATATCACGACGCCGCTTTGAAAGATGAATCTTGAAAATCTCTTTACGCTCTTCAGCGTTGGGTAAATCTACGAAGAATATTTCGTCGAACCGCCCCTTTCTAAGGAACTCGCCCGGCAAGCGCTCAACCCTATTGGCGGTGGCCATCACAAACACAGGAGACGATTTCTCTTGCATCCAAGTCAAGAACGAACCAAAGATTCGGCTTGACGTTCCACCGTCAGAATCGGCTGAACCGGTACTACCAGCAAACGCTTTATCAATTTCATCGATAAATAGGATCGCGGGTGAAATTGATTCGGCAGTCTTCAAGGCATTCCGAAGATTTGCCTCGGAACGGCCTACCATAGAACCATCATACACTCGCCCCATATCAAGCCTTAGCAAAGGTAATCCCCACAGACGGGATGTTGTCTTTGCAATTAGTGACTTACCGCAGCCAGGAACCCCTAGAATCAACATGCCCTTAGGCTGTGGAAGACCATATTCGCGGGCACGCTCAGTGAAAGCATTAGAACGTTGCTGTAGCCAATGCTTTAACTCCGTCAATCCACCTACCGAATCAATAGTCTCATCTTCTTCAATATACTCGAGAATTCCATTTCGACGGATAAGCTGCTTCTTTTCTGAAAGAACAATATCAACTTCTTCTTCTGTGAGCCTTCCTGCCGTCACATGAGCTTTTCGGTAAACCTTTTCAGCTTCGTCATGAGTCAACCCCAGAGCGGCCTTAAGCAGCTTTTCACGGGTGTCTGTCGTGATACGACGAGTTCGAATCTGCTCTAATTGACTAGACAAGACTTGATTTAGTTCTCCCATGTTTGGAAGGGGAAAATCGAGTACGGCAACTTCTTTCTCAAGCTCGATAGGAATCTGCTGCAAAGGAGACATTAAGATGATAGTCTTCTGCGATCCTTTGAATCCGGCGATCGCATCTCGTAGCCATCGAGTTACAGCAGGGGAGTCAATGAATGGATGCAAATCCTTAAAGACAAAGATACCTGCTTCTCGCTGACGGACCACCCATTCAATTGCGGCCTCCGGGGAGACGGTATTGTGGCTCTGCTGGGCAGTGCCACCACTTCGAGACTGATCGAGCTCAACAATGCCGTGGGTCACGGTCCATACAAAGACCTTGCGCTGCGGCTTCAGCTGAGCAATTGTGCTAATCGCCCGCTCCTCCTCAGAGGTCACGAGATAGATCAGAGGGTACTGAGCCTGAACTAAGATACTAAGCTCTTCTTTCATGATCGTCGACCTACTAGAGAGACAGCGAGGGCTTCAATACAAACACTAAAAGCTTTAATTGTCTACACCAACACAACGTGACTAGTGCGTTTAAAGATAGAGACATTAGACCTCAGCTAAAGATAGAGACATTAGACCTCAGCAAATAACCAACTCACCTCTATCCTGGTGATCTGCATCGACTTCATCTCCGTGGACTTGCCCAACCTGAAACTCGTCATCAGAGATTACAGCGGGTTGCTCACCTAGAGAAGCCATTTCACCATCACGTACAACAAGATTGCTGGAGCACTCTGGGCAGCTATATATTTGATGAGTTTGCCCGTGGGATACTTCTACCCCATCTACCAGTTCAGAATGTGTTAAATAGAACACAATCGCGCGTTCAGCAATTGCTGACATTGGCTCAGAATCCACCGCTGCGCGAATTTTGAGTTTGCGGTGAACTTCGGGAGGAATATAAAGAGTAACCTTGTGTTTATCTTGCATACAACACTTACTGAATTAAATACCCGGGTATGGTTGTCAGAATAGTCGGGAGTATCCCTGGCTGTCAAGACAGCATGCCGCTATGACGGCATTTTTGTTACATTCGTTTACATTGGGTCGGGGGTGGGCATCTTTGATATTGGCAATTATTGACTGTTAATAGCTCGTTTTGCCGCTTCTTCAAAGAGAGCCTTGCAGTCACGTGATGAATTCTCATGAACTACCTGACCCACTACAAAAACTACGTTACATGCTTGAGGCGTTTCTAGCGCACAAGCGCAAAGTTTTGCAAGGTCGCGCGAATTGACCTGTCCCGCAGGTTTGCTATCGGGATAAAGACGCACGGAGCATCCAGAGTCGTTTTGAGTAATGTGACCATGTTGGATAATCGTATAAGGAATGTCTGATGATTGGGCAGTATCGTTGATAGTGCTGAGATCGGCGTTGCCTTCGGACACTAAGACAACGAATTTGGGAACCGTTCTATCGGTATACGCTTGAATTGAAGCGATCTGTAGCTGAAATAGCCCTGTTTCAAACCTGGGATTGAGGGCTCCATCATATTCAAATTTACTGAGCATGAGTTGAAGGGCTTGAATCTGTTTGAGGCCTAAGGTGCCTGCTTGAGGTTGAGTTTTAGCTCGAAAGGTGGGAATCAGATCGGTGAACGGAATCCGAATGGTGATCCACTGATCGGCTTCGGTGTCGAAGGAATATGAGTACGCGATTCCATCCCACTGGGATTGATCTCTGACTAAGAACTTATAGCGTTTGCCGTCTCCACTGACGCGCAACTCGATGCCTTGATAGGGCGTTAAATCGAGAGGAGGAGAGAAATTGTGAGTGCGTATTGAGGCAAAGCCCCCGGAGTTTGCCGTCGAAACTTGGCCTGTGAATTCGGCAACCGAGTCACGCTGATGGATGGTGCTTTGGCTCACTCCGCCCATTACTACATCATCAACGGCCTCCCAGCTGTCTTGAAGATTTTGATGAGAATCTTGAAAATCAACGATTGTTTTCTTGTGATTGTGCGTGGTGTTGCTAGTGTTATGGAGATGATGGGCGATCGCCTGAATCCACTGAGTTAATGGGGCGGCATTTAGTCTATCGTTCGCGAACACAATCGCAGCACAGACATCTTCAACGATGTCAGAATCGAGCCGATTGGCGTGATCAGACCCTATTTCAACCAGGTCAATCTGGTTGGCAATGTTCCCCAGAATCCTTCTCGCATCGGTGAGATCAGCGACGAGCGATCGCACGCGGTAGCCCTCGTTGAGGAGATGACGGATTAAACTTGGACTTCCTAGCGCATCGATTCCGATCAGGAGGAGGTAGGGTGTTGTCTCATCTGATGCGCGTTTGGATTGCCTGACGATCGCTGATTGATCTGAGTCTGGATTGGGTTGATGCCCAACGAGTCGCTGAAACCACTTCATGGTTTTTCTCCCTTAAATTGATTAACGCCCTGCTGATAAATCTCATCAAACATGCGTTCCAAATCAGCATGGGTGCCGCGAATCTGGTCGATGACGTCTTTTCCCCAGTTAAAGTAGGCGAGCTTGCGATCGTGTGACCAATCCTCTGGGGGAGAAGTCAAGACCTCACGAAGATTGGAAATTTTATCTGCGAGTTTGACAAGCCGAGCGCGATCGCTTAAATGGGGCGCATGTTCGACCTGGAGTCGTTTTCGAGTCTCTTTGGGAAGCGATTTGTCGTCGGTCACCTCTGCCACTACGTCTCGCACGTCACCCCCAAACTCGTGTGCCAATTCTGCGAACGTGGTGTCCGTATCTTCTACAGTGTCGTGGAGCAGTGCGGCTGCAATAGTGATTTCATCATGCACGTTCGCTTGATGCCAAAGTAAATTGGCAAGCTCAATGGGATGATTGATATAGGGTGCAGCGTCTATTCCTTTTCGACGCTGATTGCGATGCTTTTGAGCAGCGAAGTTAGCTGCCTTAAGAATCAGTCCAGTCGGTTCCATAAAATAAAGCGTCAAATTAGCGTCAATTCTGATGGGCTACCGAATTGAGTATCAAGTGTATCGTCGTCCGTTTCAAACACCTCTTCATACCCATCATGGCGTATGGACGGTGAGGGAGGGAATGATCGTACGGCTGATTAATCAGGATGGGCGGTCGAGCGTTGGAGAGATTGCGCCATTGCCTGAGTTTGGCAGTGAGTCGCTGAGTCAAGCCTTTGATTGGTGCCAGCGATTGCCTCAGATGATTACAGAGACAGATATTTACAGCATTCCGCCGACTTTACCGGCTTGTCAGTTTGGGTTTGAATCGGCATTGGAATCATTCAAGAATCCTGAGAGAATTTCACAGGACATAGAACTAGAGCAGAACCAGTTGGCGATGTGCTGTCTATTACCAACCGGGCGATCGGCGTTAGATGCGTGGCAACTGCCAGTTCGCCAGGGACATCACACGCTGAAGTGGAAAATTGGTGTTGCGTCTGTTGATGAGGAAATTCGATGGCTGGAAACGTTGATGCGATCGCTCCCTGCCAACGTTCGGCTTCGCCTCGACGCTAATGGGGGGCTAACGTGGGACGCTGCTCAGCGGTGGATGGAGGCGTGCGATCGCTTCTCATCGGTCTATTCTGCTGCCATCGAATTTGTCGAACAGCCATTGCCTCCGGCTCAGTTCGAGAAACTGTTGGTCTTAAATTGTCAATATCAAACTCCAATTGCGTTGGACGAATCGGTAGCAACACTGGCTCAGCTTCAAGGGTGTTATGAGCGGGGATGGCGAGGACTCGTTGTAGTCAAGGCGGCGATCGCTGGATTTCCGTCAAAACTGCGGGAATTCTGTCAAACTCACGCGGTCGATGTGGTTTGGTCATCTGTCTTTGAAACAGCTATAGCTCGTCGGTTTATTCTGAAATATTTGGTTCCATCTCTTCCTAGCTGCGATCGCGCATTGGGGTTTGGTGTCACGCAATGGTTTGCAGATTCCACACTGGATCAGTCCGAATTGATTCAGTCTGATGGGGAGCGCCTATGGCATCACTAGACTCGCTTGATTGTCGATATGTCGAGCATCGTCTGGCTGAAGACTGGTTGATTGGGGGCGATCGCTCTCTTGCGTTCCACGTGTTTAACCAGCGATTATCCGAACTCAATCAGCGCATCCGAGAGTCGCATCCGCCGACTATTCTGCTTGCCGACCCCGATCCGGTTCAGTTTCTCGCCGGTTTTATGGCGGCTTGTGTGGCTGAGTGCCCGGTGTTTCTTGGGAATTCTCGCTGGACAAAGGTGGAATGGCAGCACGTGATGGAGCGAGTGCAGCCGGATGTAATTTGGGCATCTTCCGAGCTACAGTGTATGTCTTCCTACAACAGACGTGACAGAACAGCGCAAGGACGAATTGATGCGGGGCAGATTATGGTCCCGACGGGCGGCGCGTCTGGGCAAATCCGCTTTGCCATTCACACGTGGCAGACACTCGTCGCATCGGTGCAAGGATTTCAAGACTATTTCAATCGTGAATGCGTAAATGCTTGCTGCGTGTTGCCGCTCTACCATGTCAGCGGGTTAATGCAGTTTATGCGGTGTTTTATATCAGGAGGAACGCTGGCTGTATCGCAGTTCGGAGATTTAGAAACGGGCAATACCCTACCCTTTAACCCAGCAGAATTCTTTCTTTCTTTGGTGCCAACGCAACTACAGCGTGTGCTGCAAAATCCTCATGCGATAAGCCAGTTGGCGCGATTTCAAACTGTGCTTTTGGGAGGTGCGCCTGCGTGGGCAGATTTGTTAGAAACTGCGCGTCGTTATCGAATTCGCCTAGCGCCAACCTATGGTATGACAGAAACTGCCTCTCAGATTGCAACGCTCAAACCTGAGGAGTTTCTGGCAGGGTGTGTGAGCGTTGGGAGAATTCTGCCTCATGCCACCGTGACTGTTGAGCCTGACTATCAAAATCGAAAGTCCGCAACCGGTCGACTTTCGATTTATGCAAAATCCTTGGCACTCGGATATTTCGGCGATCGCCCCTTTAATGGACTCTTCCAACCCGATGATCTAGGATTCACAGACGATCAAGGGTATTTGCATATCGTCGGTCGCAGCAGCGACAAAATCATTACAGGGGGCGAAAATGTGTTTGCGGCTGAGGTGGAAACGGCGATTCGCAAAACAGGGCTCGTACGCGATGTGGGAGTGATTGGGGTGAGCGATCGCCATTGGGGAGAAGCCGTTGCAGCAATCTATGTGCCGTCGGGTCACGCCACAAGTGCTGAAACTCTTTCGCACGCATTAATGGGGCGACTCACTAAGTTTAAGCATCCAAAACACTGGATTAGAGTCGACTCGTTGCCGCGCAATGCACAGGGGAAGCTGAATCGACGTGCTATGCAGCAACTGGCTGAAACATTACTGTCTGATGTATCGGACTGAATGAAATTGGATCGACCAGTCTTTAGGATCTTTTCAAATAATCTTTCACAAATCAATTTACTTTTTCCATTGGTTTAGCCACCGCATGAGGTCAGCGGGTAAATCGATTCGAGTACGATTGACTGGGTTTATACACACATGGTTGCTGACTGCTTTAGCAACGATGGGAGCAGAAATGGGAGCAGAACTTTCTGTCGCTTTAGACGTCTCTAAATCTGGAAGAATTGCATACGTAATCATAAATTCGCTGGGATTTAATAAGTCGGGTACGAGATGAATTTGATGGCGATCGCCACAAAACATAGGTTTGAAGAAATCAATACTTGCATGAGTAATGGGTACTGCAATGTTTGAGTTAGAAAAAAATTCTCGGAGGTTAATTCCTGATACGGATAATGAAGCCTCATAGGCTTCATGACAAATTGATAATACATTGGAAAAATACACAACTCCAGCCGCATCCGTATCCTGAAAATGGATCATTCGATTGTAAATAAATGGCATATCACTGAATGGGATGGTAGGGTCTAATGGTTCATCCTCAATTTGTCACTATTTGTGAATCATTTTTAACGAGTATCGAAGTAGATAAATTTAGGAGACACATCAGTCTCAAAACTATGCTGAATCAACGAATAGGCAAACGTATTGGCATTCAATTCATGATAATCATTTCATCACTTATTGGATGGGGGATGATGCATAGCTCTGCGAGTGCCAATCCTGAGCGACAACACCCTGTTCGGCCATCTCCAATCAGCAGTGATGAAGCCGAGACAGAGCTGATTCTAAACACAGATGGAGTCTTAGAATCTGGTGATTCTGTGATTTATCAAGATGGCAGCCTATATGATGAATATCCATTTGAGGGAGTCACGGGGCAGCACGTCTTCATCGTGCTAGAAAGTACTGAATTTGATCCGTATTTGATTGTTATTAGTCCACTCGGTGATATTTTGGCTCAAAACGATGATGTCTCCCACGACGATCTCAATTCTGAACTGTCCCTGACGCTTCCCCATACAGGCACCTATTCTGTCATTGCGAATGGCATTAACCGCAACAGCCGGGGACGATATCGCTTGACGATTCATTCTTCGATGGAGTCTGAGCGTCAGGAGACTGAAGAACCTATGCAACAGGCAGACTGAGGGCGACGCACGCACCACTGATGTCCGTTGCTAGAAACATCTCTGTTTGTAATTGGTGGAATCAGCGCGTGGTATATCTTCAATCGACACAATGAAGCCTTCTTTGGGAAAGCGCTGAAAATTGTCTTGGCTGTGGCGATCGCCCCTTAATTGTCTGCCATTCATCCTCACTGAGGGGCTGATTCACTAAACAAATGCCATAACACTCTTGCGCCGCTTGGACAAGCGCCTGAATAATGCGCTCATGGCATATTTCGATACTCAAATCAGCGAGCGATCGAGGCAATTTGGGTGGGTCTACTGGAGTGCCGAATACGTGCTCATAAAGCTGAGGATCAGGGTTTAATCGAATTGAGCCATGCTGGAGAATTGCAGAACCGCGTCGAAGCTGAGCGCTGCCGATCAGCTTGGTTCCGTCGGCTAACACCAAATCGGCAGACGTTGCAGTGCTAAAACAGTTTGGGTTGTGAATATAGCCTCTCCCCGCATCCCCATAGTGAAGGGTTACATCGAGCGATCGCATCCCGCTAATCAGAAACTGACAAAGCGTTTGATAAACCTCAACTCGACTGCCAGGAATATCTGAGGCGATAAGAGCATAGGTGATATCCCCTTGATGCAAAACCGCCCGTCCCCCCGTTGGGCGACGCACCACATCTATTGCACGCCCATTCCAGGTCAATGTTGTCCAAGCGTCAGACCATTGGCGTTGGTGATAGCCCAAGGAAATTGCCGGTGGCGACCACCGATAAAACCGTAATGTAGGAGGTTGACGCCCTGAGCGATGCTGATCAAGGAGCCATTCGTCGAGCGCCATTTGGATAGAACCTGGGGCATGTAGCGGAGGAATCATCCGCCAGGATTGGGATGCCGAATTGAACACGCAGGACGATGGGCTTAAATGATTAGGAGGGTGCACCAAACTTAGACTGTAAAATTTCGTCTTGCTCGTCGGCAATTGTAGCCACGATGGTGATGAGTCGGGACACTTCACCGGGCGAAATTTCGGCAACAGCCCGCGCGGATAAAATTACAATTTGGTCGCCAAAGATTCCGAATCGTGCTTCAAACGTCTCAGACCAATTCATCTCTAGAAGCTTGCGCATGAGTTGAAGCTCATCCTTCGCAGGAAGCTTCAGCAGATTTGACCAAACAGTGAACGAGTCCTCTTCAGTCAACCCCGTCAATTGCACAAAAACCTCAACCGTGCCATATCCAAACTTCCACAAATGACCGCCGTCAGTGTGGCTTACCATCGCACTTTGGTCATTTTCCAAGCTGGATATGACCGTCTCAATCATCTCGACCAAGTTCGTGGATGACTCATTCGTATTAAAGGCATCAGAATCGGTCATAGTGTCTAAGTCAGAGTCAAAGGTCATCATCGTTAAGGCTACCTCCTGTGAAGCAGTGCATCAAACATGAGCAGTTGCCAAAACTCTTACCCCAACTTTAACGCTCGTTTGCTCTGCTTGTCAGTTTTCTTTGACGCTATGCTGATACACCAGACGAAAGACTCATCGGCTTACGCCCAATCCAATACTTACTCATAAAGTGAATCTGAGTATCGATGCTTTCAAAGCCCGCATGCCAGAGGCGATCGCTCAAATTGTCTTCGGTGTAATTGCGATAGAACGGCTCGTGAAACATTGCCGGAAAGTTGTCCATGAGGGGTTCAAATTCAGGCGATTCAGCTCGTTGAATGGAATCACAAATTACGAACACCCCGCCAGGCTGAAGGACCCGAAAACATTGGTCAATAATCCGTTGACGAACGGGCGCAGGTAGCTCGTGAAACAGAAATACACAGGTTATGGCATGGAAATAGTCATCCCGATAGGGAAGCTCTTCTGCATTGGCTTGCAGAAGTTGAGGCAGTGTTCCAGGCTGTTGAGACAGCAGTTCGTTTGCCTTACGAAGATAGGCCGGAGATAAATCAACCCCATGAAGCGAGGCATTCGGTATCGCACTCCGCAAAAAATTCAGCGTTCGCCCTGTCCCGCACGCAACATCCAAAATCCGGGTTTGGAGAGCATCGAGCATGCCTGCGTCATCCAGTGCCGCTTTCAGCGGAGACAACACTCGGCGGCGCATTGCGTCTGCTGAACCATTGAACAAAATTTCTACCTGCAAATCATAGAGATTTGCTGACATATCGCTCAGATAGCCATCGGTTTGATGATGAAAATTCTGTAGATAATAGCGAGGGTAGCCCTCCGTTTTAATTCCAGAGGAGAATTCTTGATGCCGCTTTTGGTTCGCCCGATCCCAAATTTGCGGCATGTCAACCCAGAGCATCGGGTAGTAGCGGAAAAAGTCTTCCCAAGGGTTGTCAAACAACAACTCAGACGAATAAACGCCTCGCTCCGCGTCGCGCCAATCGGTATCGATGAGTTGACTCAGCCGCTCCTGAAGCAAACCCAGAACATTTGACGAGAGTGGCTTGGTTTTGTTGCCGTCTGGGGGCGGAGCAATGAAATTTAAAAGCTGTGAACTGAGGGTCTTATGAGCAAGTCCGAAGTAGCTTTTGCTCTGTTGAAACGTTTGATAAGCCAGTTTGGTGAAGGTCGCAGACATAGAATTATTGAACTGATCAATGACTAGATGCGCTTTGAGAATTTAGATTTGAGAACTTAGAACTGTTGAGCTAACGGTAAACCTGTATTTAGTGTAAACAACTGTAACGAAAAGTTCCATCACAGGTTTTGGGGCTTTACGCACCAATGCGATCGCCGTGAATCATGTCTATATGGCCGTACGCTCTCGCGTTAAGACGTTGACCGTGTGGTGAGCCCCTCGGCGCGGGGGCTCACCACACAAACCTAAGCCCGTAGGGTTATAGAAGTTCTATGAGTCGGCGTAAGCCAACGTTGCTGAACGGGTACGGTTTGACCGTCAGAGTTTTGTCAATCAGTCAAGATTGACGAGAGTAGCCGCTTCCTCGCTGCGGGTTTCCCCACAATACTGTCTCTTGTTTATAAATTGCCATTCCGGGTTTAGCCCCTTTGGGTTTATAGACATGTTTGGGCTCGGTATACACAACCGGAGCCTGATCACTCTGACGAGCACGGCTGTAGAATGCGGCGACATCTGCCGTAAATTGCAAATCTTTCTCATCCGGAACCGTCCCTGGCTCAAGCCTTAATAAGACATGGCTGCCCGGAATTTCTTGCGTATGAAACCAGAGATCATAGTCGGTGGCGAGGCGAAAAGTGAGCTGATCGTTTTGACGATTGTTGCGCCCGACCCATACATCAAATCCGCTTGGACTCTGGTATTTATAAACGCGAATGGTGTCCTCCGTTGACGAACTCCGACGCTGATCAGAAGGTTTTAGATAGCTTTGTTGAACGAGTTCGTCTCGAATTTCAACAAGAGCATTTAAATCCTCAACATCCTGATAGTCATCAATTTGGGCGATCGCCGCTTCGACCTGCCGCAGATAGTCAATTTCCTCATTGACCTCCTCAAGCAACGGCACGATCGACTGACGCGATCGCCGAAGTTTTTGATGTTTTTTATAGAAAGCCTGCGCGTTTTGAATCGCCGTCTTCTTTTGATCCAATGGAATTTCAACCGGATCGCCCGTCGCAAAATCGGGAAGATCAATACTCGTCATTCCCGGTTGCCACGCAGACGAATATGCCATCAATAAGTCAGCGTGGTCTTTATACCGATCTGCTTGATCCGACTGTCGCAGACGCGATTTAAAGCCATCCGCTTTTTGCTGAAGCTTTTTTAATACGCTAGTCAGCTTTTGCACCAACTGATGGCGAAGTTGGCTAAACTCTTGCTGATTAAGCTGATAGGTGTAGTACTGGCTCAGAAGTTCTTGCACCGTTTCGACCGGTTCTACCATTCCCCATCCCATGACCGTGTAGCCATCCGAGCGCCAGCCTGGTTTAAACTGCTGAGCGTCAAGAGCTTCTAACCAGCCGCGCCAATGCTCAAATAATCGTTGCCAGTCAGACGCACTCAGAGCATCAGTCGCTTGATTTGGGTCTAAGCCTGCTGCCTCAACCATCGAAACGACCAGCGACGGGCTTAGTCCTCGATAGGTTTTGAGGAGGTTGCGCCTTAGCTGTCCTGGAACAAGGCTGACGCGCTCTTGCCAGCGAGCCTGAGGTTCGTCCAGATGGGGAACCGGATCGGTCAATGAGGGCGGAGGCTCATAGGGTTGCCCGGTTTGAATGGAGCGCACGCTTGATTGCTGAGCACCCACCTGATGCGCTGCAGTGACGATAATGCCGTCATGGTGAGTCAAAATCACATTGCTATATTTGCCCATGATTTCAACATAGAGATGCCAGAGCACCTCATCTCCCGGGCGACGAGCAAACTGAAGATCAAAGGCTCGTTCCCAGGGTTCAATCGGTTCGATAGCAGTTAACGCAAGCCCCCCCAACTGATGACGCAACTGCTGGCTAAAGGTAAATGTATCGGGAATTCGAGGGGGAGGATAGTCAATACACATGCGTGCGCCTTGGGGATGCCAAGAAATGGTCAACCAGCCTCGACGCTCTAACGTGCGTAGGGCAATGGCAATCGTATGGCGATCGCGCTGATAGACGAGTTCGAGCCGAGCCGGTAACCATTGGGCACGAAGCTCGGCACACACCGCAACTAGAGTTGTAAAATCAACAGTCTGCAAGACGAATGTTCATCCATGTCAGGGATTCTACGAGAAAACCAGGAATCAAACCGGAAAAAAGGGGCGTGAGCAGAATCTAACCTAGGGAATTTCCGTAAATTCCTGGCTTGTTGGTCAAATTTTTTGCGGATACCATGGAATATAAGACTTCCAAGGCTCCGTGTCCCGTGGAGCCGCTTTTATTTATTATGGATATTAAGCTGATAAACATCGGTTTTGGTAACATCGTTTCGGCAAACCGAGTCGTTGCTATCGTCAGCCCAGAGTCTGCTCCCATTAAGCGTATCATTACTGATGCACGAGAGAGAGGTGATCTGATTGACGCAACCTACGGTCGTCGAACCCGTGCGGTGATCATTACAGATTCTGGTCATGTGGTATTGTCTGCCATCCAGCCGGAAACAGTTGCAAACCGATTTGTCGTCAGCAAAGACGGGCATAGCGACGAGTAACGGCTCACAGTAACGGCTCACAGTAACGGCTCACAGTGATTTAACTCGACTGACAGTACCATTAGATAGCCGCGCACAACGTGACCGTATTAGCAACAGAGTGCTGACGATAGGCGATCGATCGACAATAATGAATATACGTTTACAATCGTCACGTGCGGCATAATCAAAGATATGGCTGTAGGGAAACTCATTGTCTTTACCGGGCCCAGTGGAGTAGGCAAAGGAACGCTATTGCGATCGCTGCTGCGGCGACATCCTGATTTGTCTCTTTCTATCTCTGCTACGACTCGCTCTCCTCGTCCTGGCGAGATTAACGGGCAAGATTATTATTTTTTGAGTCGCAGCCAGTTTTGCCAGATGATTGAGAGTGACGAACTCCTAGAATGGGCCGAGTTTGCAGGGAATCTTTACGGAACGCCTCGCCAGCCCGTGGAAGATGAGATTTCGCAGGGAAAATGGGTCGTGCTGGAAATCGAACTCCAAGGCGCACGTCAGATCCGAAAAAATTTTCCAGACGCGTTTCAAATTTTCATTCTTCCCCCTTCCATTGAAGTGCTCGAACACCGTCTTCGCAGTCGGGGGCATGATAGCGAAGAGGCGATTAGTCGGCGGCTGCAGCGGGCGTATGCCGAAATTGATGCGGTGAATGAATTTGATGTGCAAGTCGTCAATGATGACATCGAAATAGCCCTTGACCGCCTTGAATCTGCCCTATTTTCATTGGCAGAATGTTAAGCCCTATAATATTAGCGATTGATGTATTTATAGGGTTTTGAGCTTGGCAAAGCAATCTCAAGACTATTACGAGATTTTAGGCGTTCCTCGACGTGCCAGCTTAGCTGAGATT
Organism: Elainellaceae cyanobacterium; assembly: GCA_051117335.1. Taxonomy (GTDB): domain Bacteria; phylum Cyanobacteriota; class Cyanobacteriia; order CAZCXK01; family CAZCXK01; genus DBGGTD01. The sequence continues at coordinate 58,159 of JBNPEB010000049.1, forward strand.
AAGAAGGCATATCGGCGGCTAGCTCGGCAATATCATCCAGATGTAAATCCCAGCAGCCGCACTGCCGTCGAAAAATTCCAGCGGCTCAACCAAATTTATGAAGTCTTGTCCGATCCGGTTCGTCGAGCCCGATATGACCAATCTATTAGTGGCGGGGCGGTCGAAGAATCTCATCAGGCGACGACCGCAGTAGAGTTTTATCAGCGGGGAATAGAAAAAACGCGAGCAGGCGACTATCAACGAGCGCTCGCTGACTATAACCAAGCGATCAAGCTTAACCCCAATTTGGCAGAAATCTATGACCAACGAGGATTTGTTTATTATCGGCTAAACGATTATTCATCTGCCTTTGCAGACTATTCTCAAGCACTACAGATCAATCCCAATTTGGCATCCGTTTATTACCACCGAGGCTTAACACGCTTTGCGTTGGGATATTCTCAGACTGCCATTGAAGACTATACTCAAGCCATTCATCACGATCCAGATCATGCCCAAGCCTATCACCAGCGAGGGCTGGCCTATGCTGACCTCAAGGAGATTCATGCGGCAATTGCCGACTTAGAGCAGGCAGCCCATCATTTCTCTGAGCGCGGAGATCATCGTGGCTATCAAGATATTCAGCAAGACATTCAAGAGATTCGTGCGTCTAGTCGACCGCTACTTTGGCGAGGGTTGCCTCGATCTGCATTTGCGACTCCCCTCAACGCAATCCAGACGATTCGAGCCGTTGCCTCAAACCCTATGGGTGAGCTACTGCCTACCTTTACCCGGCTGAGACCATCGCAAGCGATCGCAATCGGGGGATGTCTTGCCGCACTCTTCGATATCTGTTTCGTGATTGGGATTTCGATTACCTGGCAAGCTTATGATGATTTGGGGCAATCTCCTATTATTAAATTGGCGGGTCTAGGAGCGCTGTCGTTTATAAATCTGGCGATCGCCAGCTCGATTTTGCGCATAATTCTGCGGGGGAGAGGGAGTTTTGCCGGAGATTGTTTTATCGCAGGCACGTCGTTACTGCCATTGAGCTTTGTGGTGTTACTCAACGGACTGTTGCCCATCCCGCTCATGATTGCCCTATCAGTCTTTGCAGGATGCTATATGATTCTCACTTTATATAGTGGTTGCAGCCAGATTTCAAATCTTTCAGAGGGGCGATCGGCATTGGCTGTCCCCATTCTCTTGTTGGCGAGTCTATTGCCATTCTTGATGCTAAATTGACCCCATAGTGTCCTGTCCGAGATTCTGAATCATGACTCAGCACCCCACTCAGACAAACCTTTTTTTTCAGTTCGAGTCTGACTTTGTAGACTCTCTGCGCTGCATTCCGATGCAGGTTCGGCTCAAACTTGACACCTGTGGCATCAAGCTCAAGCTTCATCAGTGGAATCAGTTTACTCAGGACGATCGCCAATGTTTGGTCGAATTTCCCTGCAATACTGAGGCTGAAATTCTTGCGTATCGAGAGCAGTTGACGCAAATGATTCTCGAAAAAACAGGCGAAGCGGCAAAAGAGCTTGAGATTGATCCTACTCCTCCATGGCAGGATGACACTCAAATACCAGAAAGCATTCGCACCAAGGTTGATGAATTAGGAGTCTCATTGACCCAATCTCAGTGGGCAGCATTAACGCCTCTCCAGCGATTTGCCCTGATTAAACTCAGCCGCTCTAGCCACGAAAATAGTAATTTCTTGCCTGCGATGAAAGAATTTCATCTGATCTAGCCCAATCGCAGCCACACGAATTAGCCATTAAGGTTCATGTAAGGTTCATGTAAAATTCATGATGCAGCAGCGTAAGCCAGATATTGGCTTTATCCCCACTCCTCTTGCCGCGATCGACGCGATGCTTGCGCTAGCGAATGTGACCGATCATGACATTCTTTATGACTTGGGCTGCGGGGATGGGCGCATTCTGATCAGAGCTGCACAGCAATCTGGCATTCGCGGCGTGGGTATCGATATTGATCCGCAACGGGTGCGAGAAGCTGAAGACCAGGCACAACAGGCAGGCGTGGGCGATCGCCTAGAGTTCTGCTGTGCTGATTTATTTGACTCTGATGTGAGTGCAGCTAGTGTCGTGATTCTTTATCTACTGCCCCACTTAAATTTGAGACTGCGACCGCGATTGTTGCACCAGCTCAAACCGGGAAGCCGTATCGTATCTCATGATTTTGATATGGGAAACTGGGTCGCTGATCGACTCGTCAAAATGCATCTTGAAGATGAATTGACCCTTTATTATTGGGTCGTGCCTGAGACTCTTCCAGAGTGCTTGCGGGGTGAGTAAAATTTCTAGTGGTGACTGTTTAATGGTGAGCTATCAATTCCCCGACGGATTTAGCTGGGGCGCGGCAACGGCTGCCTATCAAATTGAAGGGGCGATCGCCGAAGACGGTCGCAAGCCCAGCGTTTGGGATCGATTTAGCGCAATGCCTGGACAAGTGCTGAATGGTGATACGGGGGCGATCGCCTGCGACCACTATCATCGTTATGCTGAAGACATTGCCCTCATGGCATCCCTCGGCATTCGCCACTACCGCTTTAGCCTATCATGGTCGCGGATTATTCCGGATGGTCGTGGTGCAGTCAATGAGGCAGGCATCGATTTTTACAAACGCTTAGTTGATTGCTTACACCAGCACGGCATTACGCCCCATGCCACCTTATTTCATTGGGATAGCCCCCAAGCACTCGAAGACGAATACGGGTCGTGGCAAAGTCGCCAGATGGCCTATGACTTTGCCGAGTATGTGACGACAGTGGTCAACCGATTGGGCGATCGCATCTCACATTGGATGACCATTAATGAAATTGTTTGTTTTACCCACATTGGATATGGGGTTAACCAAATTCCACCCCATGCCCCCGGCACGTCGGTCAAGCGGCTCAAAGAGGTTTGGCAAACTTCTCATCATGCCCTATTAGCTCACGGACTCGCCTGTCAAGCAATTCGCGCCGCATCGCCTCACCCCTGTTCGGTGTCGCTAGTAGATAATTTTGCGGTGTCGATTCCCATCGAAGAAACGCCAGAAACTATTCACGCCGCTCAGCAAGCCTTTCAGACGTTAGGTTCCAACGGCGGGATTATTGTTCCGGCGCTAACGGGTCATTACAGCCCGCGTTTGCTCGATCAGCTCGGCGCAGAAGCACCTGATATTCATGCTGAAGACCTTGATATCATTCATCAACCGCTAGATAGCCTAGGCTTTAACATCTACGCTGGTACATATGTGCGAGCTGCGGCAAACGAGCAGGGGTATGACATCGTTCCATTTGCGAAGGGCTATCCGCGATTACACATGCCCTGGCTGCACATTACGCCTGATGCGCTCTATTGGGGCATTCGTCATATCAGCGAGACGTTGGGGCAGACCGACTTAGCCATGTTTATCAGCGAGAATGGGTGCGCGGCTCAAGATGAGGTGAATGAGCAGGGAGAGGTCATCGACAGCGATCGCATTCTTTATCTTCGAGAATATCTGCGGGCCGCGCATCGGGCAGTCAGCGAGGGTTATCCGTTAACGGGATACTTTGTTTGGAGTTTCCTAGACAACTTTGAGTGGGCCTGGGGCTACGATCGCCGATTTGGAATCACCTATGTTGATTACTCCACCCAGCAGAGAATCCCAAAGGCCAGCGCCCACTGGTATGCCGAATGCATTCATCAAAATCGCGTCGTTTAGCCAATTCCGGCGATCGCAGGATGGAAATAAAACGCCAAGCCAATGATGATATAAGTCGCCAACAGCAAGATCCCTTCTAGCCAATTTGAGCGCCCATCATAGCTAACCGAATTAGCGATGAATACAGCGACCGCCACGCCAACCAACTCAAACGGGTTAAAGTCTAAGTCCATCGGTTGCCCAATCGCCCACCCCACCAAGACCAGGATAGGCGCAACGAACAACGCGATTTGTAGCGTCGAGCCGACTGCGACACTAAACGACAAATCCATCTTATTTTTCATCGCCACCGTGACAGCAGTGGCGTGCTCTGCCGCATTGCCGATGATCGGCAACAAAATCACACCAGTAAAGAGTCGCGTTAACCCCAGCATCTCGGTTGCTTCTTCCAGGGTTTCTACAAGCAATTCTGATTCAATTGCGACTAGCACCGTCGCACCCAGTAGCACACCAATCCACAAAGGAAGATTAGGCTGATAGGGCTTGTGGTCTTTGTGCATTTCTGATTTGCCAGAATCATCTATTTCATGCTCTGCCGTCCCAACCTCACAGAGATAGCTATGGGTCTTCATAGAAAACAGTAGTGTTAGACCATATACCAGGATCAGCACCACCGCAACGGCGACAGACAATCCTTGAATCGTGTCTTCGCTAATGCCGTCAGAGGTGTAGTTCACAGCCGTTGGCAGTAAAATCGCAATCACAGCTAAATTCATCGACGAGGCATTAACGCGCGCCACAACTGGCTGAAACTGCTGTTCTTTAAAGCGAATACCGCCCAAAAACATAGAGAGTCCTAGCACGAGCAGAAGATTGCCCATAATGGACCCCGTTATACTCGCCTTCACGACATTCACGAGCCCTGCCCGCAGCGCAATCAGCGCAATAATCAGCTCGGTTGCGTTGCCAAATGTGGCATTGAGCAAGCCTCCCAAGGTTGGCCCCGAAACCACTGCAATTTCCTCGGTTGCAGTTCCCATCCATGCGGCTAGAGGGATAATCCCAATCCCCGCCAATATAAAGATGGCAAGCGCCCCCCATTCTAGGAAATGAGCCAAGAACGACATTGGCACAAAAATGAGCAATCCGATAAAAATAACGTTTTTGACCACTATCACACTCCTGGAATGGTAAAGCCTGAGTATCAATCTAGAATTGCGCCAACAATTAAGCGCTGTGATTGAGAACTAATCAGAGCAATTGAATCCTAGCAGCTAAAGGTAATTTTAGACCTCGCAATCTGTTCAAACTGCTCACTTTTCTTTGGTCTTGAACGTTATAGCCCTACGAGCTTAGGTTTGTGTGTGAGCGGTGGGGCGGGCGCCGCCCGCCCCACCGCTCACAACCCATCTGGGATTGCTATATATCAGGTTAAAACTAAACAGACAAAGCCTACGTGGACGTTTGAAAGGGTCTGGCGACTAAAGTTGCAACTACACAAACAAAGTCCGCATTCGCGGACTTCCCATTGCTTGCGTCGTGATCGCCCCCTCCATACACTCATGCCGTTTGAGGATTACTTTCACTGGATGAATCATCGGGTCGCGCCTTCAACCGGCTGACAGAACTGCGGCGAATGCGCTCGCTTTTCCGCACCCCACCCGCCATCTCATATTCACGGCTGTCTTTGCCGTATTTAAACGCCACTGCCGTCAACATCTGGTCAGCTAAATCGCCTAAATTTTTCTCCAGTGTTTTGATTTCTGCACTGGCGGAGTCGATAGAGACTAAAGCCGTGTTGTAAGCATCAATCTTGATGCGAAGCTGATCAACCTGAGCCGTGAAGTTGGCAATATTGCGCACTTCATCCATATTCATCTTGGGATCAATTGCCTTCAATCCAGCGATGCGGAGTTCAGCGTTTTCGAGAATGCGAGAGTTCCGTTTCTTTCTGCTCATCAACTTAGTCCTTGATAAAGGATTATCAGACCAGCATGGCTGATGAGGTATTCAGGGCGGTTGAGGAAATCCGCGTAAGATTTTATCGAGTCTTTCGCTGAAGACAGGTAGTTATGCTGAGGTGCCGGATACGGAGACGTTATTCATTGATAGCGGCAGACTCACGAAGTGGCTGAAACCTATTGTGCATCATGCTTCTAGTGCAATGACTGCACCCATCAACTTTACAGTTCTTTTACCGTAAGTGACCACAGCTTTACCGTAAGTGACCGCAGCTTCATAATGAGTGACGACACCATGTGTAGGAGTCACGATCAACTTGTGTGGGAGTGATGATTGCAGAAGTGGGCGTTAGGATCAACAGTTGCGGTAGTAACAACAGCTTGTGCAGACATGACGACAATATTGGTGTAGACAACCATTTATGTTGGGGCGATCGCACTGCCAAAAAACCAGAAACCACCGTAGGGGCATACGTCCCTACGTGTTGGAATTAATTCCTATTCCCGCAAACTACCACGGCATTCCGAAATGATAATGATTATAGGGGCGATCGCCTTTATCCTACGGACTCTAACCATCGTGATGTTTACTCGTTCATACGAAACATCATCATATTCCTGCAATCATCTGTGGATTCAAGATGAGGTATCCAAAGCATAGGGGAGGTTAAACTTGTGGACATAGAAAATCTGTTAACACTCCAGAGCTAACTTATTCCATGACAGCCTCTCAAACGCTCAAACTCACCCTTGATTGGCGCAGTGCTGCTGCGGATCTGCCTCCAGAAATTCAAGAGCAGCAAACGCAGAATCTTTATCGTGCTTTGCGACAGCTTCCGGATATTGAGAAAATCGAACGTATTGCCGATCCGGACGCTCCAGATGGTGGCATGGGCGCAGCATGGCTGAAAGATTTGCTGTTTACTGAGGTGACTCCTAGCAATCTGGTCAAGCTCTTTAGCGTCATTCGGCAACGGCTTCCGGGGACGCCCATTAATTTTGAGATTGAAGTCGATGGGCAGAAAAAACGAGTTAGTATGAATGGCGTTCGCCCGGAAGATTTCGATACGGCATTGGATAAGTTAGTGAAAGCCGCTAACGCAATGACAAGCGATCAGAAATCTAACTAGCACCGTGACTGAAGGAAACAAGTTTGCACTACTCATTGGCGTTTCAGAATGTGCATCAGGGTTTAAGCCGCTGCACTGCCCGCCTAATGGTGTGATAGCTCTGCGCGAGATTTTGACTAATCCTGCGATTGGTGGCTTCAATCCTGAGCATGTGATGGCTCTAACGAATCCTACTGTCAGCGAAATGCAGCGTGTTATCGGAGAGGTGTTTCACAAATGCAGCCCTCAAGATTTGCTGCTGCTATATTTCACCGGGCACGGCGTGACTGATGAGCATGGCGATTTCTTCTTCACCACTCGCGAAACCGAAAAGTTTGATAACGGTTCTCTCAATCCGGGGACAGCCGTTGAAGCTAGCGTTGTGCGGCGTCAAATGAGCCGCTGCCATTCTCGTCGGCAGGTTGCTATTTTGGATTGCTGCTTTAGCGGAGCATTTCCGGATGGCGTTTTGGCAATGGACGACCAAACGGTCAATGTAGAACAGCAGCTCGGAGGCGAAGGTCGCGCAGTTCTCACTGCTGCCACATCGACACAGTATGCTCTAGAGCAGGAGGGCGAAGAACTCTCGGTCTACACTCGCTATCTGGTCGAAGGGCTAAAAACTGGAGCCGCTGCGCTCAATGACCAAGAACTCATCCGCGCCGGACATCTCCACAACTATGTGCGCGACAAGCTGAAGACTGCGGCGGCGGCGATGTCTCCCCAGATTTATGCGGCCCGCGAAGGGCGAGAGATTGTTTTAGCAAAAGCCTTGATTGATAATGAGCTGCGGTTTCGCAAACTCGTGCAGAAAAACCTGCGAGCAGATGGAAACATTAGCCCTACGGCAAACCGCATCCTCAAAAGACAGCGCGATATGTGGAACATTTCAGAAGAACGCGCTACAGCCATTATTGGGGAGGTTGTGCAACCGTTCCGAGAACGTCACGAGAGTCTCGAAGAGTTTGAGGAAGCTTATCAGGAAGTGATCGAGTTTGAGTATCCGTTTTCATATGATACTGAGCGAGAACTGAAAGACTACCAGCGTATTCTGAAGCTGCGGGATGAGGATATTGCACCCATTATTGAACGGAACACTCCTGCTCAATCTCCTACGAGAACCGTACAATCAAGTCGAGGGAATGCTTCGCTCCAACAGCCTGCGGCAAAATCTACCTCCCCATCTTCTGATTGGCCTTCTGAAGACATCCCTTTGGAATCGGAAAAGGGAGTTGACTATCAGGAATTAAGAGATTTATTAAAAGCAGGGGAGTGGAAAGAAGCCGACCAGAAAACAGCAGACCTGATGCTCAAAGCTATAGGCAAGGATGCGTGGTATGAAGTCAGTTCAGATGATCTACTGAACTTCCCGTGTTCAGATTTAAAGACCATCGATCGCCTATGGGTGCATTACAGCCGAGGGCGGTTTGGCTTTAGTGTGCAAAAAGAAATTTATCTAGAATGCGGCGGCATTCCAGATGGAAAGTATTATAAAGAAGCGTTCGAGAAGTTTGGCGATCGCGTCGGATGGCGAGTAAACAATCGGTGGATTGCACCTCCAGATGTAACTTTAGGCACCTCAGCACCAAGCGGGCACCTACCATTCATGTGTTTGGGTGTTTGTGGGTGGGCTCGTTTGCGGTGGCCGTCGTTTCTCTTCTCTCGCATCCAGACTTGTAAAGTGTAAGTCATAGAGCGTTCAGATTTTTCAAAAGTTTTGTTTCAGGGCCCAAAATCTACGAAGAATCAGCGTCCTGGCATTCCGATACCTGGCACCGATCGCGTTTCGGTATCTGAGCAATTATCTGAGCAATTGCGTACTCCGGGTTGTAGCTATTCGCTCTTAAAAACTTCTCCGTGATTGCGTGGGCTTCATCCATCTGAGTTTCCCACTGCTCCCAAAGATCCATCTGTCCAGGGCTGGTCTTCTGAGATTTCTTCTTGATTTTGAGCCCCGCCAATAATTTGCTGCCCCAGTGGCTCTTACGTTCGGGTTTGGGCTGTGGCTTGTATCCCTTACAAAACTTTCGATAGGCCGCCGCACAGATTTCTAGCGTTTTTCCCAACATCAAAAACGCCGGATGCCATTGAGTAATGCCGTCATTCGTCAAACGGTCATACATTCCATAGTTACTGAAATCATAAAACCAACCCTGCTGCATATTCGCTGCTTTGGGGTTGCCGTGGATGTATCGCAGCGTGTTTAATGCCCGCCGCTTGTCAGTATTCGGAAAGCCTGTGCTGTGGTAGCGCTTTTCCCAAAAGTGCCCAGTGCGATGCATTATTTTGTTGAAGCACATTGCTGTATACCAATTGAGCCAATGCATAATCTTGGGCAGGTCTTCTGGTTCCTTCGGCTCTAGTAAATAATGGACATGATTGCTCATGATGCACAGTGCATAGAGTTTGAATCCATATTTTTCGCGACAATGTTGAATCGCCTTCAATAACAGTTCACGACATTCAAAGCGGGTCAGGCGAAATTCTCGATTGTTGCAACGGACAGTAATGTGATAGCAATACTGAGGCTTGAGGCAGCGTTTTGATCGAGACATGATGGTTTGATGCGTAAAGAGATAATCTTAGATTCCCGGCTTCTGCCTTAAGCCCTGTGACTATTCCCAAACGCCTCGATTGAGAAGCCGGGGATCTGACCTTCACAAAGAAATTCACTAATACGGTTGTTTTTACTAGCAACGTGCGGTATTCTCGGCTATCAAGCGCTCAAACATGAGCAGCGTCCCCCAGCAGTGCTGACGACACGTGCCGGGAGACTAACCGTCGACCCTGTGCAAGCAGAATCGAAGGCTATGGATTGTTTTACCACACTCCTGTAGCCATCCCAATTCGTGATGCCTCTTAGTCGGGTGGCTTCATCGTTTGAGCGCTCCTTCAACTACCCAAAAGGAGTGTTTCATCATGGTAAATCCTAACGAACCGCCGGAGCGGTTTGACCCATCCTCATGCAACAACGACGACCGAGAAGTACTGCGCGTGATTGCTGTCGGTTCGCTCAAAGCAGTAAACCACCACATCATGCAGATGTATCAGCTCAACTACGCTCAGCCCTACGAATGGTCAAAACCCATTCCCACCGTGAATCCCAATGAAGTGATGCAAATTCTCACAAAACGCATCATGGGCTTGAGCGATTAATCCAAGGCGGGGATGCCAAATGTCAGTAGTGCGATCGCCCGTTCCCTGCAAATCTCAACGGGAGGGGCGATCGCCCATGATGATATTCCCAATGACCACGAAGCGATCCTAGGTTGCTTCAGGAGGAATTGCAAACCTTAGAAGGCCATAGCGGGATTGTCTTGAGCGTGAGTTTCAGCCCGGATGGAGAGACGATTGCCTCGGCGAGTTACGACGGCACGGTGAAGCTGTGGAACTTTGATCTGGATGATTTGATGGCAAAGGGCTGCGCATGGCTTAGCGATTATTTGAGAACCAATCCTAATTTGAGTGATGATGAGCGGCGGGTGTGTGATGGCGTCGGGAGTGAGCAAGTGAGGTTATGGGAGAGAGTGAGGGGGTGGGTAAGTTGGGGAGGTGAGTAGTGATCAGTGAATGGGTGAGTTGGGATTTTAGATTGCAGATTTTGGATTTTGGAAGAAGAGGGTGAGTTGGGATTTTGGAGTTTAGATTTTGGATTTTGGATTGGGGACAGGGGGGAGGGATGGGTGGATGAGTGGATGAGTGGATGGGGTGATGAGGGGGTGAGTGGATGGGGTGATGAGGGGGTGAGTTTTGAGTTTTGAGTGTGTTGGGGTTCAGATCCTGAGAATTTAGATTCTAAGCTCTATGGGTGAGGGCGATCGCCCTCTGTACTCAACGCCAGCAAACGACGGGCGATCGCTGAATAGTCAGTCTAGCGCGGGAAGATCCCCGGCTTCTGGGTCGGTGCGAACAGGCAACGTTTGGGAAGCGTAGCAGAAGCCGGGGATCTAAGGGGATCTAAGATGTCAATAGGGGCGATCGCCTTCCTCGCACAGGCTAGCCCACGCCTCAAATATGGCGAAAGAATACGCTACTCTAGCAATATCCTTAGCACCCTAATATCAATGCCGACCCGCAAAGTAGACGTTACCACTTCAGAGACTAACTTAAGTGAGTTGTTATCACTGGTGTCTAGCGGGACAGAAGTTATTTTGACCCAGGGCGATCGGCCAGTCGCTCGGTTGACTCCAATCTCGGCTTCATCCTCTTCCAAAGTCCCAGGTCTGCATAAGGGCAGCATTTGGGTAAGTCATGACTTCGATGCCCCATTGCCTGAAAACTTCTGGATGTCCAATCCATGAGGCTACTAATGGATACCCACACTTTTATTTGGTGGGATAGCGAACCGCAACGTCTTTCGCCTCATGCGATGGATCTATTGTCAGCTCCTGAGAATCAGCTTTTACTCAGTGTTGTTAGCGTGTGGGAAATTCAAATTAAGCGACAGTTAGGCAAACTCAGCCTTTCCCTTCCTCTTGCAGAACTGATTCATACTCAGCAGCAATTCAACCAGCTTGAAGTGATTCTCGTGTCGTTAGAGCACGTTTTAGCATTAGATGACTTGCCACTGCATCATAACGATCCGTTTGATCGGTTGTTAATCGCTCAAGCAATCATTGAGCAGATTCCTTTAGTGAGCCGGGATCAATTCGTATCACAGTATCCTGCTCAAGTCTTATGGTAAGAGAAGCAATTTTTCGTCTTGACTCTAAACAATAGGGGCGATCGCTGAATAGTCAGTCCGGCGTAGGAAGATCCCCGGCTTCTGGGTCGGTGAGAACAGGCAACGTTTGGGAAGCGTAGCAGAAGCCGGGGATCTAAGATGTCAATAGGGGCGATCGCCCCGTACCGTTCAACACCAGCTCAAGATCGTTTCCACCGTCACGTCCCACGGGATGTCTTGTAAGACTGGTAAAGGAGCCTGGTCGGTTAGCAAAGCTAATGGCATTGCCTGTGCAGAACCTGTATCACGCCACAAGACCATGATGGTTTGCTCTTCAACATCAATCAGCCAGCCCAATTGCGTACCCTCGTGCAAACAGGCTTGAATTTTCGCAATCACCTTGGTGGTGCTTTGGTCAGGCGATAAGATTTCAATCATCCAATCGGGTGTGCCGTGTAGCGGTTCATTGCTTGATGGCAGGCGATCGCCACGCACGATCACTACATCTGGCACCACTGAATGTTGGCTCAGCACACATCGCAGCTCAGGAAAAGCTTCATAAGGGCTTTCCAGTACATCAACTGCCGAAACTAGCCGTTTCTGTAGGCGGCTGTGATAAAGCGTTGGCATGGGTTTTTGAGTGGCAATTCCACCTAGAAATTCCCACGCTGGCGACTCTTCAATGTTGGGAAGCGCCAAAAATTCTTGAAGGGTTAGCCGCTGGGCTGCAAGTGCCATAGAGCAAGAGATAGGCAGGAAAAAGATGGACGTTGTTCATGACCTTATACCTAATGGTAAACCAATCAATGAACTACGGTAAAGAGGCGACAAATTCGATGATGAAAGGGGCGATCGCCACTAAGACGAGAATGCGAAATGTGAGTGCTGCAAAATGCTTAAGTTGATTAGAAGTCATGGTATTTGTCCTCCTCTATCTCCTTCAATTGGTTTCTTAATCAGGACACAATATGTTCAGCACTATTCGAAACGCTGACGGCAGACGTGCACACTATTGGGTTCATCACAAGAAACCTCCACTATCTTCAAATCAATCGTGTGATGGAGAGCAGACTTCCTTAAATGCACTGAGCTAGGATGCGATCGCCCGCTAGCCAGAGGTTACAAAAACCAGACTCCACTATAGGAGGACGCGCGCTCTGTATGTCTGCTATTCAAGAATCTCTTTAGGTTTTGGCTCGATTCCTGAACTGATCGGTAGTCGCACCTGAAAACAGCTGCCATTGCCCAATTGGCTATGAACATTGATCTTGCCGCCATGCCGTTGGGCGATCGCCTGAGCAATTGCAAGCCCCAACCCTGTGCCCCCGTGTCGTCGCGATCGCGCTCGGTCAGCCCTCCAAAAGCGATCAAAAATAAACCGCAATTGGTCTTTCGCAATGCCAATGCCTGTGTCTTCTACCTGAATCAAGGCAGTTCGAGAATTGACTTGGCTTAGCGTGACCATGATCTTGCCGCCTTCTGGCGTATATTGAATGGCGTTATGAACCAGATTTGAGAACAGTCGATAGAGTTGTCCCCGATCGCCGAGAGTGATGGCTTTCAGGCGACACTGGCAGGTCAGCGCTATTGACTTGGCATGGGCAGAGGGGTCTAACAGTTCGACGACATCGTGTAACACCTCAGGTAGCAGAATTGGGTTTTGTTGAATCTCAGCGACCCCGGGCACATCGGCACGAGCTAAAAATAGTAAATCATCGGCAAGCTGGCTCATTTGGTTGGTGGCGCTGGCGATCGCGGTCAGTTTTCGTGCATCTTTTGGATGAATGCGCTCTGGGTGATTGCGAATCACATCAACGGAGGTCTTGATGGCCGTCAATGGGCTTCGCAGCTCGTGGGATGCATCTGCTGTAAATTGCTTGAGCTGCTCAAAGCTGGTTTCGACAGGTTCTAACGATCGTCGAGTGAGCCAAAGCCCTCCGACCCCTACCCCTACAAGGGCGATCGCTCCACCCATACCAAGTCCCCAAATCAGTTGCGTCTGCACCGTTTCGATATCTTGCACCGATTGGCTTGCCCGCACATAGCCTTCTAAAATCGGCTGAGCTACCCCTGGGCTATCTTGAAATACTGACACCGTATACGCTCTCACATGAGTTTGCTCAGTCGAGGTTGTCAGCAGCATATGAGCGCCAATCTTTGGAGATGGAGTTAACTCGATCGTGCCTCGATGGGCAAGCAGACGACCATTTGCATCAAACCATTCCAGGCTTTGGCGATCGCGATTAAAAATATCACGCCACGGCACCTCGTTGACGCCATCTAAATACTCATCCCCGTTTGACTCGATCTCGGCAAGCACAGGTGTCGCTGACTGAGCCAGGGTGAGCAGCTTCTTATCGAGCTGACGATGCAAGCTCCGGATAAAGAAACCGTAAACCCCCGTTCCAAATACGGCAAGGATGGCTGCCATCACCGTCAACTGGGAAAATAACAAGCGATTGCGCAAGTTTCGGAACATTGCACTGTTATGGGTGTCGGGCATTATCAAACTCTCTTATGGCTCAGGCTTAAGACGATACCCTAAGCCATAGACGGTTTCGATCAAATTAGGAGCCCCAACCGACTCCAATTTCTGTCGCAACCCCCGAATATGTGCCTTAACAGTCGTTTCTTCGGGCAATTCTTCAAACGACCAAAGATGCTCCAGAATCTGAGCACGACTAAAGACACGACGACCATGTCTCAAGAAAAACTCTAGTAGGCTATATTCTTTAGGACTGAGTTGAAGAGGGCGATCGCCATACGAAACCTCGCAGGTGCTAGGGTCAAGGCGCAAACTTCCCCAGCTTAGAACCGGGGGCAATACGTCGGTGCCTCGCCGTAGTAACGCCCGAATCCGGGCTGATAATTCCTTTAAATCAAATGGCTTGACTACGTAATCATCAGCTCCTGCATCTAAACCAAGCACGCGATCGTCTACGGTGTCTCGTGCCGTCAACATCAACACGGGGATTCCATATCCCGCCGCTCGGATTCGCTTACAGAGGGTAATGCCATCGACTTGGGGCAGCATGATATCTAGCAGAATGAGATCATAGCTAAACGCCTCGATTAAATCCCAAGCAGTTTCACCATCGTGAGCAATTTCAACGATGTAATACTGATCGGTTAAGTCTTCTGCCAAGGCGTCGGTGATGCGCTCATCATCCTCCACCAATAAAACTCTCATGCTCCACTCCGCCTCTTGGATTACTGGAAGCCTGATTTTGCAAGCCTAGACGTAGTCAATCATATTGGCTTTGCATTAAGAATCCAACCCTAAGCGGAAAGATTTTAGACTGGCGACCTACAACGCAGAGCACGGAAAAATTCACGCTTCAAAGCAATAAATGCCTTTACGTCTCACAGACTCTTTTGCCTGCTGAGCCTCCCCAATTAAGAGGAGGCTCAGCGGCGTCTATCTTTTCCAGAATTTAGCCGTTATCCTTCAGGAGTCACCTGAGGCTCTTGAGGGTTGTCTGGATCGGGCATTCCCTCAGGTGCATCAGATTCGGGCATTCCCTCAGGTGCATCAGATTCAGGCATTCCCTCAGGTGCATCAGGCGGTGGCAATTCGTCGGTCACCTCAGGGGATGACATGTCATCTGAAGGTATAGTTTCTTCCGTAGTCGGAGCTTCCGAATCGACTCCTGGCTCAGTTTCGCTAGGAAATTCGCTTTCACTACCTGACTGACACGCACCCAATAGAGTAAACAGCCCAAGGGCAAGAATCGATGCAGCTAGTTTGAGTTTCATGGATGATCTCCTTTTGACTTTGAACATAGTGATAGTGAACTGACCGGTGAGCTTGAGCGTGTAAATTTTTCTGAATCCGTGTATCGATGCACGTTATGGGGGAGTTTCCAGGCGCTATCTCTGAACTAGAAAGCACCTGTGCGTTAGACAACGCCTCATCCCATTTCTCTAAATAGACACTACAGATGCGAGACTGGAATCCTTCCAGCATCTATGGCTGTGAATCCAAAATCTAAAATCTAAAATCGAGAATGGGCATTTTTTGAGGCGACCAGCAACCAGCACTCTCCCAATCTAGGCAGGGGCTAGCCATTGATGAATGTCTTGAGGAATACTGCTATGACACGGGATAAACTGACCCAGTGACGCGCTAATGTCGTCTCGAATGGTATAGACTGCGCCAGTTACATAATGTGCCGTATCGGACGCTAGAAACTGGCAAAGATTGGTGACATCTTGAGGGTTGATTCCAAGGTCAGAGGCGATCGCCTCTTCGATGCGACCTCGATACTCTGCCTCTTGAGCAGTCCAAGCAACGCTAGGAAACCGCGAGCAGATAAAGTTTGCGCGAACTCCTGCATCTTCATGTTCCCTGGCAAACCCTTGAACTAAGCCATTCAGCCAAGCTTTCATGGCCACTTCGTGGGGCGCATGGTGCAAAAACGCAACGGTGCAAAGCTCTGAATAGACCGTTAGCAGGCTGCCAGATGTCCGCCGCAAATAAGGCAGCGCGTAATGGCTGATGAGAAACGTTGATCGCAAGATGGTGTGAGTCCACTCCGCATTGGCGAGCGGGCTTCCTTCTGTCAACATGACTGACGGATAAGCTTCAATGCTGGTAAGCAGCATATCGAGATGCCCATACTGGTCAACTGCAGTTTGGACACAGTTGAGTGCGTGGGCTTCCTGGGTCAGATCGCCGTCATAAAGAGTGGCATGCATGCCTTGCTCACAAATCGTATGAACAACACTCCCTGCCAAACTCTGAGCCGAGCCGCCAACGACGACTTTGGCACCTTGGCGTGCCATCGCTTGAGCAATGTCTGCACCAATTGCGGTTTCGCCATCGGTGATGATGATCACCTTATCGGCTAATTGTAATTTCACGATAGGCCCTCCTTTGAGACGTCCATCTCAGCTCATACTTTTTGGGATTCAGAATCAAATCGCTCAGCGCGCCGTAGGCAGTTCAACTGGAATCCGTTTGACGGACTTGCATCATTGTGAAATCGCCACAGCACAAATCAGCGCGATTCACCTTACGTTTGAAGGTAAAGTGAGAAAGTAAAAAATCCGATAATGTCTACGGAAACTGGCTTTAAACCTATATTTAGTTAGGTAGGGAAATCCGAACTCATCAGTCGGGAACGCCTACTGATTAGAATAGAAGCGATCGCTCACTATTAAGAATTAAGGGCACGCCCCACATCATTTCTACATCTGTCTATCAGCACCCAAAAAGCTTATGACGACGATTCTAGAACAGGGCAACATCAGTATTCATACTGAGAACATTTTTCCGATTATCAAGAAGTGGCTCTATTCAGATCACGAAATTTTCCTGCGAGAACTGATTTCTAACGCCGTTGATGCGATTAAAAAGCTCAGCATGGTGTCTCGCTCTGGCGATTTCTCTGGGGAGATGAGTGATCCTGAGATTAATATTTCTATAGACAAAGAGAATAAGACGCTGTCTGTCTCTGACAACGGTATCGGCATGACAGCCGATGAGGTTAAGCGTTATATCAACCAAGTCGCGTTTTCCAGTGCGGAAGAGTTTGTCCAGAAATATCAAGGCAATGCCAACGATCCCATCATTGGACACTTTGGGCTTGGCTTTTACTCGTCATTTATGGTGGCAACACAGGTCGATATCGACACGCTGTCCTATAAAGACGACGCCCAAGCTGTGCACTGGAGCTGTGATGGCACGACTCAATTTGCACTGAGCGAATCGACTCGGGGCGATCGCGGCACCACCGTAACCCTGACGCTGCAAGATGAGGAACTCGACTATCTAGAGCCTGAGCGCATCAAGCAGCTCGTACGCACCTACTGCGACTTCATGCCCTATCCCATCAAGCTAGATGGGGAGCAAATCAATCGGCAGAAAGCGCCGTGGAAAGAGTCGCCCAGTAGCTTAAGCGATGACGACTATTTAGAGTTCTATCGCTATCTCTATCCGTTTCAAGAAGATCCGCTTCTGTGGGTGCACTTAAACACCGATTATCCATTTGTCGTCAACGGCATTCTTTACTTTCCAAAGCTCAAACCCGACATCGACGTGACCAAAGGGCACATCAAGCTGTTTTGCAATCAGGTCTTTGTCAGTGATAACTGCGAAGAGGTCATTCCTCGCTTTTTATTGCCCTTACGAGGCGTAATCGATAGCGTTGACATTCCTCTCAACGTGTCTCGTAGCTTTTTGCAGAACGACCGCACGGTTCGCAAAATTGCTGACTATATTGCGAAGAAAGTGGGCGATCGCCTCAAAGAGCTGTACCGCGACGATCGCGCTAAATATATCCAGTGCTGGCAAGACCTGGGAACGTTCGTCAAATTTGGCTCTCTCAACGACGACAAGTTCAAAAAACAGGTCGAAGACATTCTCATCTTCCGCACAACTGCCAATCTTGGCAAAACCGACGAGGCCGCTGCCGTTGAAGTGCAATCTGATGAGGGAGATGCATGGGAAACAGTAACCTCCGACGCATCCAACGCAAAAGATGAGAATGGATTCTACTATACGACGCTCAGCGAGTATCTAGAGCGCAATCAAGAACGCCATGAAAACCGAATTTTTTACTGCACAGAGCCATCCGCCCAGGCGACCTATGTAGAGTTATTCAAAAACCAGGGCTTAGAAGTGCTCTACATGGATTCGTTCATTGATACGCATTTCGTGAGCTTCCTAGAACGGGAATATGCCGATGTTCGATTTTCACGGGTGGATGCTGAGCTTGACGACACACTCGTCAATAAAGACCAAGACAAAGAAATTGTCGATCCAGCCACAAATAAAACTCGGAGTGACCAGATTAAAGAACTGTTTGAGAAGGCGCTCAATAAACCAACAGTCAATATCCGCGCCGAGTCTCTAAAATCGGATGATGCCTCAACACCTCCCGCCATCGTGTTATTACCAGAAGCGATGCGCCGTCTCCGCGATATGACTGCGATGCTTCAGCAACAGTCTGCCGAATTTCCTGACGAGCACATTCTATTAGTCAACACCTCTCATCCGCTGGTTCAAAATTTACTAGAGCTCAATCAGGGGGCGATCGTTGTGGGCGGGGGCGAGTCTCCATCCGCAAAACTTGCAATGATGCTCTGCAATCATATCTACGATCTCGCGCTCATGGCTCAAAAGAGCTTTACCGCGAATGATATGAAAGCTTTTGTCGAGCGGTCGAATCAGGTATTAACTGAGCTGACGGATCAGTAGAGCCGACACGAAGACTATGCTGCTGTTCAAATCTACTCACGTTTCGTCTATAATCATAGACTGTGCTATTTTTAGAAAGCTCAACCTGGTAAATTGCTATGGCTCGTAAGTGTCAACTGAGTGGCAAAAAGGCAAATAACGCCTACGCAGTGTCTCACTCTCACCGTCGGACAAAGAAATTGCAGCACGCCAATATCCAGACGAAGCGAGTCTGGTGGCCTCAAGGAAAGCGATGGGTGACATTGCGTTTGTCGACTAAGGCAATTAAAACCTTAAACACCAAGGGCATCGCAGCCATGGCTAAAGAGGCTGGTATCAATCTTAATAAGGTATAGCCTTGGGCGCAGTCTGATTCTTGCGTGATTCAGCTTTTTACCCAATTTGGCTAAGCTTGGGAGCTAGACGATGATCCGTCTGGCTCCTTTCTGCTTATAGTGCTATGGCCTTACGCTCTCGCGTTAAGACAACCCGAATGACTGAATCAACACAACAACGGGTATTTCTCTCCTGCCTTTCGCCTTAATTTCTGCCTTCCGCCTTTTGCTATAACTGGCTGAAATGATTCCGATTCGCATCATCATGGCAACCCGTCACGGATCTCTATTGAGATGAGTGGTCTTGGTGAGGCATTCCTGCATATGATAAGCACAATGTTTTAACCAAGCTGAGCTAGGGATTGGCTGTGTTTCAGAAAATCACTCACGAGGTGTTACCACCTACCTTCTTTTCCTATCTTCTTAGCCTTGAAATTAATCGTCACGATTTTAAGAAATATCCTCCGGTCCTGATCTATCAGTTTGGAAAAGTCGGATCGTCCACTGTCCGTAAATCGCTTCGGCAGTCTGCCTTACCTAACCCGATTTATCAAGTTCATAGTCTTTCTGATGCAGGCATCCAGCGATATGAGGCAAAACGCCAGCAATTTCCTCGTTCTCGTTACATCGCTGAATGCCTTGCCATCAGCAAATCTCTGAGGCATAAGATTGACAATCTAAGCACTGATCGTGTTCCGCTACGAATTATCACGCTAACTCGTGAACCGATTGCCCTACTCATTTCATCCTTCTTCGAAGCCCAGTCAGATCGACTTTCAAAAAGTCTAGGCGATGACAATCATCTCGTTCTAGAGGAAATAATGAAAAAGATTCGCCGTCAGTTAAAGCGATTTGATGAATCATCGAATCGAGTGTGTACCTGGTTTGATCGAGAACTCAACGCCACCTTTGGTATCGATATTTTTGCTCACCCCTTTTCTCCAGAAATGGGCTATCAGGTTATTCGGCAGGGTAACATTGAACTTCTTCTCCTGCGTTTAGAAGATCTAAACCGATGCGGTAGTCAGGTTTTGGCTGAGTTTCTTCAGCTTGATCAGCCCCTTTCACTGATTTCGGTCAACCAGCGAGACAAGAAGGAATTTGCAGACCTCTATAAAACCCTCAAAGAAACGATTAAGATCCCCAAGCGAATTTGTCGTCCAATTTATGCCTCTCAGTATGCAACTCACTTTTACAGCGATGCAGAACGAGACGCGTTTATTCATCGGTGGTCTGAGGGGTTGGAAGCTGTCGCAAATTAGGATATCTGGTCGAGCCAATTGCCTACATCGACCACTAGCGTCTCTCCTAGCTGCAAAATCTGGCGGAGTCGATTGAGTTCTAGCGACATCTCCGGATCGAAATCAGCACTCACTTTTTGCTGTTTCCACACTAAAATTTGTGGCAATGTTTGTTCGTTGAGATGTTTGATAAAGAGTTCTTGCGCTCGATCGAGGGACAGTCCCAAGTGTAGGCGATCGCCCACGTCGATGACTCGCCTAATCCAGTGCACGTGATTTTCTACAGTTTCTAGATTCAATTCTCCGAGAACATGCCAGAGCGATCGCAAAATCAGCCTTTCTAAGGTTTGCTTGGCGTGGGGCAGCTTAAGCTGACACTGAAGGGAGTCGGCTTCTGTGGCGATCGCCTCCAAATCTGCTAAATAATTTAGACACGATTCCAAATTAACGATGCTCAGATCGCCCATTCCCCGCTCAAGAGACTGAATAATCAGATTAGCCCGATGACTGATTGCAATCTCCGCTGCGACTTGAAGCTCTTGCGGAACCTCTAAGTGATCTCGGTGAAATGCCATCAAGACGCCATAATTATCACGATAGACCTGAGTATAAAGCTGGTCTAAACGGGTGAGGGTTTCTACGCTCAACATGCGCATAATCCGGTGGCGCTCTTCTGCAAACAAATCTTGCAACCCATAGGATTGATCCCCTAAAATGCGGCTCATCGTTAGAATCATATGGGCTGCACTTGCCTGATTAAGAGCCTGGAACAATTTTTCCTTAATCTGGCTATACGTCCGTCGCCCTGAAAAGGGCTGAATGCAGCAGTGAAAATCCCATCCCCCTAAATGAAGCACTGCAAAGACCAAATTCGCTCGTTCTCGGGTCATTTCAGACGTGAGATGAATTTGCCCTACTGCTAGTTTGAGAGAACCGATTTGCTGGATTTGGTAATCAAGCTGCCGTGCGACGTAGCAATACACTCGGTGCTCACGAGCATACGACGTAAAGAGAGAACTCATCGCATAGTGAGCAGCCACTTGCCCCAAGTTGATTTGAGACGGGACAACCAATTGCCGATAAATTTCTGCGCCATTCTTAAAGTGCTCAATGTTGCTGGGGGCGACTGCCAGATAGTTTACGAATTCTGGTTCTAGACGTATTCCAGATATATCTCCCGCTAATTCAATGGCGCGAGATGCGTATCGGAGAATTTGAACGCCCTCGGGTCTTGAAAGCTCATCAAAAAACCAGCCACAGCTGGTATACATCAGCAAGGCATGGCGCTGCATTTCGAGCAGCCTCAGAGCATCAATCTTCTCAACGGTACTGAGCTTGCGTGCTTGATACTGATTCCAAAAGCCATTGAGACTCGCAGTGCTGCGATCGCGAATGACCTGAATGTATCCATTCCGCGCGTCCCACGGGTCTTTGAACAGCTCTCGTCCCTTGTCGTCATAAATCTGGATCAGCTGATCCCGCAACCAGTCGAGCGCATCGCGCAGCGGACGTCGCCATTTTTGGTGCCACAGCCCCCCGCCGCCGCAGCCACAATCATCTTGCCAGCGAGCAACCCCGTGAGAACAGCTCCAGGCAGTGACAGGTTTCAACTCTACTTCCCAGGATGGTGGGTTAAGACTTAAGTAGTGGGCATAATTCGTCACCGTCCAACCCTGGTTGACAAATTCTCCCGTCAGCGCATAAGCGAGGGCCTTTTCAGCGCCCTTTTTGTGATGCCCAAAGGTTTCTCCGTCTGTTGCAACAGAAATAAGCTGAGATAGTTGATGATCTCCACGAACGGCTTGACCAATACGCCCAGCAAAATGTTGAGAACTTGCCAAGACATCGTTGAATCCCATATCTCGCGAAATCGGACCGTCATAGAAAAAGATATCGATGTAGTCGCGGTCAGGATGACCGTCACGAATGAAGCAGCGATACGGACGGATGGGATCAATCTGGCTTCCCCCGACTTCGAGCCAGTCAGGATGGGGATGGTCTTCTGTAGGAAATGGACGACACCGTTGGGCTTGAGACGGAGCCAAAATTACAAATCGGATGCCCTCTTCAACTAATGCGTCCAGCGTTGGATAATCAATCGCCGTTTCTGCCAACCACATGCCTTCGGGATCACGGCCAAATCGAGTCCGAAAGTCTTCCGCCCCCCAATGAATCTGGGTTTGCTTATCACGCCGATTCGCAAGCGGGAGGATAATGTGATTGTAGGCTTGGGCGATCGCATTTCCATGTCCATTGAGTCGCTCACAACTCTTGCGGTCGGCCTCTAAAATCCGCTGATATGCTTCCACATCATACCGTTCAAGCCAACTCATCAATGTCGGACCAATATTGAAACTGAGATATTCAAAATTGTTGACAATCTTAATAAGCTGCCCCTGATCATTCAAAATTCGCGCAAACGCGTTAGGGCGGTAGCATTCGTGATGAACTCGTTCATTCCAGTCGTGGAATGGTGCTGCACTCGGTTGGCGTTCAATCGCATCTAAATAAGGATTCTCGCGGGGAGGTTGGTAAAAATGTCCATGAACGGTGACATAAACCCCAGAGGCAACCTTAAGGGGATCAGTGGATTGAGAGAACGGTTTGGGAGCAGACTTAGCTTGAACCATAAAATTATTGGAATGTGCGGAACTAGGATTGTCTCAATATTGACGTTGACGGCTTAGAAGAAGCATAGATGGACTCGATTCGGTGCAATACCATGGCTTTGATCCAACGACGTTGAATTCAAATAAAACCAACCCCTAATACGACTAGCTAGCTTGATCCCCAATTCGGGCGATCGCAATATAGTAAAGCAGGATCAAAGTATCCGTGAGTCATTCAGCCATCTCATGTTTAGCAAGAACAGAACTCAGCCCATAGTCAGGAAATCGGAGAAATCTGTATTTACTGAAATGAATTCAATCTCTCTAGATATTCGGCAACGCTGAAAAACCTAGTGTTCGAACCGTTTGCATCAGAATGTCAAAGAATTACAAATCCTTGGTTGAACGGCATCAGAGCCAAGTGAACATACGTTTGAGGGTGATCCGTGACGATGCCAATAAGACTGATACGTGGTTCATGAAGCGCACTAACCCAAGAAACCATCCATAGATTGCTCCTACGAGATTCAGAAACGGTGAGCAAAATATTCTAACGGGCTTGAACGATTCGGTGATTTCAGAATTATTTCTGAAGTCCCATCTTAGCTTAATGGAAACACCATTTGATTAACCGATCCCATTAATAGTTTGCAATAGGATGTTTCGATTCCATCATCAACCATAGCAATTCGCAACATATTGGTGGCAGTAGTTTTTGCAGCCATCGCATCAGCTTTAGCGGGTCTTTCAAAATAATAAGGAGCATCCTTAGATGCCCCTTACTTCAAGCTTTTAACGTTAGAGGATGTGTGGATTGAACTTACACGTCGTAGTAAAGCGCAAACTCGTAAGGATGAGGCCGTAACCGCATGGGGTTCACTTCTGTATCGAGTTTGTAAGTAATCCAGTTATCGATGAAGTCTTCCGTGAATACACCTCCCGTGGTCAGAAAGTCATGGTCGGCTTCCAATGCTTTGAGTGCATCCATCAAAGAACCAGGAGTCGATGGGATCTTGGCCAACTCTTCAGGGCTGAGATCATAAATATCAACATCCAGGGGATCACCCGGATCAATTTGGTTTTTAATCCCATCGATCCCCGCACAGAGCATTGCTGCAAACGCCAGATAAGGGTTGGATGTCGCATCTGGACAACGAAACTCAAGACGCTTTGCCTTAGGACTCATACCCGATAATGGAATTCGCACCGATGCCGAGCGGTTGCCCTGAGAATACGCCAAGTTCACCGGAGCTTCAAAGCCTGGCACTAATCGCTTGTAGGAATTAGTGGTTGGATTTGTAAACGCAAGCAAGGCTGGAGCATGCTTTAGGATTCCGCCGATGTAGTAGAGCGCAGTTTGACTGAGCCCCGCATATTGATCGCCAGCAAATAGAGGTTCCCCATCATTCCAGATAGACTGGTGGGTGTGCATCCCCGACCCATTGTCATTAAACAATGGCTTAGGCATGAAGGTCACAGTTTTGCCGTGCTTTTTCCCTACATTCTTGATGCAGTACTTATACGTCATCAAGTAATCAGCAGCTTTAACAAGTTCTGCAAAGCGGAAGCCTAATTCGCATTGTCCTCCGGTTGCTACTTCGTGATGGTGCTTCTCGATGGGCACTCCACAAGCTGCCATTGTCAATAGCATTTCAGTGCGAAGATCTTGCAGGGTATCTGTTGGAGACACGGGGAAATACCCTTCTTTATAGCGGGGCTTATATCCCTTATTGCCTCCTTCTTCTTCTGCGCCCGAATTCCAGCGACCTTCTACCGTATCGACATAGTAGAAACTCTTATTTTCAGTTTGGTCAAAGCGAACATCGTCAAAGACAAAAAATTCTGCTTCAGGTCCAAAATAGGCAGTATTGCCGATCCCCGTGCCTCTGAGATAATCAACCGCTTTGTAGGCGATCGCCCGTGGGCAACGCTCATATAGTTCACCCGTACGCGGCTCCTGAATCGTACAGATCAAACTCAGAGTAGGCTCTGCCATGAAGGGATCGATCCAGGCTGATGCCGGATCGGGAACCATTGCCATATCAGATTCATTGATGGCTTTCCATCCTCGAATGCTAGAACCATCAAACGGTACGCCATCAGTGAAACTGTCTGCATCAATTTGATCTTGATACACCGTTAGGTGCTGCCACGTTCCTGGCATATCAATAAATTTCAAATCGATCATTTGAATGCCTTCATCCTGAATCTTCTTCAGAACTTCTTCTGGGGTTTGCGTCATGAACTACTCCTTAATTTCTGAGCTGCTTCGAACCTATAGATTAAAACGCAGTCGTTTTGACTACCATGCAAATGGTCGAGGTTTTGATACTAAAGCCACAAAATCCAGCTACAAAAGGATTTTGAGTCACTGTATGTAGGATTGAACTCGCCACACCGTACACCAAGCTCCATAGATAAAGCAGTTTTGCTACACCTGAATCATCCTAGGAATAGGATTCAGCATGTTTTGTATAACAATTTACATAAATCCAATCGATCGCCCCGCCGATGGAATCTAGTGACTGGAATAGAGTATTTACAAAAATTAATAGCAAGCCCCTAGGCGCATTCCGCCCAGAGGCGAATTTGAGCAATCCTTGCGTGATAAGCTGAAGGATATTCCCAAGCCTGACTTGCAAATCGTTGCAAGTTTGCCAGGATAGGAAACATTTTGCTCATTCATTCAACCTGTTTTACAACATGCGTATTGATTGAGCCATAACATATCGTGATAGAAAGAATCATCGGGAGACTGATGCATGCGAGACGCAGTAACAAGTCTGATCCAGAATTATGATGCTACTGGTCGATATCTCGACAGAGATGCCCTTGATCAGCTCAAATCCTACTTCAATACGGGGCTAAATCGAGTCCAGGCTGCCGCCATTATCAATAGTGACGCAGCATCTATCGTGAAACAGGCTGCATCAAAGCTATTTGAAGACATTCCCGAACTCATCCGTCCGGGTGGTAACGCCTACACAACACGACGATACGCCGCTTGCTTGCGAGATATGGATTATTATCTACGCTATGCTACCTATGCGCTTGTCGCCGGAAGTATGGATGTTCTCGATGAGAGAGTGTTGCAGGGCTTAAGAGAAACCTATAATTCTTTAGGTGTTCCGATTGGCCCCACTGTAATCGGCATCCAGATTATGAAGAACATTGTGAAGGAGCAAGTCGGAGAGGCGGGGATAAGCGGCCTTGATTGGCTTGATCAGCCATTTGATTATATGACTCGTGAATTGAGCGAGAAAAATATATAGGGCAAGTCCACTGGATTTTGTTCCTACGAGTTTTGAAATTTCATCAAAATCCTTTGGAGGGATAGTGTAGTCGCTATCCCTCCTTTTTGCTTGGACTTGATTAAAGTGCGCTATTAACCTGGCAATCATGACGCAATTGCACATTGCTATATGTATGAAAAAACAAAAGTTGCCGGATTAATAGGTTTAGATTGTGCATTGTCTCGACTGATGCAAAAACTGCATACACGAGACGCTAGCCTCAAAGGTGTGCTCGAATCTTAAATGAATAATCTCCGCCAGGTTCTAGTTGATAATCCCAACGCTCTAAAAAGCGCCCCAACGGTTCTTTAATCAGTGCGCGTCCTAAAGAGGGTTGAACCGATAACTCTCCTCGTCGGAATCGCCATTGAAACTGCCATGCATAATCGTTCGCCCTTACTTCCCCCTCAATCCTGCCTTGGTGCAACGACTGATGAGTAATCCGGACGTAGGCTGTGGTTTCAGGCAAATGCTTGGAACTCACAGAGGCTTCACAACTCGCTAACTAAATGACATCGGATCTGACACTTTAACATTTGCGGGCTCGATGTGCATCAGGCTCAAATACCCACAATACTAGACCCTTCGGAACTCTCGTTAAGAGTACTCTGTTACCTTTGGTCTTGAGTCGAGATGCTCCTCGCTGGGCACTTTCAGCCGTTCTAAAAAACTTAACATAGCCATAATACTGGTTTTCATAGATGATTGCGCTAACGGGTCTTGAGATACCGGGCAAAATAATGTGGCATCGCTCAACGACTTTTTGCACAAAAATCGGCGTTGGTTCATCAACATTGGTACTAAACTCAGAATCAATCTGAGAACCCTTTGGCATTGGGACTACTCCTGCATTCATATTAGGAACGGCTTTTATCAGAGTTCCCTGAATTGAACACAGTGCATCAATATATAGCGTTTCACAAGTGACTTAAGATCGCTATATAGAGGAGGGATTGAGTTGCGGATCAGGATTAGAGAGAGGACATATCTACCGAACGACTGTTATAGATACTCATCGCTTTCGGGAGTCCTTGCTTGAGTCCGAGCTCGATCGCGTCTACTGCCATTTGAATGACCTCACGGACAATGGTAGTTTCATTCGGAGCAAACTTTCCGAGAACGTGAGAAATAACCTCTCTGCTTGAATCAGAGTCTTGCTCGTTCGGATTGCCGATGCCAACACGCAAACGCGGAAAATGCTGAGTCCCAAGATGGGCGATCGCCGACTTCATCCCGTTGTGCCCACCCGCTGACCCTGATAACCTAAGCCGCATCTTGCCGACAGGTAATGCCATTTCGTCATACACAATCAAGACCGACTCAGGCGGGAGCTTAAACCAATCCACCACTGCACGAATGGACTGCCCCGAGCGATTCATGTAAGTCGACGGTTTCAGTAAACGAATTTTCTGGCGATGCGGCCCTTGTCCTTCGCCAAAAAATCCCTGAAATTTACGATTTTCAGATAAATCGATTAGCCATAACCGAGCCAACTCATCGACCACCTCAAACCCAATATTGTGCCGGGTCTTGCTGTATTTAGAACCTGGATTACCCAGGCCAACAATGATCTGAGGCAAAATCAGATCAGAAGACAGATCGGAATCCATTATCAAGAGGCCCGAATGTTCACATCGATACATTGTACTCTTTGCCATCAAGTCCGACGATCTAACTCACAGCCTCCTCTTTGGGCTCTTGAGCAACTGGTTCCCCTGATGGTTCGTGATCTGGCTCAGCTATCTCATCTTTATCATTCACGTCGGGTTCGCTATCAGACCCTGATTTTGCTGAGGAGGCTTCTTTTGATGCCTCTAGAGCCTTGGGTTCGGGAGGCTCAATCTTTGCCTCCATCGAGGTCTTTACACTCTTTTCAATCTGTTCTGCTTCCTTCTTAAATTCGTTCTCAAATTCTTTGGACGCATCCTGAAAACTTCGAATCGCTTTGCCCACACTACGCCCGATTTCTGGCAGCTTTTTGGGGCCAAAAATCAATAAAGCTACCACAAAAATCAAAATCATTTCGGGCAGACCAATGCCAAAAAAATTCATAATATTCTCCCCGAACACACAAAAACCCCGGACAGGCCGGGGCAGGCCGGCTATATAGCCCGAATCTCTACTGTCCTAAACTCGACCAATCTACGTTGAGATTTTCGAGGATGAGTGAGGAGTTGTAGATCTGCAAAATAATCAGCAAGAAAACAAAGAACAAAAGCATGAACACAGCCATGAGCGGAGTTGTGCCCCAACCCGGTGCGACCTTACCATACTCTGAGTTCAAAGGTCTGAGAATATCTCCCAATCGAGTCTGTTGTGCCATGGGTGACCTACATAAATCGCTACATTTTAACGTTCCGTAATATTATAAAGGAAGAGGATTACAAAATTGATAACGACTATGGATACTGCAACAGTTTTTAGTATTTCGATCGGGGTCGGGCTTATTGCGATCACAGCAGTGGCAATCTATACCTCGTTTGGACCGCCGTCTAGAGAATTAAGCGATCCCTTTGAAGATCATGAAGATTGAATCCGTCTTCGATCGCTATGTCCCTTTACTCTCGTCCACGGTGCTAGACGCCGGTTTGAGTTGAAGGCTTATAGAGGCGATCGCGCAGGGATCAATCAGCAACGTCGATAAATTTGACGGTTTGTTGGCCGATTGGGTCAGCCCCTCTAAAAGATTAACCCACTGAACGGAGCCTGGAGCAGTGGAAGCCAGCTTCAGCAACGTTTTCTGGAATAGGGCCGAGATGTCAAAATCTGTATCATGTCTGTGACATTCGTAGAAGCGTACGATCCAATGATTAGGATCATCATCTGACTGCTTAAATGCGCTAATGACCACATTATCATTTGGCAAGTTCAAGAATTGTCCTTGTGATGGCAATAAGCTTGACGTGTGCGGGGGAGAAGATTGGAGCGATAGCGTGATGAAGGGCTGATTAGCCTCATGTCCCCGCTGGACCGTCTTAGCGTCTATCCAATCTCCAGCATGAGGATAGATTGCATACATGAACTGATGTATTCCCTGATCGGCATTGGGATCAGGCCACACTGAACCTCGCAGCAATGTCAAACGAAGTTGGGAAGGTTGACTATCATATCCATGCTTGCATGTGTTGATGAGGCTGACGCCATAGTGGGAGGTGCTTAAATCTGCCCAATGGAGCGCAGGAACTTCCCACTTGGCGTGTTCATTAGAATTGTGTGGGCAGGTTGAGCGTTGAATCGCTCCAAATGGTATTTCATACGTCGCGTAATCTGACTCAGTTGTTAGGGGGAAGGCTGCCTTGACGACGGTATGACGTTCGCGCCAGTCAACCTCTGTGATGATTTTAAGGATAGGAGACTCCGCTTCGAGTACGTAGTCTTGGCAAAACGTTGATTGTCCAAGCTGGCGAATGACACGTAAGCGAGATCTCAGTAAACCGGATTCGATCTGTTGAATATTCAGAAGTGTAGCGCCGGGAAGCGGGTGGTTTTCATAGTCTGGATCGATATTCCATGCGTCCCAATATTGCCCCCGGTCGCGAAAGGCTTGGAGCTGATTTCCGGGGGAGCGCAGGATATCGTGCTGATGGTGCTTGTCAAAGAGATGGTGAATGTCTCCGGTGAGGGGATCAACGGTGATCTGTAAGTACTCGTTTTCGATGACGTTTTCTAGAAATGACTCTGTCTTCATCGAAGCATCCGTTGAGCCGGAATCCTCCGACAGGGGGTGATCGGCATAGAGCCAGTAGAGCCGATAGCCTAGCCCATTAACCTCGGCACGAAACAGAAGAGTTGAGGGGGCCGCCCCCAGTGAGACTGGCATTGGAGGAACTTTAGTCACTTGACATGGAATGCGATCGCCCTGGTGATCCACGACGCTCCAAATCGTTGACGGATGTTCTAAATCAGTCGGAATAGGCACTTCAACCAGGTGCGATCGCGTCCAGTTGAGTGAGTTAAATACCACGATAGGTTGTGCATCAGGATGAGGGGAAGACGACAGATCAATGCGCTGGGCGATCGCATGGATCGCCTGATCCCGAATGCGTAATGCTGTGTGGTGAGCGTATTCCCAATTTGGATTGGTGTCTTCATACACCTCTGGAATAGAAGAACCTGGCAAAATGTCATGAAATTGGTTAAACAGGACGGCTTTCCAGGATGATTCGATGTCAGCCTTTGGATACTGCGTACCGGCAATCAGCGCTGCAATGGATGCATACAATTCAGATTGATAGAGCAAGCTTTCACACTCACGATTCCAGCGCTTTTGATCCGCGTGAGTGGTATAACATCCTCGATGGAGTTCGAGATACAGTTCGTCATCCCAGATGGGGAGCGACGTATGAACTTTTGGCTGACGGTGGCTGGCGACTGGCAGTTCTAAACCTAAATCTGAGTCATCGTCTCGGCATTCTCGTTCGGTAATCTCGCCTCTCTCGTCACTGCACGCAGAAATTTGATCTAGAAAGTCTTGAGCGCTTGAAAATTCTAGCGTTGGAAATAAGGGGGATTGCTGCCAACGCTGAGTGACTTCGAGCATATCCCGGGTTGGCCCCCCCCCGTGATCGCCAACCCCAGGAAGCCAAAGAGAAATTGGAAGCCCCGTCTTAGATTCCCAGTTGCAGGCATAGTCTGCCATTTTGATGGGATCAATATCAGTACCAATAGGCGGAGCCATCACGCTCAAAATCTGGCTGCCGTCTGGCGATCGCCACCAAAACCAGTCGTGCGGAAAATCGTTTGTGTCATTCCAGCGAAGCTTTTGAGTCACAAAATAGCGGACGCCCCCCTGGCGCAAGATTTGGGGAAGTTGCCAACAAAACCCAAAGCTATCAGGTAACCAAGCAATTTCGCTGAGGCGTCCAAATTTTTCATAGACATATCGCTGACCATATAAAACCTGTCGGACAATTGATTCTCCACTAACGAGATTGAATTCTGGCTCAACCCAAAGCCCAGCAACGACTTCCCATTTTTGGCTGGTAATCTGCTCTCGAATAGCGGCAAACAGTTGAGGACGATGTTGCTCAAGCCACTCATAGAGAGCAGGCGTGGAATGACAAAATATGAGGTCTGGAAACTCGCGCTGAAGTTGCAATACCGATTTAAACGTGCGCTCAGCGGCCTCCCATGTTTCGCGAATTGACCATAGCCAAGCTAAATCGAGATGGGCATGCCCCAAGAGGTTGATGGTGCGCTGCTTGATCCAGGGTTCAAATTGCCGGAGTTGTTGACGGACTATAGCAAGCGAATCATCAAATAGTTGGCGATCTGGCAATGCTGACCACTGAATTGAGGTGATCGCCTGAGCAATATCACCCCGCTTTTCGGGTGCAAAGGTCGTTACGTAGCGTTGCAATACGTCTAGTTCATCCGCAACAAATCCTGGTTCAGGAACGACTGTCGTGACCACGTCTAAGCGTTCCAAGTTTGAGCGTTCATACATTGCGTGCGATCGCACCAGTGCCCCATCATCATGCCCCGGACTCATTAACCGCAGAGCTACATCAAACACCTCGCCGGGCTCGACAGCAGAACTTAGTAAAATGCGGGCTGAACAGTCAAACAAATCGCCCTCTTGAACGAGTTCTCCATTGATATAGATTTCAGCTACGCTCGCCCACCACGTTAGTGCAATGCGTAAACTCAGCCCGTCGATTGGATAATTCTCAACCGCAGCGGGAATCACAAGCCGTTGGCCCAGCCATAGGACAGTTTCACCGTTTTTCCAAGCGATATGATGTCGTTCATTGATAGTAGCGATCGCCCACGCTTTCCAACAGGAGGCATATACGGCCTTCTCAGTGGCCACGTCAGCAAGGCACACGCGCCAGCGATGCTGAAGATCTAGTTGAGTCAGCTGCCGCAATCGGGCGATCGTATCGAGAATGGGATCTGGTTCGGGTTGACGCGCTAATGAGTGAGATGCGGTGGACATATTTAGTTAGAATCAGGTCATTCGAGCCTGTTGGTGTTTGTCTGACCCAGCCTCTGGATATAGGCTAGGAGTCTACATCGCAATGAATGTGACTACAGCTAATGCTGTGTGAATCCGCTGTGTGAATACTATGTCGTCTTCGGGCCGCTACCAAAGTAATATTCTCAATTTTTTATCGCAGCAACGTCTGCGACTGAAAGATCAGTATCAGCGACGTGGTCGGCAGGTCAAGTTGATAGCGGTTTGGGGTACGCAAATTCTGCTGTATCCGCTCTATGCCCTTTTTCAAGCTAGCCGATTGACGAGCCGACAGATTGACCAGGCAGTGCATCGCGTCATGCCCCGATTAAGACAAGCCAATCACCTCGTGCAAGCTCTGGTTTATCCTACTCGTTTGCAAGCTCCCCGCACAGTTAATACCCCTACCTGGAAAATCATGGAAGGCGTGCAAGCCTTCGAAATGCCCGTCACGATTCAACCTGAGTCGATGGGACGGGTTTCTACTGAAGCAACATACCCCCCTCTTAGGGGTTCCTCTATTCAAATTCGCGGGATCGCAACGCAGCGTTCAACCGGAAAGCTGGTGCTCGTGACCCCGGATAATCAGAGTCTTGATCTATTCACCTCACAGCAGTGCGATCGCCTGCGGCAGAAAATTGCCTCAGAGCTTGCATCATATCACCGCGATCGCCTGCGCTCTCAACCCGAATCATCCTTTACAGGGGCCGAACCAGCAAACCGCAGAGCACTCCCGCTGCCGACCGAATATCCTCAGCAATGGTCGGTGCTAAAACGGTTTAATCGCCTTATGGCGTGGATGCAGACGAGCCAAGTGGCGATCGCCACCAATGTATTCCACGAATCTCGTCAGGTACAGGGGAGCAACTCTGTCCAACTCCGTCGCACTCCAGCACACTCCAAGCCACGTACACCTCTATCTCCTCCCCAGCTAGCGCGTTGGTCAATCCTCGATCGGGCACGTGCGCTCGGAAATTCTGCGCTGCTCATGACCCAAACCACGATTGCAGAGGGGCAATGGTTTGATCCAGATTTGCCGATGGTTAGCGACCATTTCGGATATCTGGATACAGAATCAGATGACGTGCAGCGCTCGATTATTCAAGCCGAGTCTCAGCTAGACACTGATTTTCTCTCTGCCTCTGTCTCAATCATTGAGCATTCAGTGCATCAGAGTGTAGATGATTTAATGGATGCTCGGCGCGCAGAGCGTTCTGCCCTCACTCACAGAGCAACGATGGATGAGCGATCGCCCGCACTATCAGATCTCAAGCCTGAGGCGGATGATGATGTATCGACGTCGTGGGTCGATGCAAAAGTCACGCTGGTGGGCTATGTTAAGCATCCCCTCGAACAAGCATTAGAATGGCTTGATTCAGGCATGCTTTGGATAGAACGCACAATTTCTAAGGTATGGAGTTGGGTAACACGCCATATTTAGGCGCATCTTGGGCGCGTGTTTTGAGAGAATTCACGCCTCAACTTTCCCAAACAATGCATCCTTCTGGCTCCATTCAACATCACTATAGCAATGTGCAATTGCGTCAAGTACAGAAACGGTGGTGTGGGGCGCGGCGTGCCCACTGCTCACACACCATTTACAGGCGATTTAGGATCGCTATTAATAAAAATATTTCTTCTGAAATTACTCGACTAAATTGTCAATAAATGAGAGTTTTGTGTTACTACATGTAGTGATTGCATAATCATCATTTCGCACAGAGTTTTTGCACAGAGATTACAGTTATTTTCGTTTTCTTAAGTTCAATCTCCGTGCATCGTTGCACCTCAGATTGCATATTTAACTAGAACAATTTGACTATCTCTTTTAACTATTTGTATAACTTGAGAATGCGATCGCCCGCTTCGTGCTCCGTCTTAGCCATCATTCCAATAGAGCCATGACTGAGGAAAATAAGCCAAACAGCCACTCAGATTTTTCCCAATTCGCAGATTTTGCCAGTCTGGGATTACCCTTCAGTTTAGGAGAACCAAATCCTGACCATGAAAGTACCTTTGGTGAATCATCCGCCTCATCACCTAAGTTAGACGATTGGCAAACCGCCGACTTTCCAAACGCAATCAGCATAGATGCGATCCATCGACAGTCTCTATATACTCAAGGAATTATGCAGTCTAATCCCCCCGACGGTCATCCAAATTCGCCTCATGAGGATATGAGTCAGCTCAACAATGCCGAGTTGGTGCAGCTCATTCAGGAACTGAATCAGTGCAACCATGTCTTGATGGAGCGAATTACGCGCCTTGAGCACGAGCTTGAACAAGGTCAGCAAGCGTTGCAATCTGAAGTGGTGCGATCGCAAGAAGCCGAATCAATTCGTTTGGCATCTCCAGGCGAATCTGCAACACAGGGGCAAGTCGACTATCTGTTAAACCAGCTAGAGTATGCCCAGCAAACCCATCAGCGTCAGGAAATTTTGATTGAAACGTTGACCCATCAGCTCCAAGCTAGTCAAGAGAGGGTGGTTCAGATTGAGCAAGACTATGCACAGCTCCAAAAAGGCCATGCTGAGCAATCTCGTGAGCTAACGCAGTCTGAGCATCTATGCCGAGATTTGCAGATGCGTCTTCAACGCCAGCAACGCTATACGATGCAGTTTAAGGTGGCATTGGAAAAATGTCTCGAAGTTCCACCACCTAGCTATGAATCGAGCCCAAGTCAGGCAGAAGAGCAGGGGCACGTTGATCCAATACTACCTAATTTGCAAGGCACAGCACTTGCTCAACCCTTCTTACCCAGAGTTCATCACATCAAGCCGTGGTCGTCTCCGTCTGATTCTAGAACGGCCACCGATACCCCTGAAGCGATTCCGTCAGGGCAAAGTTCAGACCTAAAATCTCCCGTCGAGATTAATGAGTCCTCTCCGGTTGAGGCGACTCCCCCATTCCCCGCCTCCTTCACGGGCTCACCTCGCCCATCTGCAGCCCAAGCACGCTTTCAAGCAACGCTTTTGGAGCTAGCGCGCGCGCCAATCGATCCGGAAAAGGAGGCGATCGCCCCTTCATCAACTCCTCTATCTGAACCCTTAACGCCATCCTCTACAACGCCGCCTGTTGGTTCTCTTCCCCATCAGGCTCCTCTATCGGAATCTCCCGACAGCCCACGAACCGCTGACTCAGCAACTTCATCCGAAACCGTGGGTCTAAATCAGAATTTGGACCCCGCAATGGATGCGTTCCAAACATCAGAGGGGGGCGACTCATCATCATCGACAGATGATGATGCACTATGGCGCGATCTGGCTAAGTTGGTTGATGCATCGGCAGACGACGTTCTTAAAGCTCAAACGGCTCAAGATTTCGAGACATTTTCTGGCTCAGACGTGCCTCCCTCTATTTTCTCCAAACCAGTTCATCCCCTCTCGAGGTCTTCAAAATCTGAGGATCAGCCTGCGGTTGCGCCATCTCCGCAAGCAAGTCAATCCTCCCAATCGGGCACAAAGTGGTCTATCGATTTACCCGATCCCAACCATTCAAAGTCAGTTTCGTTAACTGATTCACCACACCCGCCCGCTCACGATAGTCCTTCTTCTGAGACTCCCGCTCCAGATACCCAACAGCAGACTCAGTCATCGGAGCAGGCTGCCCTCACGCTCAATCGCTTAACGTGTCCGTCTCCATTGGTCTATCCAACTCGCCCGCTGAAAAAACGTGCATCATTGGCAGCAGTTGATTTGCCAACCTTTCCCCGCAGATAGTTCAGCAATTAGCTAACGCTTGAAGGAATGACCCTCCGCAGCCGCCCCGTCGCGCAAAAAGCAGCGCTAACTCAGCGATTTATCAGCTCTTGCCCTGGTTTGGCAGCGGACGTCTCATTTCCACAATCGATCGTAGCTTTAGGCTGAATGATATTGCTGATGTGCATCGATATATGGAAGCCAATCATGGCATCGGCACGATCCGGATCACCATTCAATAGTATGAGTTTCGTCAGTATGAGTTTCGTCGACTGGTAGAGCTCGCTAGAGTGATGAATGCAATTCTATAAGCTCGGTTCGCGTGAATTGCAGCGCTTGAGACACCGCTCTAGATGCTCGACTTGCTGTTGTCGTCTAAATTGAGGCAACAGCGGCAGATATTTAAGGGTCCATGCTTTGAGATGAGTCCGTAAGGAATTCATAAGACATATTTGCACGTATAAGGATATCAATAGGCCGAATCATAAAAGTGCTACGGCGCGAGGCAGCAAGACTTAACCTCAGACGCGTCCATGCTGGCAAACGTTCTGAGACATTGTCGACACCCTTTAGGGTACCCTCACCAACTCAACGTTCAACGCTGCTGAGCGTAAATTTTGGATGAAATTCGCGCGATCGCCCCGATTAAATCCCCCGATAGTAGGACGATGATATCCCCCAATTAGAGGAACTCCACCAGACAACTAGAGTCCCTCTTTCTGGCGAAGTTGCAGCTTGTAAATCTATTTAAGGTGAGAGTAGCTATCAGCAGCCACTTCGAGAGGTGACCTATCGCCCTCCTTGACAGTTACGTTGACCCTGTAGATTGGGAAATATGTGACTAGAGCGTGGATCTAACTGTGGATCTAATTTTTAGAGGAAACTATCATGAAACGTGCCCTTACTAAATCAGAAACAGGAGAGCTGGTTCTCCGACTCGTATTAGCGGGATATTATCCAGGACAGCACTTTATCTTGACTGAAGATAGTCAGGTTTTAGCGAGCCCAGAGGTGAGAACCTTTCTGAAACATACTCCTGCTTGGGTTTCGTCTGAGCGACTGCTTAGTCGCTAATCGCATCTCGCTAATCATAGTGCATGATTTTTGCTGGATCGAGTAAGCATTGTGGCTAGCAAGCGATCGCCTGTCGTTGTGAGTCGGGCTTATTTTGAATCAATTAACCAATAGGTGAGCATTTCACCTCGTCCCTTAATGGTGATTGATCCCCGGGGCTCTAAATTGAAGGTAGCCTTGAGGCATTCATAGGTACTGGGTGTGACCTGAACACGTCCGGGTTCGCCCGTTGACTCCATACGATTTGCGATATTGACAGTGTCGCCCCATAGGTCATAGCTAAATTTTTTAATGCCAATCACTCCCGCTACGACAGACCCTGTATTGATGCCGATGCGAAGCTGAAAGGGTTGATTATCACTGCGGACAAATCGAGAAATCTCCCTTTGCATATCTAGCGCCATTCTTGCGGCTGCCGTTGCGTGATCCCGCCGAGGAATGGGCAAGCCGGATGCTGCCATATAAGCATCACCAATGGTTTTAATCTTTTCAAGACCGTATCGTTCGGCAAGGTGATCGAAGGTCGAAAAAATGTCGTTCAGCAAGTTGACCAGTTCTTTGGGGGGAATCTGGCTAGACGCCGCTGTGAAGTTCACTAGGTCAGCAAATAGAACCGTTACATGGTCAAAGCTATCTGCGATGGTATTTGGGTGAGACTTGAGCCGCTGGGCGATCTGATAGGGCAATATGTTGATGAGCAGACGTTCGGATTGACGACGGTGATAGCGTAGTTCGGTTTCCATTTGATGGCGATCGCTGATGTCTTGCACCGTTCCTTCATAATGAAAAACTTGCCCGTCGCTATCATAAACCACCCAAATATTCTCGCTAATCCAAATTGTCGTACCGTCTTTTCGATAAACTTGCGATTCGGCTTCAGAAATCCGCCCATACACCCGCAGATAGGCATTCAATTCGTCTCGGCGTTTGGGTTGCACATAGAGCTGTTGACCAATGTTGGTAATGTGGTTGATTAATTCTTCAGGAGAATCGTACCCGTAAATCTGAGAGAGCGCTGGATTCACGCTGAGAAATCGACCCTCTGGAGATGATTGAAAAATGCCCTCATTGGCATTTTCAAAAATGCTGCGATATTTCATCTCAGCCTGTCGCAGGGCAAGTTCGGCATGCTGACGTTCATAGATTTCTTGCTGGAGCAACACATTTTGATGCCTGAGCTGCTGCTGCTGGCAATAGAGCATCAGTTGGCTCCGAACTCGTGCCAAGACTTCTTCCGCGTGAAACGGTTTGGTGATGTAGTCTGCGCCGCCTACTGAAAATGCCTTGGTTTTGTCGAGTGCATAATCGGATTGCCCCAGAAAAATGACCGGAATATCTTTTGTCTCTTCGCTGGACTTAAACTGGCAGCACAAATCGTAACCTGCGATGGTTGGAAGCTGAACATCCAACATAATCAAGTCAGGCTTACATATCAACGCATCATCTAATACGGTTGCGTCAGTAGCGGCTCGTTTAACCCGATAACCTGCTGAAGACAGCAACTCACACAGCGTACAATCTTGGCTAGAGCGATCGCCAATGACAAGAACGTTGGCGCAGATCTGAGATATGGAATGATTCTCCACAACCTCTTCCAGATTCATGAATATTCATCGCAGAGTAGATTTTGGAATTATGTTCTCAGACTTCCCAAAAATCCAGAATAAGTTCAACTTAATTACAGGTTAGTTCTTATTCGTTAGACTTTATTAAATTTTGTAACGTATTCATTACGCCTCAAATTTATCTGGTTTGCGACTGAATATTGCCCCAAGGCAGACAGGCGTTCTCTATGGACGGATTTATAATCATTTCGTTTGTTTGAATAAGGGCTGATCTAAGGTTCACCGTAGACCAACTTGTCGGATTGTAAAGGTATAAGTGACTGTGATTGCAACAACGCGTCCCCAGATTTTCCTCGTAGACAATGAAACTCAAGCGCTGCTCGATTGGACAGCGCAGGTGCAACACTCGGACGAAACGATATTTCACAAAGCACAAACCTTAGCGACTCGTCTAGGCGCTCATTATCGGTCTGATGGACTGACCCAAATTGGGTTTTGGGCGCCAGAATTGGGCGCTGACATGATTCAACCTAAAAATATTTACTTAGAGATTCTCACGCCTAAAAGTCAGATTGATCCCCGGCTACCTCTCCAGACCGCCCGATTTCGAAAAGACTATGTTCAACTTGAAAAGCAAGGTGAATATTTTTGGGGCGTGATTGCCGGGATGCGTCCTGGAACCAAAGATCAGATGGGCTCGTTCTATTGGTTGCAGTATTTAGACATGAATACCAATGAGGTGCGAATCATTGGAGACTGTTTAGCCTATTCTCTGCCTTACGGAGTGTATGCGCCTGCTGAACTCTATGACATGGATAGTCTGCAACACCATCGTGGCGATCGCCCCTATTTTGGGCAAGGTGACGCCAACGAAGCGGGAATTATTCACGTCCATCCGCCTCGCAACATTCTCCAACTCCATATCAATACTGCCTCTCCAGACGGGACATTGGCAGGGCTCACTCGCACCTATCAGCAAATTTCTGACAAGCTAGCCGCCCAGGAGTCGTTAACACCCGCCGAAGAAAGTTTTATTGGATACGACGCAGTACAGCTCTTACCGATCGAACCCATCGTTGAATATCGAGCTGACCACGATATTGGGCAAGGTTTTTTTAATATCAGCGAGGACGACTTAAATAGCATGGACCCTGACACAGAAGGTGTCGACCATGAAGAGGGTGATATTCGAGTCACGCTGAAAAAGCCAAATACCCAAAACTGGGGCTACGACATCGTTATTTTTAGTTCATCTGCAACCAATCCAGCAGTTTTAGAGACTCTTCGCCCGGATGAGTTAATCGAGTTCATCTCAACGCTCCATAATTTCTCGACAGGTCCAATTCAGGTCATCTATGACATCGTTTACGGACATGCCGATAACCAAGCAATTGATTTATTGAACGGGCGTTTTCTGAAGGGTCCTAACATGTATGGGCAAGATGTTAATCATCAAAACCCGACTGTGCGTGCCATTTTGCTTGAGATGCAGCGACGCAAAAGCAATAGCGGAATCGATGGAATTCGCGTAGATGGCGCACAAGACTTTAAGTTTTTCAATCCGTTCTCAGGTCGTGTGGAATACGACGACCAATACTTGAGTGAGATGGCAGACGTCATTCAAGAAATTGGAGGGCACAAGCGTCAGCTGTTTTCAATCTTTGAAGATGGTCGCCCTTGGCCAGCTGAAGGCTGGGAAGAAATTTCGACCTATCGCGATATCATCGCTTTCAAACCCGACTGTTTCCAATGGGGGCCGCTGATTTTTGCTCACAATACGCCGAGCATCAAAAAATTCTGGGACAAAAAATGGCAGCGGGTTTGTGAGGTCATGCAGATTGGCGAAAACTGGATTACGGGTTGCGGCAACCATGACACCCTAAGACGCGGAACCCAGGTCGATACATCGCTCCCTATTAACTGGAACTTGGGTGAAACGCTGCCTGATGTGTTGCACAATGCCTATGACAATCCAGCGATTATGCTCTGGGTCTATGGGTTTAGTCCTGGGTTGCCGATGGACTTTATCAATTGCACCATGCGAGCCCCATGGGGGTTTCTAAGAAATACCGACGATCGATATGGAGTCAAGGTCGTTGCCGAGGAGGCGGGTGGGTTTCTAGATTGGCAAATCACTCCAGATATTTACAAAATGGCAGACGTATTTCCCCGTCTCAAAGCACTCGGATTTACCAAATTAGGAGAGCTCCGTCAGTTTATGGAAGGTCTCTATGATGCGATTGAGGAAACCAATTATGACTTGGAAGAAGTCGCTCAAATTTGCCAGAGAAACTTGGGATCGGATGTCGAGACAGAATCGGTGAAAGAGGAGTCGAAACAGCGTCGCTCAGCCGCAAAGCTCCAAAAGCTTAATGTGCCAGATAAATCTCAAGTCTTAACTGAGTTAGACGTCGGCAAATTGAAGGAAATTGCTCGTAACTTTATGGAAGATGCCCATGACATTGCCAATGTTTGGAGGCATACAGCCAAGCTGAATTCCGACAAAACGGCTTATAATCTTCAACTTCGCCGCTTTCGTCATATCAATCCCTGGTTAATGGCAAATTTGTCTGGACTCGACCGATTCAATCGGGTAAGCGACGACGATACAACTATTTTTTACGGACTCCGCAGCGAGCCCACCGAGGACGAGGGCGATCGCCCGTTAAAGCACATCGCAATGGTTGCCAATATGGGAGGAGAACCGATGACTGTCACATTGGGCGACTGGCTGCAAATCGATTGGAGTGAATGGTCAGTGGCGATCGCCTCACCAGGATTAGACGTGGGCAATACCCCTGAGGATTGGCGTGCGTTTGAGCTCAAGGATAGTCAAGCAGTATTGTTCGAGAAAATTGAGTAGTCCATACACTGTTTGCGATAGGAGAAGCATGATTGACGTTATTCTGCCTGATAGCAAACAATAGTGGAGAATCAGGGAGCGTTTCTGTTTGACACTCGTGACGAATTCAGTCATTGGATAGACAATTGATTCACCAACGCTACTTGTATTTTTTTAATTGATCCTTCAATGGTGGACATTCTGACGACTAAGATAGATAGTTAACTTAACCTCTGGTTCACATTGATTGGTCTGTAATACATGACTTCCGATTCATCTGCACCAGCAGCCGTTTCTGCGATTCCTCAATCAACGTTAGACGCAATCTCTAATCCCCAAGTTCGCTTTAAGAGCGAAGGGGGACGGCTATTGTTGCTTCTGCCTCCTGAAATCGAAACGAATAACCCATCTGCATGGGCAGATTTGTGGCAACAGCTTAAGCATCGACTCGATGCCGGAGAGCGATTCTGGCAAGATGAGACGCCTGTTCATTTGATTGCGCGCGATCGCCTCCTCGACGTTCGCCAGCTTCAGGCGATCGCAGATGTCTTATCAGACGCGCAGCTACAGCTTAAGAGAGTGTATACCAGCCGTCGCCAGACCGCTGTTGCTGCAGCGACCGTAGGCTACTCAGTTGAACAGCATTCTCCTGTGGCTCATCTCAACCAGCCAACGGGGGAAACGGGGCAGTCTTTAGCTGAGCCCCTCTATATCCAAACCACCGTTCGCTCTGGCATAGAAATTCGCCATCCTGGGCATGTAATTGTTTTAGGCGATGTCAATCCCGGCGGCATGGTCGTTGCGGATGGAGACGTGCTTGTTTGGGGAACATTGCGTGGGCTCGCCCAGGCGGGAGCCGGGGGAAACACTCGTTGCATCATCATGGCCCTCCGGATGGAACCAACCCAAATTCGGATTGCCAACTTGGTAGCACGCCCCCCCGAAACCCCACCGTCGCAATATCATCCTGAAATTGCCTACGTGACTCCGAATGGAATTCGTATCGCACAGGCAACGGAATTTTCTAAAATGCGGCTACTATCGTGACAAAAATTTGCTGTAAAGTTGGGGTGCACGACGACGGATCGGTGGTTATTCATTGGTTGTCAACGACTACGAATCATAATTCCTAAGACTCATGAGTCGCGTTATTGTTATCACATCGGGCAAAGGTGGGGTGGGTAAAACCACCTGTACTGCTAATTTGGGCATGGCGATCGCCCAACATAATCGGTCGGTTGCGGTCGTCGATGCAGATTTTGGTCTAAGAAATTTAGACCTACTCTTAGGGCTAGAGAACCGCATTGTTTATACAGCAGTCGAGGTGATTGCTGGAGAATGTCGCCTCGATCAAGCTCTCGTTAAGGATAAACGACAGCCTAATCTCGCGC
Source organism: Elainellaceae cyanobacterium (assembly GCA_051117335.1). Taxonomy (GTDB): domain Bacteria; phylum Cyanobacteriota; class Cyanobacteriia; order CAZCXK01; family CAZCXK01; genus DBGGTD01. Next base: position 100,706 of record JBNPEB010000049.1, read on the forward strand.
TTCTGCCCGCCGCGCAAAATCGTACCAAAGAAGCGGTCACCCCCGAGCAGATGAAAGAATTGATCGGCGCGCTGTCAGAAAACTATGACTACGTTTTGATCGATAGCCCTGCTGGAATCGAAATGGGGTTCAAAAACGCTACTGCAGGAGCCCAAGAAGCGCTCATTGTCACCACACCTGAAATTTCAGCAGTACGGGATGCAGATCGAGTTATTGGTCTGCTTGAGGCAAATGACGTGAAAAAATTAAAGCTCATCGTCAACCGCCTGAAACCTGAAATGGTTCAGGAAGACATGATGATGTCGGTTCAAGATGTGCAAGAAATCCTCGCGATTCCACTGGTCGGCGTGATTCCGGATGACGAGCGTGTAATTGTGTCCACAAATCGGGGCGAGCCACTCGTGTTAGCGAAAGGAATCTCGCTGGCAGGCATTGCGTTTAACAATATCGCGCGTCGTTTAGAGGGGGAAAACGTTCCTTTCCTCGACCTAATGGCTGCCCATGACGACTTATTCTCTCGGATTCGCCGCATGTTTCGCAACAGCTCCCGTTAGCGTTTCGAATCAATCCCGTTTATGTTGTCTTGTTAGTCGCTCATGGCCGATTCAAGTGTTGAACCGTGATATTTCTCTTAGCTCAATTCCGTAATAAGCTTCATGATTATCGAACTCCTTGACCGACTCTTTCATCGCAATCCTGACAGCAGCAGCCGTGAGGATGTCAAGCGTCGCTTGCAGATTGTATTAGCTCATGATCGAGCTGATTTACCCCCTGCCACGCTTGAGAAAATGCGGAAAGAGATTTTAGAGGTCGTTTCTCGATACGTTGAAATTGATCCAGATGAATCCGAATTTTCGCTTGAGAATGATCAACGGGTGACCGCTCTGATTGCCAACTTACCAATTCGTCGCGTGAAAGCCGAATCTCAGGGCTAGTCATTTCGCCCCGGGCGATCGCCCGGGGCGCTGAGATTCCTCATTGCTATCAATGTCTCGTTTGTAATGAAGCACATCGCCTGGCTAATAACAGTTTGGATTGGTGGAACTGCCACTATTTTGGGAAGTTTGATGACTCTTGGAAGCGTGATTCTCTGGCTTGCGCCGTCTTCAAAGCACGCTCAGAAAGGCGACTCGTCTATAGTGCCGAAATTATGGTGCAGCCGACTCAGATTACTCGGCGTGTCTCTTGCACTGACCGCATTGGGACTGGGGTTATTGATTGCGTTTCCCCTCAATGCTTGGCTACGTGTCTAGCTATATCGCTTGCGAAATATCAAGAAATCTGCGCTGCTTTGAATGTCGACATCTCCTGACAATGCTCAGCGGTTGGGATGATGGTGCGACTCGTTTAGTTCGGTATTTAAGAAGGTAGGTAACTCTTGTTTTCGTAATCGTTTCGCCGTAATGCTCGGACTACGCAAACTTACCCAAACACTGCACATAGAGTCAGACGAGGTTACGATCACCGTGTCTTGCCGTGCTAGCTTGCATGCATAGTGATAAAGGCGCGCTCGTCTCGGGATCGGAACCGTATGTAGCCGATAAAACAATTCGTTTTGATAATACATCCCATCTTGAATTGTCTGTTCAAACCAAAACTTAAATGGGAAAATGCTGCCTTCGTTGATTACGGGAGGTAACACAATAACGCCTATCAATCAGGTGTAATTAGCTAAAAGTGCACTGGAATTAGATAGTTCTAACACATCAATTTGTGTGCACGCCTAAGCAAATTCTCTAAATGTTGATCGCGCTACTATACCAAATCGCACCGATCGATCTGCCTTAACGGATGCTGCTGCCACAGTTGGTCAATCGTGACAAACTGATACCCGCGATTCAGTAAGGTGGGAACAATCTCACGAACCGTTGCCGCAGCATCCACTCCGCCGTGGTACCCGTCATGTAAAACAATTAGAGAACCATTTCGGGTCTGCTGCTCGATGCGTTTTGCAGCGATCGCAATACCAGGTCTAACCCAATCTTCTGGAACCACACTCCACATCACCGACCGATATCCCCATTGATGAAGCTGCCTGAGTATCTTGGGTGTAAACAGTCCGTTGGGGGGACGAACGTCGCAGACCTTAGCCTCAACATATTCAGGCGTGAGTTGGCACGCCTCAGCGATCGCCTTTTGAGTCGTAAGCAAACTCCGCTTTAGCTCATCCGAGGGCAACCTCGGAAATGACCGATGGTGATAGCCATGTAGACCAACCCAGTGCCCTCTCTGATAAACGTCTCGGGCAATAGAGGGCGATCGCTCGACACAGCACCCCAGCCAAAAAAAACTTGCCTTGATCTGATATTGATCGAGACTATTTAAAACCTGAGGTGTGTAGTCTGAATGGGGGCCATCATCAAACGTTAACGCGATTTTAGGCAGCGCATCACTTCCTGCCCAGAGACAATCGGGGAACATGGGATTCAATGCCCAATATAACCACGGATAAAGACTAGCAAACCGCATATTAATCAAGGGATGGCATGCCACCGAAGTCGTCGAACCGCACCATTCAATAATATAAGCCCTGCGGGCTTAGGTTTGTGTGTAGAGCCCCAGCAGTGCGGGAGCTCACACATGGTTAACGCCTAACGCGGGAGCGGACTATGCTGGCAAGCTGTTCCATAATCCTTAGGCACCCCCTCGACCGCGCTCACCGACGGTGCAACTCTACCGGCTCTATCCTGACATCTTTGGGACGACCAGATGAAAAAATATTTATCAAAACTTCGTCTCATTGGGTTCAATTAACTTCATCAAACTTAACAAGCTAGGGTATGCTGGTTGTTGAGTAAATATTCTTATTGACTTAATCTGCCAATTTTGCTGACAGAGACGCAAATGATGCATCGAGGTCTCGAAAATGTTTTTCTACATTTTCTGAATCCAGGGCTGAGAGGAGTTTAATTCAATGTCTGAGCTCGTTAAAAAAATCGCATCAGTTGCTTTAAATCTGTTAGCAAACGATTCACGCTTGCACCGTATTCAACTGTATCTCTACAATTCCCAGGTGGGATTTCATGATGAGTACTCAATTTCCCTGGCTAACCGCACTTATTCTGTTTCCACTATTAGCGTCTCTGCCAATCCCTGTCATACCTGATAAGAAGGGAACTATTATTCGCTGGTATGGGCTTTCAGTTGGGATAGCCGAGTTTGCTGGTATTATTTATGCCTTTTGGCACCACTATGATTTTCAAACATCGAGTCTTCAGATGCTTGAGTCATATTCATGGCTTCCTCAAATTGGCCTGGAGTGGGCTGTTGCAGCTGATGGCTTGTCAATGCCACTTATTATTCTTTCTGGGTTGATTACAACGCTGGCAATTCTTGCGGCGTGGCGAGTCAACACAAAGCCTCGCTTATTCTTTTTTCTGCTGCTGGTTATGTACAGCGCCCAAATTGGGGTATTTGCCGCCCAAGATATGCTGATGTTCTTCCTAATGTGGGAATTGGAGCTTGTCCCTGTTTATCTACTAATTTCCATCTGGGGAGGGCAAAAGCGCTTATATGCTGCGACAAAATTTATTCTCTACACGGCAGGAGGTTCAGTCTTTATTTTGCTCGCAGCCTTTGCGATGGCATTTTATGGGGACTCAGTCACCTTTAATCTGCAAGCTTTGGCCCAGAAAAATTATTCCCTTCCTTTCGAGCTGCTGACCTATAGTGCGCTGCTGATTGCGTTTGGAGTCAAGCTACCAATTTTTCCGTTTCACACCTGGTTACCCGATGCTCATAGTGAAGCGCCATCTCCTGTATCTATGATTTTGGCAGGTGTGCTTCTCAAAATGGCAGGGTATGGGTTAATTAGATTCAATATCGAAATTTTGCCTTCGGCTCATGCCTATTTTGCTCCTATACTCGCAGCGCTCGGGGTGGTCAGCATTATTTATGCATCGCTGACCGCGTTTGCCCAAGTCAACCTTAAGCGGCGAATGGCGTATTCGTCGATTGCTCACATGGGCTTCGTTTTGATCGGGATATCCTCCTTTACGCCACTCGGAGTTGGTGGCGCGGTTTTGCAAATGGTGTCTCATGGTTTGATCGCCTCGATTCTTTTCTTCTTGGCGGGTGTCGCATATGAGCGAACCCATACTCTTGAGATGGATCAGATGGGAGGACTGGCGAAACAAATGCCAACGACGTTTGCACTCTTTACGATAGGTTCGCTAGCGTCTCTCGCATTACCTGGAATGAGCGGATTTGTGGGTGAGTTAGAAGTTTTTCTGGGATTCGCATCGAGCGATGTCTACAGTACAACGTTTAGAGCTGGTATTACTCTTCTTGCCGCTGTCGGCATCATCTTGACGCCAATCTACCTGCTGTCAATGCTGCGGCAAATGTTTTATGGCACTGAAAACTTTAAGCTGTCCCAGCTTAGTTTGATAGATATCAAGCCTCGTGAATCGTTTGTAGCATTATGCTTGTTAGTTCCCATCATTGGAATCGGAGTATATCCAAAACTTGTGACTCAAATGTACGATGTGAAAACTATCGCTATTAGTGCTCAAACACGAGATGTGATGACGATCGCCCAGAGTTCTCATCATGTTTCACTTCCCAAGTTTTTCCCTGCTCCACCGATATTGGGTGCTGAGCTTAACGAGATAGTTCGCGGCGACTGACAGATTGGTTGCCAAGACTCTATGGCTCTCAAGACTCGACGGTTTTGGGAGCCATAAAAAAGATTTAGTTGTTTCTAACCCACTTGATCTTGCTCTGTTATAGCTGTAGTCAGCTTATTTAGGACATAGACATTTTTGTGGCCGCGCCGCCGCGCGGCCACAAAAATGTCCTAAGGCTACTGGCTGTAGCTATACAAGATGCGCTAGTTCTTATGCTTAAACGTTGAGGCAACGTGGAGTTCTTTAAGCTGCATCTCATCTACAGTAGAGGGGGCGGCGGTGAGGAGGCAACGGGCTTGCTGAGTTTTTGGAAACGCGATCGCATCTCGAATTGATTCCTCCCCTGCGAGCAGCATCACAAGCCGGTCTAATCCATAGGCAATGCCGCCATGAGGCGGAGTGCCATATTCAAAAGCTTCGAGAAGAAATCCAAACTTGTTATGAGCATCTTCGGTAGAAAGCCCGATCGTTTCAAAGACCTGATTTTGCAAATCAGGCTGATAGATTCTCAAGCTGCCGCCACCAATTTCAAATCCGTTATAGACCATATCATACGCTTGGGCCCTTGCCGTTTTTAGGTCATCTGCGTCTTCTGGAAAAGGAGCAGTAAACGGATGATGCAGGGCTTCTAGGCGCTTCTCATCTTTGTTCCATTCAAACATTGGAAAGTCGGTGACCCAAAGTAGACCCAGTTTATCGGTGTCGATCAGCTTCAGCTCTTTGGCAATCATTTGACGGAGACGATCGAGCGTTTTGTTAACCGTGTTAGTTTCTCCCGCACCAAACAGTAAAAGATGTCCGGGCTCTGCCCCAGTTCGTGCTAGAAGATCTTGCTTTTGCTCGTCAGTGAGGTTGTCTTTGATCGCACCGATGGTGTCGATCGCCATCCCTTCTCTTACACGAATATAGGCAAGTCCTTTAGCGCCTGACTCACTCGCCTCTTTAAACAGATCGCCCCCGGGCTTAATGCGAACATTGGAGATTTTCTCGTTTCCGCCCGGAATCGGCAAAATTTTGACCAATCCTCCAGCATCGACAGCGCCCGAAAACACTTTGAAACCCGAATCTTTGACAATATCGGATACGTCGATAAGTTCTAGCCCATATCGAATATCGGGGCGATCGGTGCCGTATCGATTCATCGCCTCTGCATAGGTAAGACGAGGAAAGGGACGAGGCAAATTGATTCCCTTGATGGTTCTAAAAATGTGAGACACCAATCGCTCGTTTAAATCTAGAATCTCTTCTTGCGACATGAAGCTCATTTCCATGTCGAGTTGAGTAAATTCGGGCTGACGGTCGGCTCGCAAATCTTCATCCCGAAAGCAACGCGCAATTTGATAGTAACGATCGACGCCCGAAACCATCAGCAACTGTTTGAAAAGCTGGGGCGACTGAGGCAAGGCAAACCATTGGCTTGGATTTGCTCGACTGGGCACAAGATAATCTCGTGCGCCTTCCGGAGTAGAGCGAGTGAGAATAGGAGTTTCAACCTCAATAAACCCCTCATCATCTTCAAGAAAACGGCGAATTGATTTGACAATTTCATGGCGTAGTTGAAGATTGCGCCTCATACGATCGCGCCGTAAATCAAGATAGCGATATTTGAGTCTAAGCTCTTCTTTAACGGCTTCAGTGTCTGTCGTTGAAACCTGAAACGGAAGCTGCTTTCGTACCGCATTGAGAAGCTCGATGTGATCTGCGTAAATCTCCACCTCTCCCGTGGGGAGTTTAGGGTTAAGAGACTCATCGGGGCGACGTGACACTCGTCCTGTCACCTTCACGACATATTCGTTTCGCAAATTTTCTGCTAGCAGATAAGAATCTGGAGTACGTTCTGGATCGCTTACTATCTGAGCAATTCCAGTGCGATCGCGCAAATCAATAAAAATCACGCCCCCATGGTCACGACGGCGATCGACCCACCCGTAGAGAGTGACTACAGTTTCGATATAGTCTGACCGAAGCTGACCGCAATAATGGGTTCGCATAACTATAGCTCTAAACTATTGAACAACGAGGCGTATGGATCTATTTATAGCCCTACTGGCTCAGATTTGTGTGTAGAACCCGCGCCGCGCGCGGGTTCTACACATGTTCAGAGTCCTAACGCGAGAGCGTAAGGCTATATCAAAAACTTTTCCATTATCTAGCATTGTTTGCAAACCCGACAAAAAAACACGGATTCATTAGGCAATATAAATAAATTTTAGGGACGCGGCATTCCACGTCCCTTTTCATGACTTTATAGGGAGTTGCCTTACTGCTGAGGTGGTTCATCGTCTGATTTTGGCTGCATCAGAATATCCCATGCAGCTTTTGCGGCTTCTGATAGGCGATCGCCAAACTCCGTCACTTCATCTACAATGGCTTGCCAGTTTTTTTCAGCCTCTTTTTGAACCATCGCAATAGAGTCCTCAACCCGTTCAGGGTCAAACAGTTTATTCTGCTCAATCTGCTCCCGAACCTGGCGGACTGCATTTAAATAGGTATCGCGAGTGAACTCCTCTGCCGAATGGGCATCAGCCTGTGCTCGTTTACGAATGGCTTCAACAAGCGCCTTCGTTTCACGACGGACTTCATCTGACTCACCTGCCATTTCCTGTTCAACCAAGGCATCTGTTTCTGGGCTAACTTCGACAATGGCAGATGTATCAGGGCGGTTCGATTCAGTAGTCATGTGCCTCCTCCTTCTAATCGATAAATTTGAACAGATTGTTGAGGCGTGTGATTTGAACTGCACTATCTGCCCCAACGCACTCTATCTCATAAGCATGCAAGTAGCATCCGACCTAAGTCAGACATTTATCAGACATTGTAAGCAGAGGGACTATAAAATCAACGCAAAATCAAATGCGGATCGAGCCACATTCGACGGCCCAACTAGAGTCTAGGGGATAGATAAAGGCTAGCAGCCGAGTTGAACTTTCGTCTGCCTCAAACTTGCAAAATCCGCGCCTATACACCATCATTCTATCGGGCTATCCTATTCCGGACGTTGATGAGATTACGAATAAACGGTTCGGATTAGCACACCCAGTCAATGCCCCAAAAATCCGATTGCCACTGTCAATCAATAAACTGAATAACTCTAACCTTCGAGGTAGATAGATCATTAAACCGAATCGCAGCTTCTTCAATTCGCTGAAGCTGCCCTAGTGCCATACCACACTGCATTCCATACTTAGCTTGAACTCGCTCATTAGCAATTCGATAAGCAGTGCGCGATCGCTCAACAAAATCCCCCATTTCATAGTCATGGTTAGGGACAAAGTAATCTTTAACGACTAACGAAGGAGAATAACAAATTTCTTGAGTGCCGTCAGGCCATTGAATTTGAAAGCGAATTTCGGGCATATTCAACAGATAATCATTGAGCAACAGTATCAATAGCAATCCTAGATGGGTTATGAGCAGTAGGGAGGGTTGAGCCCGCCTTACTGCTCAAACAAAACCTACAGGCGATTTAGAATCGCTATAAAAAATTAGAGAATAATGTTCGAAAGCGACCTATCAATCCAATTGATTTGAATGATCTAGGAGTGACTGGTAGTGTTGGACATGCATCTGAGCAGAAATTTTCCAAGTATAGCTGTCTAAAACCGACTGACTATGCTGAACCAAAGAATGCGCCAAATCAGGACTAAGTACCGAGAACATAGCACGGGAAATTGCATCTTTTGACATCGGATCAATGAGTAATGCCTGGTCGTGCGTAAGAAACTCCGTAAATGGAGAGATATCAGATGCGATGACCGGAATTCCAGAGGCGATCGCCTCTAAAACAACAAGTCCCCAACCCTCTTTGATCGAAGGAAAAACAAACGCATCTGCAAGACGATACAGATATGGAAGATCAACACCAGACACAACCCCCGGAAGAATCAGCGATTTGCCTACCAAAAGTTCAAGCTGATGAACCTGAGAGAAAAACTCATCTCGATAGGATTGATAATCAAATAACGTCGCACCACCAGCGATTATAAGTTGTGCTGTGGGATACTCTTTAAGAACTTGAGCAAATGCTTGCAACAATCGAATAGAATTCTTGCGAGGCTCGATGCCCCCAACCGTTAAAAATATAGGAGAACCGTCTAGTCCTAGTCGCTTACGCAAATCTGCTTCAGAACCATCAACCGTGGGCGAAAACCGCTGTGGGTCGACACCATTAACAACTCGTGGTGCAAGAACGCCGTAGTGATTGTGTAGCGCTTGCTGCCAGCGATCGCTCACGCATAGGCATAAGTCGGGCCCAGCAATAGATTTGTCTTGACAGTCTCGAAGGTAAGGGCTGTCAAACTCCTCAATATGGTGAACAGTACGGACTAAATGCGGAATTTTTCTCTTTCCCCGAAGCAATGCCAGGGCATTAGCACTAATGCAATCCTGAGCGTGATAAACATCAAAGGGATGAAGTCTCTGACCATTCTGCTCAAAATAATTTACAAACTCCCGAATTCGCTGCCTTATAAGCAAGTCAATATTCGATGGAGCCTGACTTGCCGGAATTAATATCGATTGACATAGCGGAGAATAATCAAATCCGCGCCCATCTTTGTCCAAAGCAAAAATACAAACATCATGCCCTAGCTGATGTAAAGCATTAGACAATTCCAGAGTGTGAATAACGCTTCCCCGAGGTTTCGTAGAGTAAACAAACAGAGCAATACGAATCGGGAAATTAAGCGACACCCCTACTCTCCATCCTTCGAGAAGCCAGTCAACAAATATTCAGAAAAATTCCATAAGACGGTAGATTCACCACACGCACGCAAAACGACATGTCGATCTTCGATAACGTGTCCAATATCTTCACAAACTAAGTCTCGCTGATGAAACATAGTTCGTACAATCTCTACACTCTCAGGACAAATGCTAAGTAGAAATCCATAACTAGGAAAGCACAGCAACCATGTTTCTAGCGGCAAATCCTTTGGAACAGGGATCCGATCTAACTCTAAAATTGCACCACACCCCGAGGTTTCCATGAGCATCAGTAAGGTTCCGACGATGCCTCCCATGCTGATATCCTTACCAGCATTACAAAGGCCCATCTTTGAAAGCCTTGGGAGTAATTCTAAATCCTGCCTGAGTCTCATTGAATCGGCACTCGTAGCAGCATTCCAAAATGGATAGTTTGGATGGAGCATACCCCGAAAATCAATCGCGGCTAGAAGGCGATCGCCCGGTCGAGCATTAAAACTGGAAATTAGGTGAGTCGCACGCCCCAAGATAGAAACGGAAAGTGCATTGTAAGGACTATGACAATTTGTGTGTCCACCAACAATCGGGACCTGATACACTCGAGCCGCATCTTGCATTCCCAAACAAAGTAAACGAATTGTCTTAACTGATTCTCCCCAAACCGTATCAACAACGGCAATAGGATGCCCCCCCATCGCGTATACATCGCTGACATTAACCATCACTGCACACCATCCAGCAAACCAAGGATCAGAGTCTACAAAACTCGGTAAGATCCCTTCCGCCGCAAGTAGAAGATACCCATCCTGGTCTAAAAGAGCCGCGCAGTCATCACCCAACAAGACCTCAGAATCTCCTGACTTGAGATACTCTAACTGTCGAGCTACTACTTGAATATCCTGCTTACCAGTGATTCCAGCAGACCGCCGCAGTAGTGCCGCCAATTCGATCAGCGTCATAGGATGATTCGAAAGAAAAGTCAGTATAGAAAATATATATTAAATAAAGCATTGGTGAAAAGGCTTCCAGAACCAAGAGCCCCCTTCTTTACTCTGAAAGAAGGGGGCAAAAGGATAGACCTGGCACCGAGCTATTTTCCCGTGGGGCGACCCCCAGAGTATTTTCGCCGCTGCAGCGTTTCACAACCGAGTTCGGGATGGGTCGGAGTGGGTCCACTGCGCCATAGGCACCA
>JBNPEB010000044.1:0-106875 GCA_051117335.1 Elainellaceae cyanobacterium
CGACGGCTGCAAATTTCCGGTGCCCGTTGGAATACGGTCTCCGTCAATGCCATGTTGAGTCTGCGCTGTGCCTACCTCAATGGTCAGCTTGCTAGGTGACTATTTTGTCGAAACTGGGATGCTCCCGTTCGATGATTCGTCACCTTCTATATCCACAAGTTCAATCTTTAGCCGTTTACCCAACACCATAGCGGCTCGATCCATGGTTTTGAGTGTAACCGCAATATTGTCGGGATCAAGTAACTGATCAAGCGCTGAGTGGCTTGTTTCCATTGCATCTGCCATCGCGGCTTTGCTGAATCCCTGAGTTTCCATCGCCTGAGCAATTTGCCAAGCTAAAACACGCTTTAGGGCGATCGCACTTACCTCGGTGAGAATGCCTTCTTCTTCTAAGAAATCATCAAAAGAAGATCCAACGTGAGCGCTGTCAACCATTTTCACATCTCCAGATTTTGCTTACGCTTGAATGCAAGATCAAGATCTCGTTTGGGTGCTTTTTGACTTTTCTTGATAAAACCGTGTAGCAGAACCATATGCTCCTGATGGACGCAAAAGAGGACTCGTGCAATCTTGTTGCCAGGCAGATTGGATCGCACTTCGTACACCCCTTTTCCCATAAAACGGCAAACTGGCATTCCAATTGGCCAACCGTACTCTACAGTTTTGATGTCGATGCCGATAACTTTTCGCTCCAGAGGCGTTAATTGCTTGAGCCATTCACGAACAGGTTCGTTGTCTCCATCTGTCTTGTAGAACTTGGCAGGTAATCGTTTGCCTTCCATGGCTTCGATTGTACCTAAAGAGGTAAAGTGTATCCTCTGTTTGGTTTGACTACTTGCCCAAAATAATGGTTGGGTCTTTCGCAAGCCGTCGTCGCCTGCCCTTTCGCTTCAGCCATTCCGTCGCATCGTCAATGAAGGAATAGACCACCGGCACCACCACTAAGGTCAGCAGCGTGGAGAGCAGCAAGCCCCCCAGAATCACTGTGGCGATGGGCGAGTAGGCATCCATGCCAATCTCTGGGAAAAAGGCCAGCCGCACAATCACAATCACAGTAGTGAGCGTCGTCATCGTAATCGCCTTCAGCCGCACCGGGCCTGCCATGCGAATAGCCACATCGCGGGGTACCCCCTCTTCGCGTTTGGCCAGAATCAGCTCCAGCAGCAGAATCGCCGCCGAGAGGGAGAGACCCGAGAGGATTACAATTCCCAGAATCGACACTGTCGAGAGGGTCTGCTGCGCGAGAATCAGTCCTCCGAAGACCCCCACCAGCTGCAAGGGCACCGACAGCATCATCACCAGGGGCTGAATGAAGGAGCCGAACTGAATCACCAGAATCAGGTAAATTAGAATCAGCGACACCAGTAGTCCCTTCAATAGGCGATCGAACTCGATCATCATGTCGGTCATGTCGCCCATCGAGTCGATGCCGTAGCCAGGAGGGAAATTGAGTTCTTGCCCCGCCCGCATGGCGATCGCCATCGACAAATCCATCGATGCTGGCCCCCCTTTGCGGTAGTAGCCGTTGACGTACACCACCCGCTTACCGTTGACGTGCTCAATCAGGGTAGGGCCACTGCGACGCTCCAGGGTGGCGACGGTGTTCAGCGGCACTTGTTGTCCGGTGGGGGTAGTGATGTAGGTGCCCGCCAGATTGTCCAGAGTGCCGCGATCTTCCTCTTCGTAGCGCACCAGAATCGAGTTTTGCCGCAGGTTGGGGCGGTTGTAGTAGCGCTGGGTAAAGCCCCCATTCAGGGCATAGCGGGCCTGCTGGGCTACCATCCGCATATTTAGCCCCAGTTCCTGGGCACGACGGCGATCGACCGTGAGTTGATATTCCGGCTGAGTGAGGGCCGAACTGGTCTGGGCCATCACCAGACCGGGAGTATCTTCGGCAATGCGAAGAACGCCTGCTGCCAGACGGTGCAGTACGTCCAGATCTTCCCCATAGACGGCGAGCTGGATGGGCGCGGCGGAGGTAGCCATCACGTCCACGCCCATCTCCTTGAAGGCAATACGGCGCAGACCGGGAATGGTACGACGGGCTTCCACCTCCACGTTGTCCATAATTTCCCAGATATCTCGCTGCCGCTTATCTTCCAGCGTCACAATCAGCGACGCCGAGTTGACGCTGCCCATGCTGTAGCCGCTGAAGTAAGTGCTGTTGCGGGTCAGCTCAAAGCCGGTTTGGGCAGACACCTTAGCAATGTCGGGCTGGGCCAGTAGTAACTGCTCTAGCTGATAAACGCTCTCATCGGTTTTGGCAAAGGAGGTCCCGGCTTCCATTTCCAGGGAGGCCATAAACTGGCCGGAATCGCCCAGGGGCATCATTTCTTGGGGCACAAAGGGGTAGAGGGCGATCGCCAAGACGATTGCTGAACCGGCGATCGCCAGCGTAATTTCTCGATTATTCATGCAGCGATCGAGCAGCCAGCCGTAGCCTTGCTCCAGCTTCTGAAATCCCACTCTTACTGGGGTCATCAGCCATTGCAACCAGGTCTGCCGCTGTCGTCGTTCTTGAGGCGGCTTCAGTACAAAGGCGGCGATTAGGGGAATCAGCGTGATCGACACAATCAGCGAGGCAATAAAGGCAAACACCATGGGCCAGACCAGCCCCACAAACATTAGCCCCGTCAGCCCGCCCGCCAAAATTGTCGGCAGCAGCGCCGCAATCATCACGCAGCTGGCCGCCGCACTGGCCAGAAACACTTCCCCAGTGCCTCGAACCGCTGCCTGCATGGGTTGGAAGCCCTGGCGTAGCTTCTGGTCAATGGAGTCGATGACGATAATTGAGTCATCCACCAGCTTACCGATCGCCATCATCATGCCAATCAGGGTGGACGAGTTGAGGGACATCTCGATGGGAATGAAGGGCAGTGTGGAGAGGGCCAGGGACGTGGGGATAGAGATCATAATGATCGCCGTGGCCCGAAAATCTTCTAAAAAAATCAAAATCACAACGCCTGCCAGCAGCACGCTGATCAGCAACTCTTGAAAGGTGCTGTCGAGAATGATGTTGACCAGGTAGGAGTTGTCGTAGGCTTCCTGAAATTCCAGCCCTGGATACTCCGCTTTGATCTGCTCCAATTCTGCCCGCACCTGCTTGATCACCTGCGGTGAACTGGAGTCCGGCTTCTGAATCACGTTCACCGCCAGAGCTGGCTCACCGTTGTAGCGATAGCCGCTGCGCCGTTCTTCAAAGGTATCCTTCACGGTCGCCACATCGCGGACGTAGACCACCTGGCCGTCCTGCTCCAGGATAGGGTAATCCATTACCTCCGCTGCACTCAGTGCCCGCTTATCGGCCCGCACCAGAATCTCGGAGTCCCCTTGAGTGAGCACCCCTGCTCCCTGGCTGATGTTGTTGGCATCGATCGCATCCCGCACCTGCAAAATGGAGAGCTCGTAAGCGGCTAGCTGCTGCCGATCCACCACCACCTGAAGCTGCCGCCGATAGCCACCAAAGATCGACACTGCCTGCACATTGGGCACCTGAGTGAGACGATCGACTAGCGCATTATCGGCAAACTCCCGCAGCTGCACTGGGTCCCAGCCTTCACCCCGCAGGGCCAGGGTCAACACCGGACGGTTTAGGGGGTCAATGGGTAACACCCAATAAGATCGGGAGTTAAATCCATCCAGCTCAATATCCCCCTCTGCCGCCGTCATCAGACTCTGGACAGACTGCACTGCCTTGTCGATGTCGTCGCCCCAAGCAAACTGAATCGTCACTAGGGACATATCCTGCTGAGAGCTGGAGCGAATAAACCGCACCCCGTCCAGCACCGTCATCCGCTGCTCAATCGGCTTGCTGATATAGGTTTCCACCTCCATGGGCGAGGAGCCTGGTGCCATGGTGACAATGGACACCAGCGGGCTTTCCACATAGGGCATCATCCGCACTGGCAGCAGAAACAGCGACAGAACCGACAGCACCAGCACCGCGATATACAAAGCTGCGACAATAACCGGATGTTTGATGGACCAGCGGGTGAGAAAGCTTTTCATAGAGGAGGTGGGGGATGGGGAGATGGGGAGTGGGGGAGGGAGAGGTGGGGAGATAGTGGGGTAGGTGAGTTTGTAGGATGAGTTAGCGAAGCGTAACCTATGCGGATTATGGATGTATTGCTCGCGGTAAGGTTATGTAAAAGTATTCATTTAGGGTGTACAACGCTAAGGCGAGGCTCCGTCAACGCGCAGCAATGCACTATGAAAATAGGGTTTCAGCTTGCCAACCCAGGATGTAACTTCACAGCCACCGAGATATGCCGCAACCTGAAATTAAAGACGTGTCGTTCGCTGATTTTGGGAGGGGAGTCAGAATTATGACCCCGCTGCAACGGTTGTGAGATGGGGACGGAAGTTCTAAAGTTGATGCTTAAGCGTTGGAGGAAGACTCTATGGATGTGACAAGCATCGGAGCGACGTTTGAGCGGGTTGATGAACTGCCGATACTGTTACATGGCCTCCAACAGTTAAAGCTCGCCGAGGCAATCGACACGGCACTACCAGCGCCGCATGGCGATCGACGAGGGTTAAGCTATGGCCAATTAAGTGTGCTGCTGGTGGCATTCGTCATGAGTCAGGCAGAACATCGCTTGTGTGCCGTGGAGGAATGGGTCAAAACGCATCATCTGAGCCTGAGCGGAATCACTGGGTGGGAGATTGAGGAGAAGGATGCCACCGACGACCGCTTAGGCGCGTTGGTCGAGGTGTTGGGGAAACACAAAGCAGCCCGACTTGAGATTGAGCAGCAGTTGGGTGCGCATATGATTCGCAGCTATGCCTTACCCACCGAGGTGGGACGGTGCGATAGCAGCAGTTTTAGTGTGTATCACCAGATTGACCCCGATGAGGACGCTGAGCGCTTGCTACGCTTTGGCCACAGCAAAGACCATCGACCCGACTTACGGCAATATCGCCAAGTGTTAGGCACCCTTGACCCCGCTGGAGTGCCCTTGCTGAGTGCCACCTTGCCGGGCCATGGGGCTGATGATCCGATGTATGTGCCAACCTGGGAGCGGATGGCCCAAACGATTGGGCACAAAGACTTCCTGTTTATCGCCGATTGCAGGCAGCGGCCATCAGTACCCGAGGACGCATCGCTCAGCAGGGTGGACGCTACTGTGTGCCATTAGCCTTCACAGGACGAGTCAGGGAGGTCTTAGCTCAGGGGGTGTTAGACCCGCCTGCAGCGATTGAACCCCTGTACTTACCAGGCACTGACCTGTCCTCAGAACCTATCGGAGAAGGGTTTGAGATGGAATTGGGGCAACGCTGGCACGATGGCTCTGAAGGGGAGGTCTATCAGTGGATGGAGCGGCAGTTAGTCGTGCGTTCCCATGCCCTGGCCCAAACGCAGCAGCAGGGATTAGACCAGCGCTTAGAGCGGGCTGAGAGTGCCCTCCATGCGCTTGCCAAGCGCTCCCACACCGATTGTTGTGCTCTGCAAACGGCGGTGGAGTCCATCCTCAATCGGCATCGAGTGAGTGAGTTGTTCCACTGGCAAACCCACTATGACCCGGTGATTCGCTACAGCAAACGAGGGCGGCCAAAGGCCGATGACCTCACCCACCAACGCCTGGACGAGCGCTTTACACTGTCCTTTGAACGCAATCCAGAGGCCATTGAACGAGCGCAACGCTTGTGTGGGTGGCGCATCTACGCGACCAATGCCCCCCTCAACCAGCTTGAGCGGGCACAAGCGGTCGCCTATTATCGAGACCAGTGGACGTTGGAGCGGGGATACAGTCGTTTCAAACGAGGGGCCTTACCTGCCCTGCCCATCTATTTGCAAAGTGATGAGCGCATCATCGGTCTGATGGTTTTGCTCACTGTCGCGCTGCGCTTGTTCACACTGATGGAATTTGTCGTCCGTCGCCAACTGGAAGCGGACAACACGGAGGTAGCCGGACTCTATGCCGGAAACCCCAAACGCACTACTCGACGACCGTCCACTGAATCGTTGTTAGCTGCATTTCAGGGGATGACCCGATGCCGACTCCCCTCTGGAGACGAGTACATCACGCCCCTAAGCCCACTGCAAACTCAGATCCTCTCTTTGATGGGCATTCCTCCCAATCTCTATCACTTGCCCAAACCCCCAACTGTTTCCCTCTCGGCGGCTTAACTGCTTTGTAACTATGTCAACCAGCAATAAATTCTCGTTCCCTTCTCAAAATCAGCGAACCGACCGTAGAAAAGTGAAATCAGTGTGAAATGACAACGGCGCTGATTTCATCCTCATTTCATCGTTAAATGCAAAACTACAACCGACGGTTTGAGGCCATACAAGGCCATACAAGGCCATACAAGGCCATACAAGGGCAAGGTATTCTTTGTTGCTGCACGATGCTTGGCAATCCATTACCATTAGACGTGCATGGCTAAAAGTCGGGCCTTGTCATAGCGTTACGTTGAATCAAAAAATTAAGTAGGTATTGAGAAAAAATTAAGTAGGTATTGAGGAAGAGATTGATGATTCGCTGGAAAAATGACTACTGGAAGGTGCTGGGTAGCGGTGCGATCGCTCCTGTTGCCTTAGGCTCAGCGACTGAATCTCCTGCACCTGGGCGATTGTGCCCCTGGCATACTGCTCAATCGTGTCTGCACTCACCTGCTTGACGTCTTGCTGAAAGCGGGCATAGGGTCCCTGCTGCAATAGCGCGGCGATCGCGTCTGGCGATTCTCCCGCTTGCAGGGCTGCAGCAGTCACTTTCTGGTCAAGCTGAATTGCGGTGAGGTCGCTACCAATTCGATTGGACACTCGAAGTCGATGCTACTCAAGTGGATAACATCCCCTTGGGTGTAGGGATAGTAGAGCCACATCCTGCCTTCGCCGCGACGGTAACACTCTACCGAAACCCGTTCGGACTCCACCAAAACATAGTCTTGCAGACTGGGTAATGTTTGATAGTAGGAGAACTTTTCACCCCGGTCTTTTGCCTCAGTTCCAGGAGAAAGAACCTCCACGATGAGTTTAGGATATTGGATAAATTTACGGGCACTAAGGTCTTGCGGATCGCAACTGACCACTTGCAAATTCACGATTTTAAGTTAAGCGGAATTTTGCTGATTTAGCTTTTCTCTCAATAGATCGCCCATTTGTTTCAAATCTTCGTCGGTTTGAGGAAATGGATAGTTGGGTGTGGTCGGGTTCCCACGATTGATCAACGCTTCAATCGCGTCCTCGTCATCACGATGAGCAAGAATATATTTTCTAAGCTCTTTACGGCTCATTTGACTAAAATCTGGTTTAGTCATCATTAAATCTCCATTGCCCATTTGGGAAAATCAGAATTTCTAGGCTTTCAGTCGTGCCAGCTAAGATAAAGATCACCTCAGTATTTGAATTATATCGAAGTAAATAAATAGGCTGATAGCCACTTGAAAGCATCTGACAAACTCTAACGTAGGCGATCGCTTGTGGCGCAGTCGGCATAGATATCTAGAACAATAGCGACCAATACTGCAATACTGTATCAAGTCTTTGACGTGCGACTATTTAACCAGCGCTGAAATGATGTTTGGCTTTCTCCTGACTGTTGGCCCAGAATTAAATTTTTGAGGCTAATGTCTTCGTCAAGTTCACTCCAGTGAATGCCTTCTCCGCCACCAATCAAGCGCCAGTTATTGCGTTCTGCATTCGAGCCGTGTAAAAGTCGAGGGTACCACGCTAGAGGGGCTGCGATCGTGCGCCCATCGGATAAATCTACTGATAGAGTTTCTTCAGTAACGCTGACGTGCTGAATTGTCGGTATTTCAAGTCTTTCAATCCTTAAAGAAGTCATTAGTGTCTCGTTCAACATGAATATGGGGTGGTTCATCGCGATCGCCCGAATAACAGAAGAAGCGATATGAACCTACAATCAATAGGGTCGGCATTCAGAACAAACACCTAAACAGCAACGTCATTCCTGACGCTCTAGCTTTATGATATTCGTGCCTCAAATGATTTGTCGTCAAGATTTTCTCCATGTGCTGTCCGATTAAAATCGGCGGCTATTATGATCTATCTCTGCATAGACGGACAATTTCCCTAACTCGCGCAGGCGGATTTTGTTTGTAGGCAATTTCAATTGCCGCAAACCCAAAAAAATTTTTATATTTACAAAGAACCCCGGCTTTTTCAAAAAGCCGGGGTTCTGAGCTTTTGATGGAATATAAGGAATCCTTACGCAGACACGCACACCACCCGAAAACCAAGGAGGGAATCGCGGTCGTCCGGATGAAGGAGGTAGCGAAACGCAGAGCGGCAGCCCTCAGGAAGGTTGCCCCACGAACCTCCGCGTTGCATCCGAGAAGCCTCATTTCCGCCTTCGATCCAAACACTTCCATTTGTAGGCGCATCTTGGTAATTTTCATGCCAATGATCAAGGCACCATTCCCAAACATTCCCATGCATATCAAACAGACCAAACGCATTAGCAGGAAAACTTCCGATTGAGGTTAGCGCCTCACGAAAAATCCCTTTGGGACCACTCCCATAATTTCCAAGATATGTTATTCCTTCATACTCGAAATCTGTTCCCCGATAATTTGCCAGCTCAGTTGTGATTGTTTCGCCAAAATGAAACGGCGTTTGAGTTCCGGCACGACAGGCATATTCCCATTCGGCTTCGCTAGGCAAACGATACTCGGTTCCAGTTTGTTGAGAGAGGCGCTCACAAAAGGCGATCGCATCCTGCCAACTCACGCCGACTACAGGTTTATCAGGGGCAACAAAATCGCCACCATATTGTGTCGCAGGATTAGTTCCCATCACCGCTTCATACTGCGCCTGAGTCACAGGAAATTTGCCCATGAAAAATGGCGAGACATTGACCTGATGTCGAGGTAGTTCTCTCGCAAAATACGTCTGATATTTCTCTTCTCCAGCTTGGCGAATCAATTCTTGCTTTTCTGCATCCGTCTGTCCCATCCAAAATGTTCCAGATGGAATCTGCACCATCTCTAGCGTGACGCCATTGCCCAAGTTTTCAGCAAAATATTGGGCATGTTGGCGCTGACGCTGGATTTCTTTACCCTGTGCATTCACCTTTGCCACTTCAAAGGAGAATGACTTTAGCGCAGATGATGGAGACGGAGTGGAGAGACGCTAGGTGATGATGATTGCGTTGGTTTACGTCCCGTGATGCCCCACTCCAGTTGAAAAAAGGCTCGCTCATCCTCAATGCCCTCATGAAAAGAGACGGCATGAAATTCTCTTAGAAACAGCAAGTTAGTTGGAATCAATTCAACTCCGGGCAGCAAAACAGGAATCACCGGAATGTCACGCTCAACGCATTGACTAATGAATGCCTTGAGTTCGAGAGCTTGCCAGCGTCCCAGATTGCCCTTGCCGATGCAGATAACTGCCGTTTTGATTTGACCGATCGCCTGCTGAATTTCGTCCTGAAACTGAGTACCAGGGGCAATCTCCTCTTCATCAAGCCAGGGAGTGATGCCTCTCGCTTTGAGCTGGCGATAGATTTGCCGAATTAGGGGTTTATCTTTGCTGCTGTGAGCGAGGAAGACATCAAACGGTCGCTCGGTCATCCGCCAGGTTCTCCTTTAGCGTTTTCACATTACGCTGCCACTTCAATATAAGCAGATGTTGTTGAGGGTTGCGGAATTTCCAATCCGTCAAGTTTTAAACCATCCAAATGAAAGGCGATACGTGCTTCGCACAGGCAAACCAACGCCTCTCGTATATTCTCCTCAACCTCCTGCTGAGTGTTACCGGTTGAAATGCAACCTGGCAAATCAGGAGAATACGCAGAAAAACCTGTTTCAGTTTCTTCGATAACAACCAGATATTTCATCACGACTTTAGCCCTGCCTGTTTCAAGATGCTATTCAGAGCACCTTTTGCCAAATCATCACTCAACTTGCCTACGACTGTCACCAATCCTGATTTGGTGGGATGTTTATTCTGTGCCATGTTGCCTCACCTACTGACTACTTCCTCGTTTCCACTCCTCACCACCCGGAAGCTGCATCAAATAATCATCCACAGCCCTTGGCAGTTCACGTTTTGGGTGCAGATAGGTGAGGGAGATTAAATGATGGGCGATCGCCATCACCGATGCTCGATTGACCATCTCATCGAGTTGAAATGGACTGTAATTGCCATCAAACACTTCAACGCTGGCATCACGGATGGCAATTTCCATTGCGTCTTCCAACATGGGGTGCCAATCGTCGGGATTGATGTAGTAAGCCGTGCGATTGTCTCGTGGGTTCAGTTTTTTGATATCAACCACCGACCCTCGAATCGATGCTGCCCACGAATTTGTAAGTCGCTTTTCAAGCTGATTTTTAACAATATGAATCATCATTCTGACCAAGAATGATTCGATGGCATCAATCCTCGCCCGTCTGCTCATGCCGTCTAATTGGTCAACAATCGTCAACGCATCGGTGTAGCGCTCTTCTAAAATGCTGGTTTTTAGGTCAGAAAGTTCTTGCATCATCGATTTCTGATGCCTCGTGATATTAATCCACAGATAACTGGTTTATACCAATTCCTCAAATAGAGGCTACAGATTATTGGCTGTACGGGCGAACGGCCGTTCGCCCCTTCGAAGATCTGTAAATTGGATCTAGAGAATTGATATTAGGCTGCTGAATTACTTAGATTCTACTCATCTGAGGCTTGTGGTTACAGACGCTTGCGGCTTCTCGATGAGTAAACCGCGCCTACAAGAGAAGATTTGTCAATCAATCAGCACCTCAACATGTCAAAACAGTGGCGAACATATTAATGCAACGCCTCAACATGCCAAAACAGTGGCAAATATATTAATGCGATGCCTCAACACCTTAAAACAACAGCGAACATAGTAATGCAACGCCTCAACATGTCAAAACAGTGGCAAACATATTAATGCGATGCCTCGACATGCCAAAACAGCCGCCAACATACCATTGATATGAGATTCTCTCGATCGCCAAGGGCACACTAAACGCATCCAGTTTTTGAGAGAACCCATTATGCCTGTACAAGACACCAGCCGTCGGTTACCGTCACCTGTCATCAATCAAGATATCGAATCCTACGATGGAATTTCATTCATCACTGATTACACCACCACTCGCAAAGATGCATCTGCTCAACATTTGCAGCAGACGCATCAAGCCATGATGGACTGTCGCAAAAAAGAGCTTCAGCTTGAAATCCAGCTCAAAGCAGCCGTTGATGAGTCTCGCCAAGCCGAGTGGGAATTTCACAATGCGGTGTTAGCGATGAAAGAGGTCGTTCGAGGGCAATATGGCTCAGATAGCAACGAAGCTCAAGCCATTGGTTTGAAAAAGAAATCTGAGCGCAAACGCCCTACCCGCAAAGCGGCTGTAACGTCGGATAGCTAATCACACCTTACAGCCGTACGCTCTCCAACAGCCCTCTGCACGCTTGACAGAAGCAATGCGATCGCACAACAGCCCTCTGCACGCTTGACAGAAGCAATGCGATCGCTCTGTATAGTCAATCATCTAGCGACTAACATTCGCTTGGCGAAAATGCTGCGCGTATATGTCGCTTGCAACACGCACATCAAGCTTGAGAGTTATGGCGTACCCGATTCGCCAGTCAACCCAATTCCTGTATTTGGGTAAGGACGACCATCGGGCATGGTTGCAAAATCAAGTCGTGCTCCGGCAAGATTGGCTCCGCTCAAATTTGCATTTGACAAATCGGCATAGCGCAAATCAGTGTTACTTAAATCTGCGTTTGATAAATCGGCTCCCCGCAAAATTGCGCCATATAGACTTGCGTTTTGCAGATTAGCCGATTGCAGTGTCACAAAGCTCAAATCAGCATCTCGTAATTCCGCCTGTGATAACACTGCATCCCTCAAATCAGCGTTGGCGAGGCTAACACTTAACATTTGAGCATTGTTCAAATCGGCTCGCTGAAGTTGAGCCTCATTCAAATCAGCCCCTCGCAGATTCCCTCGGGACAGTTGTGCATCGTTGAGGGTCGCGCGACTTAAAACGGCATTGATTAACTGGGTTTCAATCAAAGCTGCACGGGTCAAATCAGAGTCTCTAAAATCAGCGCGACTCAGATCGAGCCCACTCAAATCTGCGCTGACTAAATTACAGCCAACGCATTTCTTTAAGCGTTGAGCCTGTTCGACAGATCCTTGGGAGGTTTCAGGGGTCTCTTGAGACGATTCAATCGCCTGCGGTTCTAGAGTCGCATCAAAACCATACTCTGGGCTGCTAACCGATTGAGAATTGATGTATAGCGTGATTAACGTTGGCAGAGTCGCTGACAGAATGGCTAAAACAATTAATAATCGAGGTGTCATTGTTAAGACTCACTGGTACCCTCTATTGGTCAGCTCTATGGGCTTTATTCCTATCTCCGAGAATCAGTCCGGATTGCCAGCATAAAGCTTTGATGAGAGTCGGCATTCCAAAATCTAAAATCGAAAATTGATATCAATAGTTGTCGTTGGGTCGCTCAATGTTTGCCATACAATTCATTGAGATGTCATACATCTGGGTCGGTCATTTCAATCACGACGATTCAAAAATGATCCGGATTAGAGTCACCTTTTTATGAAATAGGCTAGCAACCTGGGCATGTCTAAAATCAAACGTTGGCGATCGCCAGCATTCTGTTCTAAATGCTTCAATCATTGACCCAGATCCGCTGTTTCGATTGCGATGTAGCGGGTTTTGGACATTTGTTCCGTCTACGTCTACCCATCGAATCAACGGTTCAATGCGAACACTAGTATTTATAGAGGTTTTATTAACCGACTCTATAATGTGGAAAAATGTAAGAGAATTTGAAATTTATAATTCAAATTCCATTGGGTGTGCTACCGCTCGGACGTATTCGCAATAGTCTGCAAAGATTTTATTGGAGCGGTTCCTATGGCAAGCTTTCCTCTTTCAAAGGTTTTATTACCTGGCGTTCTAGTTTCTGCCAGCATTTTTTCGGCACTCACTCTCCCGTTCGTCCTATCCGGATCGAAGCCGATTGTCATCGAAATGCCGCCCCTTTTTAGTGGAGAAATTGAGCCGGTTTTCAGCCCTGATCGAAAAGAATTTGCTATTCGATATCTTGGGTTTACCATCGTCATCAGCGTTGGGGCGGGGCTGATCACGGCGGAAATGTTGCGGAAATGGCACTCGACTCGTGAATTAGCCGAGACTCAAGAACAACTCTCCGATTTGCAAAAGAAGCTGGAAGAGCATCAAGCCAAATTAGCCGCCGCAAAGATTTTAGGGATCGATCCGGACAATTTGGATGAAATGCCAGATTCGTCTGAGTTTGAGGGAGATGTTTCGATGGAGTCTGTGGCTACCGTATCTTCGACCGAAGTTTTGCTTGAGAAGATGTCATCTCCATTAACAGAACAACGATCCAATGGCGTATTGCACCCCGTAGAGCGTCACAATCGGGATCGGGTGTTTAACGAGTCGTCTGCATTGCGTGACGATGCGCCAATGATGGATCGCGCGATCGCTCCCCGTGAAAATGGTTTGGCTGAAAATGGTTCGGCTTTTCCCGCGAGGCGACACGGCAACGCGGTCGCAACATCCACGATTCAGCCTTATAGCGCCTACCAAACATGCCGAGTGACGATTCCATCGCTAGCTCAGTGCCTGTTTGCTCTCAAAATTGACGGTCACTATTACCGCTTATTTAGAATTCAGTCGTTCAAAGAACGCGCATCAAAGATTGCTCGCCATCTAGAACACCAGGGGAGAACCGTTATCTTGACTCAAATTAATCAGGGGTATGCCGTTTGGGTGCACGAATTGGAAGCGGTTTTGGAGTCGAGGTCTTGATCGATGAGCGCTCACTCACTACCCGTTTATCAACATCGAGGTTTGAATGAAAGATTTGCTGATCACATCAAGGGCGATCGCCATGGACGCTGCTGAATTTCTACAGCATTACCTGAGTGGAGAGAGATATTTTTATGGGCTGAGTCTCGTCAACGCTGACTTAAGTGGTGTCAATCTACTCGACGTTGATCTCTGGAATGCTGACCTGAGTGGAGCAGACCTGAGCCGTTCTGTGCTTCAAAACGCCAATTTGCGAGATGCAAACTTCACCGAGGCAAATCTCAGCATCGCCAATTTGCAACAGGCAGATTTGCGAAATACCCTATTGAGTCGCGCCCTGCTCACAGGGGCAAATTTGAAAGATGCGTTGTATGACGATCTAACTCAGTTTCCTGAGGATTTTGATCCACGGCATCACGGCGCATACCGAATTGCACCCGGTGCCCCGTTGCGTAACGCCCGTTTGGAAAACATCGATCTAGCAGGCGTCGATCTAAGCGATGCAGATTTAAAGGGAGCAATTCTACGGCAAGCCCTATGCTTTGGTGCAACCCTCAGACGGGTTCAGTTAGACAGTGCAGATTTGAGTTATGCAAATCTGGCTGAAACCGATCTCAGCCAAGCCAATCTGAGCGGAGTCAACCTACAGCATGCCGACCTTACTAATGCTAATCTCCAGTCCGTCAACTTGATTGGTGCTGATCTTCGGTTTGCAACCTGTGACGGAACTAATTTTCAGTCGGCGATCTGCGATGACGCAACGCAATTTCCAGAGGATATTGACCCCGCTTCCGCAGGCATTTATTTGCTGTCTCCCGGTGCGTCATTGTGGGGAGCCTACCTCGAAGGGCTTAATCTCGCGGGTGCGGACTTGAGCGGCGCTAATTTGTCTGGAGCGAATTTGAGCAACACCGACCTTTGGGGCGCAAATCTCAGCGATGCTGATTTGAGTGGTGCCAATTTAGCGTTTGCAAATTTATTAGGTGCCAACTTAGCGAGAGCCGACCTCACTGAAGCGGTGCTAGTCAATGCTGAGCTAACGGATGCTGATTTAACGGGCGTAGACCTACAGGGCGCTGATATCACAGGAACTATTTTGATGAATGACGAAGTTGACGACGCAGCGATGATCACGGATGAAATGTTTGTGGTCGATGAAACACCATCGGGTTAGCCTAGCGCAAAAATTCGTCCGGAGAAGGAGGCGCGTTGGTTCGTCGTTGGTCAGGCATTTCTAGCTCAACATCGGTTTGGGGTTCGGGGTAAAGAACATAGCGATCGCCCCAGCCGCCATTGATATCTTGAGGCTCTAGCACAGGCGGAGTGGTTTGTCCGGTGGGTAGGGCAACGACTTCTGCCAAACTGACTTGGATATAGCGTTCACCTTCGGGCGTAAATCGCACAAGTTCATTGTCAAAGCGCGATCGTTCTCGTCCGAGTTGTCGTTCGAGGATGGGTAATGCAGTAATGGGCGCAGGCATGGCGACGAACATCACGTCATCCTCTGGAATAAACTCCAGCCCGAGCTCCTCTTGCTGAATTTGCCAGTCTTCTTGGTAGTGCCCATCAGGCGCAACCTCCCAAAGATTGAGAGTCACTTCCCATGCATTCTGGCTGACATCAATTTCTTGATAATCCAGGATGGAATAGGTCAATTTGCCCTCAGACGGTGAGGAATCTGTGGGAGACGTCGATGAAGGGCGAAGATAGCGAACGGCAGCCACGGCTAAGTCAGTCTGGTTGGGCAAGTCAGCAGTGCCATAGAGACGATAGCGTCCAGCTTGGAGTGGTTCAACTTGGATGCCAATCGAGACATCAGAAAATTGCCGCCCGGGCAGCCGTAAGCGTACGCGAGAGCATCCGCTTGATGCCAGCATCAGACTGCCAGCGCAAAGAAGCCCAGTTAATGAGAAAACAAATTTATGCATAGAGTATACAAATAGTCGCATGAATAGAAGTCAACGGCTATAAACCACGTCTAGTTCAAAACCCAGAATGTTTCTAAACAAAAATATAGGTCTGGATATGGACAAGATTTGATGGGCGATCGCAATAGTGACGATGTGCGAACTATAAATTTTAGGTGAGTGGAGCTGGTTGACTGACAAAACTTTTGAAATCCCTGCTCTGCCGTAGGATGGGTATAGCCCTTCGGGTATGGCTTCGCTAAAGCGCTAGCGTAACCCATCGAAACTATCGTCAATGTTGGGTTAACTCCTGCGGAGACGCTTCGCGTTTCTTGAATGCCCCCTTGGAGCTATACGCGTTGCTCAACGCCAACCTACATCAGATCTTTTGTCAGTCAATTAGGTGAGTGGAGTCACTATAACGATCTAAATCGCTCTAAATCGCTATGGTGGGATTGCTGCAAATACAAAGGGAATAGCTAAAAATACTGATTTTGCTTGCATTTCCCTATTTTTGCCTTGACCTAGCATAGCTCACAAATTTACTTTAAGCTACATTTTTATGAAATATATTTCTTGATCAAATTGGGGTTTAGATCCAATATTAGTTTTTCTGAAAATTATCAAAAGATCCGGATTCATTTTATTCAACTAGTATAACTTTTTGGAATTTTCAGTTTATTCATGTTTTATTTATGGATAGTTTTCTAGAATTTTATAGACATCAGTTTTAATGACGGCAGAGCTAGTTCTTGACAGTAATTTTGCGTGTCTTTACTTGAACTTTATTACTTTTAGATATTCCGCGTCGTCTCATAAGATATAAATAAATGTAAGTCAATCTCATCGATTTACTAAATCATGTCTAGCTTAAAATCTGGAGTTTCCCCGATGGAAAATCACAGTTCTAGACATGAGCAAGGGTTAGAAGCAGGTCACTTCGTCGAGTCGATGAGCAGGGTTGAACCATCTTCCAAAACAACCATCTCCCAGAATTTGTTAATCCTCTTTTCGGATAGCTGAGCGGGTCATCTAATGTTGAAATACCCTAAGGCGATCGCCCTGGGTAAGCAAGAATCACGAATCTATCTCGATGCTGACCAGATAGATTCTCCACTGATTTCTCATTAGTAATGTCTCAAGTAATGTCTCAGTTTTGATGTCTTCGCAATCAAACACGTTAGTGGCGATCGCGAATAGGTCGCTGACTCACGTCTATCTAATAGAAAGTCGACTAGATAGTCCTTTCATCAAATCAAATCAGGTGTCAATTCGAGTGTTTCTGTGTTGTGTCAACAATGCTAGAGCACCTCTCGCATCCTAACCTCTAGAGCCCCTTGAGCAAGAATCATGCGTAGTATTGGCATCCCGTATGCGTTAAAGTCTACGGCTTTACGTCATACCTATCTAATTCAAACGGCTCGCCGAGTGGGGCAAACGTCTGTAACAGGGCTGATGTGTTTAGGCATCAGCAATGCACTTAGTGCAAAGCCTGTGTTGGCAGCACCCATCGGCGATGCAAATGACTCATTCGCCGAGTTGTCAAAATTATCGACGTCATCGGCAACTATTCACGACTCCATTGCGCTTGCTCCATTTCATCCATCCGATCATCCATCCGATCATCCACACGACCCATCCCACTCGATGACTCATGACGAGTCGAGTATAGAGTCGTCACATGCATCACCTCCGCCTCGTCTGGCTCAGTCTATAGGACTTGAAGACTCTGAGGATTGGGTGTCTCTAAATGCGCTATTGGGGGAAGAAACATTACGGACATCAGCCGAACCTGGTGCTGTTTCTGCGTTTCCTATCGTTGAGCGGGCGTCAGATGCTGAATTCGGTGCTGAAGTCGAGGACTCTGTAGAATCGGAGGACTCTGCAAATACAGCGGATTCTGTCGGTGCGGATGACTTGATAGAATCTGACGACTATTTATCCGACGACTATTCATATCTTGCTGAATATGATGCATATGTTGCTGAATATACTCGTGCGGCTGAAGTAGCCGCCGATGAAGTATCTGTAAACGAAGTACATGCAAACGAAGTAGAAATAAATCAAGTAGAATCTGACGATTATTCATACCTTGCTGAGTATGATGCCTACGTCGCTGAATATACTCGTGCGGCTGACTATGACTATGAAAATGCCGACACAGAAGACTTCTACTTGGAGACGGATGAGTATTTAAATGCAGACGAGTATTTAAATGCAGACGACTATTCGTATCTGGACGACTATTCATATCTGGACGACTATGACGCATACGTCGCTGACTATTCGCAGGCATTGGTCTCGCCGCTACGCGATTCGGAGCGATCGCACCGCGTGGATGAACCCTCTGTTGAATCGGGCTTGGCTCAAGCTCCATCGGAGTCTTCTGAAACGTCTGAAGAGTTAGACACTGCCCTGCGAGAGGGCAGCGATGTTTTGGGTTCGCCTGAAATTCAGGTTCAAGGAATCTATCTCTTGCAAGGCGATGAATCATCAGCACGAGGACGAGTGACCTCAGTGTATGCGTTTAATCCTCATGTGTTAGTGGGCGGGACGGTCGATTTAACAACGGGTAACGCCTTTGCTGACTCTCGTGAAGAAGGGCTCAACCTCAACGAACTCTATGTGTCGGCATCTCCTCCGGGGGTGTCGAATCTTCGATTTGTCGTGGGATTGCTCGATCTGACATCCTATTTCGATCGCAACAGTTTTGCTAAAGATGGCGCGACCCACTTTTTCAACCCTGTTTTTCAAACGAACCCCGCATTAAGTGCCGCCAGCATTGCCAGTCGTCCTGCGTTGCTGGTGAACTTTGATGTCACTGACAATCTCATCCTCAAGGCTGCCACGTTTTCGTCGACCCGCGACTTGGGCGATTTTGAGCTAGATGGCTTTGCCGGAGAAATCGGCATTCGGCTAGGTACTGCCATCCTCAGAGCGACCTACGTGAATGCTGAAGACGAAGGAGAAAACGATGGCTTCCGCGAAATTTTTGACTTTGATCGGGGAGACAACATTTTTGGGCTGCGTCCGGGCGATCGCGAACAGGCGTTTGGCTTGAATGGTGAGGTGTTTATCCCTGACCTCAACCTCGGCTTATTTGGGCGCGTCGGCTGGTACGAAAATTTGGATTTGGGCGAAGGGGGAAAAACCTTCAGCTTAGGAATGAACCTCCTCGACCTCTTCATGACGGGCGATCGCCTCGGGTTGGGATACGGTCGCCTGTTATCTAACACAGATGCGCGGCGCGATCGCGGCGACAATCTCCCAGATGTGTTGGAGCTGTTCTACGATGCCCCAATCACGCGCAACCTCCGAGCAGGCGTCACGCTCCAGCAGCGGGATGGATTTTCAGA
Organism: Elainellaceae cyanobacterium; assembly: GCA_051117335.1. Taxonomy (GTDB): domain Bacteria; phylum Cyanobacteriota; class Cyanobacteriia; order CAZCXK01; family CAZCXK01; genus DBGGTD01. The sequence goes on from JBNPEB010000044.1 coordinate 19,052, forward strand.
AACGGTCGCCGGGTTCCGGATTCGGGTGGATTTTGATGGCAATGATATTCGGAGGTTGTTTTGATGAATCAGTGGACGCACGTAAACCGTAATAGAGTCTGGATGCGAATTATACTAATCGGGCTAGGTTCGCTTAGCCTGTCGCTGGGGGTGTTGGTGGCTCCAATGGGTCTATACCTGCATCCGGTATACGCGCAGTCAATGCCTGCGGCGGTCAGTCGAGGCTATGACCTGTTAAATCGAGGCTGGGTTGATGATGCGATCGCCACGTTTCGAGAGGCGGTGCGTCGGTATCCTGATTCTCTGGATGCGAAGCTAGGACTGGCGATCGCCTACCAGCGAGCTGGACAAGACGCCAATGCCTGGGCAGCCTATCAGCAGGTGGTGGCGCAAGATCCTACCAATCGCCAAGCCCTCACTGCCATCGGCTTGCTGGGTGGCTATCGTCTTGAGTGGCAAGCCCAGGGCATCGAGGCGCTGACGACGCTGCTCGGCCTCGATCCCGATGATCTAGAGGCACGCGCCCAGCGAGCACTCCTATTGCGCTACCAGGGGCGGTTTGCCGAATCAATTGCAGACTATGAGATCTTGTTGGCTGAGAATGCTACCCCCGATATCATTCTCGAAGCGGCTCAAAGCTATGTCTTTAGCGGAGCCTATGAGCGTGGACTCGTTTTATTCGAACAATATCAGGACATTGCTCGACTTCCCGATCGCGCGATTGTTGCCTATGCCCTGGCGCTGCGCGAAACTGGGCGAGCCGTTGAAGCCGTTGAGATTCTCAGCGCTCGACTGCGAGATCGTCAGCAGGTTGATGCGACGACGCTGGAAATTCGCTCTGCGCTAGCCGTTGCCTATGCAGCCAATCGACAGCCAGATGAGGCGATCGCCACCCTAGATCCCTTACGCAGTCGAGGCGATTCGAGATTATCGTTGGCGCGATCGCTCAGCGAAATTGCCCGCCAAACTGGCGATCAATACCTCTATGACGAGGCTGTTGATCTCTATCGAGAAATTTTGAGCCAGATTGAAACACCGTCAATTGGTCTGTTGCGCGAGGCAGCCGATGTGTTGAGCGAGTCGCCATCAGCTCAAGCAGATGCCTTGCAGATTTATCGCCAACTTTTGGAGCGGCAGCCTGATGACATTAGCCTGCGAGTCAAACGGTCGCTACTCGAATATCAGCTCGGCGACCTCTCCCGCACGGCATTGGTAGACCAATTGCAAGACATCGGGCGATCGCTCCCAGACAACTCAGCAGAATTACGGGCGATCGCCCTGGCTCTAGTGCCGTTTGATTCGCCGGATCCGGCTTTGCTGCCGCTCTATCAACAACTGGTGAGCGAACTGGTGGCGGCGGACAGCGACGTGCCATTTCTCTATTACAGAATGGCTCAAATGTATCTCCAGCAGGGCGACTATGGCGCCGCCCGTCAAGCCCTCGCCGAGTATGAAGCTGCAGCCTATGAGCAGCCCAATTTCTCTGCGAGACTGCTGCAAGCCGAAATCGAACGGCGATCGGGCGACCTCAATGCCAGCGCTCGCCAATACGAAACGCTGATTGCCAGCAATCCGCCTGCTCCCATTTTGAATGATGCGTTGCGCGGGCTAGCGGGGATTCGAGTAGCTCAGGGGCGGCTTGGCACTGCCCTTGAACTCTACGACGATTTGGTTGCCCGCAATCCCGATACTCTGGCGTTTCAGTTGGGTCGAGCCAGCATCGCCTATCGGATGGGGCAAATTTCAGGATCCGACGCCGAAGCAGTCTTAGATAACTGGCTTGCGACCCAACCGCCGACAGCGCTCCCTCCGGAGCTATATAGCTTAGTTGGTGTGCTGCCGCCTAGCCCTGAGCGTGAATCGCTCTATCAGCGGTTGCTCGCTGCCGATCCGGATAACCTTGCTGTTAATCTGCGCCAAATTCAACTGTTAGCTAGTCGTGACCCCGCTCAGGCGCAAGCCCGAGTCGATCAGTTGATTAGCGACAATCCTGATGACATCAATGTCTATTTTGTCCAGGGTGAACTGGCACAGCAGCTCGACGACCTTGACCAAGCTGCGGATGCCTATCAAGCCATTCTCAATCGGGAACCGGAGAATCCTGATGCGCTTGCTGCTTTGGGTGGCGTTCGCTTTGAGCAGCGCAACTATACCGAAGCCGAACGCTTGTATGAACGAGTGCTGACCCTCAAGCCCGATGATTTAGAAACCCGTCGCATTCTTGCAGAACTGAGTGCTGCCCAAGGCGAACCCTTGACTGCTCTGCGACGGCTGGAGGAGTTACAGGACGAACAGGATGCTCAGGGGATCTCCGACCCTGTTTTAGACGATCGCATCGATCGGCTTCAGGTCGATTTTCTACGACGACGGGGCTTTCAGCCGTATTGGGAGAGGTATTAAGACCAATTCTTCGAAGTAAGGCTACCAATGAACAGGCTAGAACCCTTGCAAGGCTGGTGGCCGTCAATCCAAAATCGCAAATCTAAAATCGAGAATTGGTATAAGGGGTGACTCTGATCTCGAATCCTGCGCCTCTCTCCACCCCACACCCCCAAACGAATGCCATGAAACGTTACTATCTTCTTCTCGGAACGTTATCCCTGTCTGTCGCCTCGGCTAGCGTGTGGAGTGCTCCCTCGATCGCCATGTCAGTTCCAGTATGTTTACGGCGATCGCAGGTGAGCAGCCCGGCTGAGGTTGAGGCGTTGTCGTTGCCCTATGATTCAACGACAGCTCCAACGGTGCTAACCGAAAGCTGGATTGCCTATCGCGATCGCTTCATTCAAGAGGATGGGCGTGTCGTCGATTGGGAGCGAGCCGATCAGCACTCCACATCGGAAGGGCAAGCCTATGCGATGTTGCGAGCTGTATTGATTGATGATCCAAACACGTTCATTCGCACGCTGAACTGGGCAGAAACCCATCTGGCTCGCACCGATGAGGACGGAAAACTCATCGATCGCCTCTGGGGATGGCGATGGGGAGAGGGAGAGGATGGCACGCTGCAGGTACTCGATGCCAACTTTGCTAGCGATGCCGACATTGATGCGATTACAGCGCTGATTTTAGCGGCGCGTCGGTGGAACTGCCCTGAGTATTTGAGGTTGGCGCGGCTGAAGCTCGACGACTTGTGGAATCTGAGCGTGGTTGAGTTGGCAAATGGCGATCGCCATCTGTTGCCGGGGCCAAGGGATGCATTTTGGCCAGAGCCTGACCTGCTGATTCTCAATCCGTCTTACTTTTCGCCCTATGCCTATCGCCTCTTTGCTGACGTCGAACTAGACTCAGAGCGCGATTGGCTCAGTCTGATCGACAGCGGCTATCGCGCTCTATATGCCTCGTCAAACACCTCACGGGTGGGGTTGCCTAGCGACTGGATTGCCCTCAATCCCCAAACTGGAGCATTCAGCCCGATTCCGGAGGGGCGATCGCTTACCAGTCAATACGGCTTTGATGCGTTTCGCGTCTGGTGGCGGCTCTCCCTCGATGCCGCATGGTATGACGACCTGCGAGCCAAGCTATATCTAGCGACTCGCTCGATGTATCTCCAAGGTCTGTGGCGTGCTCAAGAAACAATTCCTGCCCAAATTGATCTCCAAGGGCGATCGCTCGTCGACTACGAATCAACGGCTCAATATGCCATGCTCTATCCGGCGTTGCGCCTGATCAACCCCGACATGGCCGACCAACTTTATCAACAAAAACTGATGCCGACCTATCGCCACGGGTTTTGGGATAACGACTCGGCATATTACACCCAAAATTTGGCATGGTTTGGCTTGCTGCCAGAGATGCCTCCCGCTTTGATTAGCCGCGACTAGCTGCGCGCAATTCTGCGATCGCCTATCCCGTCTTTGCTCACTGTCCTTGTCTAACTACCAGTCTGACTATGAACCGCCATTCTCATCTGTCATCCCGTCCTCGTTCCCACTGGAGAACTGTCCTTCTGACGTTTAATCGCCGCAACCTCTATTGGCTCATTGGCACATCTGCGATGAGCATGGCGCTGATTATCGGATCGATCTCACCGCTGGTGCACGCACAAGAGGCGTCTCCACCCGCTGATGGGGCAGCCATTGAAAGCCAAGCCCAGATCACAATTCCTGAACTGCCGATTGCAGTGCCTACGGTGACTCCGGTAGATAGAGACGCCGCCGAAGACCCCGACGGAGATGAGGCCGGGGATGGGCAACAATACATACTGGAGTTTAATCGGAGCCCGGTGGTGGGCAATCGGCTCCGCCTCACGGGAATCTATGACGAAGCGCGACTCCAGTTTACCCGACCGCGCAACTGGGAGCCTCAAACAGTCAAAGTGCTGCTTCGCTATCGCCACTCGGCAGCGCTCTATGCGACCCGCTCCAATCTGACGGTGCTGGTCAACGGCACCAGCGTCGGCAGCGTGCCGCTCAATCAGCCCCAGGGTGAATTGGGTGAAGCGGTATTTGATATTCCGACGCATTTAATTAAAAACTACAACGAACTGATCGTTGCAGCGTTGCAAAACAACTCTCCAACGTGTACGCAGGATGCGCTCGATCCGTCACTGTGGACCGAAGTGATGCCTGATTCAAAACTGGTATTTGACTACCAGCCTCAGCCGATCTCGCTCGATTTTAGCCGATATCCGTATCCCATCTACGATGAGCTAAAGCTCGAACCCAATCAGATTGCTTATCTATTGCCGAGTGCCCCTGATCAGTCTTGGTTGACGAGTGCTAGCCGACTGCAAGCCTCACTCGGTCGAATTGCAGAGTATCGCGTCTTAGACACCCGGTTGGTGTCAACCCTGGAGGAGCTTAATGACGACGAACGGCTGATCATCGTTGGGACGCCCGATTCGCAACCTGCCCTAGCTGGGCTCGATCTGCCGATCGCCCTTGAAAACAATCGATTTTTAGACGGCGACGGGCAGGCGATCGCCAATGATACCGGCATCTTAATGCTTGCAGCGGCACAGAATAACCAGGTGCCTGTGTTAGTGGCGACGGGTAATAGTGCCGATGGGGTTGCTAAAGCGATCCAGTTTTTGGCACAACCGGGCGATCGCCAGATTGCAACCGGGAACGCCATTTTCATCAACGAAGTGACTCCGGTTGTGTCGGCTGACCCGCGAGCATGGCCCGACTATTTGCCGTTAGACGACTCCTTTCAACTTCACGATTTAAAGAACTTTAATGAACAATCCTATGACGATGTAACCGTGCGTGGCTCTCATTCGCCTGCCTTAATAGTTGACTTTCATGCCCTGCCCGACGATCAGTTTTTAGCAGGCAATTTCATGACGCTGCGCTACAGCTATGGTCCGCAGGTCAATCCGCTCACCTCACTTGTTGAAATTCAGCTTGATGGCGTGTCGGTGGGGGGAAGACGCTTGAGTTCGGTGGATGGGGGCGATCGCGAAACCCTGCGAGTCGAGCTGCCTGCCGACCAAATCACACCCCAATCTCAGATTCAGGTCAACTTCAGGCTCGACCCACGAGAAAGGCGATCGTGTAGCCGCCCCACCGATCAGCAGCTTTGGGGCACCATTCATTCTGATACGAGCTTCGACCTCAATCGAGAAAACGTGGTCAGACTGCCTGATCTAAACCTGCTGCGAACCGGATTTCCTTTTGCGGCACCTCAAGACTTGTCATCCACAGCGATCGTGCTTCCTGACCAACCTTCAAATGCCGATATTGGCACTCTGCTCGCGTTTGCAGAACGGCTCGGACGGCTCAGCGAAGCAGATTCGCTGAAACTAGAGGTCTATCCAAACAGCGAATTGCCCGACGAAGTCCGCGATAACCAACATCTTGTGGGTGTCGGCACGCAAGATCGATTCCCGTTTGCAGAGGCATTTGAAACGGACGGGTTTCGCCTCCAAGACCTATTCACTCGTCAATGGCAGCAAAGCACAATCCAGACCTTGCCCGATACGGAAGGCTTGATTAAGCAAATCATCTCTCCCTGGAACCAAGAGCGAGTGTTGCTGGCGCTCAGCAGCCAAACCGATGAAGGGCTATCGCAAGTTCAGGATTTATTAAGCGTTGACGCGTTGTTTTATCAGCTTGAGGGCGACACGGTTCTTATTAGCACGAATGAAGAAGACCCCTCTCCCTACGAAACCGATGCCTATAATCTGGAATTTCTGGAGCAGGCTCCGGTTCGAGAAGAGATTGCGTCTAAAGATTTTCCGAGCCAGTTGAAGCGCTTTGTCCGAGGGAATTGGATTGTGTTGGGCGGCGGCATTGTGGCGGCGGCATTGATTCTCTATGGTGTGGTGCAGCTTTATCTAAAGCGAGTCATCCCTAATTATCGGCAAAATTAACCGATCGACGGGATCTGTCAGGTTAGCAAGGATTCGCGTTCAAAAAAGCTAGAGGAGCGATCGCATGGTCAGCCCATTACCCAATTTGCAGTCTCAACAGCCGCCCAATCCCCGGCAGATGAAGCGCTCGAAGCATCGAGTCCGGCGGAAGCTGACGGCGTGGCTCGCCGAAAAGTTGCCCCACAAAGTCGATTGGCTATTTCAATGGCTGAGCCGTCGTCAGTTGATGCTGCTGTGTTTATCGTTGGGGCTGTTTTTTACGCCGCTGATTACGATTCGTCCGGGGGTGGTGCAGCAGGGCATGATTGCCGTCATCCTCATCTTGGTGGGGCGTATGGTCATGCAGATGGAAGAAGATCAAACTAGCAGCCGCACCAGCGAATATTTGCACTTGTTTCTGATTGTGCTGAGTGGAATCACGACGCTGCGCTATCTCTACTATCGCGTCAACTATACGCTGAACTTTAATACATGGATTAATAGTATATTTTGCTCTCTTCTACTGCTAGCAGAGCTGTATGCGATCGCCACCCTGTTTTTGGCATACTTTCAGACCCTTAAAATTCGCAACCGTCGTCCTGTTGATCTGAGCGGAGTTCCGCCCCATGAATTGCCCAAGGTCGATATTTACATTCCGACCTATAACGAAGACGTTGAGATTGTTCGCAAAACTGCCTTAGGAGCGCTAGCAACCCATTACCCCGCTGACAAACAGGTTTATATTCTCGACGACGGGCGCAAGTATCCAGAAAGGCGCGATCAGATTCGCCAGATGTGTGAGGAGATTGGCTGTACTCTCCTCACCCGTGACACCAACGAGCATGCCAAAGCGGGCAACATTAACACGGCATTGAGGAAAACCCAGGGTGATTTGGTGTTGATTTTAGACTGCGATCATATTCCGTCTCGATGTTTTCTAGAAGAAACGGTCGGGTTTTTCTTGGATGCGGATGTTGCGCTCGTGCAAACCCCCCACTGGTTTTATAATCCTGACCCGTTTGAGCGCAATTTGCTCACGGGCGGGCGAATTCCGGTTGGCAACGAGCTGTTTTACAAAGTTTTACAGAAGGGCAACGATTTTTGGAATGCGGCATTCTTCTGCGGATCGGCAGCAGTCGTGCGGCGAGAAGCATTGTTGGATGTGGGCGGCATTGCGACTGAAACCGTCACCGAAGATTGTCATACGTCACTCCGGCTGCATTCGATGGGATATGAAACGGTGTACTACGACAAAATCATGGTAGCGGGATTAGCCCCTGAAAAATTTTCGTCGTATGTTGGGCAGCAGGTGCGCTGGGCGCGAGGCATGGCGCAAATTTTGCGAATCGAGAACCCTATGTTTAATCGCAAGCTCGATTTGCGTTTAGCGCAGCGGCTCTGTTACTTCAGCGCTACGTCTCACTTTTTCTTTGGCTTTCCTCGACTCATGTATGCGATCGCCCCCAACCTATTTCTGCTGTTTGGCATTAGCTCGGTGAAAGGCTTGGGGTTAGAGACGCTATGTTATGCGCTGCCCCATATTATTTTGTCGATGCAGACCAACCACATCCCTTACAAGCATGTGCGCTTCTCATTTTGGAATGAGATTTATGAATTTGCCCTGTCATTTCAGGCAGGCATCGTGACCATCTTGGCGCTGGTTAATCCTCGGTTAGGCTCATTCAACGTGACCAGTAAAGGATTAGTAGTCAATAAGCGCAGCTTTGATTTAGAAAGCGTCCGATATCTGGTTGTGTTAGGCACGATTACTGCTGCCGCTTTGATTACAGTTCCGTTCTGGCTAATCCTCAGCCCCATTGATACGCAAGCGGTGCTCATCAATGCGTTGTGGTGTGGGTTTAACCTGTTGTTGGTGCTAGCCGCGTGTTTAGTAGCCTTTGAACAACCGCAACTGCGCCGCGCTCATCGGCTTCCCCGGACTTTGACCGCTATGATTCATACCGACGCGGGAAGCTGGACGGGAGCCACCATTAACGTGAGCGAAACCGGAGCGCAAATTTTGCTTGACGTGTGGCCCAACATCCCGGATGAGATTCGGGTTGAATTGATGGGAGATTATGGAGCACGGGTGCTGCTCGATGCGCGCATCGTCCGGGCGATCGCCACCGATCGATTACAAACCGTATTGGCTGTTGACTTTATTGAGCCTAGTCGAGTCCAGCTCGATGATTTAGCAGTCGTGCTGTATTCCGATGTGAGGCAATGGTATTCCCAGAGTCGTCAAGAAATTGATAACCCACTCACATCGTTGAGATTTATTGCATCTAGTTTTAAGAGGGCATTTCAAGAACTACGCCCAGAAATTGGCGTAAAAGTGCGTAAACAAGTCAGGGCAAAGGCTCAGATGTATTGGGATGGATGGACAGACGGCACCTATACGGCGGCTGTTACAGAAATGGGGACGCGAGATTTGCGCCTCGAACTAGACTATGATGCAGGGCTTAACCTAGAAGCCCTAGAAAATGCCCACCCCACGATTAGTCTGTTGCTTGAAGATGAGAATAGTGCAGATCCTCGGAGCCTGCTGGCTGAAGTGCAAGCGGTGGAGATGCTACCCGGTCTATCAACCCTGAAGCAATCGGTGCCGACATACCGAGTCGCATTTGAGATGACGTTTCCTGAATCTCTCGATCGCCAGCAGCGTAACAAAATTCGGCAACTCTTGCGATCGCTGAATTAACCAGCTATAACAAACAGCCGCAGCATATCCAATGCTGCGGCTGTTTGTTAAACGCGGCTATTTTCGAGTAATTGAGCAAGATGATGCTCGATTCCACCACCTAAAACGCAATTGATACGCAAGTGACAATGGAAAATCAAAAATTTAGCGACTCTTTTGGCGCTTTTGGAGCGTTGACACCATTTGCTCTTTGACCAACCGTGACCACAGCGAAAAATCAAAGTTCTCGTCAGAAGGGAATGGCGACACTTCAGACGATTGAAGACGACGAGAGGTATAAGATTGGCTATTCATTAGCAACGCACCTACCATACAGGCTAGTCAGACAAAAAAATATAAACTGTAGCAAACACTACAGCCTATATCTGCCTCAATTATAACGTTTCTATCGTTTGTCGTTGGTTAAGCAGGCGTTATGAAACGGGATCAAATTATGAAGCTATCACAATCTCTCACGTCAAAACTGAATCACTCAGTTTCGATGACGGAGTTTCTTTTAAGTGGGTAATATCTGTATCTGAGCCCATCACGCAGTAAGGGTTCCCCGCTTCATCACGGACGGCAACACCGCGAACCAAAAACCAACGGATGCTCCCGTCTTTATGCACCATGCGATGCTCGATCTCGTAGTAAGGTTTTTGTCCCTCAATGTGGGCTGTTGCCTCCGCCATCACGCGATCCTGATCGTCGGGATGTACGTGCTGGGTCCAGGCATCAATATGATTTGGGATTTCGTGATCGGCGAAGCCCAACATGGCCTTTAAATCGGGTGATAAATATATTTCATCGGTTTCAAGATTCCAGTTCCAAACGCCTGTTTTGCCAATGCTGACGGCAAGGGCATATCTCTCTTCACTTCGGTGCAGATCAATTTCAATTTGTATCCGCTCTTGCCACAACGCAATTGCAGTGGCTGCCGCCCTCAGCAAATCAATTTCAGATGATTCCCACTCTCGAGCGGCTATGCAATTGTCAAAGCCGATGAAGCCAAAGAATTGACCGTTGACCATCAGCGGCAAGATTAGAATCGATAGAATCCCTTGAGGTTCGAGAAGGAGTCTTTCTGAGACTGGAAAGTCGTCGACAATGCCTGTGATGATGTTGCTTGCTTTTAACGTAGTCACCCATCGAGGCAAACAGTCGTCAAGCGCCAATTTTTGTAAGGCAGGATTATGAATTTCGGGTTGAACGCCGTCTGCACACCATTCTGCTACATGACTTGTGATCACATCTCCAGTATCACAAGGCTGATTTTCAAAAACATAAACTCGGCTTGCTCCCGATACAGTACCCAAAATTTCTAATACTTCGTCGTAGGGTGCTTGGCAATTTACTTTGAGGGCGAGTAAGCGCCGCTGAATCTCGACCAAGTCAGCTAGATATTGTTCTCGCTTGGCGATCGCCTCTTCAGCCTGTCGTTTCTCCGTTACATCGGTTCCGATCCCAATGAGTCCTGTAATTTTATGGGTGTCATCTCGCAGCGGCGTTGCTAAGACTTCAAACGTTCGACCGTTAAGAGTCGCTGTCCACCGTCCTTCATTGCCTGCCAAGACGCGGCGGTTGTGCTTAGGAATTACAGGATGGTCAGCATATAAATCAAAGAGAGACTGCCCTAGAGCCTCATCTGGCTTTAAATCAATCGTGTCTAGCCCTTTGCCGTCTAATAAGGTGAAGCGGCCCTCTTGATCGAGGGCATAGATAATGATAGGAGCATCGCTAATCACCGCACTCAAGAGAGCTTCTCGTTCCTCTAGTTCAGCCTCGACCTTTTTTTGTTCTGTAATATCTGAAAACGAGACGACTGCGGCGACAGGCTGTGGTTCTCCTTCATTGAACACAGGTTGCGAGTTCACTTGAATCCAGGTTAGTTCTCCCGTGGGTTTATGAATTCCAAAGACCACATTGGTTTGAGGCTCTCCGGTATTGAGCGTAATCGTGGCGGGGTGTTCTTGACCAGCAAATGGCGTACCGTCTTCACGAATGGTTTGCCATCGTGGGTCAATCGGAGTCCGCCCCATCAGCTGGTCGGTGGAAAGTCCTAAAATGCTTTCTGCGCTTGCATTACAGGCGATGATTTGACCGTCAGCCTGATGCAAAACAACGCCCTCTGCCATTGCGGTAATCAAAGAGCGATAGCGCTCCTCACTGTCCCGGAGCGAGGCTTCTACTAATTTGCGTTCATGGAGCTCGGCACTGACCTGTTGATAAAGCTCGGCTTGCTGAGTCGCAATTCCTAATTGGGTTGATAGTTGCTTGAGAAGTTCAATTTCGTGCGGAGTCCATGATCGAGGCGCAGTGCAGTGATGAGCAATTAGCAATCCCCAAAAACCATCACCTTGAATGATCGGAACCACTAGATTTGCTCTGACTTGAAAGGAGTTTAGGAGATTGGCATAACACGGATGCAGCTCCTCAGCGCGTACATCTTGGATGGCTGAAATATAGCCCTGCCGATAGCGTTCAATCAAGTCGTTGCCAAAGCATGAATCTTCGACCTGAGATCCTAAAATTGAGAAGCATTCGTTGCTGGTAGATTCAAAAATAACACACCCAACATAGTCCGATTCAAATCGATAAACGAAGACCCGATCGACCTGCAAGAACTGCCGCACCTCTGTGACGCTGGTATTTAAAATCTGCTCTAAGTCGAGGGATTGATGGATGCGTTGGGCGATCGCCCGAGTAATTTGCTCTTGCTCCCAGCGCCGTTGCAGTTCTTCCTCATTGCGTTTGCGCTCAGTATTATCGAGGGTCGTGCCTTCGTAGAATAAGATCTGTCCGTTTTCATCCCGAACCGCTCGAACATTTTCTGAAATCCAGATGGTGCTGCCATCTCTCCGCCGAACCAGCGATTCAAAGTTTTGAACAGTATTATGTTCTTGCATCAACCGCATGAATTCAATCCGGCGATTGGGGTCGACATAGAGCTGGTGCTCAATGTCGACTAACTGGCTCATCAGCTCGTCTGGAGAATCATATCCATAGATGCGAGCCATGGTCGGGTTGACGCTTATATATCGACCTTGAGGCGTGGTTTGGAAAATCCCGATGACGGCATTCTCAACGATGCCGCGGTACTTGGCTTCTGCTTGCTTGAGCGCGACTTCTGCCTGTTGCCGCTCGGCGACTTCGTTGGCTAACTCAATATTGGTTTGCCGGAGCTGAGCGGTGCGATCATTCACTCGCTGCTCTAAGTCGGCATTGAGTGCCCGAATTTCTGCTTCTGCTCGCTTGCGATCGCTGATATCACGAGCAAAACTCTGAAACGCGAGGCGATCGCCATATTCAATCACCCAGCTACTGACTTCGACGGGCAATTCGGCGCCGTCTCGACACCGAAATGTGGTTTCTAAAATGAGATGCCCGCCTGCGAGTAGCGATCGCACCAGGGATTCATTACGAGCATCTGAAGCAGATTGGTCAATATCCCAAATCGAGAGCTTCAGCAGTTCTTGTCGGGTATATCCTAATCGCCGTGCTGCATTCCAATTGACATTTAGGAACCGGTGGGTAATCGCATCGACGATAAAGATCGAATCATTTGCAGATTCAAACAAATTACGATACTTGACTTCTGAGTCTCGCAGAAATGCTTCTGCCTGCTTACGCTCAGTGATATCCCTCGCAATACAAACGACGGAGTTAATCGTGTTATTCGTTCCCTGAACGGGGCTCAAAATATAATCATAGTTCCGGGCCCCATTGATGTTTGGAATACTGATTTCACCGTTGACAGGCTGTCCTGTTGTCAATACAGTTTCGTACTGGAGCGCAAACGGTTCGATGAAGTCGGCAGCTAACTCTAAATCTCGAATCGTTCGTCCTAAAAAATAATTCCGTTCAAAACCGAGCGCTCTGGCTCCAGCAGGATTGACATAGGTATACCGACCCGATCGATCATGCACAAAGAATAAATCTGGCGATGCCGAGAGGATTTGATCGAGAACGGCTGACTGATACTCGATGCGATTAAGAAGTTCGCGGTTCTCATCATCTAACGAAGGCAATGAGTGGTCAATCTCAATCGGCGTACTCACTCCCTGATGCTGCAAATTCCCGCTATCACTCTCACGGCTAGCAAGTTTTGGTGACATGATGGGCAGCGCATCGACGCCTGCTTGTCCATCATGGTGCTCTTGAGATGAATCAACCGAATGGTTGAGGAGGCTGATTTGACGTAAATCTGGTTCGTTTAGCGTGTGCTGTTGAATGTCACCCAGTTGATCAGAGAGAGTTTCGACCTGCTGTGCAAGTTGAGAAATTTGCCGTTTGAGCGGTTCTATCACGGGGTCGTCTGGCTCAGGCGGAATCTCAAGAGCCCGGTTTAAGGCGTCTACTACAATCGCAGTCTTGCCTTTGCCTGTCTCTTCTGCCAATGAAACAATGGTCTCAGCTAGCCGTTGTGGGAACCGAAAGGTCATGACTTTGCTAGTCATCGTCTTAAGAGGTTAATCCTTTAGTGAATATTAGCGTCTACAAATTAAGAGGTTAATCCTTTAGTGAATATTAGCGTCTACAAAATAATCACAACGATATCAAACTTACAGTGAAGAATTCTGAATCGAGCAATGTTTGATGACGTATTGTATTACATCTGATGGCATACTGCTGTCGACTCAATCATTCCCAGCGCGCCTGCAAAATTTATAGCACTTAAGATTATGCAGGCTTGGGTGTATCTTCCATATATCTTCATTCGGCACACCTTTATTTAAGACGCGATTGACTCTTTCACCATACGTTAGAAAACGCCCTAAACGAATGATCCGATCGTTCCACCCAATCGGCATTGACCGCTTGGATGGTGGCAGCAATGCTCTCTGCATGAGAATGCATATCAAAAGCCGAAGCTGTGGAAGCAAATACCCTTGCTTGAATCCACTAATTTCAGCACTAGAGCGATTTTAGCCGTCTCGATCCCTAGATCCACGTGCGATCGCCCTAAAATGTTGGATTTTGTCACAAACCCGATGCAGCTTAATCTTCTCTTCATTTAAACTTGAAGCTCGCGTAAATTTAGCATTCTGCGCCTCTGTTCAAACGGGTCTTCAGATAATAGTGTGTTATTACCGTAATACGTGTCTTACAAACGTTGGGTCGCGGTTTAATCTCTTCAAAACCCTATTTGCGGCGCGTTTCGGCCATTTGCCTTGAGTAAGACGTTTATCACGTGTGTTGCACGCGGCGCGATCGCACTGACCGTATTTATTCGCATTTATCCGCAAATTTGAGACTCATTTTTAACCCAAAACCCTTGATGACTCACGGATACCGCTTGTTTCGATTTTTATATATTCTTCATGTCCCCTTCACCCACTTTGTTAAATTAATCTGTTAGTCTCAATATCAACTGGGAAATCGCGTAGCTCATACAAACTGACCTGCTCCAGTGTTTGAGGATTACACTGAGGCTTGCAAGATTTTGACCGGCTTGTGAGCGAAAACTTGGAGACAGATTAGGGTAAGCAACATCTATCATTTGGCTACAGTCAGCAAATAGCCATTCATCTTTTACCAAGAAAATTCCTTCAGAGTATCTGTCACGCTAATAGTTCAGTCGAGTTACCATGCATCACTTTGATTCGGAAGTATTAGTTCGTAGCGTCAATATATGCGCTGAATGGACTATTTGTTCCGGATCTTGCCTTACCTTACTGCACATATAAGTGATTGGCTTTTGGTTAGCCAGACGTGTGTGCTAAGTAATGTCAAATTGACTCGCCTGAATACTTTTAGCGACCTAAACGGTTTTGCACATCGATTTGGGTGTAGATCGCCGGTGTACCTACCTAGCTCAATCTTGTATGGATTTGTGTTCCCAACGAATATGTGGGCGTTATGTCCCAACTCGTTACCAAGGTCCTGAGCTTTATATCGGAGTTGATGAACTGAAGCCGGAGTAGAGACCCATGAATACTGCCGCTATGGTTAGCCACAGATCGTTTCAAAGATTGCATCCGCTGAGCTTACTTGCACAGTTAACGAGTCGACAGGCTAGCGGTTGTTTACAGGTATTTAATGATGCAGCGTCTTGGACGTTTTATTTAGAACATGGCAAACTTACCTATGCCACCAATTCGGTAGACCCCTTTGGACGACTTGATCAATATTTGCGCCGACTCAACAACCAGGTGCCTAGCTTGGTTAGCGCGGTTCGGGTGCAAGTTCGTCTGCTATTTGAGCGGTCGGTTGACGTGGACTCTACTTATGTGCCTGATTATCAGGCAATTTGTTGGCTAGTAAATCAGCAGTATCTTGATTCTGCCCAGGCAACTCTGCTCATTGAAAGCCTTGCCAAAGAAGTTATTGAGTCGTTTCTCCTAGTCCGAGAAGGAGCCTATGAGCTGATCGAGCCGGGTCAGTTTGTTGAAATGCCCCAACTCTGTCGATTGGATATCCGCCCGCTTGTCGAATATTGTCAGGCGCAATTGCGGCAGCGCAAATCATCACGTCAAATCCTCCAGACTCCGACTCGACCGGTTAATACGCTCATCCAACCGAATAACTTTAAGTCTCCAGTCCCTAAACCGAACCCTAATCCAGCCCCTAATTCACCTCCAGTCAACCCTGGTCAAAATCGAGTGGCTGAACCAATGGACAGCCCTATCCCCGGCTATCCGGCTCAAGAAAACTCTGCGGGGGCCGCTAAAACGGTTTATAAAATTGCCTGTATCGACGATAGCCCGACGGTTCTAAATGCTATTAACTCTTTCTTGGAAGACAAGAGCTTCTCGGTGTTGATGATTAATAATCCCGTTAAGGCGCTCATGCAGATTGTTCGAAATAAGCCAGACCTGATTCTTTTGGATGTCGAAATGCCGAATTTGGATGGATATGAGCTGTGTTCTCTCTTGAGGCGACATCCATCATTTAAAAACACGCCTATCATCATGGTGACTGGAAATACTGGCTTTATTGATCGGGCTAAGGCAAAGCTGGTGAGAGCATCGGGCTATCTCACAAAACCATTTACCCAGTCAGATTTGCTCAAGATGGTATTCAAGCACTTAACGTAGCGATCGCCCTACTTGCGTTAAAGACAGCTAATCATCCATTCCAAGTTTGAAATGACCCTCATTTCTGCTGACAAACATTTTTATTCAGGTTGAGACTTAAATCATGTAAAGGCAACATCAATCCGTTTCTTTATTCCAACGATGCAAATCTGAACCTTTTGCATCTACTTTTTTGCAAGCGTTTCTGTGTTTTGATTCTAAGGATTATTCAGTGATGAGCGTAACATTGATGGGCACAATCCTAGTTGTTGAAGATACCCTCTCTGAGATGGAGCTGATGAGCCATTATTTGCGTGAGAGCGGGTATAGCGTCATTAGTGCAGTCAGTGCCAAAGAAGCTTTAAATATTGCTATTGAACAACGACCTGATGTGATTGTGACCGATGTCGTCATGCCGGGCATGAGCGGGTTTGAATTGTGCCGCAGTCTCAAAAAGCATCCCGTAACCGAAAAAGTACCCATTGTAATTTGTACATCTAAAAATCAAGAAATCGATCGCCTATGGGGGATGAAGCAAGGTGCTGATGCCTATGTCACCAAGCCATTCACCCGTGAGCAACTTATTCGTGCTGTGAAATTAGTTGCAGGCTAACACTATGGAACATACTGCACTCGCATTTACCAAAAGCCAATCAAAGAAGGCAACGGGAGATGCTCATCTGAAATTTCAACTCGGACAGAAAGTACCTGCTTGCTTTTCGATGGATCATGTCCAGGAAGCGATTGTTCTGCCGGCTCATCGCTTGACTCCAATTCCCAATATGTCCCCATGCTTGCTGGGGCTGATGAACCGGCGCAGCCGCGTCGTCTGGGTTGTCGACTTAGCATTAATGCTGGGTATTTCTCGCCTCAATCCGTCCGTACAGCAGTACAGCCTGGTTATGATTCAGGTGGGTTCTGTGCCCCTTGGACTAGCAGTACAGCGCATCGAAGGCATTCGATGGATACAAAAAGATGTGGTTCAATCTCCACTTGGGCAAGTAACTCCGGCATTAGTCCCATATCTTCGAGGGTGTGTCTTACAACCGCAGGAAATTGTGCTGGTTCTCGATGCGGAAGCTATTGTTCAATCACCTATCCTGCAGCAGTATTAAGGGTTTTGATCTATCTTTCATAACCCGACCGTCCCTTATCGATATGAGATTTAACCCATGGTGAACCGACTTGATGCCATCAACAATTCAAACGAGAGCGACGACCATCGGTCAAATTCTTTGCCTCCGAATCAGTCGTTAAATCGAGGCAGAATGAATCACTCCCCCTACAAGCAGGAGACTCAATTGGATGCGTCCCAAAATGGACATTTAAACTCCCTCCAACCGCCGCTAAATTCACCCGTGCAAGTATCTGATGATAAGGCGATCGCCGATCCGTTTAAAGAACTACGGGAAAAGCAGCAAAGCCAAGCGTCACTCCGTCGCCAGCTTGTCACGCGAGTGGTGCCGGGGGTGTTGGTGCCTGTTGCTGCTGCAGGTGCGCTCGGATATCTCATCACGTCCCAGCAATCATCTCAAGAATCTCGTCAGCTTTTGCAGCGCCAAGCCATAGGAATCGGTGATGCCACTCAAAGACTGATTGACGAAGCAGAACAAATTCCGTCACTCATTGCGGCTAATCCGGCAGTCGTTGAAGAAAGCCGCAGCGCGATCGAATTTTCTCGCTATCAAGGCTATGAGCAACTGTCGGTTGAAGAAGCCGAGCAGCGGTTTTCCCAGAGTCGTTTGCTGCGCCCTAATCAACGACTGAACGACTATCTCAGACAGTCTGCTGAAATTGGAGGAGTTGCCGAACTCTTTTTCACGGATAAAAACGGCTTCAACTTAGCTTACAGCAATCCCACCTCAGACTTCGTCCAGCGCGATGAGGAATGGTGGCAACGAGCTCAAAATGGAGAGCAGCAAATCTTAGCGCCCATCTTTGATGAGTCCTCTAATACGATTGGCTTTGAAGTCGCCAAGCCCATTATTGATCCCGCTTCAGGGCAATTTTTAGGCGCGGTCAAAGCAGTCGTGCCAACGGAGTTTTTCAACAAAGTCCTGACATTTATTGAAAATGGAGGCAAGCTGACCTCCGAACAAATTCAAATCATTGCATTTGATAATGAGAACCGAGCCATTCCGGTGACAACGCTGACTGGGGAAGGGGTTGCTCAGAACCAAGAAATCCTGGGCGGAGAAGTCGTTCGTGAACGGGCGGCTGCGATCGCCAATCTGCTGACGAATCAGCCCGATGGGCTAGAGGCAGCGGCGAGCAACGCCCAGTTTCCGGTGACCACCGTTGCCTCTGAATCACAAGCCGAGACTGGGCAATCTGTCTTAGTGAGTACGTTGAAAGATGGCGGGCGAGAATACACCTTTGCAAGCATCCCAGGCACCAACTGGGTTGCGGTTGCATCCGCTAATCAAAGCGAGATCGCGGCAGCCGGGCGAAATGTAGCAACGCTGTTTGCCTTAGCGTTTGTGGTGGTAGGCGCTGTATCGGCGTTGGTCATGATGCGATCCGCCCGTCATATATCCAGACCCTTGACTCAACTGGCTAGCATTGCTGACCAAGCGGCTGTAGGAAATCTGGATATCTATGCGGATGTTAAAGGCAATACCGAAGTTCAAACGCTCGCAAGTAGCTTCAATGCTCTCGTCAATCGGGTGAGAGCATCCCTTGCCGCTCAAGCCGCAGCCCTAGAGCAATCCCAGTTTTATACAGGCTTGGCAAATGCAGCGAACCGAGGCGATACTCAGTACGTATTTGACCAGGTGGTTCAAGTTGCCAAAAAACAGCTCCTCGCTGACCGCGTCGTGGTCTATCGCTTTGATCGGATATCGGGTGGCAGCGTGGTTGCAGAAGCCGCTGAACCCGGCTTGCCTCTTGCATTAGAGGTGAACATCTCGGATGCGTGTATTCCACGGCAGTTGTTGGATGAGTATCGTCGGGGTCGGGTTGTGCCCACCAGTGACGTGCAATCCTCAACCTATTCTCCCGAACACAAAGCCTTGCTAGCAGGGTTGGGCGTCAAGGCTAACCTAGTGGTGCCCATCGTAGCAGGCAATACCCTGGTTGGTATTCTGGTTGCCCACCAATGTTCTCGGACTCGAATCTGGAAGCCATTAGAAATTGATTACCTCAAGCAGCTTGCCGATCAGACCGGGCTGGCACTCTCAGGAATCATTTCGTCTCAAGAGAAAGAATTTGAAGCAAGACTCGCTCAAATGCTGGCAGACGTCAGCAATAGCTTACGCCAAACCCTTGACTATGACGAGATTTTGCAACGCTCTGTGGATGGAGTCCGGAAGGTTCTCCAGGCAAATCGAGTGTTGCTATATCGCTTTAATCCTGGATATGACAGTGGCGTGATTGCTGCCGAATCAGTCGAACAGGGCTGGATGTCAGCGATCGGACAAACGATTGAAGATCCTCTTGTTCCCGGAGCTGTTGAACGCTATAAGACAGGTCGAGTTTCGGTCATTGATAAGGTTTCCAAAGCAGAGCTCACGGACTGTCACTGCGCCATCTTGGAGCGGCTGCAGGTCAAGGCAAATATTGTCGCCCCTTTAGTCATCGGGGGTGAGCTGATTGGCTTATTATGCGCCCATCACTGTCAGAGTCTGCGTGTATGGAAAGAATCTGAAATCAATACGATGCGCCAGTTGGCGACGCAGGTGGGGAGTGCATTGAACCAGGCGGTGTTGATCCAACGGCAGCGCATTCAGGGTGAGTTTGAACGACGACTGAATGAAATCACCTACCGAATGCGCCAGTCTCTCGATCGGGAACAGATTTTCGATGTAGTTCTGAGAGGCGTCCGGGAGGCGATCGCCGTCGATCGGGCCGTGGTGTACTTGTTTGACGAAAACTGGAAAGGGTCTATCAAAGCAGAGTCAGTCAGCAGGGAGTTTCCGGCAGCACTGGGCGCCAATATTTATGACCCGTGTTTTGCAGAAGACTATGTTGAAAAGTATAAGCAAGGGCGCGTCCAGACCATTAATAATATTGAAACGGCAGACATCGATGCGTGTTATCGGGGACAGCTTGAGCCCTTCAAGGTCAAGGCTAATATCGTAGCTCCTATCGTAGTTGCTAAGAAATTACTAGGTCTACTCGTTGCTCATCAGTGTTCAGCGCCGCGTGACTGGCAAGAAGCCGAAATAAGCTTTTTCCGACAAATTGCCACCCAGCTCGGATTTACGCTCGAACAAGCAGAGCTGTTTAACCGTCAGCAACTGCAAGCCCGGTTTGAACGACAGCTCAATGAAATTACCTCTCGCATGCGACAAACGCTAGACCAAGAGAAAATTTACGACATTGGCTTAAAGGGGGTACGAGAGGCGATCGCCCTTGATCGAGCCATCATCTATCTCTTCGACGAGAAATGGCAAGGTACTGTCGCCGCAGAATCGGTTGATAAACGATTTCCAGCCGCTCTCGGTGCCAGCATCAACGACCCGTGTTTTGCAGAAAACTACGTCGAGAAGTATAAGCAAGGCCGAGTCCAGACGATCGAAAATCTAAACGAGGCAAAAATCGACCTATGTTATCGAGGCCAGCTCGAACCCTTTGATGTCAAAGCCAGCATTGTTGCACCAATTCTAGTTGCCGAGAATTTGATGGGGCTGTTCGTCGGGCATCAGTGTTCGAGTCCTCGGCAGTGGAAAGATGTCGAAATCACCTTCTTCCGGCAACTTGCGGTTCAGATTGGGTTTGCCATCGAACAGTCTAATCTGTTCCAAGAGCGGGAACAAGCCCGCCTAGAAGCTGAAGCTCTCTCCGAAGAACGGCAACAGCAAAAAGAAGCCCTCCAGAAACAGTTAATCAATCTCCTTGGAGACGTTGAGGATGCTGCCAAAGGTGATTTGACGGTTCGTGCTGAAGTCACTGCCGATGAAATCGGAATTGTCGCAGACTTCTTTAATTCCATCGTGGAAAGCTTGCGGCAAATTGTGGTTCAAGTCAAACAAGCCGCTGGGCAGGTAAACGTGTCGTTGGGCGAAAACGAGGGCGAAATTCGCAATCTGGCGGAGTCGGCCCTGAAGCAAGCCGAAGACACCACCCGGACGCTAGCCTCTGTCGAAAAAATGACAGTCTCTATCCAGGCGGTAGCCAATAGCGCTCGACAAGCAGCCCTCGTGGCTCACCAAGCCTCGGATACTGCAACCACGGGCGGAGCTGTCATGGATCTAACGGTGCAAAATATTCTTGGCCTCAGAGAAACAGTTGCCGAAACCGCTAAGAAGGTAAAACGGTTGGGCGAATCATCCCAACAGATTTCAAAGGTTGTCTCGCTGATCAATCAAATTGCTCTCCAGACCAATTTACTGGCAATCAATGCCGGAATTGAAGCCGCTCGTGCTGGAGAGGAAGGGCAAGGATTTGCTGTCGTTGCGGAAGAGGTGGGCGAACTCGCAGCACGCTCTGCAAATGCGACTCAAGAAATTGAGAAAATTGTTGCCAATATTCAGCTAGAAACCAGCGAAGTCGTATCGGCAATGGAACAAAGTACTTCACAAGTAGTTGAAGGAACTCGACTCGTCGACGATGTCAAACAAAGCTTGAATCAAATCGTTGAGGTGTCTCGGCAAATCGATCAGCTCGTGCACTCCATCTCGGAGGCAACCGTATCTCAGGTGGAAACCTCTGAAATCGTGTCGCGACTGATGAAAGACATTGCCCAAATTTCCGAGCAGACTTCTACGTCATCTCGAACGATGTCAGGGTCTTTGAATAAAACAGTCAAGGTTGCCCAAGAACTGCAAGCTTCTGTGGAAACATTCAAAGTCGGACCTGATGCATAGACCTGATGCACCAGATTGAGCAGTCTTGTTGCATATCCCGACCGGTTAATGGGCATGGCAATCCCATGCCCGACATTTCCAAACACTACGATGACTCTGGCACGATCTATCCATCTACATCTTTGGTATTTTCATGGGCCTCTAGTTGGCGGAGGTGCAGGTCTGCACTCCCTTCTAGAACCAGAAAGGCAGGATGCAGCCACGAAGACTCCAGGGATATTGTCGTGGGCATCGAAATCCCTCAGATACAGGGCCAGGGGCAGGATGCCTGGGACTACCTCTAACACTAGCCTTTGCTCAGGCTGTTTGCGGCGACCCAATAACGGAGTGGTATAAACCCATGTCGAATGATAAGGAACTTGAAATCCGGCTCCAATTTCTAGATGAAGCACGGGAGTATCTCAGCACAATAGAAGCAGCCTTGCTCGGATTATCAAGTCGCGGGGTTGACATTCAAGCGATTAATGCTGCGTTGCGAGCCGCTCACTCCATCAAAGGGGGAGCGGGGATGATGGGGTATCAAATCTTAAGTAGCCTGGCTCATCGATTGGAAGATTCCTTTAAGGTTCTCAAAACGCAGAAGAATGCTGTTAATGTGGACTCTACGTTAGAGCATCTTTTGCTAACGGGTGTAGACTGCTTAGAAACGATCATCGAGTGCGATCGCCAAGGAACACCTCCGGATGCCGACTGGCTAGACCGTCAGACGCGAGACGTATTTAATCAACTGCATGAACGATTAGGAGAACCTCAGGCAGAAGATGCCGCGTCTATCTTGTCTCCTGAAGACGGTCAAGACGTGATTCCGCTATTTTTCCAGACTGAAGTGGAAGGCTGTCTTCAACGGCTCGAATCAGTTTTAGAAAATCAAGATCCCTGCCTTCGAGAAGAACTTGAAATCTTGGCGCAAGAACTGGGCGGGCTGGGCGAAATGCTTCAGTTAAATGCGTTTAGCCAGCTGTGTGACTCGGTCACACACCAGTTGCAAACCGCGCCCGACGATATTGAAGACCTTGCTCGATCGGCGCTTCAATCGTGGAGGCAATCACAGGCGCTCGTTTTGACAGGTAATATCGCCGAGCTGCCAACCAGTCTCAGTGGTGTCGATGTAGGCGTAGATATTGATGACATCCCCTTAGAAAATGTCATTCAATTTGCTCAACCTGACGCCCCCGAAACGTTTGATGACTATATCTCGTCAGCTAATGAATTTACCTCGTCAGACGATGAATTCATCTCGTCAGACGAATCTGAAGCTGACGATTATTCGGACTTTTCAGAGTCCGAACCAGAGGTTACTGCCTCCGATGAAGACTGGCATTTGGCGGGGCTTTCGACAACCGAAACGTCGATTTCCAGACCTGTTCATACAGAGACGTATCCAATAGCGGCTCAGGCACCTACACCCCATGTTCAAGCCCAGCCCCACAGAGTTGTGGAAGTCAAACCTGATTCAGGGCCTCGATATGACGACCACGAAACCCAAGAAACGACGGTTCGGGTGCCAGTCCAGCGACTCAATCAGCTCAACGACTTGTTTGGCGAGCTGACGATCGAGCGCAATGGGTTAGACTTGCATATCAAACGGATGCGAGAGTTGCTAACAACGTTGAAATACCGTGTCCAAACCCTCGAACAATCGAATATTCGGCTGCGAACGACCTACGATCACGTTTCTGGACCTAAGTTAGCGTTTGCGTCCCATACAAACCCATCGAGCCCTTCATCATCGACGTCCTATTCATCAGATTTTAGGTTGCCTCCGCCGGACGATCACCCCGACGATCGCCACAGTAATGGGTTTGATTCCCTCGAATTTGACCGCTACGACGATCTCCATCTGCTGTCTCAAGAAATGATGGAAACTATCGTTCAAATTCAAGAGGTGACGAGTGATTTTGACCTTAATTTAGAAGATACAGAGCAAACCTTCCGAGGTCTTAACAAAACCGCAAAGCAGCTTCAGACTCGTCTTACGCAGGTGCGAATGCGTCCCCTCTCCGATATTGTCGATCGGTTCCCCAGAGCGCTGCGTGAGCTATCTCTAAAGCATAATAAGCCCGTTGATCTCAAAATTTATGGCGCTAATACGCTCATCGATCGCAATATTTTAGAAGCCATCAATGACCCGATGATGCATCTGATTCGCAATGCCTTTGATCACGGTATTGAAGATCGAAGCACGCGGCTTCATTATGGTAAACCCGAACAAGGGCTGATTGAAATTCGCGCAACCCATCGCAATAATCGGACGCTGATCACGATTCGAGATGATGGAGGGGGCATTCCGCTTGACAAAATTCGGTCGCGCGCTCGACAAATGGGGCTTGATGAAATGCTGCTTGCCGCAGCAAGTGACGAAGAACTGATTTCGCTAATTTTTGAACCCGGCTTTAGCACCACGAGTAGTGTGACCGATCTTTCGGGTCGAGGCGTTGGCATGGATGTCGTGCGCGATCGCCTCAAGCAAATCCGAGGCGATATCAAAGTCGACACGCAAACAGGAGCCGGCACCACCTTTACGCTCTCGGTGCCGTTTACCCTCTCAGTCGCTCGTATCCTCCTGGCAGAAACGGACTCGATGTTGCTGGCATTCCCAACAGATGTCATCGAAGAGATGATTGTGCTCCAGCCAGAATATATCATCGAAACGGCGGGCACTGAGGTGCTTAGCTGGCAAGACCAAATGGTGCAAGTGGTTCGCCTGAAGAAATTTCTTAAATTCAACTGCCCGCGATCGCTCGATAAAATGGAAGCATTGCCGTCTATTAGCACGCCTACCTTGCTCGTTGTTAGTCACGGCAATCAGTTGATGGGCGTTGAGGTTGAACGCTGCTGGGGTGAGCAAGAGGTAGCGATTCGTAAAGTTGAAGGCAATCTTCCCTTACCCGATGGTTTCAGTAGCTGCACGATTTTGGGTGACGGTCGAGTCGTTCCTCTGGTCAACATTCCAGAATTACTGCACTGGATTACGAGCGACGAGCGATCGCGCAGTATTGACTCTCGTCAGGCCGATTCCTTTATGCCGATGCTGCCAGAGTCGTATCCTTCATCGACTGAACCTGCGTTACCTGAGCTTCCCCCTGCCGTTCCCATCGCTCAAGAACCCACAATTCTCATCGTGGATGACTCGGTCAATGTTCGCCGTTTCCTAGCATTAACGCTAGAAAAAGCAGGCTACCGAGTCGAACAGGCCAAGGACGGGCAAGATGCTATCGATAAGCTACTCGGCGGCTTAGCTATACACGCCGTGATTTGCGACATCGAAATGCCCCGACTCGACGGATATGGCTTCCTAGCCCGAATCAAATCAAATGCAGACTATCAACATATCCCGGTTGCTATGCTGACCTCTCGGAGCGGAGAAAAGCATCGCCAACTCGCCATCAGCTTAGGGGCATCTGAGTACTTTTCTAAACCTTATAACGAACAAAATTTGCTCCGCTCCCTCGAACAAATGGTGACGTCAACCCATGAAGTTGAATCGATTCGATAAGACCCGTGCGTTAACTACCAATCCAAAATCGAAAATCCAAAATCGAGAATTGGTGTAATTCATAATGGCAACTCTTTCACGTTTAGCAGCTCGTGCTGCCCACGCTAAAGCGGATGTAAAGCAACAGCTCATTCTGTTTTGCTTGCAAGGAGAATGGTTTGCACTGCCCATTGTGGCGGCCCAAAAGGTCATTCCAATGGGGGCTGTCTACGGATCATCGCAGGGATTTGGAACCGGGCTTACTCACTATCTCGGGCATGATATTCCGGTGATTGATCTAATGCAAAAGATTTTTGTCAATTCGTCTCAATCCAGATTATTACTCGGTGATCCCCCCTCTGCATTTGAATCGAATGCAGATCCGTCATCTGAGAAATATTTGCTGATCGTTCAAAATGTTCACAATCGTGAACTGATTGGCTTGCCCATTGATTCGCAGCCGACACTCCGGCGAGTTCCTCAGTCTGCGTTTGCTCCGATTCCACCGACCTACTTGCAGGATGGCAAAATTCGCTGCATCAGTGCGTTGATTAAGGCAGATAAAGGGCATCCTCCTGCATTTCTACTCAATTTAGATCAGCTTTTCCAGCCCCAAACGGCGCTACCTGCAAGTTCTCAATAGCGACCTATAAATTCCTAATTTTTGGGAGTGTTTAGCATCTCAGACAGTTGGCCTATAGCACTCTCAACAGACTCGGAATTTCTCTGACGACGTCAAATTCTCTGATACTGGCTAATGCGTTTCGCATGTTGCCCTCGCGCACATGGTGCGTTACGACGACAATTTCAGCAACCTCGCCTCGTTTGCCAATTTGCACAATCGACTCTAAGCTGACGTCGTACTGACCAAAACAGGTGCCGAGTTTGCCAATCACCCCTGGGCTATCTTGGGCAAGGAGCCGAGCATAAAAGCGAGTCGACAATTCGCTCATTGGAGCAATGTTGCAATAGTGCTGATGATGGCACGCCAGCAGTGGATCGAGTGTTGGGGTGTTATTGGGCTGTCGAACGGTGCCGCGTTCGACCTTGAGAATCGCCGCGATATTCAAAATATCTGAAACAACTGCACTCGCTGTTGGCCCTGCCCCTGCTCCCGGACCAAAGAACATCACCTGTCCGATGGGGTCACCCTCTACCAAAATGGCGTTGTAGACATCGTTGACATTGGCAAGCGGATGATCGCGAGGAACCAGGGTGGGATGCACTCGGACTTGGAGGTGTTCGGGGTCGTCTGGGGGCTCTTTGCCTGACTGAGAGTCTCGGCAGGCGATCGCCAACAGCTTGATCACAAATCCTAGCCGGTCTGCATAGATAATGTCAGTCGAGGTAATCTGCCGAATCCCTTCGCAGTAAACATCGGAGAGCTTGATGCGTCCGCCGAATGCCAGGGATGCCAAAATCGCGATTTTATCGGCTGCATCTAGACCCTCCACATCGGCAGTGGGGTCGGCTTCAGCGTAGCCGAGTTGCTGAGCATCTTTGAGGATAGTGTTAAAG
Source organism: Elainellaceae cyanobacterium (assembly GCA_051117335.1). Lineage (GTDB taxonomy): Bacteria > Cyanobacteriota > Cyanobacteriia > CAZCXK01 > CAZCXK01 > DBGGTD01. The sequence continues at coordinate 45,840 of JBNPEB010000044.1, forward strand.
TCTCCACCCTCCTGCTGCATTCGAGTCAGGATGTAGTTCGTTGTGCCATTCACAATGCCCATAATCACACGGATGCGATTGGCGCATAGGGATTGTTTGAGCGGCTCAATGACTGGAATGCCGCCGCCGACCGCGGCTTCTAGGAGTACATACACTCCCGCCTCTTCTGCGGCGGTGAAAATTTCGGCACCATGACGGGCAATCAGGGCTTTGTTAGCTGTTACGACGTGCTTGTGATGGGCAATGGCCAAAAGCACGAGCGATCGCGCGGGTTCGATGCCGCCAATCACTTCTACCACAATATCCACAGTGGGATCCATGACGATTGATTCTAAATCAGCCGTCAGACAGTGGGTCGGGATATCAATAGAGCGGAGCTTATCGGGCGATCGCACGCCAACCTTATAAATTTCCAATTCCTCAACGAGCGGATGTCGCTGAGCCGGATCAAGCAAAATCTGAGCCGTGCCGCTGCCAACGGTTCCTAATCCTAATAAGCCAATCTTAAATACCACAGGTGGTCGTCCAATCCACGATAGGTCTTCTCGTCAATTGTATAGCCCTACGGGTTCAGGTTTGTGTGGCGAGCCCCCGTGCCGCGGGGCTTGCCACGCGTTCAGCATCCTAACGCGAGAGAAGGCTATAAGGGGGAAGCGGAGTCGTAATCGGTTTTGGGCGATCGGGTTGTGGTGATGACGGTTATCGAATAAAACAGAACGCATGTATTGAATTGCGCTACGATGCTTTCCAGTAGCGGCATATCTGGAGACTGACCATGCTCGATTTGACCAAACTAGCTCAGCAGATTAGCGGAATTGGCAACCATCTGACGCAGGAAGCAGAGGCTGCCCGGAAGCGACTCGAAATTGCCCGATCGCTTGTCGAAGCCGCTCAACCGCGACAGGCAGACTTAATTCACCGTCAGCAGGAATGGCGCGATCGCCTTGGCTTTGCGGCAGCCGAACCGATAGAACCCCTCACAACCCAATTTCCTATCGCGACGGCACCGGCTAGGCATACGGTCGTTGCCACAGATGGGTCTCAGATTGCCCCTAGTCATCATGAAATCGCCTATTGCTATCTGATCAACGTCGGTCGAGTGGCATTGCACTACGGGCAAAATCGCCACCCTCTGCTCGATAGCCTGCCCGAAATCATGTATCGCCCCGAAGACCTGTATATCTCTCGCCAGTGGGGCATCCGCACCGAAGAATGGATGGGCTATCGGCGCACGGTATCCGAAGCCGTGGTATTAGCTGAGTTGGTCGAATCGTTGCATCCCAACTCCTCTACATCCTCCACGGCATCTCCTCCTACCCTCGCCATGGTCGATGGATCGCTCATCTACTGGTTTCTCGAATCACTGCCCGCCGATGCGTGCGATCGCCTGCTACCGCCAATTCTAGAGGCATGGAACACCCTCAAAACCAATCGAATTCCGGTAGTTGGCTATCTCAGCGCCTCTCGCAGCGGTGAAGCCCTCAACTTTTTGCGATTGCATACCTGCCCGTACGATGCCCCTGACTGCGCGACCCACTGCCCTGGCAATACCGAAACGGCTCCGTGTCAAGTCTTTGCGCCTTTACGAGATACGGCACTATGGTCATTGCTGCTCGAACCGGGGCGACGGAGCGCACTCTGGCAAAGCTCTGCCAAGATTTTGGACGACTATGGCGAGCATCGCATTTATTTTTGCTACGTTCATGTAGGCGCAGAAATTGCGCGGGTAGAATTTCCAGAATGGGTTGCACAGGATGCTGCCTTGCTAGACACCGCCCTGACCCTAACAATTGCCCAGGTTCAAAAAGGCTACGGTTATCCCGTTGCGCTAGCAGAGGCTCATAACCAAGCGGTTGTCAGAGGGGGCGATCGCGCTCGATTCTTTGCGCTCCTCGAACGGCAGATGATCCGCTCTGGGCTCAAAAATATCGGGACATCGTATAAAGAGGCTCGTAAACGCGGCAGTATCGCTTAACTCCCGAATGGGGCTCAAAATCCTTCTACATCATCTGTCAGCGTTTCGATTAATAAATCCATCCGTTGCTGATGATGACCCAAAAATTCCTCACATTCTCTCAATTGCGAAACAGCTTGTTCAAATTGCTCAAAGACCTCGCTGAGCTCAAGCTCACCTAGTTCGATCCGAGTGATAATGGCTTCGATTTTGGCGATCGTCGCCTCATAATGCCAATCATGGGGCAAATCCAGACCAGACGCGTTGGATGATGCCTGATTCTCACCCGACCTATCACCCAAATTCTCACTCAAGGAAGCTGGGTCAGACGAGAATGCTGAGTCAGATGAGACAGGAAAATCATTCATGGATTCGGAGAAGAACTAGAATCTGGAATCGTATCGAGGACTTTGGAAACCGTTACGCTAAGGTGCCCTTGAGCAAGCTGGACATGCAGCTTTTGTCCTGGAGTCAAGTCAGATGCCGATCGCGCGATCGTACCGTCGTCGGCATGGCGCACCACCGCATATCCCCGACGTAAGACCGCTTCCGGATTCAAGGTGTCTAGCTTTTGGTGAAGCAACTGGCAATGCTGAGTCGCTTGCTGCATCTCGCGGGAGATCGTTTGAATCAAGCGCTGACGCAACCAATCTACCGACTGAGCCTCTTGTCGAACGTGTTGGTCGATCTGGAGTCGACGCAGCCGCTCACGAATTCGAGTATGGATGTCGTAAGCCGTATCGAGTTGATGCTGGATCGCTTGACGCAACGCCTTCGTGCGATCCTGATGTTCGCTGTATAAATCTGCTAGTCGCGGAATCGCTTGCTCAGCCGCCGCAGTTGGTGTGTGAGCGCAGACATCGGCCACTAAATCCGCAAGCGATTCATCGCGCTGGTGCCCAATCCCGGCAACCACCGGAATCGGGCATAGGGCGATCGCCCTGACGACTCGTTCATCATTAAAACAATCCATATCTTCGATGGCGCCGCCGCCGCGCGACAAAATCAACACCTCTGCTCGTTGATCTCTCACTACACGGGCGATCGCACGCGAAATAGACATCGGAGCCTGATCACCTTGCACCAAGGCGGGTGAAAACAGCACCTGTAGCCCAGGATATCGCCGCTTCAGAGTCCGCTGAATATCTCCCCAAGCGGCTGCCTGAGGGGATGTAACCACAGCGATTGTTCGTGGATAAAGGGGGAGAGGACGCTTTCGCTCAAGCGCAAATAACCCCTCCGCTTCGAGCCGCTTCCGCAACTGCCGATAGCGAATGGCTCGAAGCCCTTCCCCAGCAGGCAACGCCTGCCAAACAATCAGCTGATAGGTTCCTCGCTTCCGGTGGACGTGAACACGGCCTAAAATGATGAACTGTTCTCCCGGAACAGGGACAGTCGCCAGCCTGCCTATTTGGTTATTCCAGATCACGCAGCTAATCGCCGCTTTTTGGTCGGGGTCTTGTAGCGTAAAAAACAAACCGCTCCGATATCGGCTGGCGCTCGATACTTCTCCTGTGACCCAGACTTGCTGCAACTGCGGATCGTCCTCTAACAAACCTTGAATATACAGCGTCAACCCTGCCACAGAAAGGGTGGCATCCGGACTGACAAACTGATTTGCAGATGGCTGGAGATTAGATGTCATAGAGTCAAATTGTCAACATCGTCGATACGACATCCCTTGTTGAAACGCATCTTGTCGGAGAAAATCATTGAACCAATGATTTGTTATCCAGTCTAGCTTTTTTCTAAATTAGATAGTACATTTGTTTGTATAATGGAGGGATCTCAAATCAATCCTAATTTATGCACTTGATAGACCGCACTTGATAGACCGCACTTGATAGACGTAGAGTTAACCACATCGATTCGGGCCGCTTTAATTGGCTGCTTTAATTGGCCGCTTATAGCGATAATTGATTCTCTCCAGATTACTCATACTTATGCATACGAGACAGTAAGCTTAATTGCATTATGTCAAATTGCTCGTCCGGCACGTGCCTCACTCTGTTAACCAATCGACACGATAGAAGACACGAGCCTCGAATGAGTTGACGTCAAAATTTACGTAATCTCAACGGGCAATATTGTCCGAAAATGCGTTAACGTTTCTATTCGTTGGTTTTCGACTCTCTGAACCCGGCTGTTTACTAATCTCATCTTGAGGCACTGATGGCTAAAGCGACCAATGAAACGTCTGAAAAGACAAAAGCTCTGAACTTGGTGCTCACCCAAATCGATCGCACCTTTGGCAAAGGAACTATTATGCGGTTGGGTGATGCGACCCGTATGAGGGTAGAAACCATTCCAACGGGGGCTCTGACTCTTGATCTAGCGCTAGGTGGCGGTTTGCCTAAAGGCAGGGTAATCGAAATCTATGGCCCAGAAAGTTCAGGGAAAACGACGGTTGCCCTCCATGCGATCGCCGAAGTTCAAAAAATGGGCGGCATTGCTGCCTTTGTTGACGCTGAACACGCTCTCGATCCAACCTATGCCGCTGCTTTAGGCGTCGATGTCGAAAATCTGCTAGTGTCTCAGCCTGATACTGGAGAAGCTGCGCTAGAAATCGTCGATCAACTTATTCGATCGAATGCGATTGACGTGGTAGTGGTCGATTCAGTCGCAGCGTTGGTGCCACGCGCTGAGATCGAAGGTGAAATGGGAGACGCCCACGTTGGCTTACAAGCCCGCCTCATGAGCCAAGCCCTCCGCAAAATTACCGGGAATATCGGCAAAACAGGCTGTAGTGTGGTGTTTCTTAACCAGCTTCGTCAAAAGATCGGTATTTCCTACGGTAATCCAGAAACTACAACAGGCGGTAACGCCCTAAAGTTTTACGCCTCAGTTCGATTAGATATCCGTCGAATTCAGACATTGAAGAAAGGGACTGAAGAATATGGCATTCGTGCAAAAGTGAAGGTTGCGAAGAACAAAGTTGCGCCTCCCTTTCGCATTGCAGAATTTGATGTCATCTTCGGCGAAGGGATTTCTTCAATGGGTTGCATCGTCGATTTGGCAGAAGAAACAGGCGTCATCACTCGACGAGGCGCATGGTATAGCTATAACGGCGACAATATCTCTCAAGGTCGGGATAATGCCATCAAATATTTGAAGGACAATCCAGAATTTGCAAACGATATCGATCGTCAGGTTCGAGAAAAGCTAGAGTTAGGCGGATTGCCGATTACCCGATCGGCTGATTCAAACGGCAATGAAGACGCAGGGGATCAAGAACCGCCTCAAGATATTGATTTTTAGTGGATGGGCGAGTTTACGCCAAATGAGTAGGAAACAAATCACTCTGTGAAGTCCCCCACTCTTTATGAGCTCGCCCATGTCACCTGAGATTTGACGAGCTACGGCGCTGCGACTGGCAACTCAAGCTTTAGCAGATTCATCAGCCGATTAAAGTCGAAATGTTCATCCATCATTTCGTAGATACATTCCAGCTTGATTGGCTCATGCAGTCTAACTTGCCCGAATGTGCGATCGACGATCTCTACCGTCGTCAGCGTATCTAAATCAACCGAAAGAATCGGAATCTCTAGGTCTTCAGCGCGGCTCAAAACGGTAGCAGATGGGCCGATATGCCCGGTTAAAATCAAGCAGTGAGTCGAGGTTTCGAGCGCAGCCAGCTGAATGTCTGTGCGATCGCCCCCTGTGACAACTGCCATATTGCGAGCCTTACGAAAATACTTCAGTGCAGAATTAACATTCATCGCACCAATTTTCAGGCTTTCAACCAATAAATCCAGGCGATTACGGCAGCAGATCACCTCTGCATCAAGCTGATTCACCAATTCTCCAACGCTGACGCTCCGCAACAGGTCACTTCGAGGAAGCAGACTAAAAATCGGAATGCCCTGCTGTTCTAGAAACGGACGCATGATTGTGTTGGCATCGTCCCACCGATCGGGAGGGATGTCATTAATGACGGCACCAATCAAATAGTTTCCTAAGCGCTGCTTGGCGCATAACAATGCATCGACAGTGAGCACCGAATGGAATCGAGCGACAAGCAACACAGGAGCATCCAAGGTTTTCACGATATGCCCCAATGACAAATCAAATAACGTCCCCTCATCCAAGGTGCCAGGTCCTTCTAAGAGAGCAAGATCGCTTCCCTGGAGGCGTAGATAGTGCTCAAGTGAGCTCTGATAGTCGACTGAATCGTTACCCGAAATGCGGCGAGCGATGCTGGCGCTATCTAGCGATAGAAGAGTTGGAAGCAAGTGATTCTCAGGCAACTTTAGTGTGCGACCAATAAACCGCACGTCTTCGTCGATATCATCCGCATCCGACTCACTTAAGCAGGTACCCAAAGGCTTACCATACGCAATATCGAGTCCGCTAGCTTTTAAATGATTCCCAATTCCTAGGATTGTCGCTGACTTACCGCTGTAAGCTTCTGTTGAACCGATAACTAAATGCTTCGCGGACTGTAGCACGTCCTCAACTCCTCAGAAAATATTCTTTTAGGTAAGTCTAACCCTATTTGGTCATGCCCTATTTGGTCATGATTGATTGGTCACTATTGTAAGGGAGATGTAAACGACTCGCCTCAAATCCAGTTTTGACAAATACGGTTTTCAGTAAATCTATGCCGCCGATTTGAAGGGTATCGCAACTCGATTTTGCGGCCGTGACCTCGATCAATCATCCAATCGGAGAAGTTTTCGGTAAAAGGGCTGAGAAAAGTCTGTGATTCGGCTTGCCTTGACGTTAAAAATGACATCGATCAGAAAATCGATGAATTCAAAATTTGCCAACGTCATCTCGTAGCTTAACTCTGCATTGCCATCAAACTGAATTCGGCAGCGGGTTAAGTCGGCTGGCAACGAAGACACATTCCAGGTTGCGACAAATGGAATACTCTCTCCGCCTTCGATGTTACGGTTTCCTTCTAAATTGCCTCGCTGATATAAGCTAATTGCAAAAGGTAGCGCGTTTCTCTTTCTGCCTTGATAGTAAGGCGTATATACATTGACATCGCGAGGGTTTGCAGGGTGTAGTTTGTCGAGAGCCATGCTGAACCGTTACCTCATTTCCTGAGAGACTGAGCGTTTAATCGCGTTTACTGATTAAGACGTATGAAAGACTGCGTATTCTTGCTTAGATATAGTATGCCCCAGGAACTTTATGGGGTTGCACTTTTTGTTCAATTTTGATGAAGCTTCTGTAAAAATCCGAGGAACTGAGAGGGAGTCCGATAGTCTTCGTTAGAAATCCGATCAGGCATCGAAGCAGATTAGATTTCTTCCCAGGTTTGAGATGGGTTTGAGCATGCCAGGTTGCACAGGTAGAGGACGTTGACACGAATAGGCTTATCCACCAAACAGCTTCAAATTGTGATTATTGGCGGCGGGGCAGCAGGTTTTTTTGGGGCGATCACCTGTGCTGAAGCCAATCCTCAGGCGCGGGTCACACTGCTAGAGGCGAGCCGTCAGGCACTCACCAAAGTTCGGATTTCGGGCGGAGGGCGATGCAACGTCACGCATGCCTGTTTTGATTCTGGGCTGTTGGTGAGTCACTATCCGCGAGGCGGAAAAGCTCTCAGAGGAGCATTTAGTCGCTTTCAGCCTCGCGATACGGTGAATTGGTTTAATCAGCGGGGTGTGGCGCTGAAAACCGAGGCTGACGGACGCATGTTTCCAGTGAGCGATGATTCTGCCACGATTGCTAATTGCTTGATGCATGCGGCTCATCACGCTGGGGTCAATATCCGCCTCGAGGCTCCTGTTCGTTCGGTGAATCGAGCAGATGATGGCTTTCAAGTCATGTTGAAATCAGGAGAACAGATAGGGTGCGATCGCCTGTTGTTGGCAACCGGTAGTAGCCCTTTAGGATACCGATTTGCTCAATCATTGGGGCATTCGATCGAGGCTCCTGTCCCGTCATTATTTACATTCAAGGTGGCGGATGCTGACCTTCATGCGCGGGCAGGCGTGTCGCTTGATCCCGTTCGTGGACGGTTAGTGATGTCAGGGCATAAACCCATAGAGCAAACGGGCGCCTTATTAATTACTCATTGGGGATTTAGCGGCCCCGTGGTGCTGAAACTGTCGGCGTGGGGAGCTCGCCTGCTTCATCAGCAGCGCTATCGAGCCACGTTTGAGATTAACTGGCTCCCTCAGCACTCGACTGACCAGGTGCAGCAGATTATTTCAAACGCCCGAACGGATATGTCTCGCAGGGCGATCGCCTCCCACTGTCCATTGCCTCTCCCCAGACGACTCTGGCAATATTTATTACAACGCTCAGGAACGCTACAACAGGTGGATATTGACGAGCAGCGCTGGGCCAATCTGTCAAAAAAATTAGCTCATCAGCTTGTTCAAGAACTAGTCCGGAGTCAATATCCCGTAACTGGTAAAGGCGTGTTTAAAGAAGAATTTGTCACGTGCGGCGGGATTCGACTCAAAGAAGTTAATTTCAAGACGATGGCAAGTCGCTGCTGCCCTGGACTTTATGTTGCAGGAGAAATTTTGGATGTCGATGGAGTGACCGGAGGCTTTAATTTTCAAAGTGCTTGGACGACCGGATGGCTAGCAGGGAAAGCGATGGGCAGTGAGACGAGCTAGGCCGTGACTTAGCCAGGAATTGCGGCGATCGCCAATGGGATGAAGGTTGCCCAGGTTTGCCTCGCCTCCAGAGCCGTCAGACGTTGCCCCACCTGCCGAAGATTGCGATGGTTGGTAAACCAAAAGGGCGTGCTCAGCACCCGAAACGGGGCTCGCAACACAGATTTTTGAGGATAGTCAAACAGATATGCATTGTGTACGATACCTCGACCCGATTCAATGTCATCTAACGGGTTGCCAGGAAATGCGCCCCACGGGAGTACGCCGAGGGAATAGGCAATCCCAGGCCAGGTATTGAGGGCAATCGTGCCGTAGCGTAACTGGGCGATCGCTTCCTCTAATTCGTCTGCACATCGAGTGGCCGTTTTGGGATCAATCAACAGTGAGCACGAGAGATTTCCCCAGACACTCTGATTTACAAAGGCAACCGCGCGTTCAAGAAAATCAGACGGATGATCGACCTCCAATGTCACCTCTGCCAAGACTCCACAAAACGCCTCATGGGAGAGCGCATATTCTCCTTTTTTAGGCATTACGTCTGGGATCACTGTCCACGGAATGCAGCCGTCTGCGGCAGAACCCAGCAGAATTGACTGGGGATAGCAATCTAGAAATGCTTGATAGCGCTGAAATGCACCTGGATAGTAACTTGGACGGGGTGGCATAGCGGCGATCGCCCGATGCAGGCAATCCAAAAAATCGGCACGCTGAGCCCATCCCTTTGCCATCACCACTACTTTACCGGCAACGCAGTTGAAGCTGGCATTGTGAACCAGCATATTGGCGACATGCTGCGCTTGAAACTCTAGATCGGATGATGTCCATTCTCCCGGAACGACTAGAATCGGGGTCACGCACCCCAACTCTGATGTAATCGGTTTGGTCAAGGCCGGTGTCTGAGAGGGGGGGCGATCGCGCTGTTCCGTCGGTGAATTCCCCCAAACGATGCAATCGTGCGTATGATGCGACCCTGTAATGTGAATCGTGTCTACCTCCGAATGATGGCAGAGATACTGGCCTAACTCCCCCCCTCCATAGACCACCGCCAAGACAGATCTCTCAATCAAAGGCTGAAAGGCAGTTTCAATTACAGCGCCTAGGGCATTGAGGAGGGGATGCATTTTGAGAATCACCACCTGATGCTCAGCAAATAGCTTGTAGAGAGCATCCATTGGTCCAATCGAAGAAATATTGCCCGCCCCCAATACAAGCCCAACCCGACCTCGATCAGGCGGATGACGATACGGTGCGCCTTGAGACGGCGATCGCCCCGGCTCGATCCAAATTTCAGCAGCGTATCCTAGCAATGACAGGCGATCAATCCAGGTATCAGGAAAGACCTGGGCGATCGCCTGTCCGTCTGGGCGAGTCCGAATCTGCTTGGCTTGTGGCTGCCCCCCAGCTTCAAGCGCATGAATCAAGAGCCGTAAATTTCGGAGGACGGCAGACGGTCCGGTCATCCACACCTCTCCTTCGAGTGCTGCTCCGTCTGGAATGCCCTTAATCTGACACACCACCTTGACCCAAGTATCAGCCACGCGATGCATGTTGACCATACATTGCCGCAATATCTGGAGACGCTCTTGAATGTCCGTTTTAACCCATCGATCACGCTGCTCATGAAGTCGAGCAATGATCAAATTTGCCGTCTCAATCGGCGTGTCGCATTTACCTATTTTCAATGATTGATTCGATTGATTCATCAGCCTTAACGATGGCAAACACAAAAGCTGGGGACGGTATGACTGGCAAGCTCTAAAGAACTGTAGAGGCGATCCAATTCAAACTATCAATTTAAGACATCAACACGCTCTAGCTAGATATTGAGTCAGAAATAATTGGTGTGTACAAAGGTTCGGCGACCCGCAAATGATTCTGTCTAGACTCATCCTAGACATATTCGCGGATATCATTCGCTAGACATAACTCGTACGAACATTCATATATTCAATGAACAACCAAAACATTTTTGATGCCTTACTTTTAAGGAGTCATGACCTATCAAAAATGCTCTGACTATCTAAAAACTGCCAGAAAATTTCCAGTCTCGCCCTTTGATTTAACGGATTTAGAGGATGGATTCTGAATTATCTTCCAAAATTATGATTTACTATCAATATTGCTGGTTGGCTCAGATTACGTCTTGACACGGCTAGCATAGTAGGGATTATGATGATCACCGTTTGGAACCTCAGGTTCTTTCAGCTGAGAAATGCAGGATGTTAACGGCGTATGCAAGAGCTCGCAACTATATCAGAATTTGACTTCGAGAGTACGGCGTATAAGGACGCTTATAGTCGTATCAATGCCATTGTAATTGAGGGTGAGCAACAGGCTCATGATAATTATATTCACCTTGTCGAGCTGTTGCCGGAGCATAAACAGCATTTAGAAAGCCTTTCTAAGATGGAGAATCGCCACAAGAAAGGGTTTCAGGCATGTGGCAAGAACCTGAATGTGACTCCAGACATGGAGTTTGCTCGTGACTATTTTGCCGCTTTACACGGCAATTTCCAACGTGCTTATGCAGACGGCAAGGTCGTCCATTGTTTGCTGATTCAGTCGCTGATTATCGAGGCGTTTGCGATCGCAGCTTACAACATCTATATTCCCGTTGCCGATCCGTTTGCTCGCAAAATCACCGAGGGTGTTGTTAAAGATGAATACATGCATCTCAACTTTGGTGAAGTCTGGCTAGGTGAGCACTTTGAAGAGTCTAAAGCAGATTTAGAAGCAGCAAATCGTCAGAATCTCCCGATCGTGTGGAAAATGTTGAGCCAGGTTGAAGACGATGCGCGAGTGTTGGGTATGGAAAAGGAAGCACTCGTAGAAGACTTCATGATCAGTTATGGAGAAGCATTGGGTAACATCGGTTTCACCACTCGCGAAATTATGCGGATGTCTTCCCACGGTCTTGCTGCTGCTTAGTAGCTTTTCGGGCTCATTGTTACGAAGGAGATCGATGACCTCTTGAAGCAGCCGCTCGTCCAGAGCGGTTATTTTTTATTATGAGATTTCGGTATCCTGTTTCTTCTCCACGTGTTCGACTGTTTTCTTAAAGCGAGTTATCTATGTTTGGTCTCATTGGTCATCTGACTAGCTTGGAACATGCTCAAGAGGTCGCTCATGAGCTAGGCTACCCGGAGTATGCCGATCAGGGATTAGATTTTTGGTGTTCTGCACCTCCCCAGATTATTGACAAGATCACTGTCACGAGCATTACAGGACAACAGATCGAAGGACAATATGTCGAATCATGCTTTTTGCCCGAAATGCTCACAAATCGTCGGATTAAAGCTGCTATTCGCAAAATCCTGAATGCGATGGCTCATGCCCAGAAACATGGGCTTGATATCACTGCCCTGGGTGGGTTTTCTTCCATTATTTTTGAAAATTTCAACCTCGATCAGCACCGTCGCGTTAGAAATGTCGAGCTAGAATTTAACCGGTTTACGACGGGTAATACTCATACGGCATATATTATTTGTCGGCAAGTTGAGCAAGCCGCCACCAATCTCGGCATTGATTTGAGCAAAGCCAGTGTCGCAGTCTTTGGCGCAACCGGAGATATCGGCAGTGCAGTATGTCGGTGGCTTAATGTTCACGCCGATGTAGATGAGCTGCTTTTGATTGCTCGTAATCAAGAGCGGCTGCAAAACCTGCGAGATGAGCTAGGTCGCGGAAAGATTATGGGGTTAGAAGAGGCCCTTTGCCAAGCGGATGTCATTGTTTGGGTGGCGAGTACGCCGAGAGGCGTCGACATTGATCCGCTATTGCTAAGAAAACCCTGTTTGCTCATTGATGGCGGATATCCTAAGAACCTCAAAACGAAGGTACAGCATCCTGATATTTACGTTCTAGAAGGTGGGATTGTCGAGCATTCTCTCGATATTGACTGGAAGATCATGAAAATCGTCAAAATGGATATTCCGGGTCGCCAATTGTTTGCCTGTTTTGCAGAATCGATGCTGCTTGAGTTTGAAAAGTGGCACACCAATTTTTCGTGGGGGCGGAATCAAATCACTGTTGAAAAAATGGAGCAAATTGGTCATGCCTCTGTGAAACATGGATTTAAGCCCCATCTAGGATTTTTGGGGACGTAAGTTAAGGTAAGCGTCAACGCGCAATCTGACGAGCAATCGAATGGGTATTTGGCGATCGCCTCTCGAATGTCCGCCCCTGTTAGATAGGGAAGTGCATGTTTGGCGATCGCATTTTTCGCCTCCCGTCTTGTCTGATGCGACTCTCAGACCATATGCTCAGGTTCTTGCGGTCGATGAGCAAGAGCGGGCACAGCGGTTTCGCAGCGACCTTCATCGTCAGCAGTTTATTGCAGCAAGAGGGCTGCTGCGACTCTTACTTGGTGCTTACTTAGAGGTCGATCCAACACAGATTCAGTTTACCTATGGGCCTTACGGTAAACCGCTCCTAAATGCCTCTAGCCCGTCTCAAGTGTTGCATTTTAATCTGTCCCATTCTCATGAAATGGTGCTGTATGCCGTAACGCGCGATCGCCCTGTCGGCATTGATATTGAATATCTTCGTCGGGTGCCTAACGTAGAGCAGCTTGCCCATCGGTTTTTCTCACCGATCGAGGCGGCAGCAATTTCAGCACTTCCGCCTGATCAGCAACAGACTGCCTTTTTTTGTGGCTGGACTCGGAAGGAAGCCTATCTTAAAGCGACCGGACGCGGATTAGCTGATTTAAGTGAGGTTGAGGTGACACTGTTGCCCGCCGATCCGCCTCGTTTGGTTAATCATCCCGGTTCGATCTCGCCAGACTCCTTAGAGGTGTCAGACTCTCTAGGATTGTCGGAATGGACGCTCCATCATCTTAATCCGGCAGATAGATATGTAGGAGCGCTGGCGGTGCAGCAATCACGCCCTCGGGTTCAGTATCTGCACTGGTCAGCATCGCATGATGAGTGATGAATCCAACGCAATTGCACATTGCTATAAACTCTCTAGAGGACATCTCGCAGGGCGACCCCTGCAAATATTAAAAACAACAGTCCGCCTATTGTGGTCAGCGTTTTTTCTGAGATCCTGCCGCAGGCAAGTCGTCCGCATGTGACTGCGATCGCCGCACAGATTGCATGTCCTAAGATTGCGCCTAGGGTCACTCCGATTGGGTCTTGAGCCGCTGCCAGGGTAATGGTCGCAATTTGCGTGCGATCGCCCCATTCTGCCAAAAACGTCAGCCCGAATGTCTCGGTCAAAATGACGAGGAATGTTTGATGATAGGAATGCTGTTTCTCAACGCGATTGATTGCCTCTTCTGCCTCATCACACTCATCACACCCCGTTTGGTGTGTCATTTGATATGCGTCGTATAGAAGCTTTAGTCCAAATACCGTAAAAAGTCCGATTTCGACATATTCTATGGAGCGACCCGGAATAAATGACGCGGCCTGCCCCACCAATACGGATAAAATGGTCATTACAGCGAGTGCGGCAACAGCGCCTGCGAACACCAGGCGACGCGGATGGCGCATCGAAAGAATTGCTGCGATAAAAAATGTTTTGTCGCCCAATTCTGAGACAGTAATTAACAATAAGCCGGCTGTGAAGGCGGTCAACATGCTCTCAAGCTCCTCATGAATCGGTGGTTGAGTGAGCTTGATGAATAGACCAACACTTCACCAAGCTCACAATTTTGTGAACTTAGTGAAGGTCTCGCTTACAAATTCGTTAAATACGCTTTGCCGCTTGAACCAGGCTCATCACCAGTATGTTGATTCAAGCGAGCTGGCACGCCAGTAGCTACTCCCCTTCAAATATTGAGCTATTATACTGGGTCACGGCTCCACATCCAATGCCTAACGTTACTATTTCCTGACAATGCCAGGTTTAGCGGTATGCCTCGAAAATGAGGTCTAGCCGCGTTTGGGCGGCGTTGAGGGCATGTTGAGGCGTATCTCGATCGAGTAAGGCTGCTTCGATCGCCCGTCCAAGCTGTTCAGAGAGGCGATTGTAACCCGGCAAAATCGGGCGCGATCGCCCATGGGGAGCTTGGTTGAGAAATATGCGAATAGCGGGCTGTTGTTCTACAAAATCTTGGTAGGGTTCGCTTTGGCGGGCATTAAGATTGACCGGAAGATAGCCAGTTTCGATCGCCCATTGGGTTTGAAAGTCTTCACTCAGCACATACTCAGCAAAGGTTAGGGCGGCTTGTTCGGTGTCAGGACTGGTCTTAAAGATAAATAAATTTTCTCCACCCACGGCTGTAGCCTGTTGAATTTTAGGTGGAATGGGCATCACGGCAAAGTCGACCCCTGTTTCTCGGAGCTGGCGGAGCGTCCACGGGCCGGTCAGCTGCATAGCGACCCGACCCGCCAAAAAATCGTCTAGCTCATAGCCGCGCTCTGGCTGAGACAGGGTTGCAGAGCCATCGTCAACCAAATTTTGCCAAAACTCTAGAGCCGCGATCGCCTCTGGTGTCGCCAAATCGGGGTGTCCCGTATTTGGGTCAATGAGATTGCCTCCGGCGCTCCATAAAAACGATAGCCATATGAAGACCGTCCACTCGCCTTTCCCGAGAGGGAGGAGAATGCCATGGTGGGGGGCAGTGTCCTCATCGTTATCGGTGAGCTGTCGGGCGATCGCGCGAATGTCGCTCCACGAGGAGGGGAGTTGGGTAATACCCGCGGCGTCAAAGAGACTCGGGCGATAAAAAATCCCCACATTGTTGATCCCAAACGGGACTGACCAAATGTGCCCATCCCACGTCATTGAATCGAGTAGGGTCGGGTCAATCTCACCTGCGATAGATGATTCGGCAAACCAATGATCTAAGGGACGAATGGCGTCAAGCTCAACCAGCTGCCCGGTAATCATGGGAGCATACCAAAGCATCGAAGGCGGCGCGTCTCCGACCACCGCAGACAAAATTTTGGGCATCTGCTGGTCGCCCTGCCCGATGTAGAGCGCATCTACCTGAATGGACGGATGAGTCTGATTAAACTGCCCGACAAGCCGATTTAACACGTCTCGATTAGGAGGCGGGTTCACCCCATGCCATAGCGTCAGGTGGGTAATACCCGGTTCCTGAGACATGCCTGCCTGACATCCTGAAAGGATCAGACCCAAGCAGGCGATGATCACCAGGCTCACCATTCGTGCGATCGCACCCCGGCGGGTCAATCCTGGGCGTCTTGAATGCGTGATGACTGAAACCGATTCATCCATGTTTCAAGATAGGCTCGATTTTCGCGTTGCTGATCGGGGTCTGTTGTGGTTAAGGGGTGAGGCGCGAGTCCTTGGAGTGCAGCCGTTGTCACGCAAAACATCGATTTCTGAAAGCTGATACAAATTTGCACCAGCAGGTCGTCTTCGCCTCGGGTCGTTTTGCGATAGACCTCATGCAAATAGTCTGGGATGAAGTGGCGCATGTCCTGCATCAGCAGAGTCGGTGGAATGCCTGACCCGCCTGTAGGTAGCGGATCGGCAAACAGCGCCCCATATTGAAAATCACCCTGATACAGAGGGATTTGATATGCTTGAGCGTTGTAGGAAATCGTGCCTGGGAACGGCGTGCCCCGAAAGAAAATCGCCTCTACGTACGGTACCGCCGTGTCTTTCAAAAAGGTTAACCCGGCTGATTCAGGAATGATGGGATAGAGGCGATCGCCAATTTCAACCTGATAGGTGATGGGCTGGGACGCAGCATTAACTAATCCATTCAAAATATGGTCTACAACATGGGGAATAGAGTGAATGTCCCCGCGATCATAGCGATTCGAGAGATCTAGAAAAATATCACTCATGACCCGCCAAAATTGCCCCAGCCCGCTGTAATAGGCTAGTTGACGCACCTGCTCTATTAAGAAGTCAGGGAACGCACGATTCATGCCCAGCATCAGCCAGTTGTCCTTCACTTTGGCTTGAATGGCAGCCATGGCATCTCGCTCAAACTGCGGCGTGTCGAGATAGGCATCGAGTCCGCCGCCGCCATGCCACAGCATCGTTTTCATGCAATATTCAGCGTATTCATAATTCAGCCGATCGTGCCACCAGTGGCGCAATAGCTGCTGAATCGAAACCTTGCCATTGAAGTATTTAAAGAACGGAAATAAGACTAGAAACTGATGATTAGCAATGTAGGTCAGGTTTTTGGAATAGGCATCTAAGACGACTCCATAGCTTTTTAAGATGCCCACCACTTCTATCAGGTTTTGTGGAGTATCCACCAGCAAAGCATCTCCAGCCTCAAGCCGATAGATATATTCGGCCAAGGGATGCCGGGAGGGTTCGATTTGATTAGTGCTGACCATAACAAGCAGTGATTATCGAGCGTCTACAGAGTAGGGAGAACGGTTTGGGAAATGGGCAGTTGGGGAGCATTAACGGGAGGGGCGGCGATCGCTTCAGCTCCGGCGATCGCTGGAACTGAGGCATCAGGCTTTTTGACATCCCACTGCCCCGTAAGCAAGAAGGCCACTTGAGGCTCTGTCCAGCGAACAAGCCACGAAGGTTGAAGCCCCAATCCTAAAATAAAGAGTGCTAAGACAATCGCAGGTAGCCGATCAGACCACTTCACACGCGGCAAATCTGCCAAATAGTCAGGTAGGCGACCAAAAAAGACTTTGTTGACCATCAGCAGAAAATAGACGGCTGTTAAGCCAGTGCCGATCATACAAAGCAGGGTTTGGATTGGGAAGATTGCAAAACTGCCTCTGAAGACCAGAAATTCTGCGATGAAGCCCACCATACCAGGAATCCCAGCACTTGCCATCACCCCCATGATTAATAGACTGCCAATGATTGGCAATCCCCTTTCTGGATTCAAAAGTCCTTTTAAGTAATTCACGTCTCGGCTGCCCGTCTTGTTGGCAACAACGCCGACTAATAAAAACAGCATGGCAGAAATTAAGCCATGACTGACCATTTGGGAGACGGCGGCAATGACGCTCAAGCGAGTCGATGCAGCCATTGCTAGCAAGATGAATGCCATGTGGGCAATAGACGAATAGGCGACAACATTCTTCATATCTTGCTGGGCGATCGCGCAGGATGCCCCATACAAGGCACTAATCACCGCCCAGATTGCCAACCACGGTGCTAAGTAAGCCCAGGCATCGAGAAACAGCCCCAACCCAAATCGAAGCAATCCGTAGGTGCCAAGTTTGAGCAATACACCCGCTAGCAGCACGGATACAGGGGTTGAGGCTTGTACGTGTGCGTCAGGGAGCCACGTATGGAACGGGAAAAACGGAATTTTGATACCGAAGCCGATGAGCAATCCGCTAAGTAGCACGATTTGAGTTCCGAGGGGCATGGTTTGCGATCGCAATGTTTCATAATCAAAGCTCGATACCCCTGTAACCCAGGCAATTCCTAAGAAAGATGCCAACACAAAAATGCCTGATATGGCGGTATAAATCAGAAATTTTGTTGCGGCATAGCCTCGTTTGGCTCCGCCCCAGATGGCAATCAATAAATAGAGAGGAATCAGCTCAATTTCATAGAAAAGGAAGAATAGCAGCAAATCTTGAGCTAAAAATGCCCCAGCGACTCCGGCATTCAGCAGTAGTATCAGAATGTAATAAAACTGCGGCCGTTGAATGTCGCGATCGGTGCTCCAGATGGCGATGATCGTCAATAGCGAGCTTAAGAAAACCAGCGGAAATGACAAACCATCTAGCCCGAGGTGATAACTGAGCCCGATGGTGTTAACCCACAGCAAATATTCGGAAAAATGCATGGCAGGCATTCCCGGATTAAACTGGAACCCCAAGACAATCGTCCACAACCAAAGCGCGATCGCCACCCCTAGCGCGATCGCCCGATACGTGTCAGGCCGAGACGTTTTGGGCATAATCCCGATGAGGACTGCTCCTAAAACGGGCATCAAAATCAAAGCAGTGAGCATTCTATCGAATCTCCTTTGGTATCGTTTCCCGCTATAACAACCAGCCCATCGTCCATCCCATGGTCAACACAAAAATAATGCCCAGCCCAACTAAGATGGTCAAAATATAGGCTTGAGACTGTCCCGATGCGCTATATCGGAGAGCCTGTCCGCTGAGCACCGTCGCCAATCCGACCAGGTTTACGGCGCCATCTACGACATATCGGTCAAACCAAGAAGTCAATTTAGCAGACGTATTAACCAGCCACACCACTGTTAGGCCATAAATTCGATCGATGTAAAAGTCATACGCCAATAGATCTTGTAAGAAACGCAATGAAACTTGGGTTGAACGCGCCCACGCTCGGCGCAGTTCGATAAACATTCCTAGGACAAACCCAATCAAACCTGACGCAATCAATAGCGGTAACGCAACTTGGATGATCAGCTGGTTCGCGTTTTGCAAAGGCGTAGTTGGGCTGAGCCAAAACGTCCACCGCAATGGAATTAATGGTGAAAGCAGCACAATAATAGTCAATGCCACCATCGGCACTGCCATAGGCCAAGCAACCTCTGGCGCACGACGCGTCTTTTCTTGAGGTTTTCCGCAAAACACCAGCCGAAAGACGCGAGTTAGATTCAGCGCATTGAAGAAATTTACAAACACTAAGACGCCCAGCAACCACCACGGAACATGCCATACTCCACTTACCCATTGCTGCATGGTCCAAAATGTGCCCAGCGGAAACAGCACCACCAAGCTAGCAGCCCCTACGACAAACGCAGTCGTCGTTGCAGGCATGCGCGACCAAAGCCCGCCCATCACGGTGATATTTTGATCATTGGTGGTCGAAATGATAGACCCAACACTCATAAACAGCAGGGCTTTGGCGATCGCATGCGTAAGCAGCAGCAGCAGGGCAATATCAACGTGCCCCAAGCCAACCGCAATAAACACAAAGCCCAGATACGCACTCGTCGAATGAGACAATGCCCGTTTAAGGTCTATCTGAGCGAGCGCCATCAGCGACGTGCCGATTGCCGTAACTGTTCCGATTAAAATCAATGCATCCGCCGAAACAGGTGAAAGCGTAAACACCGGCTGAAGCTTAATCAGAACGTACGCCCCCGCGGAGACGACAATCGTATTTCTGACAATACTGGCAGGGTTTGGGCCTTCCATGGCTTCATCCAGCCAAAGATTCAGCGGAAACTGAGCGCATTTACCGGTTGGTCCCGCAATTAACGCCAATCCCAAGAGTGCGGCAGCGAGAGGAGTCAGCGACGATGTTTCCGCCCAATCTTGCAATTCTGAGAATGACAATCCTTCTCCATAGCTCGATAGCGCCACAACTCCCATTAGCAAGATGATGTCACCCACCCGCTTGGTCAAAAAAGCATCTCTAGCCGCAGTGATCACTAGAGGCTGAGCATACCAAAATCCGACCAACAGATAGGTCGATAAGGTCAGAATTTCAAGAAGAGCATAGCTGAGAAACAGCGAATCACTAATTGCAATGCCACTGAGTGACGCCTCAAAAAAGCCCATCAGCCCAAAAAAGCGAGCCAGTGACCAATCTTTTTCCATATAGCCCAGCGCAAATATCTGAGCAAGAAGACTAATCCCGGCAACGAGTTCCATGGCTCCTAAGCTAATCGGTGAAATCTCAATCGCCAAAAACAAATCGAGATCAGCAACCTTTAGCCACGGATAAATCAACTGTTGAGGTTCCTGCTGCCAGATCAGGAAAAACGCTAGCGAACCGTGCAAAAATGCTAAAAGCGTCAGGAATAAATTAATATATACAGCCGGTCGAGGCCCTGTCCGTTTCACTCCTCCCACTGACCAGGGCAGAGTCAAAACAGCACCCAGCAAGCCATAAAGAGGCACCAACCAACAGCTTTGCAGCAGAAACTGCGTCATTTATCGTCATCCCCGAATGTGTCAGAGCAAGAATTTAGACCCAAGCCATGAAGTGCTGATAACTACCCCAAGCAATGGATCGATACCGGCAGCGATTGCCTAGATAATACGCAGCAACCACCTGAGAAAAGTAGCAAACGAGTGCAACAAATAATGTCAGCCGATTCTCAGCCTATTGCCTAGATTACTAAAGAATGACCCCCGGCGCACTGAGCAGGCATCTAAGGGGGGCTCTCTGGATGCCACTTAATCTAGACAGAAAACCTAGACCACCCCATCCAATCGGCGTGTGTGGATTGCAATTCAAAGCAACCACAGTTTCGTCATGCATTTCATCGCTAGCTTCATAATTGGTAGTATTTCGAAATCAAACGTTTAATATTGTGGATTTGTTTGACATAATTTTAGTTTTATTTGGCGCATTTAAACATGTTTAGATTTGTTTAATCGGGTTTGAATTAATATTTCTAAAAATCATGAAAAATGTCGATAAATCTAATGCCATAAATTTGCTTCAAACTGTTTGATTTGAGGTCGCATGTCGGTGCTATAATTAAATAATTGTCAATCTATCTCATTAAAGACTCGTAGAGAGTTCTATAAGAGTTTGGTTCGATTTTCCTTTACGCTAAATCTCGGCATTTTTTAGGCAGAATAAAGCGTTAGTCTGTTGTAAGCTGAGTGAAGCTTGCCTTATTCCTATGAACTTATGAACTAGAGTCTGCTAGTTGTGCTATGCAAATTGTCAGACTCTCTAGGTGCTGAGTTTTATGCAAATTTCTACACACGCTTCTAAAAATGATGAACAGCGTTCGTAGACGATTCAGTTGCTTAGGCGGTGATTGGCAAGGGTATCGGATACTGGCAAGTAGATAGAGATTCGGTAAATAGAAATTCGGTAAATAGATCAACGAAATAGGCAAATGAAGAAATAGACAAACGAATCGATGCCTCAAATCCACTGGATTCGAGATGCCGAGTCGCATTAGAGAATCTTATAAATATCATTTGAGATAATCATTTCGGTTTATATTGTCAAAGGTAAGAGCAGCCCTGTATGCTTAAAATTGGGAATTTTAAGGTGCTTTTCTGAAAAATTATCATCGGCCTTCCCGTCGAAATTTTCAGATTTTATCCACACTATTTTTGACGATTTTCTAGTTAGGAGATTGACTGATGCCGATTGCTGTTGGAATGGTAGAAACGTTAGGGTTTCCTGCAGTTGTTGAAGCCGCTGATGCAATGGTGAAAGCTGCTCGTGTAACGCTGGTTGGCTACGAAAAAATTGGAAGTGGCCGCGTTACTGTTATTGTCCGGGGCGATGTGTCGGAGGTTCAGGCTTCCGTCGCTGCAGGGGTTGAAAATGCAAAGCGTGTAAACGGTGGGGAAGTTCTGTCTACCCATATTATTGCGCGTCCCCATGAAAACTTGGAATACGTTCTGCCAATTCGATATACAGAAGCTGTAGAACAGTTTCGAAGTTAGATAGGTTTGTGCTGTTTCTAATACATTTATTTAAGGAAGGGAGAAAACAATGGCAATTGCTGTTGGGATGGTAGAAACATTAGGATTTCCTGCAGTGGTCGAGGCAGCGGACGCAATGGTGAAAGCTGCTCGTGTAACGCTGGTTGGTTACGAGAAAATCGGAAGTGGTCGCGTGACTGTGATCGTTCGTGGCGATGTGTCAGAGGTTCAGGCATCGGTTGCCGCAGGGGTTGATAACGTCAAGCGAGTCAATGGTGGGCAGGTTCTCTCAACTCACATCATTGCCCGTCCCCATGAAAACTTGGAATATGTTCTGCCGATTCGCTATACCGAGGCTGTTGAGGCATTCCGCGAGAGTGTGACTGGAATTCGTCCCATTAGTCGATCGTAGAGTCTGATGCAAATCGCCAGAGTTTGTGGAACCGTTGTTAGCACTCAGAAAGAGTCTAGCTTAACTGGTGTCAAGTTCTTGTTAGTTCAACTACTGGATGAAGATGGAAATCCTCTACCGGAATATGAAGTAGCAGCCGATAATGTGGGGGCGGGTGTCGATGAATGGGTTTTGATTAGTCGTGGGAGCGCTGCTCGTCAAACTCCTGGAGGCGAAACTCGTCCGCTTGATGCATTAGTAGTCGGAATTATTGACACGGTGAGTGTTAGTCAAGGGTTCATGTATAGCAAGCGAGAGCAAGATCGCTAGAGCAGCTATAATCTGCGATCGATGGCTTGCTTTGTAGGTTGGAGCTTTGGTAGCAATTGGGCTTGTGTAATAGTGCACCTGTCGGGTGCAGAGTAATCCCGCAGAGAGCTTCAGTGCCGGGAAGTAAGCTGGTTGATGGGTTAAGGTCGGTAGATTTGCTCGATTGTGGGTAAGTTTTTGTCTGGCATATCGGCTTATCAGCAATACTTGAAACCGGATTTAACTCTCTCCGACAATGGTTTGTTGATTTTGAGTATCGCGTGTTTCAGTCAGGAGATGATTGTCAATGGTTGCCCATAGCTCTGCTGCTCCACCTACCCCATGGTCTAAAAACCTAGCTCAGCCCAAAATTCATGACACTGCTTACGTCCATTCGTTTTCCAATATTATTGGGGACGTTTATGTCGGGGCTGATGTCCTTGTTGCGCCGGGAACGTCAATTCGAGCCGATGAGGGCACTCCCTTTCATATTGGGGAGGGTTCAAATATTCAGGATGGAGTGGTCGTTCACGGTCTGGAGCAAGGTCGAGTTGTTGGTGATGATCGAAAGCAGTATTCTGTGTGGATTGGCAAGGATACGTCCATCACCCATATGGTCTTAATCCATGGGCCTGTTTACATTGGAAGTAACTGTTTTATTGGTTTTCGATCGACGATTTTCAACGCACGAGTGGGCGATGGTTGCGTCGTGATGATGCATGCTCTTGTCCAAGATGTGGAGATTCCTCCTGGAAAGTATGTTCCTTCGGGATCGGTGATTACTATGCAGCAGCAGGCCGATCGTCTTCCCGATGTTCAGTCTTTGGATGTCAAGTTTGCTAATCATGTGATTGATGTCAACGATGCGTTACGGTCTGGGTATCGTTGTTCTGAGGATATTGCCTGTGTTGCTGCAATTCGTGATGAACTGGGACAAGGTCAGCAATCAATTATGGAATACAACTACAAATCAACTAACGCTAGTCAATCCAGCAATGGCTCTGGTGGAGCGCGAAGCGATCGCCTGAGTCCAGACGTCGTCAATCAGGTTCGTCAACTGCTGGCTCAAGGTCATCGGATTGGTGCAGAACATGCTGACGCACGTCGATTTCAAACGAGTTCATGGAAGAGCTGTGCGCCTATCTCATCAACACGGGACTCTGATGTGTTTGCAGCCCTAGAAGCCTGTATGGCAGATCACGCCGGAGAATATGTCCGGCTGATTGGTATTGATCCGAATGCAAAGCGGCGTGTCCTTGAGACGATTATTCAACGTCCAGGAGAAGCGCCTAAAGCCGCTACCAATGGCGGTCGTTCCTCTCGCAGTGCGGCGCCGTCATCGGGTGGAAATAGCGGGCGAGGTTCGTCGTCAGGTGCAGGGGGCGATCGCTTCGACTCTGACGTGATTCAACAGGTGCGCCAGCTCCTTTCGCAAGGATATCGAATTGGCATGGAGCATGCGGATGCGCGTCGATTCCAAACGAGTTCTTGGAAGAGTTGTCCGCCCATTTCATCGACTCGCGAATCTGACGTGATGGCAGCCTTAAATGCATGCTTAGCCGAACATAGCGGCGAATATGTTCGCTTGCTCGGCATTGATCCAAATGCAAAACGGCGTGTCCTTGAAACTATTATTCAACGCCCAGGAGATAAGCCAGCTGCCCCCTCATCCCAATCTTCCGGCACTACGGCATATTCGTCTTCCTCTAATGTCTCTTCACGGCGAGATAGTAGCTATTCATCTGCCCAGTCTGCCCATACGAATGTCGACTCCGATGTGGCTCGCCAAGTTGACCAGCTTCTCAGTCAGGGATATCGGATTGGTATGGAGTACGCTGATGCGCGTCGCTTTCAGACAAGCTCTTGGAAGAGTTGTGGGTCTGTTCAGTCAACCCGCACGTCAGACGTGATTCAAGCGCTAAAAAATTGTCTGGCTGAGCATCAGGGTGAATATGTTCGACTCATTGGTATCGACCCAAACGCGAAGCGGCGTGTTGTTGAAACGATTATTCAGCGTCCTGGAGAGCAGCCGAGGAGCGTAGCTGCAAGCAGGAGTCATGAATCACGCAGTGCATCCTCTTCCGCGCCTGCCCAATCGTCTCGTAATGGCTATTCTCAATCTGTTCAGAGCGCAGCCTTAGATGCAGATACGGTACAAACCATTACCCAATTGTTGAATCAGGGCTACCGCATTGGTACAGAACATGCCGATGCACGTCGCTTCCAAACTAGCTCTTGGCGGAGTTGTGCGCCTATCGAGTCCAAGCATACGCCTGATGTGGTGCGTGCATTAGAGGCATGTTTGGCAGAGCATGAGGGTGAATATGTTCGACTGATTGGCATTGATCCAAATGTCAAACGTCGGGTGGTGGAGACGATTATTCAACGTCCATAAACTAGGCAAATTCAGCTAGTGATTGAGCATATTGAGCATAATGCCTGTTTCTGAGGTGCAATGTCCGACTGATGTAGTATTTTATGTTGCGGGTGATGTAACCATCCATCCATCTGCGGCGATCGCCTCTGAGGTATTACTACAGGCTAATTTGGGGAGTCGGATTATCATTGGAGAAGGGGCATGCATTGGATCGGGTTCGATTATTCATGCCCATCAGGGTATTTTAGAGATAAGATCGGGTGTAACCCTAGGAACTAAAGTTTTGATTGTCGGCAACGGATACATTGGAGTGAATGCATCCGTAGGGTCGCATACAACTATCTTTAACTGCTCGGTTGAAGATCATCAATGCGTTCCATCTCAGTCATTAATCGTAGATGAACATCTATACCATAGGGGTATTAACGAGTCTGCTAATGACTCCTCTGGAGATTTTGTCAAAGATTCTAACGGCAGTTCTTCGCAAGCATCTGAGTCGCAATCAGCTTCAAACCCTATCAAACGCCAAGACTCTCAAGTTTACGGTTTAGACTCAGTGAAGCGGCTGACGCGAATGATGTTTCCTCATCGTTTAGATTCTCAAGACGATCCAACGGATTCATCGAGCTAAGCCAACCGGGCGATATCCCATAAGTAACCAGGTTCAATTGGAGGTCGGAGATGGAGTTGCAAAACAAGGGATTGGTCCCGGCGAAGCCATCGAAACCGCCTAATAACTTTTCTGATCAATCACTGGGGTTAGTGTCCACTCGAAGCTTTCCTGCGATTGTGGGCACCGCTGACATGATGTTGAAATCAGCGGGTGTTCATCTAGTGGGCTATGAAAAAATTGGGAGCGGCTACTGTACGGCTGTCATCCGAGGACGGCTGGCAGATGTTCGCATTGCTGTTGAAGTTGGATCGGATACCGCTCAACAATTCGGGCAATTCGTCTCAAAAGCAATTCTGCCACGCCCTCTCCCCAACCTAGATGCGGTATTGCCCATCGGAAGTCTGCTCGCTAAAATCGCGGAAGATCGGGAGTATAGTCGCCTCAGCAATCAAGCCGTTGGGCTTTTAGAAACCCGTGGATTCCCGGCAATGGTGGGAGCAGCAGACGCCATGCTCAAATCTGCCGAGGTGCAGCTTGCGTCCTATGAAATGATCGGTTCGGGACTCTGTACTGCAATCATTCGGGGACGAGTCGCGGATGTCACAGTGGCCATTGAAGCAGGGATGCATGAAGCGGAACGCATCGGTGAGCTTCATGCAGTGATGATAATTCCAAGACCATTGGAAGACTTAGAACAGACTCTGCCCGTTGCTAGTTGTTGGATTGATAAACCGAAACCTTTGTCCCTTCCTTTAGATTTGAAGCAACCTCAGAAAGAACTAGTCGGACTGCCCGACTTTCAAGAGGTAAGCGAGTCATCCCCCTCGACGGAGTCTTTAGAGCCTTAATCGCCACTCATAACCCTGATGCAGATGTCTGCAAAGGGCGCGGCACGTTCGCCCAATGGAATATAGGGAAATAGCTGAATAAACACTCTATGTAATGCGTTTGGTAGAGTTATTGAGCCGACAGTGGTTTTATGCCATGCCCTTTGTTGCCAGGTTAATAATTGGAAGGCGACCCTAACCCATCAAAGAATCGGAGCCTCCACTTTCTCCGTCGAGAAAGGGGAGGATGGTAGAGTCATCCCCTTTTGAAGCTTTTTTAGCGTTCGTTGACGCCCATTGATGGCTGCCTGAAAATCAGGCTTGATCTGAATCGCCTTGTCATAGGAGATCATCGCGTCTTCATATTGATGGAGCGTTTCCAAAACCCGTCCTCGATCGTGCCATGCCCAAGAGTTTTGCGGTTGAATCTCAGCGGCTTTCTCATACGACTGAATCGCTTCTTCGTATCGGCCTAATTTTTCAAGTACAGCGCCTCGCTTAAACCAAGCAAGATGATCGTCAGGTTGGAGGTTGACGACTTTTTCGTAGGACTCAACTGCGTCTCGATATTGGTTTGAGTTTTCGAGCGCCATACCTCGCATTAGCCATGCAAGCGCATCATCCGGCTTGTCACTAATGGCCTTGTCGCACGAGGCGATCGCCTCCTCATAGTGCTGAAGATGATAAAGCTGATCGACTCGCTTAAGCTGCCTAAGCACGCGCTTGCGGCTCTCAACTGCAAGCTGAAAATCGGGCTTGAGCTGAACGGCTCGATTATAGGCAGTTACAGCCTCTTCATAGCGACTTAAGCCTTCTAGCACTTGTCCACGGTCGTGCCATGCCCAGTAGTTATCAGGCTGCAGCTCAATCACCTGATCGTACGACGCGATCGCTTGATCATAATGCTGAATCTGTTCGAGTGCTTTACCTCGCTTAAACCACGCTAAATAATCGTGCGGTTGAATTTCAAGCACTTTATCAAACGAGCTCACTGCTTCCTGATATTGCTGACAATTTTCTAAGGCAATGCCCCGCTTGAACCAAATCATGTAATCATTTGGGACGATTTGTAATACTTTTTCGTAACAGGCAACGGCTTCTGGATACCGCTGTTGCTGAAACAGCTCATCGGCTCGTTCACACCAAATCAAATGTCCATCCGAGTCTGATGATTTCGCAATCGGCAAGATAATCGTGGTATGGTTTGGCGCTCCTGCCAGACTATTTAGCGCGGATAGCGCCTCCGTGGCAGATTGATAGCGCTGGCGAAAATCGTAGCGAGTCATCGAGTCGATGATTGCGCTGAGGTCGTCACTCACGTCGGCTTGATCGCGCCAGATGAGTTCACCCGTTCTCACGTCTTCTCGCAACTGCGCCGGATAGCAACCCGTCAGCGCTTGAATGCCGATCATCCCAACCGCATAAATATCGCTGCTGTATCGAGGTTTGCCCGCCAATTGCTCGTTAGGCATATATCCGGTTGAACCGATGGCGATCGTAATGCTGGTTTCACCTTGATTCCCGGTTGCTTCGATGCCAATCTGCTTGACAATGCCAAAGTCAATCAGAACAATCCGCTGGTCTCGCTTTCGGCGAATTAGATTGGATGGCTTAATATCTCGATGGATAACCTGCTGTTCATGAACGAAAGCGAGCGTTTTGAGGATGTCTTGCAGGAGGGCAACTACTTGAGATTCGCTAAATTGAACCTTTGGTCTCAACTCCTGGCTCAAGATATCGCCTTCGATAAATTCCTGAACTAAGTAAAATTCCTGATTTTCTTCAAAGTGAGCAAATAATTGAGGAATCTGATCGTGACTTCCGAGGGTATAAAGAACATTGGCCTCCTGATCAAAAAATCGTCTTGCGGTTTGCAACGCTCTCGGATCGTCAAGCTTAGGTTTTAGCTGCTTGACGACACAATGGGGACTTCCAGGCAGGTGCAAATCTTCAGATAAGTAGGTTTGACCAAATCCTCCTCCACCCAAATAGCGGATGATTTGGTAGCGCCCACCAAGTGTTGTTCCCAACATAAGCAATACATGTGCAGAGATTAGCTCTAAATGCTCCCAAGAAAGTCACTAAACTTTTGGGGTTAATACTCTCATATAGTTTACGAAACCTGATTTCACAACTCCTTCGGCAAATTCACTGCAAGTTACTTAATTCGACTCAACTAACAATTCAAGTCAGGAGAAGTGTGGAAAGTATGCACCGCTAAATCGTCAGCCAGACTCATATTTAGCCGATCAGAAAAGGTATCTCCAAGGAAAGAAGTTCAATTTTCCCTTCGCAAGCTGGTCTGGCTGATGGATTCACGTCGCATCAGCATTGGCTCGATACGTTACAGACGGTTGAATGCGTTGGACAGACCAATCCCGATACGGAGAAAATACTGAGGCTCGTGCTGGATCTTGAACTACGCTGACGTAATTCCGTTGATGTAATTCCTAGTATTCCTCAGGTTCCGCCTGGAATGCTGCCGATTTTGGTCAAGATTGGATGAACTTTCTCAGATGAAATTTGATCATTCTGTAATTCCATCGATAAATCTGACACTCCAAAACTGGCAATTTTGATTGAGTACTAGACAAATTTTCAAAGGTCTAAATGGCTTTGCGAAGTCGTTTCAGCATGAAATTTGAGGAATTAAAATGCTGAAATCTATCAAAAAATTTTGGCAAGGCTATCTCTTAAAACCTGTATTGAAAGAATAAAAAAGGATCTCATTTTGAAGTTTTTGACCATCATTTAGACGTTAATGACTCATCTCTAAATGAAGCAATTGATTCCATAACGTTCCTAGATAAAGGCGATCGCGATATATCGTTTGGCATGAGAAATTAGTCTAAGAGGCTGTTTTAAAGGGGGCTGGCGGTTATGGACGCTTGCGGCTTCTCGCAGAGTAAACCGTGACCAAACCAAACAAAGTGCGCGATCGCGGACTCCCACAGGCTCCAGCAAAACCTTTGGTTTTGAAACCTGCGTTTCGCAAGCGACATGTATAGCCCTACGGGCTTAGGTTTGTGTGATGAGCCCCCGCGGCGCGGGGACTCATCACACGTTCAACGTTCTAACGCGAGGGCGTACGGCTATAGAACCTATCCAAGAACCCCTGATGGGGTTTTGGATTCCAAAAACTCTAACGAATTTTAGGATAGGCACTTAGGCCAATCCTAAATAGCCGCCAAATAGCCGCCACATGTTTTGCTCTTCGAACAAATTTTTCTAGCGCCTTTGATATAGTTTGATGCTGGATTGTCAACACCTGCTAAATTGCCTTAAGTCAAGTAGCCGTTTTTGAAGTAAGCGTACTCATTTCACGAGATTTTAAGCGAGATGCCGCTCGGTTTAAGCAGAGGAGGTTGTTATACTTAGAATCACTGAGATGATGGTTTTTGGAAACACGTTGTTTAGAGCATGCAACCAACTGACCCTAGCAAGTTTACTGACAAGGCTTGGGAGTCTATTGTCAACTCCCAAGATGTGGCTCGTCGCTTCAGACATCAGCAGCTAGAGGTCGAACATTTGGCGATCGCCCTGTTGGAGCAGGAAGGGCTTGCCAACACCATTTTAGACAAGGCAGGGGTTTCCCAATCTCGCCTCAAGCAGCAGCTAGAAACGTTTGCTCAGCGTCAGCCTAAAGTTTCTGACAGCGACCAGCTTTATCTGGGTCGCGGCTTAGACATCATGCTCGATCGGGCAGAAACTGCTCGGCAGTCTTGGCAAGACAGCTATATTTCAATCGAGCATTTGCTGATAGCATTTGCAGATGATGAGCGGGCAGGGCGGCGCATCTGCCGAGTGGTCGATTTGGATAAGGTTCAGCTTGAGCTTGCGATCAAGGCAGTTCGTGGGAGCCAGAAAGTAACCGATCAAAGCCCCGAATCGCGCTACGATGCACTCGATAAATATGGTCGAGATCTAACCGAACAAGCCAGAGTTGGCAAGCTAGATCCGGTGATTGGGCGAGATGAAGAGATTCGTCGGGTGATTCAAGTGTTGTCACGGCGCACCAAAAACAATCCGGTATTGATTGGCGAACCTGGGGTTGGCAAAACCGCGATCGCTGAAGGATTAGCTCAACGAATTATCAATGGCGATGTCCCCGAATCTTTAAAAAATCGCCGCCTCATTTCCCTTGATATGGGTTCGTTGATCGCAGGCGCAAAGTATCGGGGTGAATTTGAAGATCGCCTCCGGTCAGTATTAAAAGAAGTAACCGAATCAGACGGGCAGATCGTCTTATTCATTGACGAACTGCATACGGTCGTCGGGGCGGGTGCCGGTCAAGGCAATATGGACGCAAGCAATTTGCTCAAACCCATGCTTGCTCGTGGAGAGTTGCGCTGCATCGGGGCTACAACGCTAGACGAATATCGAAAACACATCGAAAAAGATGCGGCGCTAGAGCGTCGATTTCAACAAGTCTATGTGGGGCAGCCCAGCGTCGATGATACGATTTCGATTTTGCGTGGGCTTAAAGATCGCTATCAAACCCATCACAATGTCACTATCACAGACAGTGCGCTCGTCGCCGCTGCAACCTTGTCTGATCGCTACATCAGCGATCGCTTTTTGCCAGACAAGGCGATCGACCTAGTTGATGAGGCGGCTGCCAAGCTCAAGATGGAGAATACCTCAAAGCCAGAAGAGCTTGAAACCGTCGAACGTCGCTTAATGCAGCTTGAGATGGAAAAGCGATCGCTCGAAGCTGAAGGATATAGTGCAGGCTTGACAACCACCTATCGTTCCCCTCAAGAAAATCTTGAGCGCATCGAAAAAGAAGTCGTGCAGCTTAGGACAGAGCGCGATCGCCTCAACTCGCAATGGGAATCTGAAAAGCAAATGCGAGACACGATCAAAGAGCTGCGGGAAGAAGAAGAAAAACTTCAGCGACTCATCGAAAAAGCAGAGCGCGATTATGACCTGAATACGGCTGCTCAGCTTAAGTATGGTCGTCTCGAAGCCGTTCATCGAGAATTAGAAGCCAAAGAAGCTAGCCTGGTTGATGTGCAGTCAAGAGGAGCAGCCCTGCTACGTCAGCAGGTGACTGAAGCCGACATTGCCGAGATCGTTGCTAAATGGACAGGCATCCCAGTCAATCGTCTGCTAGAGTCCGAACGACAAAAGCTCTTGCAGCTTGAAAGCTATTTGCATCAGCGCGTCATTGGTCAGGAAGAACCTGTAGAGGCAGTTGCAGCGGCGATTCGTCGTGCCCGAGCAGGCATGAAAGACCCAGGTCGTCCCATCGGCTCGTTTTTGTTCATGGGGCCTACGGGGGTTGGCAAAACTGAACTGGCCCGAACCCTTGCCGAATGCCTGTTTGACACCGACGAAGCCCTCGTGCGAATCGACATGTCGGAATACATGGAGAAGCATTCGGTTTCGCGGCTTGTGGGTGCGCCTCCCGGCTATGTTGGCTATGAAGAAGGCGGGCAGCTATCTGAAACGATTCGTCGTCGCCCGTATTCAGTGCTTCTGTTAGATGAAGTCGAAAAGGCACACCCTGATGTCTTTAACATTTTGCTACAGGTTCTTGATGATGGGCGAGTGACTGACTCTCAAGGACGAGTGGTCGATTTCTGCAACACCATCGTGGTGATGACCAGTAACATCGGCAGCGACCACATTTTGGATGTGGCAGGTGATGATTCTAAATATGAAGAGATGCGAACGCGGGTGCTCGGTGCGCTGCGATCGCACTTTCGCCCAGAATTTCTCAACCGAGTCGATGATATTATCTTGTTCCACCCGCTCAGCCTCAATGAACTCCGGCAAATCGTGGGCATTCAGCTCCAGCGCATTCACCGCTTGCTGAGCGACCAAAAGCTGTTTATGGAAATCACTCAGTCTGCAAAGAATCGCATTGCCGAAGTAGGCTATGACCCCGTCTATGGAGCCCGTCCGCTCAAGCGAGCCATTCAGCGCGAACTAGAAAACCCGCTTGCCACGAAAATTTTGGAAAACGCGTTTGCTGAAGGAGATACGATTTTAGTCGATGTCCAAGATGGAAAGCTGTCATTTAACAGGAAGCAGCCGCGCGTCAATTCGGAGCCCGTTATTGTTTCATTAGGAACAGATGCTTGATGAGTGAGGTTGCTGGATGGGCGCTGCTCAAAACTCAAGGGCGGGCCAATCGGGTTCTCGATAATAATGAGTCATATCTTCAAATTTTCGGAGTTCTGCCCGGTGGATCACAAGCTCTTGGGGTGAATCAATCGACAGCCACTGCTCGTTCAGTTGATTTAGCGTCGAAATCAGATCGAGCGGATCAGACACCACCGACACATCTGTAAAATACCCCAACGTGATGTGGCCTGTGAAATGGTATTGCTGCTCAACCCCTAATGCAATGATGTCTGGATTTTGGTAAATCGAACGGCGCAATTTGACAATCTGCTCATGGGATTGCTCATTACGCGGAGCCAAGCACACGGCGATCGCCCGAGTCATGACAATGAGCCCCAAGACCTGCCAACAAATGGGCGGCTCACCTTTGAGCGACGCTCGGCAGTGTTGAAAGCTTTGGGCGATGCGATCGCGCAGTTGGTGATCAAAATCGGTCTGCTCTGCTGCGAGGCGATAGCCGCTATCCCAGATGAGATCAGCGAGCGTCATGTGAAAACTTTCGGGAGGCACCAATGTCGCCAACCCTGGCGTTAACGCCTTGCCAACGCGGTGTTGAAAGTCGCGCAGGGTTTCATACAAGTCCGTATTTTTAGAATCATCGCTCCACGGGGGCGTAATCACCGAATAGCCCGGAAACGGAATTGGTTCAACATCACCGTCCGGTTGCTGCTGAAACTTGGGCGACGCTTGAATATATTGCACCTGAGACTGATATGCCTCTGGCAACGTCATTCGCGCAACCCGATTAACATAGACCTGATAAATGTCGTCCACGCTCGTTTGCCTCGCTAGTCTAAACGGTAAAGAGTCGTACCCATTTCCGTCGTTTTCCTAATCTATCTAGAATTATTGGAAACGTCAGATCATTGCACATCAGAACCTAGCACATCAGAACCTATCATTTTCTGTGAGTTGCGTCGTTACATCACCCATTAAAATAAATGAACTCGCTAGATTTTAGTGTTCATTAATATCTATAGCGATCCCAAATCGCTTGTGACTTGTATGTGAGCGGTGGGGCGATCGCCGCCGCCCACAACCCATCTGAGATTGCCATATGCCGATTTACCTATATTGGGGAGATGATGACTTTACAATTGAGCGATCTGTTAATGCACTGCGCGATCGCACGTTAGACCCACAATGGGCAAGTTTTAATTACCACAAAATTTCTCCTGAAAGTGCCGATCCAGTCATTGAGGCATTAAATCAGGCCATGACTCCCCCGTTTGGCGCGGGCGATCGCTTCGTTTGGCTTCCTAACACCAATCTAGGACAAAAATGCCCAGACACGCTTTTGTCTGAACTTGAGCGCACCTTACCCGCGATTCCCGACACCTGTGTTTTGCTGATCACCATGAGCCAAAAACCGGATGGTCGGCTCAAATCGACGAAATTACTGCAAAAATGCGCTGAAATTCGAGAATTTCCGGTTATCCCCCCTTGGAAGACTGACCAACTCATCAAAGCGGTTCATCGAGCCGCCGCCGATGTCGGCGTTAAACTCACGCCAGAGGCTGCTCACTGTTTAGCAGATGCAGTCGGTAATAATACTCGACAACTGTTTAATGAACTCGAAAAATTAAAGCTTTATGCGGGGTCGCCTCAATCGGTTGTCGAAGCAGAAACAGTTGCTAAACTAGTGACTACATCTACCCAAAGCAGTCTGCAACTTGCGACCGCTATCCGTCAGGGGGATGCTGCCAGTGCTTTAGCGCTAATTTCTGACTTATTTAGTCAGAACGAACCTGTCCTCAGAATTGTGACCACTGTGATTAACCAATTCCGCACATGGCTATGGGTCAAGGTCATGATAGAGTCTGGAGAGCGCGATATTCAGGCGATCGCCCGCGCCTCGGAAGTCGGCAATCCTAAACGAGTCTATTTTTTGCAACGAGATGTCGAACCCCTTTCTCTAGATTCATTAAGGCACACGCTTCCTCTATTGCTTGAGCTAGAGGTTGACCTTAAACGCGGTGCTGACGCAATGTCGACTATGCAGACACGAATCATTCAACTGTGCCAACTCTACCAATCTTCACAACCCAGTCGAAGACGGTAGAAACATCGGAACTTCTGACTCAAAAAATAATTCACATAATAAATCGAAGCGATTTTCTGCTTGCCCTTTTAGCCAATCGTGTGTTCTATGGTCACATCGTCGTATCATCTGTCTCGAGTTAATATGAAACGTTTACTTTCTCGGACCGTACTCGTGTCATTGATTTTGACGGGGGGAGTACTTTTTGAAGGCATTCCCCGTCTAGGGCTGAAGTCATCTGCTCCCCAATTGAGTGGTGCTGCCTACGCACAGCAAACCATCTCTAATGAACAGGTGCGTAACTATGCCCGCTCAGTACAAGAAATTGAAGAGATTCGGCGGATTGCCTATGCCCAGATTCGGAACCTGTCTGACTCCGGACAAGTGCCGCCTGTCGCATGTCATGAGTCTGATACTATGCGAAATCTCAACCAAAGTATTCGAGATATCGTCGTTGATTACTGCACGCAATCGATTCGCATTGTCGAACGAAATAATCTAACCATCACTCAGTTCAATACCATTACTGCAACGCAACAGTCAGATTCGGGCTTGGCATCTCGCATTCAGGATGAATTGAGACGGCTGCAATCGGAGTCCCAAGATGCCGAACCTCAGCAAGATTCAACTCCGTCGCCATCCCCCTAACCACCGATCAGCCTTAGCCTAGTTCTTAGGAACATGGGAGAATATACCGTAAGAGAACAGACTCAGTTTGGTGCGTCTGCTCTCCCATTTTCCGGTACACGAGACGACTAGAATCATGGCTCGACTTGACCCTTTTACCCTGCAAATGCAAATCACCCGTATGTTTGAGCAGGGGCAATCTTTTTTTGCAACCACAAAGGTACAAGATTGGCTCAAAGAGCGACACTGTGATCCTCAAGATTACGACATTACGTTTCATCAACGGCCTGCGCCGCCAGGGTCTGACTTGGTTATGGTGATTGAGATTGAGCTTTCTAGAAAAGATGGTCAGCCTGTTGATCCGTGGTTGCAGAGTGAGGTAAATCGCCACACATAAACCACACATAAATGAGAAAATGAGTTACGGGCGATCGCCAATTAATATTTCTTAAACATTTGACAGAAATCTTGGCAGAATAGGGACAGGGTGGCTAATGTCTTCGTCACTCACTGTTTTTGGCTCATTACGTCTATTTGACTCACTATTCTTATGCAGGTGTCTGTCCTTTCTTCAACTTTTTTCCTGACGTTGCTGCTAGCCGTCGGGCTGTTTTTCTTT
The DNA here is from genome assembly GCA_051117335.1 of Elainellaceae cyanobacterium. Lineage (GTDB taxonomy): Bacteria > Cyanobacteriota > Cyanobacteriia > CAZCXK01 > CAZCXK01 > DBGGTD01. The sequence goes on from JBNPEB010000044.1 coordinate 81,549, forward strand.
ATTCGAGCCTCTGCCAAAGACCGCACCCAAGTCGCTAAACTCATCGCCGATCAGCAACGCGATACGCTTCTAGAGCAGCTTCAACGCTATTTTGCTCAACGCTCGTATCGAATCGCGTCCGTTGACTCGTCCGAAAACCGAGTCACCTTCGAAGGATTTGTGCGTCCCAGCGTGTTTTTGGCAATCTTTCTGAGCGTATTAGCCGGAATTGGTATTTTGTGTTTGGTGCTGGTGCTGGCGCAGCTTTTTCCCGACTGGGCACCCATATTTTCTGGACTTTTGGTGCTGTCACCCCTGGCAGGCATATTTTATTGGCGGAGAGCAGGGCGCCCAGAGCAAGTCTTTTTGAGCATTGAGGCAGTCGAAGACGAAAACCAAATCAACCATAGCTTGGTGACGGTGACGGCTCATCGAGACGAACTAATCGAATTACGGCGATCGCTCCCTCTAAAAGCCGTCGAAGATGTCGATGAATAACTCTGGTGTTGTCGATGCATGACCGGGCTATACTAAGTGCCATACAGCGCTGAATACTGATAGGCTGTGTCCACTCCTAAAATGGTGATTCTCCGTCAGGAAAGGCGCCAAGCTTTGAGCGGGTCATGGTTTAGATTTTTCTGCAACGTATTCAGTCAGGGGCACCTGTGGGAAATTCAGAATTATCGTCTTGTCTAGACGTAGCGTCTTCGGGAGTCGCTCAGTCCCCTACGAATAGAGCGTATCAATCGTGGCGGCGGCGGTTTATGCTAAATCGCCTTCGACTCGGTTTGACTATTGCTGTGGTCGCATATTTCACGTTTATTCTGCTCAGAGTGTTTCATGGGATCATGACCGCTGAGTGGGACTTATCTTGGCTGGTGATGGCAATTACGGCAGAGCTTGGCTTGGTGGTGTGTCTACTCCTCCAACGCACATCGTTTGGGCAACAGCGTCCTGCTGTACTTTTTTTAGGAGCGTCTTGGTCGATCACGCTAGTTGAGCAGATTTGGGCGACGGTACAACACATTGCCTTTCCTGGACTCTTTTCATGGACGCTGGTGTTTTTGACCCAATCGACACTAATTCCAGTGCGTTGGTCTTTGCATTTAGTGTCTCAACTGGGCGTCTTGATTTACTACTTTGGCCTTAATTCAGCATTAGGATTATCTCCCCGAAACGGAACCGTGTGGAACGGTCGGCAAGTCCTCTACGTATTTTGGTTTTGCGCGATCTGCAACTTGGCTGTGTATCTGTACGAACAGCTTCAAAAGTCTGAGTTTGAAGCGCGATGCCGACTAGAAGCCGAACAAGAAAAATCAGAAAGATTGTTGCTCAATATTTTGCCAGAGGCGATCGCCAAAAAACTCAAACAAGACCAGCGCATCATTGCCGACAGTTTTGCTGAAGCAACGGTCTTATTTGCTGATATTGTCGGTTTCACCAAATTATCGGCAGGCGTGCCGCCCCATGATGTGGTCGACTTACTCAATCGGGTATTTTCTACCTTCGACCAACTGGTTGAACGCCACGGGTTAGAGAAAATCAAGACGATTGGGGACGCCTATATGGTGGTAGGCGGATTACCCATCGAACGGAGCGACCATGTCGAAGCGGTTGCTGAACTCGCACTAGAGATGCAGCATGTCGTCGCCCAGTTTAAGACTCAAGAAAATCAACCGCTTCAGCTCCGCATCGGCATCAACACTGGCCCCGTCATTGCAGGCGTGATTGGTCGAAAGAAATTTATTTACGATTTGTGGGGGGATGCTGTGAATGTGGCAAGCCGCATGGAATCTCAAGGAATTGCAGGCTGTATCCAGGTGACTCCAGCGGTCTATGAGCGATTGGGCGATCGCTACACGGTTGAAATGCGAGGCCCGATTGATATCAAAGGCAAAGGCTTAATGACGACCTACCTACTATTAGGACGGCATGATGATTCGCTAGAACCCCACGCCGCTTGATGATGTGAGCAGAATCTAGGGACTCGCTTGTAAATCACCTACCACTAGCAATGACTCTGTACGGGCAAACGGCCGTTTGCCCCTACCCAACCGCTGGCGCATTATTTAAACGCTAATCCCCTATCTATGCATCTACTGTGGATCGCAGCGAATTTCGACTAAAAACCCGTCTGGGTCATAGAAATAAATGCCTCGTCCGGTAGGGCGACTCACTGGCCCATGATCAATCTGAATGGAATGCTGCCGAATCACCTCAACGGCTCGATCAAATAAAGCCGGGTCGATATCAAATGCGAGATGCCCAGCACGAGTGAAGGACTTTTCTGGATCGGGGTTCGGCGGTGACAGTTCGGGACGATGAAACAGATCGAGCACTGTGCCATCTGGAGTGATGAAGTTGGCTACTTTGCCGGTTTTGACTAATTCTTTGAGGGTTTCGGGAATTTCCTCACCCGTCAGTTCATGTAGTCCCAAAATATTGCCATAGAAGTGACGCGATGCGGTCATATTGCTGACATTCAACGCGATGTGATGAACGCGGCGCAGTTGACCCGGAACTAGCGTCGGCTGGAGGGTTGAAGACTGTGAAACCATGATGAAAAGCTCCAGATGGCGATCGGTTTAGGCGCGTAGACCCTAGAGGCTATAGTATTCGTCTAAGCGCATGAACACATTTAGCAATATGTTAGCGCCTTGGGTGCATTGTTCTGGGGTGGTGTATTCGTCTTCTGCATGGCTGATGCCGCCAATGCTGGGCACAAAAATCATTCCCATGTCAGTGAATCGCCCAATTTCTTGAGCGTCGTGTCCAGCGCGACTGGGCAATGTGCAGTAGCTCAATCCAAAGTCTTGGGCAATTTGAGCGATCGCCTGTTGGATATGGGGGTTTGCCAGCGTGGGTTCGACCCGCAATAGTTGCTCGATGGTGACGGTAGTCCCTGTTTGTTCGGCAATCTGCTTTAAGCGCTGCTTCAGGTCAGCGACTAGATTATCAACGTGCTCTTGCGACAAATCTCGCATATCGAGGCTTAAATCGACCTGTCCTGGCACAATGTTTGCAGCATTCGGCGACACGTTAAGCATGCCGACTGTGGCAACCTGATCGCCAGGGGAGTTCTTTGCCAAATCTTCGACCGCAAGAACAATGTGAGACGCGGCGACTAGTGCATCTTGGCGTATATGCATCGGCGTTGTGCCTGCGTGATTGGGGCGACCCAACACCGTTATGGTGAATCGGTTGAGGCTGACAATCCCTTCGACGACTCCGACTTGCGTTCCAGTCTTTTCTAAAACTCCTCCTTGTTCGACGTGGAGTTCAATAAACGCGGCAATCTCATCACTCGTGCGCCGAGCGGTGTGGATAGTCTCCCAATCGCCTTCGATGACTTCTAAACAGGTCTGAATCGAGGTGCCATCTTTTCGATAGTAGGTTCCAGGGTCGGGGTTCACGCTGCCAGTCATGGCTTTGCTGCCGATCATGCTGCCTTCTTCGTCAGTGAAGACAATGACTTCGATGGGATGGTTGAGCCTGATGTGATTTTCGTGTAGAGTCCTCACGACTTCGATGCCTGCCAATACACCGAGCGTGCCGTCGTAGCGCCCAGCTGAAGGAACGGTGTCAATATGAGATCCGGTGGCAAAGGCAGGGAGAGCGGATTTGCCTGGATAGGTGCCGATCATATTGCCTGCGGCATCGGTGCGCACCGACATGCCTGCTTCGCGCATCCAGTTGGCAACCAGATGCCGAGCTAACTGGTCTTCAGGGCTAAAGGAAATGCGCCGAACGCCTCCTCTTGGTAATTTCCCAATTTCTGCCAAGGTATCCAGATTGTGATTGAGGCGATCGCCATCGACGGTCAAAAGCGAAATAACAGACATGCATAACCTCCCCGAGAACCCGTTGCACAGCGCTGTCTTCTAGATATTCAATCTGTCGCAATTCCTTATCTTAGTCGCAAGCGCTTCATCAAGACTGTCACAATCGACTCACTGTTACATATAGTCTGTTGCAGACCGATCTCATACTCCCTCGTGTACACTCAAGACTCAGTCTTCAACTAAACCGTTCAAAATGGTGAAAACGCGCATTCTCGGGTTAGATCCCGGTCTTGCCATCGTGGGCTTTGGAGCAATTCAGTGTTGTGCTGATATGAAAGCTCCTCCAACTGTCTCACCGCTTGATTTTGGAGTAATTCAAACCCCCGCCCACACGGAGACGGGAAAACGACTCTGCACGATTTATGAGGACTTAAATCAGGTACTTGAGCACTGTCAGCCCGATTTGGTCGCCATTGAGAAACTCTTCTTTTATCGCATGGGAAATACAATCCAGGTGGCTCAAGCGCGGGGGGTGATTTTGCTCGTGTTAGCCCAGCACAACCTGTCGTTTGTGGAATTTACCCCTGCTCAGGTAAAACAAGCCCTGACAGGCTATGGCAATGCCGATAAATATGCCGTGCAAGAAGCCGTTGCTCGGGAGCTAAACCTAGAGGCGATTCCTCGCCCGGATGATGCAGCAGATGCGCTGGCGATCGCCCTTGCAGCTTGGTTTCAGCGATGATTTGCTCTGCCTTATAGGGCTTCAAAGGTAGCGGTGAACCCCTCCAGGGTCAAACACTCTTCTACAAATTCTTCAGCCTCGCTAACCGTCTCAACCTGATATTCCATCAGCCGACGCTCATCGTCTTTCATCTTTTTAGACGAGATGGGTGTTGCTGCATGGTTCTCAGCAACCGCATTAAACGCCTTGGCATGGTTGCGCCAACTCTCAGCCGAGCATTGAATGATCACCCGCCACATGATTAAAGCCCTCGTTTTGTCTAGTTTGCGAACCGATTGCGTTTGCGATTTCCGGCGGCGGCAGCCTTCCTGCGGCGAGGGGCGGCAGTTTGAGGGCGAGGCGTTGACTTAGAACCTCGACGTTTATGCTGATGATTGGACTTCTCAGCCTCAGACTTAGAAGCCGTAGGTTCGTAGCCGGGAATCACGTCTTGGGTCAGTCTCCGCTTCAGCAACGTTTCGATGCTTCTCAGCAGGGGATATTCATCTTTTGAGACGAGAGAGACAGCACGCCCCTCGTTGCCTGCACGCCCAGTACGACCAATACGATGCACATAGTCTTCAGGAACATGGGGCAGTTCAAAATTTACCACGTGGGGCAGTTGGTCGATGTCTAGACCGCGCGATGCGACGTCGGTTGCAACCAAGACGCGAACCTTTCCTTGCTTAAAGTCTTTGAGGGCGCGGGTGCGGGCTGCCTGACTTTTATTGCCGTGAATTGTGGTGGTTTTCAGCCCGTCTTTGGCGAGTTGTTCGGCTAGACGGTTCGCACCATGCTTGGTGCGGGTGAACACTAGCACCTGTTTCCAGTTGTGGAAGCCGATCATGTAAGACAGCAGCGCTCGTTTGCGATTGCTATCTACTGGATGAACCACTTGTTCGACTTGCTCGGCGGCGGTGTTGCGGGGGGCGACTTCAATCTGGGTCGGAGCCGTGAGAATTGTGCCAGCAAGCTGCTGAATTGCTTTAGAGAAAGTAGCAGAAAACATCAGCGTTTGGCGAGCAGCAGGTATATAGGCCAAAATTTTGCGGATGTCGCGGATGAAGCCCATGTCTAACATGCGATCGCACTCATCCAACACCAAAATCTCAATGTGCGAAAGGTCGAGGGTCTTTTGCCCAACGTGGTCAAGCAATCGCCCCGGCGTAGCGACCACAATATCAACTCCGCGTCGCAGCGCTTGGACCTGCGGATGCATACCCACGCCGCCATAAACTACCGCCGACTGGAGAGACAGATATTTGCCGTAGGTTTTGACGCTGTCACTGACCTGGGCTGCCAATTCGCGGGTAGGAGTCAAGATGAGCGCACGCGGAGCGCGATGCCCCGTGCCGTGAGCAGAACTAAGGCGTTGCAACAGCGGCAGCGTAAACCCAGCCGTTTTGCCCGTGCCCGTTTGCGCACTGGCGAAGATATCGTGCCCGTTTAAGATTGCAGGAATGGCTTGTTGCTGAATGGGTGTTGGGGTGGTGTAGCCCTCATCGGCAACAGCACGAAGCAGATCGGTCGAAAGACCGAGAGTATCAAATGTCATGAAGATTGCTCATAGTGGTTGGTGCCCTTCTCCCAAATGAAATGCTGGGACCAGCCTGAGAGCAGTTGCGTGTACAGGTTAATTGGATGGCTCGAATAACCAAGTTCCAATGCGCCAGCAGCAGACCGGAATGATGTGGCGATCTTTATCGTAACAGAGGGAGCGTTAGCTGACGAACCTCAAAACAAAACGATCATCGCTCTCTGATGCAACAGGATCGCAACCCGAGAGCGATCGCCATTCGATATTACGTCTGTCTCTATGTTGTGCGATCGCAATTCAATGTAAGTCATCGCAATTCAAAGATCATCGATAACATTCACATATCGAGCCTTGATCATTCGATGTTGCTCTATGACAATGGCATGGTTGTCGATAACAATCCTTCTGTAACTGCTGCAATCGTATATGGGTTAGTGTAGGCAAATATTCAAGTCGTCAGAGACTAAGCCCGTAGGGCCATAAAAGTGGCGATCGCCTCAATCCTTTAAACAAACAAATGGCAAATATAAATCATCAATGGCGACAAGAATGGCGACAAGAATGGCGACAAGGTGAACTCGTAGACATCACGATCGCCAATTTGAGCAATAGCGGGGATGGCGTGGGGCGGTGGGGCGATCGCGTTGTGTTTGTGCCAGATGCCGTGCCGGGCGATCGCCTCTTAGCGCGACTCATTCGCGTCAAGCCCACCTATGCCCACGGCAAAATCCATGAGCTACTCACCCCCTCACCTCATCGCATTCGCCCAAGCTGCATCGTGGCAGATAAGTGTGGGGGCTGTCAGTGGCAGTTTGTCAGCTACGAACAGCAGCTCATCGAAAAGCGCAATCAGGTGATTCAAGCTTTAGAGCGCATCGGCGGATTAGAGAATCCTCCTGTTGACCCTGTTTTACCGTCCCAACCCTTGGGCTATCGCAACAAAGCAACCTATCCCTTACGGGGAAGCACCCCGCATCTCGCACCCCGCAACCCCGACAAAACGCGCACATCTCCGCAAACTACACCCCATCTCCTCGTCCAAGCAGGTTACTACCAAAAAGGCAGTCATAAACTCATTAACCTCAACCAGTGCCCTGTACAAGATCAGCGATTGAATCCTCTACTTGCTGGAGTCAAACACGATATTCAGCAGCGAGGGTGGAGTATCTATGACGAAGACCGCCATCAGGGGCAGTTGCGCCATTTGGGATTGCGAATTGGGCAGAGGACAGGAGAAATCTTGCTGACGCTGGTCTCTCGCGATGCCGATTTGCCAGGGCTCGAAGACCAAGCAGCGCGTTGGCTCGATCACTATCCTGGGCTAGTTGGGGTGTCGCTAAACTTCAATCCCAAGCGGACCAATGCAATTTTTGGTGCAGACACTCGCTGCATTGCCGGACAGCCCTATCTGCGCGAGATATTTGCTGGCTTAGAGTTTCAGATTCGCCCGACGACCTTCTTTCAAATCAATACTGCCCAGGCAGATGCGCTGCTTACCATCATTCTCAATGAGCTTGATTTGCAGGGCACAGAACTTGTCCTCGATGCCTATTGCGGTGTGGGAACCCTCACCCTACCATTGGCAAGCCAGGCTCGCTGGGCAGTTGGCTTGGAAATTCAACCCGACGCAATCGAGCAGGCTACCGTCAATGCCAACCTGAACGGCATTACCAACATCACATTTCAAGCAGGCTCGGTCGAAACCCTCATGCCTCGTCTGTCTGATATATTGCCCAATGAGCTGGAAAATCCCGATTTGGTCGTGCTCGACCCGCCTCGCAAAGGGTGCGATCGCGCGGTGATAGATACTTTATTGACTCTTCAGCCCGATCGCATCGTCTATGTCAGTTGCAACCCGGCGACGCTTGCCCGCGACCTGACGAGCCTCTGTGGTGAGGGAGGCTATCATCTGACGCGCGTTCAGCCAGCCGATTTCTTTCCGCAGACTGCCCACGTTGAATGTGCGGCATTTCTTAAATCCACGACAGGTTTGAAGGACGAACCTTGAAGTTAATCCTCCTATAATTTAGGGTGAGGTTTCGCCCTAGACTCATGCCCCAGACTTATGCCTAAAAAAGACCCCGCTGTACTCAAAAAAGTCACCGTCAGCCTCCCCTTTGGCATTGGCTCTGCCTCGTGGGAAGCGGACCCCACCGAACGCAACGCCGCTTGGGAACTCTACATCGAACTGGTGACCCGCGTCGCGGTGCAGTCCTTGAGCGCTGATGCTGGAACCGTGCGAGAGGCGATGAATTCGCTCTATAGCTTATTCGGCTCGACTCGCGAGATTTTGCGGAAAGCGGGGCCGGATGTGGGAGCGTCACATGATTCGGTAGGCGGAATTGCGATCGCCGTTCTCAACAATGGCTTGCGTCCGTTTTTGTCAAAATGGCATCCGCTGCTGCAAGAATGGGAAGCTAAGAAAAAACCCGACATTAGCCCCCAAACGCATGAAAAGGCGTGGGATCAGGAACCTGTTTTGCGGAGCGATCTGGAAGCTCTGCGAGGAGATTTGGAGCAGTATGCCAATGCCTTGGCGGAAATTGCAGGGGTTACGCATTGATTGACTGATAAAACTCTGAGAGCTGGCGGGCAAAACCGCTGCTACACAAACAAAGCCCGACACCACAGCCCGTCGGGCATACGAATCATGATCTCACATTCGATTGGGGCGATCGCCGCTATAGCGCATAGCGCAATATTCGTTACAGTAATAATTAATGATATCGATCGCCCGCTGACGAATCATGAAGCGCACCATTGTTTGGTTTCGTCGAGATTTGCGAATTGCAGACCATCTGCCCCTGTATCGAGCCGCAAATCGGGGGGCGGTCATTCCTGTGTTTGTTTTTGATCGGGCATTACTGCATCATCCCGAAACCAGCCCTGCGCGAGTCGAGTTTATGCTGAACTGTTTGGCAAGTCTTGATCACGACTTGCGATCGCGCGGGGGGCGATTAATTTTGCGATATGGTGACCCAGCCGAGGTGCTGCCTCAGCTCGTTCGAGACACCCAGGCTGACGGCATCTATGCTCACATTGATTTTGAGCGCATCTACGGGCGCGTGCGCGACGCAACCCTCAATCGCACTCTCGCTCAAAGCAAGATGAAAATTCGCTGGTTTGAGCCTGCTGCCACCACGCCTCATCTGATCCCGTATCCAGACTATCGCAGGCTGTGGTTTCGAGACATGGATGCCGATAGGGTGCCAGTGCCGCCTCGTATACGCGTTCCCAGCGACATTCACAGTGAACTGCTGCCCCAACTAGCGGACCTCGGACTCATGTCAGACGGTAAGCCCATTCCTGAAGGCGGCATCGAGCCTGCACGCAAGCTCTTGCAAGAATTCTTAGATGAAAAGACCGATCGCTACTACTGGCAACTGTCTTATCCTGGAGCTGAAGCCACATCAGGGTTGAGTCCCTATATCAAATTTGGTGCCATCTCAGTCCGAGAATGCTACCAAACCGTAAAACACCTCAAGTCAGACGACTTCAAACTGAAGCGAAGTCAGAGTCAATTTATTGCCCGATTGCGCTGGGGTAGCGGCTTTGCTCAGCGATTTCGCTACATGCCACAGCTTGAAGTGCGATCGCTCTATCAGGTGTTTGATGACGACGGTTGGGAGTTTGACGACGGCTTGTATGAAGCATGGCAACAGGGGCAAACCGGGTTTCCCATTGTTGATGCGGCTGCTCGGTGTTTACTCGAAACGGGTGGCTGGAAGCAGCTTAACTTTCGCGTCCGCGCTTTGTATTCTAGTTTTTTGAGCAATTTGCTGGGAATGGACTGGCGATTTGGCGCCCTTCATTTTATGCAGCATTTAATTGATGGAGACTGCCCCATTGACCATTATCAGTGGGCGATGCAGTCTGGAGTGACCCACTGTGTCGATAAAACTTGGACGCGCATTTACAATCCTGAGCAGGTTGCCGTCGATCGCTGCGACCCCGACGGGATATTTATCAAACAGTGGGTTCCTGAAGTCGCTCATCTGCCTGCAAACCAGTTGGGTGCTCCGCCTCGCTTGAAAGACTATCCGCCGCCGATTCTTGACTATCGAAAGGCTCGACAAATCCGGGTCAAACAGCTTGAGCAGCAGCGGGCTATGTTTCTCAATCAAGATAATGTTGTACCATATCTGGCACGATTACCTAAGGATCTGACGCCATTTGGGAGCGATCGCGTCGATCATAGCGAAACCAGTTGGGCAACGGCCCCTGGGCTAGATCTCTTCCCGCCCCCATTAGATCTAGACAGTCTTGATTTAGCAGGCACAAAGGCACTGCGAACCTGGTTTGTCGCCCATGTAGACATCAAACCCCGCAAAATCCCGAAGCGGAAACCACCCTCTCGCAAATCGAAACAGCATGATGATGGGATCATTCAGCTTTCGCTGTTGCCATAGCGTAGTTTTTAATCAGGCCGCTAATGCAGTGATGGTGGTCACATTGATGCACTGACCAATCTCACGAGGAGAGCCCCCTTGCATCACGCGGTGCTAGCTCAATGGGAGAAATAATACGATATCCGCTAATTCGTGTTCGTTATGAAACTCGCGTCAATCTTTATTTCCTCAGCCATTATTGTTGCGATGACATCAGTCTTACTTCGCGTCTTAATGGAGCCTAAAGTCAGAATCATTCCGCCTACGTCCAGTGTCGAGCAAATCAACGTGCCAGTGGGGTAGTTCGCCCGCTCATGAATGGCGTTACTTTCATAACGAATTACCTCCAAAAAGCGGCTTATGTAAACCACAAACCGTCCCACTATTGCATATCGGCACTGCTTAAACAGTCACTCAAATCTTGCAGAGAATTGAGATCTCGAATGGTTGCAGAGTTTCTAGAAGAGTGATTACTTTTTCAGTTGAATAACAGTTCGACAGCAACACCTGCCATCCATCGGGGTCAACGGGTCTGTCTACGGTGAAAGGCTTCTCATAAGAGAAATTGATAATCACCAAAACGGTTTCATTTTCGGTGGTTCTGGTATAAGCCAAATGCTCGTAAGGATAGTAAATCAGCGTCTCCCATCTCCCTCTTCGCAATGCTTCACTGGCTTTGCGAACTTGGATGAGTTGCCGATAAAAGTTGAGAATGGAGTCGTCATCAGCGAACTCGGCTTTGACATTGATCTCATGATAGTTTTCATGCACCGGGAGCCACGGCTCAATATCCTTGCCAAAGCTGAAGCCAGCCTGGGCAGAATCATCCCACTGCATCGGCGATCGCGCGCCATCGCGGGGCGGTGGGACTTCTCCCGTTTCACTCAACACAATTGCGTGATCGCGTCGTTTTTCAGGGGGAATATCGGTGTTATCCACCATACCCAATTCCTGACCATAGTAGAGGATGGGCGTTCCTCGAACGGTGAGCAGTAATGTTGCAGCCGCTTTGGCGATCGCCACCGTATCGACACACAGACTACATTCCACCCATCGAGATAAATGCCGGGGAATATCATGGTTGTCTAAGAAGTACGTCGGACATGCATTAGCGGGTGTCATCAACTCCTTCTTTTCGATTTCTCGCTGCAAGTAGCCGGGGTACCAAGGGCTAAACGGAAATTCAAAGGCAAACGGTAGATGAAGCTCATCGTGGTGGGCTCCATAGAAAATGATGGAATCATAGAGACGATTGTCGATGAAAGTTTCTCCGAGCAAGACGCGATCGCCATAGTCATCTAAAATGCTGCGAATTTCTCGGATGATGTGATGATTTTCGGGTAGATTCTTTTCGTAAAGGTGGTGAAAGTTGTTATAAGAATTTTTGTCAGAGGCACCAAACTTGATGGGATTATCCCGAAAATATTCGTCTTTGCTGTAGACACTTGAGGCATCCAGGCGAAACCCATCAACTCCTTTGTCTAACCAAAATCGAACAATATCATGAATTGCCTGTTTAACGTCAGGATTGCGCCAGTTTAGGTCGGGTTGGTTTTCATTAAACGTATGGAAATAGTATTGCTCTCGACTGGGAACATACTCCCAACCCGTGCCGCCAAAGTAGGATAACCAATTATTCGGGACACCGCCACCCGGATACGGATCTAACCAGAGATACCAGTCCCGCTTCGAATTATCTCGACTCGAACTCGACTCAACAAACCACGGATGCTGATTAGACGTATGGTTTAGCACCAAGTCTAAAATGATTTTGATGCCTCGTTTATGAGCCTTTTCTAGTAAGAGTTCAAAGTCTTTTAGGTCGCCAAACGTCGGACAGATATCTGTATAATCACTGATATCATAGCCGTTGTCTACCATTGGAGATTTGTTAATTGGCGAGAGCCAAATAGCATCGATTCCTAATGAAGTTAGACTATTTGGATTCCCATCATTAAGGTAGTCCAACCGTTTGATAATTCCTTGAAGATCCCCTGTGCCATCCCCGTTTCCGTCTGCAAACGTGAGTGGATAAATCTGATAAATGATGCCAGATTCCCACCACGTGTTATCTTGACCAGTCGTCGTTTGATTCATAGTTTGATTCTACTGGTTTGTGATGAATGCAGATTTGGAGGGGCGATCGCACTTTCTCGAATGTCGAGACATTCTTCATAATCGAAGCACGTATCCAACACTGCGAATATTCTGAATCAGGCGAGTGGGGTTGTGCTGTTCAAGTTTTTGGCGCAGGGTATAAATATAAACTTCGATGATCCGCAACCACAATGATACGCGAGACGAGTGAGCGTAAGGCTATAGTTGGTGCTATGTAGTCGAAGAGACATAGTCAAACAAAGTCGCAAGTCCTAACCCGCCGCCGATGCCCAAGGTTGCCAAGCCTCGCTGTGCTGAACCGTTTGCATGATGCCGTCTGACCAATTCTGTAAATAATCGAGTGACGAGAATTGCACCAGATGCCCCATAGGGATGCCCTAGGGCGATCGCCCCTCCTCCGACATTCACAATGTCATGGGAAATATCTAAACAATCTAAACACGCCAGTACCTGAGCAGCGAATGCTTCGTTAAATTCGATCCGCTCAATCTCATTGAGCTTTAAATGTGGATGGCGGTTCAAAAGTTTTCGGATGGCAGCAACAGGTCCCATGCCTAAAATAGTGGGGTCAACCCCGGCGGCAACCGCATCCACGACGCGCAGCCCCGATCGCACTTTCATGGAGCGAAACAAGCGATCAGATACCATCAAAACGGCAGCTGCACCATCGTTGATCGGGCACGCATTGCCTACTGTGACAGTTCCATCGGCTTGAAAGGCGGGTGGAAGCTTGCCAAGGCGCTGCACTGTGAGGTTGGGGCGGGGACATTCATCAGTATCTACTACCGTCATTGCAGACAGGTGAATCGGCACGATTTCATCATGAAAGCGCCCCGTGTAGATCGAGGCCAAGGCATGTTGGTGGCTGCGAACGGCATACTCATCTTGGCGATCGCGGCTGATGTGGTAGGTTTGTGCAACGGTTTCTGCGGCAACTCCCATATCAGGATCACCGATTGCCTCGGGTGCAAAGCGGGCGCGATGGGTAAATTGGGGCAACTCATAGAGCGATCGCGGCTTATCGATGCGCCACGGAGCCGTGCTGACGCTCTCAACGCCACCCGCAATGTAAATGTCTCCAGCACCCGCTTGAATCAATCGAGCCGCTAGATTAATCGCTTCTAGCCCCGAGCCACATTGGCGATCGACCGTAACCCCCGCAACGGTGACGGGAAACCCGGCGGTGAGCAGGGCAAGTCGGGCAGGATTGCCCCCGGGGCCTACTGCATTTCCTAAAATCACCTCATTGACTTGGTGGGGGTCTATGTCCGCATCCTGCACGAGCGCATTTAAGACGGGAGCCATCAGCGCCTCAACTGGCAACGATTTCAATGAGCCTCCGACTCGACCGATGGGAGTGCGGCGGGCGGCAATAATGATTGCATGGGGGCTAGGCATGAGAAAATCGAGTCCGTTGATTTAATGCAGTTCATTGTTGGATAGCTCGCCTCGCAAAATCTGCGCCTGCAACTGGGTGCGAGCTACTTTACCACTCGATGTGATGGGTATCGATTCTACAGTAAAGAAGCGACGCGGACATTTAGCGCTTCCAAGCCGTCCTTGAATGTGTCGAATTAAATCAGACCGGGTCAAGACTATTGAACGGCTCCAGGTGATGACAGCACAGATCAAATCTCCTCGACAATCATCGGGTAATCCTACTACTACTACTGTTTCAATCTGCGACAGTTGCAGAAGTACTGTCTCAATTTCAGATGGATAAACGTTCATGCCGCTGCTGATCAGCATGTCGTGCTCTCGTCCTACCAAATATAAGTATCCCTGTTCATCTATCCAGCCGCGATCGCCCACGGTCGCCCAGCCCTGCTCGATACGAAACCCGGTTTTAGGATGCGGGTCTAGATAGCCCGAGCAAATCATCGGGCTTTGAATCCCAATCCAGCCGATTTCCCCAACTGCCGCCGCACCGCTTCCATCATCCTGCTGCACCGAGACTTGCACGCCATGAAAGGCTCGCCCAACTGACTCTGGCGGCACGGGCTCCCGAGACGAGGCCAAGCTGACGAAGCTCAGCTCGGATGCGCCGTAATATTCCATCACATCTGCACGGGGAAACGTGGTGGTGAGTCGATGTCGGAGAGACGGGCTAAGTTTTGACCCACCCACAATCACGGTGTGCAGGTGAGGAATTGCAATGTGTTGGCGATTGGTAACTGTGGCGATCGCCCTGAGCACAGTCGGCACCGCAACGAGTCGAGTAATCGGAGCCTGCTGTAACTGGTGCAGCACTGTTTTGGGGCTAAAGTACGGCAGAATATGCAGGCTAGCTCCCATTACCAACGCTTCAACTGCAGTATACAAAGAAAGGCTATGAACTAAAGCACCCGGCACCAATACATGATCATTGGACTTGATATGAAACTCGACGCGACTGGCAGCAAAGCTGTGACACCACGACTGATGGGTGCGGATGATGCCTTTGGGGTGTCCGGTGGTGCCCGACGTGAAACCGATATAGAACGGGTCGCTGCTGGCGATCGCCCGACTCTCTATCAAACTCGATTGAGAGAGCCAAGCAGCGTAGGCGATGACCTCGGAAGACTGCTCCATATTTGGGGCAATATCTGGGGCGATATCTGGGGCGATATCTAGGGCGATCGCCTTCATGCCCAAATCACCCGCGCCGATTGCCTGCAACCGCCCCTCTTCGCCAATCAACGCATCGGGCATCCAGCGCCCTAAAATAGATTGAACCTGCGGCAGCGCCCAGTCTGGGTTCAGCACCATGACTACGCCCCCCGCCATTGCCGTACCCAAAAATACCTCCAGCAGCTCTATCCGATTGGGCAGCAAAACTCCTACCCATGGGCGTTGGTTCCGCTCGGTGATAGCGTCCCGGACGTTCAGAGACGCGATTATCCCCGCAACTTTCTCAACTCGATGCAGCAGTTCACCGTAAGTCACGGCTTGATGCCCCGCTGAAATAGCCACCTGCTGAGGATGGCGCTGAGCGTGGGCAACAAAATCGTCGGTGATGCTCGTCATGTCCGCAGGATAGGATAGGTTTTTTGCACCGTAACCGTGGCGATCGCAGCAATTACCACCTTAATTACATCGCCAGGAATAAAGACAGCAGCCCCAACGGCAGCGTCAGCGAGAGAAATCTGAGTGGCGATCGCCAGCCACGGAATACCGATCAGGTAAATCACGCCAATGCCCCCAATCAGGTTAAACAGAATCGCCAGCCCCAGATTGGTTCGCCGGGGCGATCGCTCAAACAGCCAGCCAATCACAAATGCCGCGATCGGAAAGGCGAGCAAAAAACCGCCCGACGGCCCCAGGAAGACCCCAAAACCGCCCCGTCCGCCTGCCAGGATGGGCAGCCCAACGGCAACCAGTGCCAAAAACAGCAGTAGCGCCAATCCGCCCCGCTTTGAGCCCAAGAGTGACCCTGCTAGCATCACCCCCAGACTTTGCGCCGTAACCGGCACTGGAATAAACGACAGCGGAATTGGCGGCAGCAGCCCCAAGGCGGCAATCAGGGCGGCAAATACGGCAACGTAGACAATATCTCGGGTGTTCATCGCATTTGGGATTGCTATAGAACTATTGACCATACCGGAAAATGGCGACGAATTCACTCCTCATCTGCGTCATAACATCGAGCATCGAGCGCATCCGCAAGACAATCCGCAAGGCGCAACACGCGAATGAGCACTGGCACCAATAAAGTAATCATCGGCGTATCAACGCCGCGTGCGCGTTGCGCTTCCTGCACGTCGCGAATTTGCTCTAACAGCATCGGAATGAGCCGAATTGCCATCGAAATCATCAAGCTAATCTGGGCAGGTCGTACACCAAACCGCTTCAGCGGAGTCAACCCCCGTTCAATGGCGTCTACCATGTCAGATAGTTTGGTGGTGAGCGTCACCAGCGTGGCTAATAGTAGGAGCATGGCAAATCGGAGCACCAACACCACGCCTACCAGCCAATGGGTCAACAGGGCATGAAGTATTAAAATGCCTGCAAACACCCAAACCAGTGCGCGGAGTTGTGCCCAAACCAGTCGTCTAGGTAGACGCGCAAGGCTCACCAGAATCATCACCACGCCCATCATGGCAACGAGAATTACGATATTTGAAATAAAAAAGACGCTAATCCCGGCGATCGCCATCCCAATCAGCTTGATGTGGGCGGGCAAGGCATGAATGGGAGACTCACGGGGTACAAACAATCCTAATGTCATGACATGCGTTCAACATAATAGGGCAGGGCGATCGCCGGTCTATCATCCATCACGATTTTTCCATCGTCAAACACTAGGACTCGATCTACGTCTTTCAGCAACTCCAAATCATGAGATACCACGATAGTAGGCTGGGGTAGATCTTGCAACACTTGGCGGATACGGTTACGATTTCGCAAGTCTAACAGGGTGGTAGGTTCATCAAAGACCAAATACCGAGGCTGCATTACCAAAACAGCGGCGATCGCCAGGAGCTGCTTTTCTCCTCCACTGAGCAAATGCGCCGGATGATAGCGGACTTCATTAAGCTGGTAGCGATCGAGAACGGCATCGACTCGCTGTTGGATCGTGGCTTTGTCGAGCTTCAGGTTTTTTAACCCAAAAGCAATATCTTCTTCAACCGTAGGAAACACAATCTGGTTATCGGGGTTTTGAAACACAAAACCAACCTTGCGCCGCACGGCTTTGGCATCCCGATGCGTATCGACCCCGTCGACGAGAACGCGCCCCCGTTCGGGAATGAGGAGGCCATTGAGTAAGCGAGCAAACGTACTCTTCCCTGACCCGTTGCTGCCCACAATTCCAAGCCGATGTTCGTTAAGACGCAAATGAATTGACTTGAGGACAGGGCGATCGCCAAATCGGTGACTGACTCCCTCCACTTCGATCATGAGTCGACATTATCCAGCTTTGTCTGACAAGTTCTAGCAATTACCAACAAATCCAACAAATTTGGAAACCTGCGTAAATTTTTCACGTCTATTACAGATAACTGTTTTCACAGCGTTGATCGATGTTGTCATGAGGAAACTATAATGGGTCAACCTATTCAATGGAAAGAAGTCTGGATCATTCAAACATCATCAGGGATGATGATGGGCGAACACGGCGCTGTGATGTCGCTTCATGGTGCTATGAAATTTGATTCAAAAGATCAAGCCGAAGCGTGGATGGTCTCTACCCCAATAAATTTGAAGTCTGCCGTGGCTCAGAAAATCAGTGTTCGGCAGTGAGCCGACACGGAGTACAGTCCATAGCAGTTCACATTAATTGGGTGTACAGCTCACAGGTTAGATCGTCAGCGGGGTGCAAGAGGCGACATGATGTGAGCCTATGCAATGGTTCCCTAATGTGGGGTAACTGTTCTAGCTTTTGATGCTAGTAAAGCTAGAACAGTTACCTCGCATCAATTAGATGAGATAGATTCAATTGACTTTTGCAGAGACAGACTAATGTTTCTATCACGCCTGTTTCTATCACAACGTCTTGATTGATCGGCAACGCTAGGCAATGTCAGATTCTGATAGATTCTGATAGATTCTGATCAGCATCAAACGATTCTGAATTGTGATCTCATCAAACCGCGTTGTTACTTATAGCCCTGCTTATACCCTCGTTCCAACCTACGAGTGCTTTAATCGCTGCACCTACTGCAACTTTCGGGTTGACCCAGGGCAGGATGACTGGATGACGGTAGAGGCTGCCACGCAGATTCTCCACAGTTGCTCGTCGTCATCAGTGATTGAAATTCTCATTCTCAGCGGCGAAGTTCATCCTCAAAGCGCTCGTCGAGGGGCATGGTTTCAGCGAATTGCTGCAATCTGTGAGCGGGCATTGAGCTTAGGGTTTCTGCCCCACACCAATGCAGGGCCCCTGAGCTTTGATGAAATGTCACGGCTTAAGCAGATAAATGTGTCAATGGGGTTGATGCTGGAGCAAATGACGCCTGACTTGCTCAATACAGTGCATCAATATGCGCCGAGTAAAGTGCCCGACCATCGTTTGCAGCAGTTGAAATGGGCGGGAGAACTACAGATTCCGTTTACGACTGGGTTGCTGTTAGGAATTGGTGAAACAGACGCCGACTGGGATGACACCCTGGCAGCGATCGCCCATGTCCATAGCCAGTATGGTCATATTCAAGAGGTGATTCTTCAACCGCACAGTCCCGGCACTCACCAAAACCAGATTGGCGAGCCCTTTCCCTTAGAGAGATTAGTCGAGGGAGTGGCGATCGCCCGTCGTCTCCTTCCAGAGGATATTCGCTTGCAAATTCCTCCTAACCTCGTGTCAAACCCATCGCTATTGCTGGCCTGTTTAGAGGCAGGCGCGCGCGATTTGGGAGGCATCAGTCCAAAGGATGAAGTCAATCCCGACTACCCCCATCCGCATGTAGAGGCATTGATAGATATTTTAGAACCCGCCGGTTGGACGCTTCAGCCGCGTCTCCCCGTCTATCCGCAGTATGATGATTGGCTACCTCCCGACCTTCGTAAAGCAGTGTTCGAGTGGCGATCGCGCCTGTATTGTCCTCAGGTCTAGGCCGATATTCGGGTCATGCTTACGGATGATGCGATCGCCCGTGGGGCACGATAGGCTCATTCATAGTGCAATACAGATATACACTACCCCCCTGCACCGATGCAGACCAACATTCATGGCGATCGCCGAGGACTCTTACCATGCACCATATTCGTGTGAATAATTTTTCGATGCCTGCACTTGGGTTGGGAACCTACCAACTCGAAGGCAATGTTGCATTACGCATCGTCAAGCATGCGCTCAAGGTCGGCTATCGTCATCTCGATACGGCTCAGATGTACGGCAATGAAGCGGAGGGCGGGCGATTAGCGCCCTGCGAGGAAATGAGCGATTGGTGTCGCCCAGTGGAATCGCCCCCGATTGGGATGAACCCGATCCCGTGATGGCAGTTTAAGTCAAAGGCATTCACAATTAAAAGCATGAATTTGTTACGTCCCCTAACGCTGACACCATGACACTTGTTAGAGTTCTCCGAGAAGGGCTTTATTGCGAGGCGGGTGGGTTCTTCATTGACCCATGGCACCCCGTTGACCTGGCGCTCATCACCCACGTTCATTCTGATCATGCTCGTTCTGGCTCGACGCGATATATCGCCACCCAAATTTCAGATGGAGTATTAAGAAAACGATTGGGCCGTGATGTCAATCTTCAAGGGGTTGAGTATGGTGAACGGCTCAAGCTAGGAGACACGTGGGTGTCCTTTCACCCAGCCGGACACGTGCTAGGCTCCGCGCAAATCCGCATTGAGCATAAAGACGAAGTATGGGTCATCTCGGGCGATTATAAACGCGGCGATGATCCAACGTGCGCCCCCTTTGAAGTAGTTCCCTGTGATGTATTTATTACAGAAGCAACGTTTGGCTTGCCGATTTACAACTGGGATTCAGGCACCGATATTTGTCAACGCATTTATGACTGGTGGCAAGGCGATCAAGACCGAGCCTCGATTTTGTTTTGCTATGCCTTTGGCAAGGCTCAGCGCGTATTGAGCGAACTCACCCAATTTACCGATCGCCCCGTGTATGTCCACGGCGCAATTCAAATTCTCAATGAGGTCTACCGGGATGTGGGAGTAAAGATGCTCGCCACGATTCCCACCTCCGACATGCCGCGAACTCATAAATACACGGGCGATCTTGTCCTCTCTCCTCCCTCTGGACATCGCTCAAGCTGGATGAAACGCTTTGATCACCCCCAAACTGCGTTTGCATCGGGTTGGATGGCAGTGCGGGGAGCACGACGACGACGAGGATATGAACGGGGATTTGTGCTGTCTGATCATGCAGACTGGCGTGGCTTGATTGACACCATTCGTCAAACTGGAGCAACGACTGTCTACGTCACCCATGGGCATACCGACATTGTGTCTCGCTATGTCAACGAAACGCTAAGCATTAATGCAATGCCGTTGAAGACGCTGTTTGAAGGAGAAGGCGATATCTAACAGATTGGAATTGACTGTCTCAATTTACTCAATTCTGTCAGACGCGTTGTTATCTTAATTAGAACGCCGATAATGGCTAGCAAGATAAAGGTTTGATTTGTAGCCATCGAAATTATTGCTGAAACGACAAACTCTGTAGAGGCGGGGTGAGATCATTTGACGTAGCGAAGCCATGCTGGTCAATCAGGGGATTCAGTTTAGACAAGGTGAAGTTTTGTTTCCGATAGTCGTAGAACTGGTTTAAAGATTGAATCTATAATCCTGTCAATGGAGAATCGAAGCATTTGGACTGGAAAATTTCGCCGCTTTTGCAGTCTTTTTGTCTGAAAGCTTTGCCAGATTTATGCGTTAACTGCCCTAAAACCTCAGGAGTTAAAATTTATGGAACCAGTTACACTCATTCTTACGGCTCTAGTTACGGGTGCTACTAAAGCGGCAGGTGATGTGGCACCAGATGCCTACAAAGGGCTGAAAGCGTTAATTCACAAGAAGTTCGCCGGTAAGCCATTGGCAGAAGCTGTGCTGGAGGAGCATGAGACAGACCCGGAAACCTATGCAGCACCACTTATAAAGAATCTAGTAGAAGCGGGAGTTGATCAAGACAAAGAAATTCTCCAAGCGGCACAAGCGCTGTTGGAAGAGCTAAAGCCTGAAGCAGTGGCACTAGGAACAATCAATATTGGGCAAGGTGCAAAAGGGATTATTGGACAAAATGTGACTGGAGCAACCATCACAGGAAACATCAACTAAAAGTTTCTGTAAGATAGCTCTGCCCTGAGTTGCCAATACTTCATTAGAACCGTCATAGCTAGTTTATCATCTGTGATATATCGCTACTCGGTAACATATGACTATTGCTCATGCTTTGCTGCTCACTCAAGATCGCTAATGCGATAAGTTGTAGATCAACCAATGGCTGATAGTAGTTTGTCCCACGATATCAATATTGGTCATGGCGCAAAAGGGATTATTGGACAAACGATTACAAATGCTACATATGTTGATCACCAACACATAATTACGCCCGATGCGATCGTACATCGAGAATTAGTCAAGCGATCGCCCTACAAAGCGCTAAAACGCTTCGATGTTGATGATAGCGAGTATTTCTTTGGTCGCTATCAGCTTGCGCTTGAATTACATGCAGCGATTCAGACTAGTAATTTGATTCTGGTATTAGGGGCTTCAGGAAGCGGCAAGTCATCTGTAATACGGGCAAAGTTAGTCCCAGAATTCTTAGAAGCCGGATCCCATCGACATAACTTTGTTTTGACGCCCAAAGACAATCCGTTTCAATCGGTATATGAAAGTTTGATCGGGCGAGGCAAGATTGGGCCGGATAAAGATTACCGTTTTAGCGAATCCGACGCTCAGTTCATTCTAGAAGGTGAATCGAGTGGCAAACCGGATGTTTTGACGCAAGTGAGTCGTCGACTAAAAGATAAAAAGTCGGAGTGGTTAATCTTTATTGATCAATTTGAAGAACTGTTTACTCGCTGTACCAACTTGAGGCAGCGAGAGAATTTCATTGAAAGTATTACCCGAGTTGCAAAATCTGAGGATCGTTCGGTCAAAATTGTCTTAGCAATGCGGGCGGATTTTTTAGAACAATTTAGCCCCTACCCTCGATTTGGGCAATGGGTTCAGCGGCATATTCACCTGGTAACTGATATGCCCGAAGATGAATTGGAACTGGCCATTAAGGGGCCCGCCGCGAAGCATGGAGTACAATTTGAGTCTGGATTAGCTAAGGAAATCATTGAGGATGTGCAGGGGCAGGCAGGGTCTTTACCGTTAATGCAATATACTCTGGATCGGCTCTGGAAGTATGAAGTTGAGAAAGATGGTTTGGCTGATCGCACGCTGAATACAAGGAACTATCGAGATCTCGGCAAGGTAAGGGGAGCGTTAGAAAAGCATGTGAATGCGATCTACGGGGGGCTTGGTGAAGCCGGACAACAGGCGGCGAAACGGATTTTCTTAAGTCTGATCAAACTGGTTGAGACAGACGGAGTAGTCAAACCCGTTAGCCGAGATATGTCTCGATCGGCGCTACAAGGGGAAGCCGCACCAGAAACGCTCGACCGGCTAATCAATGAGAATCTATTAGTGAGCAGCAGTAAAAATTTGAGTCGAGCGGCGTTACAAGCACAAGATGGCATCAAGCATCAGCAGGAAGCAATCATCGAAATCGCCCATGAAATTTTGATCAGTTCCTGGAAAATTTTGGAAGACTGGATTCGGGAAGCCCAAGAAATCTTGCTAATTAAATCTCGATTAGTCGAAGATATGCAGCGATGGAACGACAGGAAGCAAGTCAATGAGGAATTACTCAAAGGCTCAGTAATAGAGAAGATTTTGGAGCTAAAAAAAGAGAATTTATTTGAATTGCAGTCGATTCCACTCAGTTTAGAAGAAGATAAATACATTGAGGCCAGTCAACGGTTCCAAAAGCGAGAACTGAACCGAGCTAGAAGATTAGCAGTTATAGCATCGATGGGTGCTGTACTAATGACGGGCTCAGCTCTTTTTGCCGTGTATCAGTTGCAGCAGCTTCGACAGCAGCGCGTTGAGCAGCTTGCTGCAACAGCAGAAGCTCTAAAGTTGACTAGCTCAACAAAAAGCTTGATCCATGCAATTGGTGCGGTTGGCTTCAGCCAGTCCAGATTCATCTTCTCAACTCTACCCATTCCTGATTCAATTTATGGCAGTTTACTGAGTGCCCTCCAAGCTAATCGAGAGCGAAATATCATCACGCACAGTGACGAAGTTTATTCTGCTGTCTTCAGTCCAGTTACACAAATGATTGTCAGTGGTAGTGCAGATGGTAAGGTATCGCTTTTGGACTTACAGGGTAATTTGCTCGGTCAGCCTTTCAAAGCACATGAATATCCAATTTATTCGATTGCCGTTAGTCCGGATGGCGAGATGATTGCTACTGCTAGCAGGGATGGTACGGTGCGGTTGTGGAATTTGCAGGGTAAGCAAATTGGACAGTCTTTCGAAGGACATACGTCTGAGGTACTTTCGGTTGCTTTCAGTCCTGATAGCAACACAATTGCTAGCGGCAGCAAAGACTTTACGATACGATTGTGGGATTTGCAAGGTAATCCAATCGGACAACCCTTTGAAGGCCATGCAGATGGAGTTACGTCTGTTGTTTTTAGTCCAGATGGTACGACGATTGCTAGTGGCAGTTGGGACAACACGATACGATTATGGGATTTGCAGGGTAATCCAGTTAGACAACCCTTCACAGGACATACGGCTGAGGTGCTTTCGGTTGCCTTTAGTCCTGATGGTAAAATGATTGCTACTGCTAGCAGAGACTTTACGATACGACTGTGGGATTTGCAGGGTAATCCAGTTGGGCTACCGTTTCGAGGGCATGAAAACACTGTTTTGTCGGTTGCCTTTAGCTCAGATGGTCAGACGGTTGCCAGTGGCAGTTGGGATAATACGATACGGTTGTGGAGCTTGCAAGGCAACCCGATTGGACAACCTTTACGCGGACATACGGGCGCAGTTAATTCAGTTGCATTCACTCCTGATGGAGAGTTTATAGTCAGTGGTAGTTGGGACTTTACAGTGCGGTTATGGGATTTACAAAATAATTTGATTGGCCGTACCTTTGGAGGGCACACGCATGAGGTGCGTTCGGTTGCCTTCAGCCCCGATGGTAATACGATTGTCAGTGGTAGCGATGATGGTACATTGCGATTGTGGGACTTGCAAGGTAAGCCAGTGGGACAATCCTTCAAGGGGCATACAGCTGAAGTTTTTTCGGTTGCCTTTAGCCCTGATGGTAAAACGATTGTCAGTGGCAGTAGAGATCTCACAGTACGGTTGTGGAATTTGCAAGGTGATCTGATACAACAGCCTTTTGAAGGACATGAGAATACTGTTTTTTCAGTTGCTTTCAGTCCTGATGGCAAGATGATTGCTAGTGGTAGTGCAGATGGCACGGTGCAGTTATGGGACTTGCAGGGTAAGCCAATTGGATTGCCTCTTGAAGGACATGAAAAGACTGTCAATTCAGTTGCCTTTAGCCCCGATGGCAAGATGATTGCCAGTGGCAGCTGGGATAACACAATACGATTATGGGACTTGCAAGGCAATCAGATTGGGCAACCTTTCAAAGGTCATGAGGATATTGTTCTTTCGGTTGCTTTTAGTCCCGATGGCAAGATGATTGCTAGTGGCAGCAGAGATTCCACGGTGCGGGTGTGGGATTTGCAGGGCAATCAGATTGGGCAACCTTTCAAAGGTCATGAAAATACTGTGTTTTCGGTTATCTTTAGTCCTGATGGCAAAACGATTGCTAGTAGCAGTTGGGATAATACAATCCGGCTGTGGAACTTGCAGGGCAAATCTATTACACCCTCCTTCCGGGGACACACATCTGCTGTCAATTCAGTTGCATTTAGCCCGGATGGACAGCTTATTGTCAGTGGTGGTGGAGATCTTACAGTGCGGCTATGGCAAGATCTTCAGCAATTGATTACATCTGCTTGTGAAGAATTATCCGATTACCCAGACTTGACTAATCCTACAACTGATATCGCCAAAGAAGCCAGAGCAACTTGTGACCAGTATGTTCGGAAGAATGAAGGATGAGAAATAGTGGAGACATAGCAATGTGCAACCGCGTTATGCACCGCTATAATTTCCCGAAGATCAGCCCCCATCCTCCCGATGTTTAATCCCTCTTTTGTTACTACGGACAGACTAAAATGAGGGTGGGTGTATCAACATAGGACTGAAACGATGGTGATTCCTCGGCTTGCCCGTCTTACCGTTGGCTTTGTTGATGACTATTGCGAAGCCTA
>JBNPEB010000080.1:0-21592 GCA_051117335.1 Elainellaceae cyanobacterium
ACTTTGCGTCCCCGTCGCCAATCTGGAATCGTTTTTAATTGTTCAATTAATGCCTCTACTCCCATCTCGATCGCCCTGATCTCGTCTCTTCCAGTTTGCTTTCCTCTTGCTAGAGAATCAACCCTACACCAACAAGGGGGGGAGATTGCTTGGGGAGACGAGTCCGGGTTGCATTCGACGGCCCACCGGGGGCGAGGCTACAGCCCGAGGGGTCACACTCCAGAAGTTCTGCTAAGCCAGAAGAAGCGCTCTCATGTCAACTTCATTGCCAGTTTGAGCAATCAGGGTCAGATTCAATTCATGCTATATCTGGGCACGTTGAACTCAGAGGTATTTATTACCTTTGTACAGCGCTTGATTGCTCAGCGAGAGCGCAAGTTATTTTGGATCATCGATCGCCATCCGGTGCATCAGTCGAAGAGAGTGAAGCAATGGTTGGCGAACCATCATGACCAGATTGAGGTATTTTTCTTGCCGTCCTACTCACCGGAGTTGAATCCAGTCGAGTATCTCAATGGGGATGTCAAGCAAGGGGTCCATGACAAATCACCCAGTCGAAACGTCAGCCAACTCAAAGCAAGAGTGTTGTCTCAGTTGCGGACGTTACAGAAATTACCCCAACGGGTGCAGTCCTATTTTGAGCATCCGACCATCGCGTATGCATCTCAAAAAATGCACTCTCTTTTATTGCCGGGTTAATAAGTCATTTAATTTGACCTACCGAGGCGTTTCTTACCTGGTTGACTGACAAAACATGAGCCTCTCCCGCTTTAGGCTACTAAACACCCATAAATAGGTTCTGGGCTAACGACCATTTCTCGAAATCTGACAGACTCCAGACGGGTGGATTTAAGATCGAGGCTCAACGCTTGAGGATGGTAATGAGGTGCTCAATGCGCCAGTGCCACCGATGCCACTGAATGACTGTAATGCTTGCTCAAACGTGTTCACCGGAGGGGGGGGATAGTAAAGCCAATGAATCGGCGATTCCCCCTCAGTCGGATTCACGTCTTTGGCCTCAATTGCATAGAGCGCAACGGTATCAAGATAGTCCTGGGCATTGACTGCCTCGGGTCGGCGATGGTTCGGTTTACCCCGACATGGTTACTGGTGGAGCGTCTCATAAAGCAAGGGGCGCACTATACTATGGCTCAAATCTTATCGATACCAACATGCTCATTGATGTTGCTAACGACGACGCAATCCCAAAAGGAATGCCTGGCTAACGAGAGCCAAACTGCCGCTTTTGATGTATGTACCATCACCCCTATCGAGTATGGAGTCATCTGTCGGATGCTAAAACAAAATCGAAGCTTGTATCGAAGCGCAAAATCCAAAACTCACAATCCGTCCGCTTGATTGTGTGATGTAGGAAACTTTTCCACTACCTTTTGTTGCTCAAGAGGCGATCGCCCCCTTCCAGCCTCTGCCTCTAGTTGCCGAATGGCTTGGCGCACCAGTCGATTGAAGTCGAGTGAGGATAAGCATCTCAGTAGAAGTATGACTGCTAAGGTAAGGCAATCTACCTATGGAGTTTCCAATGGCGCTGAGAACCACGAAATGGACACTAACGTTTCCAAATGTCTTAGTTTGGTCGAGCGTTTGTTAACCGTCTTTGCTCAAAGGCTTTGCACTCGTCCTTGCCAGTTGTCTGTAAGTCCGAAGGCACCCAGAAAACGATCAATTGGGATAGCGGTTTCAGCCTTGACAGTCATTGTGAAAGCACTCGAAAGATTGCAGGTCAAGGAGTTGCCAACTATCCCTATCATCCTCATCATGGTGTTCGACAAGCCCTTTCCACGAGGCTGTTCACAGTTGCTGAGGACATCGGTGGACGGTCTTTGGGTCGAGATTTTGTCAATTTGTCTGTATTTATAGAGAGCGATCGATCTATTATCCCGGGTGACTTGGAAACAATTTTGCCTCGTATTGCCTATCAACTAGAGGCTTTAATGGCTGATTAAGAGTTCAGATAACTGATGAAATTCGTTACGATTAATACGATTGATTGGCCACGACTCGTCGCCCCAACGGAATACACAATGGAGTGCCTGTCACTGGATCAGGGATGATGCAACTCTCTAAACCAAACACTTCGCGCACCATTCTTTCGGTCATCACACTCTGAGGCACACCTTGTGCATAGATTTGTCCGTGTTTCATCGCCACTAGATGATGGGCATAGCGGCAGGCTTGATTCAAATCATGCAAAACCAAGACGATGGTGCGTCCTTTGCTGAAATGCAAGTCATATAGCAAATCCAATACTTCAACCTGGTGAGCTAAATCCAAAAACGTGGTCGGTTCATCCAGTAACAGAATATCGGTGTCTTGGGCCAGAGTCATCGCAATCCAGGCGCGCTGTCGCTGTCCGCCTGAGAGGGTATCCAGCGGACGGTTTGCTAGCTCTGTCATTTCCGTGATTTCCAGTGCTTGTTCCACCGCGTGCTCATCCGTCTTTGACCACTGCTGGAGCCAATTTTGATAGGGATAGCGACCCTGAGCAGCCAACTCTCGGACTGTCAAACCCTCTGGTGCAACTGGACTTTGGGGCAATAGTCCGAGCTGACGGGCGATCGCCTTGGTCGACTGTTTGGCGATCGTTCGACCATTTAGATACACTGCTCCTCCACGGGGCTTGAGCAAGCGTCCCAGTCCCTTCAATAGAGTCGATTTACCACAGCCATTCGGCCCCACGAGTGCAGTGATTCTTCCTGTAGGAATTGCCAAACTCAGATTGCGGATAATCAACTCGCGGTCATAGCCAAGGCTGAGCTGTCTAGCTTCGAGTTGAGAATTGAATGGATAATCGCCCATGTGGTAGACCATGCGTTTTATTTAAATCCCGTTGACCGTCGCTGAATCAGGAGATAGAGAAAATAAGGGGCACCAATGACAGACGTAATCAAGCCGCAAGGGAGTTCAATCGGTGCAAACAGCGATCGCCCTAGCAAATCTGCCACCACCACTAGCAACCCACCCGTCAGCGCCGCTGTCAGCAGCAACCCTTCATGAGATGGCCCTACCAAGCGACGAGCAATATGAGGCGCAATGAAGCCGACAAACCCAACCGTGCCAGCCGTTGCGACTGCGGCTCCAGCTAGAGCCACGCTCGTCACGAGTAAAAGTCCTCGTCGCCACTCCAGCGGGCTGCCTACCCCTCGCGCCACATCATCCCCTAAATTCAAGGCATTCAAGTCTCGCGCCATGACAATCGCAATCGGAACAAACACCACCAACCAAGGCATCATTGCTCTCACCTCGTCCCAACTGCGACCGTAAACACTGCCCGCTAGCCAGACCAGCGCTTGTGATACATCATTGATATTGCCAAAGGTCACTAGAATATTGGTGATGGCCCCTGCCATTAGCGAAAAGCCAATACCAACCAATACTAGCCGAATGGGATAACTACCCTCCTGCCAAGCTAAAAGATAGATTAAAACAAATACTGTAAAGCCGCCGATGAACGCTGCAATAGGTAGCATCGCAACCGGAATATTTGGCAAGGCGATAATCAGCGTGACAGCAGCTAGCGCGGCTCCGGCATTGATGCCAATGATATCAGGCGCTGCGAGGGGATTGCGAAGAATGCCTTGAGTGATGGTGCCAGCGATCGCCAGCCCCACACCGACCATGACTGCAACTAACGCACGAGGCAGTCGCAATATATTCACAATAAACGCATAGTCAGCATTGCTGGTTTCTAGCCCGATGACTGCTCTCACTACCTCCCAGGGAGGCACCGGATACTCTCCATAGCTCACGTTGACGATTAAGGCGATGAACGTCAGGCTGAGCAGAATCAATAGCAAGCCTGGCACTCGGCGATCTACGCGAAAGGAGAGCGGTACGTGATGGCTGCGAATCACAATCCAGCTTTGTTTCATCGTCTGATCCTCGTGCGAATCAAATAAATGAAGAAGGGTGCACCGAGCAAAGGCATGACTAGACCCACAGGAAGTTCTTGCGGACGAATCACGAGTCGAGCACAAATATCGGCAACAAGAAGAATCACTGCTCCGAAAATAGCGGCATAGGGCAGAATCCAGCGGTAATCGACTCCAACCAAAAACCTGACCAGATGCGGCACGATCAATCCCACAAAACCAATCGGTCCCGCAATCGAAACGCTACTTCCAACCAGAAGTACCACGCTGATTGCTCCCAGTCCTTTAATCCAGGCTGTATTCTGTCCCAGCCCTTTGGCAACACCTTCACCCAAACTCAAGGTGGTGACATGCCGTCCCAATGCAAGGGCAACTAGAAAGCCGACGATGAGAAACGGAATAACCTGTCGAACAAGATTGACATCTCCTCCGGCCAATGAGCCTGCTAGCCAAAAGCGGACTTGTTCAAGAGTTTGCTGATTGAGAATTAAAATACCGCTAGTCAACGTGCCAATCAGCGTCGAAAAGACAGTGCCTGCTAGGGTCAAATTCAAGGGCGTCACGCCACCGGGGCCTAATGCCGCAAAGACGTAAACCAAGGCAGCCGTTATTGCGCCTCCTAGCAGGGCAAACCAGGCATAAACGCTCAGCGAATTGACCCCAATGATAAACGTGGAAACAACTACAGCAAATGCCGCTCCCGTGCTGACTCCTAAAATACTAGGCGACGCGAGCGGATTGTTTGTCAATCCCTGCATGATAGCTCCAGCGATCGCCATTGCTGCTCCTACCAATACTGCAATCAGCGATCGCGGCAGTCGCACAGTGCGAATAATTAAGTGATTGGTAGAACTCTCATCAAAGGCAAACAAGGCTCGCCATACCTCATCAGGCGTGATATCTGCGGCTCCTAACCCAACACTGGCAAATAGACAAAGCATCAAAACACCCCCACCCATTACCAACCCAATGAGCAGAATCAAGGGCGATCGCTTCAGTCTGAAACTCCGTTGAGACGCTGACTGCACCATCTCTAAATCAATTGGACTCCATCGGGCTAGCTGCATCTTGTAAATTGACTTTGGTTTTGATCCAAAGAATTGACAGGGTTGCGATGAAACTATATAAGCTGACAAGTCCCAGAATCGCCCAATCTCCAAAGAACCATTGACATCCCAAGCCTTCTCCTAGCCAGAACGTGCCTAAAGCAGACAATAATACTCCAGCTCCCAACTTAATGAACACATCAGGCACCTTGAGCAAGTAAGGATGCAGAACCACAACCAAGATGATAGACCCAATAAAGGCAAACCCAGTGGCAATCAATGCTTCATGCCACGTGTTAGATGCCAAGCCCAACGTCATAACAATAACGGCAACTTCAAACGCCTCCAGTGCGGCACTTTTCGTCATCACTATGAAGTTGAGCATACTAAAGCCTTGCGGCTGAGTGTCTAGAGAAATGCCTTCGGTCGTGAGGAGGTCATCATTAACCCATCCGGCTCGATGCCCAGTCGCCTGCCTTTGCACGGCTTTCTTCACCCAACCCCAGCCAAACCAGAGCAATACAGCACCTGTCACTAGTTGAAGCCAGTGGAGTGGAATAAATTGCAGATTGGTTCCTAGAGCGATCGCCACGATGGTAACAGTGGTTAACCCAATCACACAGCCTGTAATCGCCTCTTTACCATAGCCTGAACGAGCAATGGCATAGGCGATCGCTGCCGTTTCTAAAAACTCAAGACTAGAACTACTTCCAGCCGCTATTGCAATATTCCAGTTCATATCAAGCTATCGATGGTGGCATTTATCCTTAATCAATATCGAACTAAGTAGGTGGACATAAATAGACGATGCTGAGTGCTGTTAGGCGTAGCCATAACGCACCACCCCACAAGGCTAGACAAAATTAATGAGCAGACACCATATCCTATTGCAATTAGTTTTCAATAGTCAAGACTGGTTCAGTTAAGAATTCAGTTGCACTCTATTCGCAAGAATCCTATCGTGATTCTTGTTATGGCTCATATTTCTTTTAGTTCTTTCATATCACGATGGATTGTCGAGTTTCGATTTGGCATCTCCTGTGGAGATTAATCTGCTATGCCCAACGGCTCTACTGGGCAGATACCATCCTTTGGTTATTCATCGCTGGGTTGCCTGCTGTTCCAGGCATCTTGATCCGCGAATTCTTCAATGTGTTGACAGAGCAATCTGCCTCCGATCTTTCAGTGTGGGCCTGGATTGCCCTACTTCTCGCGACTGGACTGGCTCGCATCGTCGTAATTTTTACAGGTC
Organism: Elainellaceae cyanobacterium; assembly: GCA_051117335.1. GTDB lineage: Bacteria > Cyanobacteriota > Cyanobacteriia > CAZCXK01 > CAZCXK01 > DBGGTD01. The sequence continues at coordinate 6,189 of JBNPEB010000080.1, forward strand.
GCATCACCAAGACCCAGCATCGCTTTACGATGAGTGCCCTAGTGCGACATAATCTGCTCGCGGGATTGATGCGTCGCCCCGGATCTGAGCCGCTGGCGATCGCTGGAGCGGATCAACCGATTTCACCAGGAGCGGTGATTAGCTTTTTTCGAGAAGATGCCAGCCAGCTTGAAGACAATGTGGTCGGCACCAATGAAATTTTAGGCGAAGGCGTCTTTGCAGTTAGTTCACTGATCCTGTTATTCAGCGTCAATGCGACCATTACGCTAGTTGTTTTTTTTCCGCTAGTGATGATTTCGGCCATTTTGCACCGCATTGGCGATCGCATCAAGCGCTATCGTCGAGCGAGTCGACAGTCTACTCAGCAAGTGACCAGCATGGTGGGAGAAATATTTGCATCGGTGCAGGCCATCAAAGTTGCAGGTGCGGAAGAGCCAGTGCTCAACCATTTTCGTCAACTGTGCGATCGCCGTCAGCATTTGATGATACGCGATCAGTTGCTCACGGCAATTTTGGAATCAAGCTTTGATAATTTAGTCAGCATTGGCACGGGAATCATTCTTCTACTAGCAGCCCAATCAATGCAATCGCGTGTGGGGATGCTGTCCGTTGGAGACTTTGCTCTGTTTGTGTATTATCTGTCCTATGTGACGTACTTTCTCAGCTTTCTAGGTGCATTCCTAGCCCTCACCAAACAAAGTGAAGTCTCATTTGAACGCATGCAAGGGTTGCTCAATACAGGTGTAGACGCTATAGTAGCACACCATCCGCTCTACTTGCAGCCTATCACCGGACGACGGTCTGAGCTTCCAAAAATTCAGGCTACTCAGGAGTTGAACGATGCTCCTTTGCAAGATCTCGTAGCGCAAAACCTGACTTACTATTATCCCGGTACGAATCGAGGCATCACCGATGCTTCCCTGCAGCTCAAACGCGGCAGTTTCAACGTGATTACTGGACAAGTAGGGGCTGGAAAAACAACCTTACTGCGCGTGTTAATGGGATTGCTGCCCATGCAGTCTGGAGAAATTTATTGGAATGGTCACCGGGTCACGAATCCCGCTGAATTCTTCGTGCCACCCCGCAGTGCCTATACGCCTCAAGTGCCACAACTGTTTAGCAACACCCTTCGAGAAAACATTCTATTAGGATTAGAAAGAACGGATGAAGACTTAAAACAGGCGATCGCCCTTTCGGTTTTCGATCAGGACGTTGCCACTATGCCTGACGGACTCGATACCCTAATTGGTTCCAAAGGAATGCGCCTCTCCGGCGGACAACTCCAACGCGCCGCCGCCGCTCGTATGCTAGTGCGTCAACCCGACCTGCTCGTCTTCGACGATCTTTCCAGCGCCCTGGATGTCGAAACTGAACAGAAACTCTGGACCCGCCTCTTTTCCCACCAGTCTTCCAATCCAAAATCCAAAACCCAAAATCCAAAATCCCCTATTTCCCCGACTTACCTCGTTGTCTCTCACCGTTGCACAGTGCTGGAACGGAGCGATCGCATCATCGTGCTCAATCACGGCAGAGTGGAGATGGAAGGCACCTTTGATGAATTGCCTTTGGGGTATATCCGGTGAGGAAAGCGGCGTCAGTAACTCTGGCACCAGCTTTAACTTGGCTTGAAGTTTCCCTTCTTTTGCCTCAGTTCAGTGTATTCTCCGCGCCCACACAAACGTTTTTGTACTTAACGCGGTTGCAAACCGCTATAGTTTTGAGCTTAGAATAGAAAAGCTGGATTACACAGATCCTTTGGCGCGAATACTGCGTGGAGCGAAGCTAACACCATGACACACGCACTTGAAAAACCAAGATCGTCAGAAGACATCGTAGCCGTCTACTACGATCGCACTTGGGAACAGTTCAAGTATATTCAGAAGGGCTTAGAAGGGCATCCAGGGGTGCGGTTGAGCTTTTATGAAGGAGTCATTGAAGTATTCATGCCAGGTCAACTGCACGAAATTTTCAAAAAAGTAATCGCTGCGCTCCTCGAAGCATTCTTTGTTGAGTGGAACATTCGAATAATTCCAACTGGTTCTGTCACTCAAGAGCAGAAAGGGGTGGCTTCTGCCCAGGCCGATGAGTCCTATTGCTTTGGGGAAGCTAAACCGATTCCAGACCTTTCCATTGAGGTCATCTTCACGAGCGGTTCTGCCACAAAGTTGAGGCGTTATCAAGCATTGAAAGTTTCTGAAGTTTGGCTTTGGGAAGATGGTCTCCTGACCCTGCATCGATTGAAAGAAGACGGATACACGCGAATTTACAAAAGTCAAATTCCTGAACTCGCGAACCTAGACATTGAGCTATTTTCTCGCTGCGTTCTAATTGGCGAAACAGATTGGCTAGAAGCGATGCGGACTTTCAATCATGCAATTTCAAGAAGCTAGTAAACAAGGCATAGGTCTGACTACGAGGATATACGCCCTTGGGCGATCGCCACTCTCCAACGGCGGAACCTGCCCGTCAATGGCATTAGATTGTTGGTTGAGCCGCTCTTGAACCATTGCTACATCCTCAGAGTCGGGATACAGAAACTGTAGCAAATTCTTACCGGGGCTCTCAGTATTTGAGGGCGATCGCCCCGGCAATTTATCCAACACCTTTGAACTTCCCAGCTACTTCCACACCAATGTATCTCTGTTTTATCGGCGGGATAACCGGCATGCCCAGGTCAATATCGAAAACCTATTCGATATCGAGTATTTCACATCATCGGATGAATTTCTGGGTGTGACGCCGGGTGACCGTTGACCGTTATTTTGGGATTAGATTTCCATCAGTCTATCTATGACCAAACCTCGCAAATTGCGCCCACGGCTCTCTTTGAGTTTGAGCATAGCGGTCAATGGAAGGAGGTTTTTCAAACCATTGGTTCTGCGTTAGGAAAAGCTGATGTGGCTCAACAGGTAATGAACGCTTATGAACAGCGGTCAGAGGAATTTAAAGCGGCAATGGGCGATCGCCCCTCGACAGGCACTCAATTTCTAGATCAGTTCCTCACACACCATCAGCACTGGTCACACCAGTCTGAATTTTTGATGGTAGCTAAGCGATCGCCCACCTCACCCAAAATTGATCATATCCGCCACCGTAAGCGATAACTCAGGAAAAACCTGCGACTGAATTCGTTCATTTCCGACAAAGCTTCTAAACCGATAGTCCTGCTCAACCAAAATACTTTTCGATGAAGTTGGTGTTCCAACCGAAATAGTAGGTCTTTCAATCTTGGGGTTTTTCCGCTTTGGATATCGATCTAAATGATAAAGCGAATCAATAATCCAGTACTCCATCACCCCAAGCGCAGCATACCAAAGCGGCTTATTGCGGTAATCATCTTCCTAATTAGTGCTCACTACTTCAATATTCAAGACCTGGATTTGAAATGCAGCCACCATCGTCAATGCCTCGGTAGAGATATCTCATTGTAGAGAATCGTCCTGCACCTCATCCATAAAACACGCGGCTTCCGTTGAGACGATTGAGAATCATTGTCATTTACGGTATCGTCTTAATTATCATAGCCTTACGCTCTCGCGTTAGAACGCTGAACGTGTGGTGGACCCGTGCCGCGCGCGGGTTCACCACACAAATCTGAGCCTGTAGGGCTATACAAAACCTATTCCTCAGATAATTGTTCTGACCTAAAACCGATGACCATTACCCTTTCACAGCAAGACTATTGGGATCTGGAAATACCCGAAACAGTTGGGACAGGGCTTCATACAGGACATTCAACTGCGGCAGGGAGTAGAGCTGGCGATCGCCAATTACCAAACCCATGGTAACTACTCAGGTTGAAGCGTAGTAGGCATAGTGGGATTGTTCAAGAAAACTTGGTTGAGAGCCTCCAAAACATTGAGTCCTTGCTTCTTGAGGGTAGAAATATAGCCACGAATCCGCCCAAACATCTGTGCTCCTTTGACTGAGCGAAATCCACCTGAAATCTTCTGCTTGAGCTTCATCATGTGTAAGTCTCGCTCCGCTTGATTATTATCAAACGGCACGCGAACGTTATACATAAATGCCAACACTTGGTCTGAGTGCTGTAAGCGGTCGAGCAAGTTTTTGGCAGGGGATTGTTTGGGGCGCCCGCGCGATTTAGCTGCGTCCGGGGTCAGCTCAAGCACAGGATTTGCTGCCAAGCCAGCTTCGATTAAGGTGTGATAGCGCTCCTCAAACCACTGTATGAGGTCTGTGTCGAGGGTGCTCTGTCTCGCGCTTTGGCACATGCGACTTGTTGCATCAAGCCTTTCAAACTGACTCCATACTGCACGACACTGGTTACGTCTGGGGGGAATTCTTCCCGATTCAGCGTTTGACACTGCAAACAACACGTGACCTCGGCTTGATGCTCTGTCACTCTCAACTCAATCGGCGCAATATCGCGCACTTGTCGTAAATCCCACGATTCAACCTCGACTTCATTTAACGATGCACCACACACCCGACACGCTTCAACCCGGTGCGGCTCAATTTGATGCACCTCCGCTGACCACTCTAAGGTCTGTCCTCGATGTCCGCTTTGTCCGCCACTGGAACGCTCGCGTTTGCGTCGTTGGCGGTTCACTCTGGGTTTGAATCCATCACTCGATGGTGGCTTACTACTATTCACAGCTCACACCTACCATTTGCCTGAAAAGCGCCGTGATCTGGAAATTAAATGCACAGTTATTTATCTCGAGTAATTCCTGATGTGAAAGTCAAAAGACGCGCTGTCAAACATTGCAGTTTGTTAAACACGTAATTGCAAATCATCTGGTACCGTTTCACATCAGTCTTCGAAAGGCATGGCCAATCCTCATTGATTCAACTAAACCTTGATACACAGACTTGCCCTGGATTTTAAGTCGCGATGATATGGAGATCAATGTTAGGAAGCACACGCATGAGCTTTTGCACCATTGATCCTCGAATCAACAGTTCCCAGCGCGATCGCCTCGTTTCACCGACTACAATTTGGGTAATGCGATGCTCACGAGCCACACTCGTAATCGTGCCGACAATATCGTGAGACTTGATCCACAAAAACTCACCTTCAAAGTCTTGACAGAGTTTTTCGCAGGTTTCGAGATAGAGGCTTTCTTGTTTAGTCAGAAATCGATCTGGATTTTCGACAAATAGCGCGTAAAGCCTTCCATTCATATGATTGGCAATGCGGGCACCCCGACGCAGCAATTGCAGCGACGTGGGATAGGTTGACATACAAACTAAAACTCGTTCATGAATGCTGCAATATTTGTGCTTGGTTGTTTCTAACCCATTGACCTCAACATTATTGGCAACTTCTCGCAACGCGAGTTCACGCAAAGCAATCAAATTACGTCGCTGGAAGAAGTTTTGCAATGCCTGGTCAATCTTTTCGGGCGCATAAATTTTTCCTTCTTGCAGTCGTTCTTCCAGCGTTTCAGGCGTTACGTCAATGACGACCACCTCATCGGCTTCATCTAAGATGCGATCGGGAATGCGCTCACGGACGATGACGCCAGAAATTTTCAAAACCAAGTCGTTCAAGCTTTCCAAATGTTGAATGTTGAGAGTGGAATAGACATCAATCCCTGCATTGAGAATGACTTCAACATCTTGATAGCGCTTCTCTCGCTCAGAGATAGGAAGGTTAGTGTGTGCCAGTTCATCCACCAATACCAACTGCGGCTGACGGGTCAAAATGGCATCCGTATCCATCTCGGTCAATGTCCGTCCTGACCAAGTGACTCGGTTGCGGGGAATTTGTTCTAATCCTGCTGCTTTGTCCGCAGTTTCTTGTCGTCCGTGAGTTTCTAGTAGCCCGATGACCACATCAGTTCCCTCTTGTTTCAGGCTTTGTGCTTCCTCCAACATCCGGTAAGTTTTACCCACACCGGGAGCCATCCCGATGAAGATTTTGTGCTCACCTCGACGTTTTGGTTTGTCATAGGAGGTGCGATCGCTACTCAAAAGCAAATTAGGATAGTTCAAAATTTCGTCAGAACGAATCATAAGAACACAGCCAATCTACAGCGCGTCTAGTGCGAGGTTGAGTTTGAGAATGTTGACGCCAGGTTCGCCAAAGATACCGAGGAATCGCCCTTCAGTGGATTCTTCAATCAGAGGCTGAAGTTGCTGAGGTTCAATGGAGCGGGCGATCGCCACTCGTTCGACTTGCGCTAGGGCGGCGGCTGGAGTGATGTGCGGATCAAGTCCTGACCCAGACGCATAAACCAAGTCAGCAGTTGGCTCAATATCCATGGCTCGTAAGGCATCACTCAACTCTTCAACACGAGCAATCAGGTCAGGGTTGCTGGGAGCAAGGTTGCTGGCTCCGGATAAGCCCGTGGGGGCCGCATCTTCACCCACGCTATATTCAACAATACTAGGGCGGCTTTGAAAGTATTCAGCCCCTGTAAACGGCTGACCGATTAGTGTAGAACCAATCACAGTTCCTTGCTCATTACGGATTAAGCTACCATTTGCCTGCTCAGGAAATACGGCTTGTCCCACAAGCAAAATCAGGAGCGGATAGAGGATTGCCGTCAGCGCCCAGAGGACAAGCGTACTGCGAATGCCAATAATAAGTTCACGAATCATCAATTAATCTCCTGGGTATTGCGATTTTGCGTGATGTTTGGTCACTTTCTTTTGATGTCGGCGGCGAACTCGATCCAGTTGAAAGGTTTCAATTCGTCGCTGAAGCTGAAATGTTTTCAGATGTTCTCGCATGTTATGAAATAGTTTTCTGAGCATGGTTAAAATCGCTCTGGTTGAAAGATGACAGCAAATAGATAGATGGCAAGTCCAAGGGGCACTAAGCTCAGTATTCCAATAGCATACGCTGTACTTCTCTCAATACTGCCGTTGGTACTGGCTAATACAGCCGGGGCGATCGCCAGATTGAGACATAAGGCGGCGAATACTCCTAGAGCAACACGATGTCGCCGCTGCCGAAGCAATTCAAGCCAGTCACTACAGAATTCTAGTAAACGTGGAATCAACAAATTCATGATGCGCATCTCCGTTCGATACTATGAAACTCAACATGTCAGTTGAAATCAGTCATGATGAAAGTCCTCCTAAACTAGGCCTACGCTGCTCACAACCAGGTCGATGAGCTTGATGGCAATGAATGGAGCAATGACGCCACCCAAGCCATATAGCAGGATATTACGCTGAAGTAGTTGGTTGGCCGTAAGTGGACGGAATTTGACACCCTGCAGCGCTAGTGGAATCAAGGTGGGAATGATGAGTGCGTTGTAAATTAACGCTGACAAGACAGCAGATTGAGAACTGGCTAATCCCATAATATTGAGGGTACCAATTCCGGCTCCGGCAAACATCGCCGGAATGATAGCAAAGTACTTTGCAATATCATTGGCGATCGAAAAAGTCGTGAGTGCCCCGCGCGTAATCAACAACTGTTTGCCAATTGTTACCAGATCAATGAGTTTAGTAGGGTCTGAGTCCAGATCCACCATATTGGCGGCTTCTTTGGCAGCCTGTGTACCAGAATTCATTGCCAGTCCCACGTTAGCCTGAGCTAGTGCTGGCGCATCATTGGTGCCGTCTCCCGTCATGGCAACGAGCTTTCCTTGGGCCTGTTCAAATTGAATGACTTCAATTTTGTCCTCAGGTGTAGCTTCAGCCACGAAATCATCAACGCCTGCTTCTTTAGCAATTACCGAAGCCGTGATGCGGTTATCGCCCGTGAGCATCACCGTTCTTACTCCCATGCGGCGCAGTTGATCAAAGCGATCGCGAATTCCTGGTTTGATGAGGTCTTTGAGATAGATAACACCGTAGATTGTATTGTCTTTGCAGACTGCCAGTGGCGTTCCTCCTAGCCGAGAGACCCGTTCAAACGCATCATTTAATTCGGCAGGAGCTTGCCCTCCACGCGATCGCACAAATCCACAAATAGCATCCACTGCTCCCTTTCGAACTTCCCCCCCGTCGGGTAAGTCAGTTCCACTTATGCGGGTACGAGCAGAAAATTCAATTCCTTCGGCTTTACTACGATCAAAGGTAATGGTTGCTCCCGTCTTTTCAGCTAACCGGACAATCGATTTACCTTCGGGGGTGTCATCAAACACGCTGGCAGCTATGGCGATCGCGGCTACATCTTTTTCTGAGTAACCATTTACTGGGATAAACTCTTCGGCAAGACGATTTCCCAAGGTGATGGTTCCTGTTTTGTCCAACACTAGGGTATTGATGTCGCCACAGGCTTCCACCGCTCGTCCAGAGGTGGCTACCACATTAAATTGCGCCACCCGATCCATTCCAGCAATGCCAATCGCACTCAGCAATCCACCAATTGTCGTTGGAATCAGTGCCACTAACAGTGCAATCAACGTCGCCACACCTACAGATGCATCCACATAGGCAGCAGGGATGGGGATGGTCGCCACGACAATAAGAAATATCAAAGTCAGCACAGCAAGCAGTACTGTCAGAGCAATTTCATTGGGTGTTTTACTACGTTCTGCACCTTCAACTAACGCAATCATGCGATCGATGAAGCCTTTGCCGGGGTCAGCGGTGACTCCCACAATCAGTTCATCTGAAATGATTCGCGTACCGCCCGTGACAGAACTAGCGACATCTGATCCAGCTTCTTTCAAAACGGGGGCCGATTCCCCCGTGATAGCCGATTCGTCTACCGAGGCAACTCCCTCGAGGACTTCGCCATCTGCCGGAATGACATCACCTGCGATCACTTTGATGCGATCGCCCCGTTGCAAACTAGTAGAACTAATGTCTTGCAATGAACCATCTGGCAGAATTTTTCGAGCAACTGTTTCACTCTTAGTCGATCGCAGGGCGTCTGCCTGAGCTTTTCCGCGTCCTTCAGCGACTGCCTCAGCAAAGTTGGCAAATAGAATCGTAAACAGCAAAATCAGTGTAATTAGGCCGTTAAACAGCCTCAAGTCTTCTCCGGCAACTGCGCCAAATAGGTCAGGAAATAGCGTTAGTATCGCTGTGATGATAGTACCCACCCAAACCACAAACATCACCGGATTCTTGACCATGATGCGAGGATTGAGTTTGACAAATGCCTGCTGAACCGCCCGCTGATAAAGACTTGAGGTGTTAGCTTTAGGTGTATGGCGGTGCTGGTCATGCGCTCCGCTAGGCTGCTGGGGACGGGGAGATTGAGGTTCTTTGAGAGTCATAGGATTGATAGAGATGAATGAAGTACTGTTACCAATTCCTCGTAAGGGCGAACGACCGTTTGCCCTTACTGCATTCCTGTAACGTTCAACCCACACCGATCGCGCCACGGGCAATGGCAAAAGCTTCTGCGATCGGCCCCAACGCTAGGACAGGCAAGAAGGTTAACGCACCGAGAATTAAAATCACGCCTGCGGTGATACTGGTAAACAAAACCGTATCGGTGCGAAGGGTTCCGGCGGTTTCGGGAACGGGTTGCTTGCGAAACATACTGTCTGCCAGCAACAGTAAGGCAATGATAGGGACATAGCGTCCTAACAGCAATGAAACACTTGCACTTAAGTTCCACCACAAAGTATTGTCGGCTAAACCTTCAAAGCCAGATCCGTTATTTGCAGCAGCAGAAGCATATTCGTAAATCACTTGAGAGATGCCGTGAAATCCAGGGTTACTAATTCCAGCTACGGATTCTGGAAACGCCATAGTAATGGCCCCTGGGATCAAAATGGCGATTGGATGAACCAGCAGAATGACGCTTGAAAGCACTATTTCGCGCTTTTCAATCTTTCGCCCCAAAAATTCGGGAGTTCGTCCGACCATTAATCCAGTTACAAATACTGTTAGAACCAAGTACGAAAACAGATATGCTGTTCCCGTTCCTTGCCCACCCCAAATGATTTGCAGAAACATATCAAACAAAGTCGCTCCACCCCCAGCAGGCATTAAGGAATCATGCATCCCATTCACCGCACCGCACATCGTTCCTGTAGTGGAAATGGCCCAAAGTGCCGTGAGTGCCCATCCAAAGCGGACTTCTTTGCCTTCCAGGTTAGGAGCCGGTTCTCCCAAGATGCTGTTGACAAGCGGATTGCCCCAATACTCGTTGGCCGCTGTAAGGCCAATCAGCACCACAAACAGGATAAACACCATCCAGAAAATCAGCCAGCCTTGCTTTTCATTATTGGCAAAGATGCCATAGGTGATGATTAACCCTGCTGGAATGCAAAGCATAGCCCAGTTTTCAATTAAGTCGGTGAAGGCATTGGGATTCTCATAAGGATGAGCGGAATTAATGCCAAAGAATCCCCCACCATTTTCACCGAGTTCCTTGATGATTTCAAAATGAGCTACGGGACCACGGGCAATGTACTGCGTTGCGCCTTCCAAAGTCGTGGCTGTGGCTGCCCCTTGTAGGGTTTCGGGCACCCCTGCAATCAGCAGGGCGATCGCCCCTACGATTGAAATCGGCAGCAAAATTCGGGTAATGGAAAGGGTCAGATCCCTATAGAAATTCCCCAACGGCCTTCCAGTCAACCCTCGAATGAAGGCGATCGCCACGGCAATTCCGGTCGCCGCTGACGTGAACATCAGAAACCCTAGCGCTAACACCTGACTGGCATAGCTGAAGGTAGTTTCACCGGAATAGTGCTGTTGATTGGTATTGGTGACAAAAGAAATCGCAGTATGCAGGGCTAGATCCCAACTCGGAGCGTCTAGATTGGTTGGGTTGAGCGGCAACACCCCTTGCAACATGAAGATGAGAAAGACAAATATTCCCATGACCAAGTTGCTAAACAGTACCGCACGGGCATACTGCCATCCGGTCATAGAGTCTTGCCGAATGCTGCTCAGAGCATAGATGCCTCTTTCAATCGGAGCCAGTGTAGAATTGAGCCAAGTTGGACGCCCTAGAAAAACATTTGCCATGTAGCGCCCCAAGAATGGAGTAATGGTAACTAACCCAATCAAAAACAAAATGATTTGAAGAAATCCTTGCAGCATGATGAAGTAATAAATAGCAATAGTTAGCTTCGATTTGACCAATGAACTGAGGTCGTCTCAAGCCAATTTCCAACAAACAAATGACCTTTTAGGCAGGTAAGCAATTCAGGGACGATCATTGAATGCACAGCGATCGCAATTATCAAGTCACCCTCATGAAGTACCGGATTTCTATTTGCCAAAATGATATTTCCCTGCCGAAGAATGCCTAAAAAATGGCAGTGTTGAGGCAGGGAAATTTCTTGAAGATGTAAACCACACAAGGGATCAATGTGCTGTAATCGAGCAGCTAAAATCTTAGGGTTTGTACTATTCATACTGAACCTATTGAGGATTACTAAACGCGCAATTCAAATCCTCGATATGCCCATCATGAAAAGTGTTGATTGAAAAAGCAAGGTATAGATCGGGGTTTAGTCACAAGTTAAATCTGCACATATAAGTCTCAGGAAATAGAACCGTTTAGGTCTATATTCAATCTCTATATTTTTAGATATATTTCTGATCTAAACGCCAATCTTTCACCTAAAGTAGATAAATAATAAGTTAGCGCAAACTCAGATAGTAATTCATGGAAAAGCGATCGCTCCTCCATCATATACAATGTCATTTGAAGCGCCCATCTAAAATGCAGTGGGTGATGCTGGGCGTCTTTGCAGTAATTATTACCCTAGAGTTTTCGACACCGCCCCCTTACGTCTTTGGCTATCTCTACATTGGGGCAGTACTCCTAGCTTATGCTCGCTTGAACCGAAATGCGGCTAGTCAGGTCACTATCATTTCAGTCGTGCTTACCATCCTAAATTTGGCAGTGCCAGGTCTGGAACCCATTACCCCAGCCACTGTTGCCAATCGGCTAATTGCAGTCGTAGCGTTGGTGGTCACGGCTTGGTTGAGCGATCGCAATCGATACTATCAAGACGCGATCGCCCGACAGCAAATTCAGATCCAGGCGCAAGAACAACTCAACCGAGTCCGCGAAGACTTTGCCTCGACGCTTACCCATGACCTCAAAACGCCTTTACTGGGAGGCATTGAAACTCTCAACGCATTTCAACAAGAAAAGTTTGGAGCTATTACCCCCACGCAGCGACGTGTCTTAGAAATTATGAGCCGTAGCCATCACACGACGCTGCAACTGGTTGAAACCCTAGTTGATGTCTATCGTAACGACATTGAAGGATTAAAGCTACATACTCAACCTGTGAATTTAGCAGCGTTGGCAGAAGAGGCGATCGCAACCCTAATTGAACTGGCTTCATCTCGCCAAATTTATATCAATTTGGGATACGGAGCATCAGAGTTTCGCCCATCATTGTGGGTGAATGGTGACCCCCTACAGCTTCAGCGGGTTTTTGTAAATCTGCTTACTAATGGCATCAACCATTCTTATCGGGGAGGCAAGGTAGAAGTGATCCTGACCTCACAAAACACCTTTCATCTCGTTAAAATTGCAGATCAGGGACAGGGTTTATCTAATGTCGAGAAAACCTTATTGTTTGGTCGCTTCTATCAAGGGGATGGCGATCGCCAAGCCAAAGGTGCAGGACTGGGTTTATACCTCAGTCGCCAGATCATCGAAGCTCATGGCGGTACAATTTGGGCAGAACAGCGTCAACCCCAAGGAGCAATTTTTGGATTTCGCCTGCCTGCTTTAATCTCAACGTCTACCACCAAATCCACTCATGAAACTACACCCTATCCGCATCCTGCTCGTGGAAGATGATGAGTTATTTCGTCTGGGTCTTGTCACCCGTTTGCAACAGGAAGCAGGGCTAGAAGTCGTAGCAGAGGCAGAAGACGGTGAAACAGCGATTGAGTTTGCTCAGCAGTATACTCCTGATGTTGTCGTTCTTGACGTTGGTTTACCCGGAATGAGTGGAGTAGAAGCCTGTCGGCAAATCAAACAAAAACAACCTAATTTACCAGTACTGATTTTGACCTCCCATTCACAGAAGCCACTGATTAATCGTTTGGTTGAAGCCAAAGCCCAGGGATACTGCTTAAAAGGCATTGCAGCAGAATTTTTGATTCTGGCAATCCGTTCAGTGGTTGCCGGAGCTTCTTGGTGGGACTCGACCGCAACCCGTGAAATCCATTCAGTTTTTCAGTCTAGCCAGGTAGAATTACCCGTTGATGAAGTACCGGCGCTAGACAATCCCTTGACAAAGCGCGAACAAGAAATTTTGGCATTAGTTGCTACGGGCAAAAGCAATCAGGAAATTGCAAATATCCTCTACATTGCGCCTGGAACGGTTCGAGTGCATGTCCATACAATTCTGCAAAAACTGGAGGTGCGCGATCGCACTCAAGCTGCTGTGTTAGCAATTCAGAGGGAGTTAGTGGATCCGAGCTTGCTAAAAATGCATGAGGCTGACTAGAAACTTAGTGATATTTAATCGCCCTGAGTATTTTTACCTTGGTGCAAGTTGAGAAAGCTTTTCACAGGTTGCTTCAATACTTTGCAAACTCCCTGGATTTATCAACCCATAGTAATCAAACAGATGCACATTCCCTGTTTGAGTCGCCTTTAGTTCTTGCCAAAATGGATTAGCTTCAAACTGCTTTAGAGTATCATCTCCAGCATTTACTACAAACAGCATGTCTGGGTCGGCTTGCAAAACAGTCTCTGATGAAAGCGATATATAGCCTTCAAACTGCTGTCCTGAATTATTGTCAGCGCTATCGTCTTGAACATCAGCTGTAAGATTTTGAATATTGAACCGGTTAAGAAAATCACCCGCCCAACTATCTTGATTAGGCGATAAGATAGGCTGATAACTAACAAGGACCAGCGTGGATGGACTCCGATCAGGAGCCTCTGCGGAACACTCATCATAGCGTTGCAGTAAATTGGTTGGATCAGCATCTAGCGTCGTTGCCAAAATTTCAGTGAGTTCTTGCAAAGATTGCCAACTATCGACTTCAGTCAGCAAAGTCGGAATCCCAGCTTCCTTTAATCGATCTGCGGTCGACTCATGAAAGCCTGCGGCACCAATGACTAAATCTGGATTGAGTGCCACGACTTTCTCCAAGTTGGGAGGTGTGCGTTCACTACTGACTTGCTCGATGCCTTCAAATCGAGCATCTCCAGCAATGAGGCTGCTACCTGGTACTCCCACAAGTTTACTGCTGTCGAGATGATAAACGAGGTCAGCGGATAGAGAGGTTAATGCAACAAGGCGCTCAGCCATGGCGATCGCCCCTGTTTGCGCTTCTTCAAAAGAGTTTAAATTTACTTCAGGTTCACTAGACGAAGAGGGCTCCGAGTTAGCACAAGCGGTTAGAGCAAGACCGCAGCCAATCGCAAACATCACCAGATAGTTGAATCGTCGGCAGAGCATAGAGACCTCATATTGATCATTAGGAATTTTGAAACGTTACATCGGCACAGGTCATTGCGATAGGCAATGGTAGATAAATTCAATTAAAATCGCCAGGTTAACCCAGCTCGAATTGATCGTCCGGGTTGCTGAAATCGTTCGATATCAGGACGTTCATTAAAAGTACGGACATCGGCATAGCGATAATATTCTTCATCAAAGATATTGAACAATCCTAAATTAAGTGCCAGATTAGGAGAAAAGCGATAGTAGCCAATCAAATCAAATAGTGTGAATCCTCCCGGCAGAAATGGTTCGGCACCAGTTAGTGGATCAACATCTCGATCCGTTCGCGCCTCACCCACTACTGTGGTGATGAACTCGATGCCCCACTTGTCTTCTGGCGCTTGATATCCCAATCCAGCTACCAGTTCGAATGGATCATTTGAAAAACGTGCCGCTTAGATTGGTAAAGCCGCTATTAATTTCGCTATAGAGCGGCGCACGGAAGCCTCTGGCATAACGTCCAACTAGTGTAATTCCAGGAGTAGCCTGGTAGACCAGGCTCAAACTCGGTGAGACCGACGTTGCATCATAGTCTACTGCTTCCGCTCCATTCCGGCTAAAGGTTTCACTCGGATCAGTAGTCAGGTCATAATAGTCAAACCGCAAACCAGGAATCACCGCTAGGCGATCGCTCAACAGCGAAATTTCATCTTGCACATATAATCCCAATCGAAAGATATCCGATTGAGGAAAATCTTCGACCGGAAAGGTATCCGTCACCGAGATTTGTGTTTCTTCACCAGTGAGTAGATTTGTCTCAGTGCGATTGCGCGGTCGTTCATTGCGGGTATTGGAGACCTCTATGCCATACGATGTCGAGATTGCTATCGTCATCAAAGACTTCTGCGGTGAAATTAAGCGAATTGAATTCGTCAAAGCGATAGACTAGCGTTCCAAGAAAGTTATTACGACTACCTTCCTCTTCATCCACAAAATCACCGTCACCAGCCACCGAAAATTCAGAGCGATCGCGCCGCGTGTAGCCAAACAGTAGTTCCAGATTGCCAAGACGGGACGCAAATAAGCCCGTACTCGCAAATCCATCATTGGCAGAATCAAAGTTGGTCGAAGCGCTGCTGAACGTGT
>JBNPEB010000068.1:0-21548 GCA_051117335.1 Elainellaceae cyanobacterium
ACTTTTTTGCCAAGCTCAAGCAGTATCGGGCAATTGCTACTCGCTATGATAAGACCGAGTGCAACTTCCTCAGTGCCATCTACCTTGCTGCTTCAGTCATCTGGCTTAACTGATGACACGCCCTAGCGCCTGAATCGAATTTAATTAATCATTTTATAATAAATATTTAATTGAATACTTATTTGACTTAAGCGTTTATTATGAATGGGCTTGTCTAATCGCTTTCGAGGGGTTGGAATATAAGTTTTGCTAAAGTTTATATCAATTTCGCATAAGCATTAGTCGACTTGAATGTTCTTGAATCGAGTTTTGCTCACACCTAATCAAATTTGAAATCAAATTTGACCCAGATTGAATTGGGATTAGGCACTTTAAACTCTGAAGGTAGTGATTTTAAATTGCCGTTATGCAGTCCAAATCCTTGTGCGTATTTCTTCAGGCGACGCAGGTCGACATTGTTTGTATAGGGGCAGTTTCTTGCCACCATCATGGAAAGTTTTTTCTTTGATATGACTGAGGAATTCGGATGGTGAATGTTGTTCCTATTTTTTCTTGACTATTGACTTCGATGGTGCCGTAATGTAAGTCTAAACATGCTTTTACGACGGTAAGTCCAAGTCCTGTTCCGACAATGCCTTTGACATTTTTTCCCCTGTGGAACGGGGTGTAAAGTTGTGATTGGCTCTCGATGGGAATGCCGATTCCTTGGTCTTGAACTTGGAAAATAACGGCATTCTCCTTACAAATCAAACGAAAAATAATCTCTTTATTGACTGAAGAATATTTAATTGCGTTAGAGAGCAAGTTACTGATAACAGAGTAAAGCAAATTTTCATCAACATAAGCGTGGGTGTAGGAACCTTGTTGAATAAATTGAATAGAGTGTTTGGTTTCTTGAGAAAGCCGGATATCTTCAAGAAGGTTGAGGCAAAATGACTGCAGTTCAACCCACTGGGGTTGGCATTCCAGTTTGCCAGCTTCTGCTCTAGCCAAGGTTAAGACATCAGCTAAAAGCTTTGTCATCACTCGCGCTGATGATTGTATTCGATAGAGGCTCTTGAGTTTGTTAGCACTGACTTCTGGATGCAGATGCTCAGCTAAAAGCTGAGCTGAGCCCATGATGATGCTGAGAGGTGTACGAAATTCGTGGGAAACCATCGAAAAAAAGTTGAGTTTGAGTTGGCTTAGCTCTTTTTCTTGCTCTAGGGCTCGTTGCATATCGGCAGCTTGTTGACGTTTAAGCATTTGCATATATACGAGCATATGAATGCCAGAGAGAGCCGCAAAGCTTAATATTGTTCCGGCTAGCTCAATCATCATGCGAACTCGAATGCTATTTTGAGATTGCTGTACCCATTGATTGAGCTCGTCTTCTTCCCGACTTTGCATATCGGCAATGATTCGCTGAAGCTCAGTTCGTTTTTGATTGCTAGCTTCAGCAAGGGAAGCTTGATCTGCCAACGAGAAAGATTCAGACTGATATAGATTAATTGACTGTTGAAAAAGCTCGACTTTACCAGAAAGCGATGTTTCCAAATCGCCAAGTCTTTTTTGTTGGTCTGTATTATCCGAAACTAGGTGTCGGATATTATCAATTTGGGATGGAATTCTTTGAATCGCGAGGATGTATCGATTAAATTCAGCGTTATCTCCAAAAAAAATATATCCCCGTCGCCCGGCTTCCGCTTCGTTGAGACTTGCTTTAATGTTGGTCAATGCTTCGAGAACCTCATGGGTTTGCTTTACTTTGTCTGTGCTTTCGGCTAAGCGAGTCGCATTTCGATAGGAAATTAGGTTCATTGCTCCGAGGAGTAAAACGGAGATTCCAAATCCTCCAATGACCCATCTAGTTTGCAAAGTCCATTTCATTGGCGTTTTCTGAATCACTGATCTATACAGTTGAGCTGGGATTGTGCGAATTTTGATTGTCGAGGATGATATTCAAATTGCTGACATGCTGACTGAGGCTTTAACAGGTCGTCAACATGTGGTTGATATTGCGCAAGACGGTGAAGCAGCATGGGATTGCATCAAAGTCTTCGATTATGATCTGGTGGTGTTAGACATCACGTTACCGAAGCTAGACGGTATTAGTTTTTGTCGGCAAATGCGCGATCGCGGCTTGATGGTGCCTGTGCTGATGCTAACAGCTCGCGATACTGTTACCGATAAGATTACTGGCTTAGATGCAGGCGCAGACGATTATGTCGTTAAGCCGTTTGATTTACAAGAATTAATGGCGCGAGTTCGAGCACTTTTACGCCGGGGAAGGGTCGACGCTTCATCAAGCCGATATTGGGGAGACTTGAGAATTGACCCGAGTACCTACGAGGTGAAATATGGCCAAATTCCTATTCATCTGACACCCAAAGAATTTTCACTATTAGAGTTGCTAATTTTGAATGGGCGTCGAGTGATGAGTCGACCTGGCATCATCGAACGAATTTGGTCGTTAGATGCTCCACCGACCGAGGAAGCTGTGAAGACACATATTCGAACGCTTCGCCAAAAGTTAAAAGCAGCGGGCGCGCCTGATGATTTTATTGAAACCGTACATGGTTTAGGGTACCGTCTCAAACAGATTTGATCTGGGCTCCATCGCTCAAAAATTTTTCTTGTTCTCCCGATTTCCCCCCGATTTCCCCTCATGTTTTTGACATCTAAACGCTAAAGTCGAAACTGCAAAGTAAACTTCCCATGCGGTTTTCGTTATCTTTGCTGAGACTGTCCTGAGTTTTATGAATCTAGCGGGTTGGTGACAGTCCGCAGCCAATGATGACGAGGGCTGCTTTCTTAAATCTCACTGGCAAATATCGACAAGCTTATGTCAACACCATTGATGGTAGGCGATCCAGCTCCCTGGTTTACGGCTTCTTTGACCTCTAGCCCAAATTTCCACTTTGACACAGTAGCTGGACATCGAATCATTCTGTCTTTCATAGGAAGCTCGAAGTTAGAGGGGAGCGATCGCCTAATTCGCGATTTTGTAAGTCTTCAGGCTCAATTCGAGGTACACAAGACCCCCTTTTTTGGTGTGATTGCAGATCCCGATGACACTGAACTGGAGAGATTGATTGATTTTCCTACCTATTTCAAATTCTTTTGGGATTTTGATTGGAGAGTCAGCATGCTCTACAGAGTGTGCGACTTTGATGATTCTTCGTCCCAGATTAAGAATTACGTGCCAACCACGTTTGTCTTAAATGAGCGTCTGCAGATTGTTGGGGTGTTTCCGATCGCTGAAATTAAGGATCATGCCCAACGGGTGTTTGGCTTTGTGACGAGTTTGCCTAGATTTGTCACTCCTGTCTTAGCAGCCCGTCAAGCGCCTGTGCTGACTATTCCTAATGTTCTAAGTAAGGATTTGTGCCGCCATTTGATTTGTCGATATGAAGAGCATGGTGGGCGACCGTCAGGCTTTATGCGGCAAGTCGATGGTAAAACTGTTGAGGTAATGGATCATAGCTTCAAGCAGCGATGCGATCTACTACTTGAAGAATTGGAACTTCTCCAGACGATTAATGACTTAATCGTGCGACGCGTGAAGCCTGAAATTGAGAAAGCGTTTCAATTTAGTATTACTCGCTTCGAGAGACATCTGGTAGCGTGTTACGAGGCAACGACTCAGGGATTCTTCCGTCGACATCGAGACAATACGACTAGAGGCACGGTTCATCGACGATTTGCAATGACCCTCAATCTCAATACTGGAAACTATGACGGCGGGTGTCTATGGTTCCCGGAGTTTGGATCACAGCTCTATCGTCCCGATATTGGTGAAGCCATCATTTTTTCATGCTCGTTGCTCCATGAAGTCACGCCTGTGACCCAGGGACGGCGTTTTGCGTTGCTGTCTTTTTTTTATGGTGACGAGGATGCCAAGGTACGAGAACGTAATCGCCAATATGTCGTGCTAAAAGATGAATCGACTCAAAATGCAGGCGATCGCTCGATATCTGTAAAGCCCTCCTTAGGATTTCATCCCAAGACTCACCGCAAATCCGCGAAATCTGCAAAGTCAAGACAGCGAGCAAAATAACGATAGGATTATGCAAATTCAAGATTCTATTAGTAAGCTAAAGCCAGCTTACTCGGTTTGTCGTGCGATTCATCAAGTCCAAGCATCGAACTTTTCTACTCAGCAGTTCCTTGATCAGTACCGACGAACAGGTGTGCCGCTTGTTGTGTCGGGATTAGTCAATCTCGAACCTGCCTGGGATTTGGACTATCTGACTCAAGTCATCGGTGAACAATCCTTCCCCCTTCGCTGTTATGGGCGCGATCGCTATGAACAAGACAAGCGAAACTGGACAAGCGTTGGCAGTGGCGTATCGCTCCAGAGCCAATCGTTTTCTAAATATGCTGAAATGCTTAAAAGTGGAGAAGCTTCTGAAAACGATATTTACTTAGGGCGATGTTCTCTCAATCAAACACCGCTTGCAAACACACTCGCTATTCTAAACGCAGAGAAGCAATTGGGCTTATGTCTGCCAGCCACTCACTTAAACTTGTGGCTAGGTGCCAGCGGACATACGGCTTGCTTGCACTATGACCCGATGGATAGCGTCCTCATGCAGATGCATGGCTCTAAACACGTGATTTTGTTTCCTCCCTCCCAGTTGGATACACTCTACCCGTTTCCAATCTATCGGCAGATTCGGCATGGGTTGGCGATACGCCCCGGCTATAGTCAGGTTTATCCCGATCGCCCGGATTTGGAGGTATTTCCGGCATTCCGAGAAGCGATGCGTCACCGATATGAAGTGGTGATTCACCCTGGAGACGTGTTATTTATTCCGGCTGGATGGTGGCACGAAATCACGACATTGGGACAAGAGATGGTATGTTCTGTCAATAGGTTTTGGCACGTTTTGCCGCTGTCTCGATCGCTCGCATGGAACAAGTGGCGAGTCCATCTAGGAAGCCTGTTGGCACTTCCCCATGTTTTAGGAATGCTTGTTAATGCAGTGGGAAGTGACAATCGCCATCTCGAAATGAACAAACTGTTGCAGAAGCTTTAGACCTGATGCATAGTCGCTTGAGTTCGTGCCATTCTGGGGAGGTGGCGATAATTTTTGCGGCTCGGTGTTAACTCATGATGCGTGATGGTTCTAATTCGGAGGCGATCGCCACTGCTTCAGTGAATGTCCATCAATCAACGATTGATGAACTCGATCTGCTGATTCGAGCGCGGTATCCGCTCTTGTATATTGTTTCAGTTGAAGAAGACCCCGTTGAGGACGTATTAGCTAAGACTGCCGTGCGATCGCATCCTGAGCGACACGTGCTCCTCTGGGATATTGTGCAGGGCTGGGCAGACAATGGTGCAGACAAAGGCACGATCATGGGAGCCTTAAGTCGGATTGCACGGACAACGGATGAGGTGCCCACGCTGTTTGTGTTGCGCGACTTGCATTCGGTGTTGCGAAATGCCGCGAGCGATCGCACGACGCCCATAATTCGCGCGCTCAAAAACTTAACTCGTGAACTCAAGCGGACGCGCAACACCCTGATTATTCTCAGTCACACATTAGAACTGCCTGCGGAGCTGACTGAAGAGGTGACGGTAATTGATTTTCCGTTGCCGAGTGCTGCCGAGATTGAGGGAATGATCGCTCAGCAGGTGATGCCAGAGTGCCTAAATCTAACTGGGCTGGCGCGTGAGCAGTTGGTGAAAGCCTTCCAAGGGCTGAGCCGAGCCAGGATTCAGCGGGTACTTGCCAAGGCGATCGCGGCTAAACAGCAGGTGAATGAAACCGACATTGGGAGCGTACTTGACGAGAAAAAGCAGGCGATTCGGCAGACGGGCATTCTCGAATTTTTTGCATCCCACGATTCTCTCAAAAGCATCGGCGGATTGGACGCTCTGAAGCGGTGGGTGCGAATGCGTCAGGATGTGTTTACCGAAGAAGCACGACGCTACGGTATTCCCAATCCCAAAGGCTTGCTGCTCGTGGGCATCCAAGGCACGGGGAAGTCTCTTTCTGCCAAAACCATTGCCCACGACTGGCGACTTCCCCTCCTGCGGCTCGATACCGGGCGGCTGTTTGGGGGCATTGTTGGAGAGAGTGAAAGCCGGGTGCGGCAGATGATTCAAATCGTAGAGGCGATTGTCCCCTGCGTCTTGTGGATTGATGAAATTGACAAAGCCTTTGGCAACATGATGGGCAGCTCAGATGGCGACTCTGGCACGAGTCGGCGCGTATTTGCCAGCCTGATCACCTGGATGCAAGAAAAGACCAGCCCAGTGTTTATCGTCGCCACTGCCAATAATGTGCAAATTCTGCCCGCTGAACTGTTGCGCAAAGGGCGATTTGATGAAATCTTTTTTCTCAATTTGCCCACCGAATCAGAGCGCCAGGATATTTTCAAGGTGCATTTGCAAAAGCTTCGCCCCGGTCGACTGCGCGATTTTGATATGCCTCTCCTCGCGCGACAGTCGAAGAATTTTAGTGGTGCAGAAATTGAGCAAGTTGTAATTGACGCTATGCATCTAGCATTTGGTCGCGGTAACCCCGGACACCGCGAGGATTTCACCACTGAAGACATCATTCGGGCGATTGAGGATACGGTGCCGCTCGCTGCTATTTCCCGAGAGCAAATCGACGCTCTTAAGCGCTGGGCGGCAAATGCAGGTGCACGAAGTGCGTCTAAGGATTCGCTGCTGTTAGAAGAGTTGCAGCAATATGCTCAGCACCGATATTTGGGGACGAACGACGAGATGTGAACGGGATCTTGTTGCGAATGGTCTGCCCAGTCCGTCATAAATTTGGATACGATGAATGGGTAATCCTGTGCATCACATCGAAACGCGATTATGTCACATTTTTCAACGATCACCGTTCAAATTAAGCAGGGCGATGTTCTGTATCAAACGTTGAATGATCTAGGCTATTCCGTTGAGCGTAATGTCAAGGTGCGGGGCTATGCGGGCAATCGTGTTCGTGCAGACTATGTGATTCGCCAGTCGAATGGCTATGACGTGGGATTTCGATTTAACGGAGAAACCTATGAACTGGTGGCAGATTTGTGGGGTGTCAAAGCCGATGTGCAGAATCTAGTCGACACCATCACTCAAGCGTATGCTCATTCCGTGCTGATGACCTCGGTTCAAGAGCAGGGGTTTAACGTGGAGGAGGAAGAGACGCTAGCCGATGGAACGATTCGCGTCGTGGTGGGCAAATGGGTGTAGGGCTTGCCATTCAATTCCGTTCACTCCCCCATGCCACTGATCACCAGTCACATTTAGGTGTCAGCATTGTGTATCGAATCTTCCATGTCGCATAAATCGAGCCGTTGGGCGATCGCCTCGACGGTAAAGATGCCAAATTCATCGCCCATAAATGGCAGATGTCCAGTTGGTGCCTGGCGCGAGAAGGTGAGCTCTGGATATCGCTTCCAGCGCTTTTCGAGGAGCAGATTCAGCGATCGCCAGCCGACGGTGTCCCCAAACGAACTCCACATGACGACTTTGTCCCAATAGGTGTTGAAGCAATGCGTCCAAATGCGTTGCTGAACGCTAAAGCCAAACCGTCCGCCGCTGTAGTGTCTCCAGAGATAATCAATCAGGCGCAAATCATAACACGAGCATTTCAGTAGCCAATCTGGATGAGGTTGCGGCAACGCATTTGAGACTTTGCCGGACGCCTGCAATAGAGCCGTTCGAGTTTCCCGATCGGCGATTTCCCATCGTCCGGTTGCGAGTGCCCGTTGCAACTGACCGTAGTGAGTGCGGATATAAAACTGCTTGACTGCGTTCTGGGCTCTGGTTTCGGGGCGACGCTGCAAAAGCCTATAGGCCGCCTGGCGAACGTGCTCAGACGGGTCGCGAAGCGCTTGAATCACTAAGCTCAATCCACCTTGTCCATATTCAATGGCTTCGGTGAGGGCTTCACAACGATGCTCCACCACCGGACTCGCCAAGCGACGCTCGACTCCATCTAAACCTCCTAAGATGATGCCCGTTCTCGGTATACTCTCGCCACCGAGTACAGCATCGTCTGGCTGAGGATTTGGAGAGGGATGTGTCATTATTCGAGGATGGATGTGCGGGTTGGGATGGGTGCCTTTCCAATCTAAAGGACGTCTGGATTTTCTCCCAACTCGCGGAGGCGAGCCGCTAATCGGTTTGCCCGTTCTTGTTCCCGTTGAGCGCGTTCTTGCTCCCGTTGAACTCGCTGTCGTTCGCGTTCAATGTCTTGCTGTCGCTGCTGGGCGATTTCATGGGGGATAAGAACTAGATTTTTGTCTGAGTCATAGAAGCGGAGCCAATGGCAGGATTCTGTGGGAGGTTCTCGGCGGATTTGCCCCTCCCAGGTGCCAAGCCACAGTTGTAGCGTGTCGCACCAGAGCCAGCCTTCTTCATTTGGTGACAGTGGCTGATAGGTTTGGGCGCTATCGAGCTGCCATCCCTCTAGGGACTCTGGGTCAAAGGGGTCATACACAAAATAGTTGCGGGTGCGGAAGGTGTGGGCGTATAGCTCTTTCTTGACGCCTTTATCCACGTTGGCAGTGCTAGGTGACATGAGTTCTACAATCACATCGGGGTAACGCCCGCCTTCTTCCCAGACGACCCATCCCTGTCGTTCTCGGCTGCCATCCACCCCCAGAGCGACAAAGAAATCAGGTCCACGAAAATCTCGGTTCATGGCTTGCTCGCGGCTGTAGTAAACAAACATGTTGCCACCGGCAAAGTAGTCTGTTCGCCCTTCAAAGGCTGTCAGCATGGAGTCAATGAGCACATTCATGGCGATGCGATGGCGATTGCTCTCCAAGGGTTCTCCATCATCAAAAATGAGCTCGGTCGGGGGTTCTGGAGCTTCCCAGGGATATCGGTCAACAGGTGGAGTACTGGGATTGGGGGTTGCTTGGGTAGACATGCCCGTTTCCGAAGGGTGTTTCCGAAGGGTGATTTGGTTCGAGTGTAGCGTTGTTGATTAGCTATCAGCATTATAGCTATCAGCTATTGGTAGGATGACCCAACTAAAGATCGATGCCCCAAATTCTCACGGTGCGGTCTTCGCTGCCGCTGATGATAAGGCGATGATCAGGATTGGCAGCCACAGCCGTCACTAAGCTGGTATGTCCCCGCAAGACCCGAACTTCTTTGCCGATGTGTAAATTCCAGATGCGAATGGTGTTTTGGCTGCCGCTGATGAGATGTTTGTGGGTTTGGTGCTGGTTGGCGCTGGTGGTGACGGATGAAATCGTGCGCGATCGCCCGTCGTCTGGGTCGATTGAGTTTTCGGTCTTTAAGTCCCACGCTTTGATGGTTTGCTGTGCGGTTTTCACCGTGATGGTACGGTCATCGGGTTGGATCGTAATCGCATAAATGAAGGACGGTTCGACAATGGTGAGCCTCTCTTCGCGGTAGCCCAAATCCCAAATGCGGAGGGTAGCATCTCTGCCTGCACTAGCGGCGAGCTGACCGTTGGGGCTAATTGCAACCGCCGTAATGCCTCCGGCATGGCCGGTTAATGTGCTGAGGCATTCAAACAATGGGTATGCATCGTAGTGGTGAATGGCAGATTGTGCGTGGGGTGAGGGGTGCGATCGCAGCAGTGAAAACGCCACCTTTTGAACATCCAACGATCGATCGCTCAGCGCCTGAATGATTAGGTCTAGCGCAGCATCGCCATAGGAATGCAGTTGTTGAAGGGCGGCGATGCGTTGCTCAAGCACGCTACTGGATAGCCGATGCCGGACGCCTGCAAGCCCTCCCAATACTGCGCCACTCGCGGGAGCAATGGATTGCCCCCCCAACACTGCATCCTGAGATCGTGGCTGATGAGAACGCTGCACAGGCAATTAACGTAAACTCAAAAAATTGCTCAACGCGTCGACCATGGAGGGAGGCCAGCGCCGGACATGTTCTACCCAGTCTAAATCTTTATATCGAGTGTCTAGCCCAACGACTGAAAACCAGTTGCTTTCCGCTTCTCCTGACTGACCCTTTGCCCACAGCGCGGCTGTTAAGGCTGCTCGCATATCGGCAAACCTGGGATATTTTCGTACCAGTGTGCGCATTTGCTGAATGGCTTTGTCGGTGTTGCCAATTTGATAGAGCGCTAGCGCATAGTTGGCATAGGCAAAGGCGTAGTCAGGCACGATTTCGGTGGCTTTGCGATAGTCTTCGACCGCATCTTCCCATTGCCCCATTCCGGCTTTGGCATTGCCTCGGTTGTTGTAGGCAGCGGGGTCTTGCGGGTCGAGTTCTAAAACGCGGTTATAGTCTGCGATCGCCGCTTCCCATTTTCCCAAGCCTTCGAGGGCGGTGCCGCGATTGAGATAGGGGTCGGGCGCATCGGGTGCGAGTTCAATGGCTTGGTTGTAGTCTGCGATCGCCGCGTTTAGCTTATTTTGACTGACTCTGGAGTTGCCGCGATTACTCCACAGTGCTGGGTTTTCGGGCATGCGCTCGATAAGTTCGCTCCAGTATTTCTCAGCTTTGGCAAAGTCGCCTTGATTCGTTGCCTTAAAGACTTGATTGCGTAAGTCTTCGACCGATGCTGAATTCAGGGCTGAATCAGGCGCTGAACCAGGGGTAGTCTGAGCATACGCAGATGCACAGGTGCCAAACCCAAGTCCGAACCCAATCGTGAGAATCAAAAGACAGGAGAGAAAAAATTTCAGTATGACGTTCAGCATGACTATGAAAAAATGGGCGATCGCTTTTAATCATCCGCTTTTAATCATCATAAATGCATGGCGCAACGCCTAAGAGTGGCCTAGTATAACAACGAAAGCTGGCTATCGGGCGGCTGATAGCCCAAATGCTGCCATGCTGAGGCCGTAGCGATGCGTCCGCGTGGGGTGCGGTGCAGATAGCCGATTTGCATCAGGTACGGTTCATAGACTTCTTCAATCGTTTGAGCATCTTCCCCCGTGGCAGCAGCAAGGGTGTCAATGCCCACCGGGCCGCCGCCAAAATTTTCGATCATGACGGTCAGCATGCGGCGATCTGTCCAATCTAAGCCAACCGGATCGACATTAAACAGCTCTAGTGCTTCTGCTGCAACCCATTTCGTGATATCGCCGGGCGCTTTAACCTCGACGTAATCGCGCACTCGTTTCAAGAGTCGATTGGCAATGCGGGGCGTTCCACGGGCGCGACGGGCAATTTCGGTAGCACCATCGGGGGTGATTGCGGTGCTGAGAATGTCTGCCGTCCGCGAGACGATTTGAGTGAGTTCATCCAACTCGTAGAAGCGCAAACGCTGGACTAACCCGAAGCGATCGCGCAAGGGAGAGGTTAATGCACCCACCCGCGTTGTTGCGCCCACCAAGGTAAATCGCTGCAGCGGAATGCTGCGAGTCCGGGCGCTTTGCCCTTTGCCAATGGTGATATCGAGCCGAAAATCTTCCATCGCCGGATACAGGATTTCTTCGGTGACTCGCGGCAGTCGATGAATCTCGTCAATAAAGAGAACATCACCGGGTTGGAGATTAATCAGCAACCCAACAATATCGCGCGGACGTTCTAACGCGGGTGCGGTGGTAATCTTGCAGTTGACGCCCATCTCGGTTGCCAACACCAACGCCATCGTCGTTTTGCCTAACCCTGGCGGACCGTATAGCAGCAAATGGTCAAGCGGCTCGTTGCGGGCTTGTGCGGCTTTGATGGCAATGTCGAGCACTTCCTTGAGCGACTTTTGCCCAATATAGTCAGCGATGCGCTGAGGCCGCAGACTTTCCTCGGGCTTGCCGTATTCCGCAGGTTGAGCATCAGCATCGAGCAACGCCTCCTCAGTAGCAGGCTTGGCAGGAGTGCGCTGACGCTTTTCGGGAGAGGGTTGCTGAGAAGAAATGATCGCCATGTGGCTATTGTAGTACCGATGTATGGATTAATCGATACGAGATCAAGATTTAGGAGATAGGGCAAAAGGTAAAAGGCAGAAGTAGGGTGCTGTATAGCCTTTCAGGCATGGCTACGCTAAAGCGCCAGCGTAACGCACCAGTATGGCTAAAAGCCCCTTCCTAACAGGAATGCTATCATCAGCAACAACGGGTTTTAGAGAAACGATGGCAGAAGCAGTTGCGTTTTCGGTTCCAGATGATGTCACCTTTGAGCAGGCGATCGCCCTTACCCAGACATTGATGCAGCAAATGGACACGGGCACCCTGTCAGATGCTCAGATTCAGGAGGCGATCGCATTGTTAGTCAGCACCCAAAATGGCGCACGCGGGTTTTTTGTCACCTATCTCACAGACGATCGCTCCTTCGCCGATCAGCCCTCTGATGGGGTGGTTCAAGGGTTGCAGTCGTCCCCTGATACGGTTGCCGAGCTGCTGATCAAAAACGTTGCCATGTCCACTGCAATGGCGATCGCCCATCGGCGCAACAATAACGACAGTATGGCGGAGGGGGCAGACCGGGTGCGATCGCGCACGGTTCATCTCATCGAAACCTTAGAGATACCCCATCTGAGTGAGCTGGCTCAGCAGTTGCACGAAAGCGCAACTACAGGAACGGGTGACTATCAGGCGTTTCTAGATAAATGGGGCTATGACGCAGAGCAGCGAGCCAAAATTGCTGACGTTGTCAAAGGGGCGATCGATGCATTTTGAATGCTCTATATTCAACTAGGTTCTAAGAAAAATCAAGGAGGCGCATCGCCCCAGACGATATAGGTTGGGTTGAGGCACGAAACCCAACACCCGCATGGGTTACGCTATCGCTAACCCATCCTACATTTGAATTAGCCCACTTAAGAAAATCAAGGAGGCGCATAGCCCCAGTGCTCAATGAGCGATCGCCATTTTTGCGTCAC
This sequence comes from Elainellaceae cyanobacterium, assembly GCA_051117335.1. GTDB lineage: Bacteria > Cyanobacteriota > Cyanobacteriia > CAZCXK01 > CAZCXK01 > DBGGTD01. Next base: position 12,771 of record JBNPEB010000068.1, read on the forward strand.
CCTCTGATTGTCTGCCTCAGGAAACTGATAGCGATTTTTGCGATATTGCTTTTTAGAGTCGAGATAGCGTTCAAATCTGGGTTTTGCCTGATCAAATCCCTCAATTCCAAGCGCGTGGTAAATGTGCTGGAGATGGCTAATGGGGTCGGCTTCAAAGGGTTCAAATCGCAGTTCAACCCATTGATGAGCGGGCAGATCAGCTGAGTCTTTCAGCACCATGTCCATCATGCGAGGATAGCTATCGAGAATCAAATCATCGACAGGAGCATTCTCAAACGGCTGTAGCGCAAGCTCCTTAAAGAGTTTCCAATAAAAGTTGCGCGTCGATTGAAAGACGATGTAAGGATTGCGATAAATGTGAATAAACTTGGCATCGGGAAACATGGCTCGCAGCATCGCCACCCGTGCCGTGTAAACCGGGTTTTTGATCAGAAGTTGTTTCCCGGGTTGCTCAAGCTGAATTTTCTCAAAAAAGAGGCGGGTGACGCGTTGCCAGGTTTCAATCTGCTCTGGGCTACAGTCATCGAAGAAGATTCCCGCATTGAAGTGTTCTCGCAATCGAGACGGAAAGTAGAGCCCGTGATAGAAAGATACGGGCTGCATATTGGCAAGCCCAATTTCATCTTCTTGGGGCGAGTCGGAGTTGACCTGCATCGAATCAATAAAGCGATCGCGCGGCAAGGCTCGTTCTAAAACCGGGCGCATCAGCTCCGTCAGGGTGAGGAATTCCCAGGGCAAGCCGACGGCAAACGGAGACACATAGGCAAATTGAGGCGACTGACAAAGCAGCTCGTAGAGAAATGTCGTTCCACTCCGCCAGTGTCCCACGATAAATACGGGAGGTTGATTAGGGGATTGACCCGACTGATGAGTTGCATGGCGTCGACGAAGCTGAGCGACCCGCACTCGTTCAACGGCTGTGACCGGCAAACGGGCGAGGGAGGTGGCGATCGCCAATGAGACGTGCGGCCAGCAGCGGAGCGGGATGCCACCATTCGCGCTGAGCACCTGCAAAAGGGTTTGAATGTCGGCTCCCATCAACGGATGCAACAGTCGAGGGGGTGCCGGGTTAGACGGTGCGGGAGACATGGCGCAATCGTGACCCCTGTGACATCTTACGGCTTCAATCATTACACCATGAAATGTAGAGGAGGTAGAGGGAGCGATCGCCCCAATGGACTCACCTGATACGATCAGGATAGCCTTACGCTCTCGCGTTAGGACGCTGAATGTGTGGTGAACCCCCGCAGCGCGGGGGTTCACCACACAAACCTAAACGCGTAGGGCTATAAGCATTCACGGGAGATGAGCCAATCATGAATAAGCGGTGTTTGGTTACAGGAGGGTCTGGCTTTATTGGGCAATATGTCGTCATGCTGCTGCGCGAACGGGGCGATGCGGTGCGTATTCTCGATTTGGCACCTCCTGACCAGCCACTAGACGGAGTGGACTATGTGCAGGGCACCATCACCGATCGCTCAACGGTGAACACCGCGATGCATGGAATCGATCAGGTCTTTCATCTAGCGGCAAATGCGGGACTGTGGTCGCCGCGCAAAGATGAATTTATCTCCATCAACCAAACGGGGACGCGCAACGTGATGAACGCGGCGATGGATGCAGGCGTTGATCGGGTGGTGCATTGCTCTACCGAGTCGATTCTCAAGAGCGTGCGCCGTTCGTCCGATAGCCACCCAACCGACGAATCGGTGAGGCTGAGTCTCGACGACATGGCAGGTGCCTATTGCCGGGGCAAATTTGTCGCCGAGCAAGAGGCATTTGCAGCCGCCCAAAAGGGTTTGCCTGTGGTGATTGTGAATCCAACGGTGCCGATTGGTCCGGGCGATCGCCGCATTACGCCACCCACTCGCATGATGCTGGGCTTTCTCAATGGCAACTATCCCGCCTATCTCAACAGCACCCTCAATATCATCGATGCGCGAGATGTCGCGTTGGGGCACATTCTCGCCGCCGAGAAAGGCAAACCCGGCGAGCGATATATCTTAGGCAATGCCAACCTCCAGCTTGGCGACCTGCTCCAAATTCTTAAAGAGCTGACCGGGCTGCCTATGCCGACGCGCCAGATTCCTTACTGGCTGGCGTTTACGGTGAGTTTTATCCAAGAATTCATCGCTGATTATGTGACCCAAAAAGCGCCGTCTGCTCCGCTCACGGGTGTCAAACTGGCGCGATCGCCCCTGCAATTTGATAACACCAAAGCCCAAACAGAGCTGGGGCTGACCTTTCGCCCATTGCGCGAGTCTCTCGCCGATGCGATTCGCGACTATCAACGGCGTGGTTTGCTGACGCGCATCCCCACCCAGGATGTCTCGAAGCACTGCGGAACACTGAGGGAAAGTTAATTACGTATTCCTTTGCCTAGCTTTAACCAATCAAATACTTGCCCAACGGTCAATTCTAAATATAGCGGTATGCGCTTGAGTTAAGTACGGTGATGTGGGGCGCGGCGCGCCCCACATCACCGTTTCTGTACTTGACGCAATTGCACATTGCTATAAGTCTTTGGTTTTATGTTCGAGGCTGTCTAGCCGATTCCCCATTCTGGGGGACTGGGAACCGAAAGTCACGAACCAAATGCTTGTTTACCTTCTTCGATCTGCCATGCCACAAGCCCTGGTATTCCGATCACCAGTTCTCTGACTCGCTTGCATAATGATGATGCCAACGCCACTCCCGACGGAATTCCTAAGGCACTCCCGACTAGCACGATCGCCCCTTCTTGAGCCCCCAATCCGCTTGGAATAAAAAACGCTGCTGAGCGAATGGCTTGCCCAATGCTCTCTAAAATCAGCGCGTCTAAGATCGTGATCGGTCGCCCCAAAAAATAGAAGGCGAGCCACGTCTCTCCAGCCGCCGTGACGCGAAAGGCTAAGCGCCACAGGGCCGCAACTAGGAGGCGATCGCGCCGCCGATACATGCGTTTGAGGGCAGCATCCACCTTTGCGGCTCCGGCTTCAAAGGGTTCGTCAGCGCGCACGATGGGAAAGCGTTTGGCAATGCGAGCAAACAGCTTGAATAGCCCCGCATGTTGCAGCCAATATAATACCGAGCTAGCTGCCGCAAAAATCATAATGCCAATCAGCACTGCCAACAAGAGCTGCAGATTAGCGGTGCCGTTTCCGAGCTGAGTATAGGCAAACAGCAAAAAGCCAATGAGGGTATAAATGGCTTGAGTTGCCACTTGCAGCGTTTGATCCCCGACTACCGTGGCGATCGCCTCCCCACTAGGAAACTGTCGCTTAATCAGCATCCGAGCGCGAACAATTTCTCCTCCGACCTGCCCAACCGGCAGCAGCCAATTAATTGCAAAGCTAATCCAGACTGAGTAAACGCTAAATCGAAACGACGGATGCTTTTTGGGTTCAAACAGCCACCACCACGAGGCGATCGCACAGAGAATGGGAATGGTATAAAACGCAGGCAACCAAAGAATTTGCCAGCCGATCTCGTCAAGAATTTGGTCGAGAATATCGAGCCCTTCTCGGATGACCAATGCCGTTAGGATGGCAAATCCGATCAGTAGACCGATAAACGAAAGTCGCCGCATGAGAGGTGATTCAAGGTTGGGTGGAGATGACAGACCGACTAGCCTATCGTAATCGCATCTGACACATCAGCGACACACTGATGAATTCCCCACGACACATGAGCATCCTAATCTTAATGATCAGAACCAAAAGCAGTTGCTCCTCACATCCGGCAGATTATCCTGCCGGATTTTTCGCAAACCGCGACGATTCGCTTTTATTCACTGACTCTGAGGATTGTTGCTAAACCAGCATCATGTATCGAATTCCCGACGATGAAGACCGCTCTGCAAACATCAGCTTCATCCGCATCCATGCGATTTCAGCAATGCGCTCGTCATCACTGGGTTTAACGCGCTGAATCGGTTTAATATCTGGCTCGGGGAGATCCTGAAGGATCGACTGGGCAATGGCAAGATAATCCATAAGTTCAGAAGCCCTATATGAAGTGCCTCTCATGGACAACGAGAGGTTCTTTATTGTAGCCCTACTTGGGTGGATTGAGCAGATCTAGAATTGACAATCGTGAATGAGTGTGTATTTAAAAACAAGCCCAGGCATGTTTGCCTGAGCAGTTTGTTATAGCCTTATCCACACTCAGATCTATCTTTCTCCTGACGAAGAAACTCTAGGATTCAAGCTGGTCATGGCTTAAGCCAGCCATTTATAAACGTTCGGCTAGCGGTTTTGATTAATATGCTACCTATCAAAGCAAAAAATTATGAGGATCTTGTGAAGAAAATGCGATCGTAACAATACGACACATTAGCCGAAGAATTTTATCTGAATGCAGGCTCAGACCTCTAAATTCTAAAAAGGCACTCATCTTCATGAAGAGATTGGTACTCTAGAATTTACAGCGTTTTTGCTGAGTGATCACGATTTATTTAGTTCCCTGTCATGACTAATGCGTTTCTGACTCGTCTTCATAGTCCTGAGCATCCCGTCATTGTCTTTGACGGAGCCATGGGAACCTCCCTTCAAACTCAAAATTTAACGGCTGAAGATTTTGGGGGCGCAGAGTACGAGGGCTGTAATGAGTATCTCGTCGTGACAAAGCCAGACGCCGTTGAGAAAGTCCACCGTGACTTTTTAGCGGTCGGGGCGGATGTAGTCGAAACCGATACGTTTGGTGCGACATCCATTGTCTTAGCGGAATATGACTTGGGCGATCGCGCTTACGAGCTAAATAAACTCGCCGCTGAGTTGGCAAAGCGAGTCACCGCAGAATTTTCCACCCCTGAGAAACCTCGATTCGTGGCTGGATCGATGGGGCCGACCACCAAGCTGCCGACCTTGGGGCACATCGACTACGACACGATGAAAGCATCGTATGTTGAGCAGGCAGAAGGGCTCTACGATGGCGGTGCCGACCTGTTTATTGTGGAAACCTGCCAAGACGTGCTGCAAATCAAGGCAGCGCTGAATGCCGTTGAAGAGGTTTTTGAGAAAAAGGGCGATCGCCGCCCGCTGATGGTATCGGTAACGATGGAAACCACCGGAACCATGCTTGTCGGCTCAGATGTCAGCGCCATGTTGACCATTTTGGAGCCCTATCCCATTGACATTTTGGGGCTCAACTGCGCCACAGGACCCGATCGCATGGCCGATCACATCCGCTATTTGTCTGCTAATTCTCCCTTTGTGATCTCGTGCATTCCCAACGCTGGCATTCCTGAAAACGTAGGAGGACATGCCCACTACAAGCTGACTCCAATGGAACTGCGGATGGCATTGATGCACTTTGTGGAAGATTTGGGCGTGCAGGTAATTGGTGGCTGCTGCGGAACGCGCCCCGACCATATCCAACAGCTAGCAGATATTTCGAGAGCGCTAACCCCCCAAAACCGCCCCGTCCGAGTCTCGTCGGCCTATTACGACCCATCCTCTCAGCACAAATCACCCAATGGGGCAGCTCCCGCGGCGGTGCGCGAACCGTTGCAGTATGTGCCGTCTGCTGCGTCGATCTATTCGGCTCAGCCCTACGATCAGGACAATTCCTTCCTGATCATTGGAGAACGGCTCAATGCCAGCGGGTCTAAAAAATGCCGCGAAATGCTAAACGCAGAAGACTGGGATGGGCTGGTGTCTCTGGCAAAGGCTCAGGTGAAAGAGGGCGCTCACGTCTTAGATGTCAACGTTGATTATGTGGGTCGTGATGGCGTCCATGACATGCGAGAAGTCGTATCACGCCTCGTGACGAATGCCACGATTCCCCTCATGCTTGACTCGACCGACTGGCAGAAGATGGAAGCTGGGCTGAAGGTGGCGGGCGGCAAGTGCATTCTCAACTCCACCAACTATGAAGACGGCAACGAGCGATTTTTTGAGGTGTTAGCCCTGGCAAAAAAATATGGCGCAGGCATTGTTGTCGGCACCATTGACGAAGACGGCATGGCACGAACGGCAGAAAGAAAGGTGGCGATCGCCCAACGCGCCTATCGAGATATTGTGGAGTACGGCATTCCGCCCTACGAGATTTTCTATGATCCGCTTGCCTTGCCCATTTCTACAGGCATTGAAGAAGACCGCGTTAACGGTCGAGAAACGATTGAAGCAATTCGCCAAATTCGAGAACGTCTCCCTGGTGTTCACATTGTTTTAGGGGTGTCTAATGTCTCGTTTGGTCTAAATCCCGCAGCCCGGATTGCGCTCAACTCGATGTTTCTGCATGAAGCGATGCAGGTTGGCTTAGATGCCGCGATTGTCAGCGCTGCGAAGATTCTACCGCTTGTCAAGATTGAACCTGATCATCAAGCGCTGTGTCGAGATCTGATCTACGATCGCCGTCAATTTGATGAAAATAGCATCTGCACCTATGATCCCCTGACCAAGCTGACGCAACTTTTTGAAGGGGTGTCAACCAAGCGCGATCGCGCTGCTACCCAACATCTTCCCCTAGAGGAGCGACTCAAGTTCCACATCATCGACGGTGAGCGACAAGGTCTGGAAGAAACCCTAACCCAAGCCTTAGAGCACTATCCACCTCTCGAAATCATCAACACCTTTTTGCTAGATGGCATGAAGACTGTGGGCGATTTGTTTGGATCTGGGCAAATGCAGCTTCCGTTTGTGCTTCAGTCGGCTGAAACAATGAAATCGGCAGTCGCCTACCTAGAGCCCTACATGGATAAGCAAGATGCAGAAAGCTCCAAGGGAATTTTTCTAATTGCTACGGTAAAGGGTGATGTCCACGACATCGGCAAAAATTTAGTCGACATTATTCTGTCTAACAACGGCTATAAGGTGATTAATCTCGGCATCAAGCAGCCAGTTGACACTATCATTGATGCCTATTTTGAGCACAATGCCGACTGCATCGCAATGAGCGGCCTATTGGTGAAATCGACGGCCTTCATGAAAGAAAACTTACAGGTCTTCAACGAGCGAGGCATCACGGTGCCGGTCATTTTGGGAGGAGCTGCGCTGACACCGAAATTTGTCTATGAAGACTGTCAGAGTGTTTATAATGGCAAATTGATCTACGGCAAAGATGCCTTTGCAGATCTCAATTTTATGGATAAGCTGATGCCTGCCAAGGCAAACAACGCTTGGGACAATTTCAAGGGCTTCTTAGAGGACGTATCCGATGAAGTACCGGATCAAGTATCCGATGAAGCGCTAGGCAAGCATGACAGTGGCGAAGCGGCTGAGCGTCAGAAGAAACCAGTCACCTCTACTCCTTCAGCTACTCAAAAGTCTGACGAATCCGTTGCTGCCCACTCCTCCACGGCTCATGCCGAAGATGCGAGGCGTTCCGATGCGGTTGCCGTCGACATCGATCGCCCCACTCCCCCCTTCTGGGGCACAAAGATTCTCAACCCCGATGACATTCCGATAGAGGAAGTGTTTGCCTGTCTTGATCTGCAAGCTCTCATTGCAGGTCAGTGGCAATTCCGCAAACCCAAGGGGCAGTCTCGTGAGGACTACGATGCTTTTCTCGCTGAGACGGTCTATCCCATTCTCGACGATTGGAAACAGCGCATCGTGACCGAAAATCTGCTGCACCCGCAAATCATCTACGGCTACTTCCCGTGTCAGGCGGAGGGTAATACGCTCTATCTTTACGATCCGGATGCGATGCCCATTCAAGCCGATTCTCAGCCAGAGGCGATCGCCACGTTCAACTTCCCGCGACAAAAATCTCTGCGACGGCTTTGCATTGCTGATTTCTTTGCTCCCAAAGGCTCTGAGCAGATCGATGTCTTTCCCATGCAGGCTGTAACCGTGGGGCATGTTGCTACTCAGGTTGCCAAACAGCTATTTGAGTCGGATCGATACACTGACTATCTCTACTTCCACGGGCTTGCCGTTCAAATAGCAGAGGCGCTAGCAGAATGGATTCATACTCGTATTCGCCGCGAGCTAGGCTTTGGAGACGAAGAACCCGACACGATTCGTGATGTGCTAGCGCAGCGCTATCGCGGATCGCGCTATAGCTTTGGGTATCCGGCCTGTCCTAACATTCAGGATCAATATACTCTGCTGGATCTGCTCGACACGGCGCGCATTGATTTAGTCATGGATGAAAGCGAACAGCTATATCCTGAGCAGTCTACGACTGCGATCGTCGTCCATCACCCCGTCGCGAAGTATTTCAGTGCATAGTGAATTCGCTCACCTTGCTTTACTGCTTAGGGCTTGCTTGAAAATGACTGACCAGCAGTCAAAACCGGGTCAATGGGTCTGTTATTTGGGCTCAGATTTCCTAATCGCTTTAAAGACTCTCTGAATCTCTCTGGAGAGGCTCTCAACCTGATTAAAGAACTTCCGAACTTGGCTGCCTGACACATTTTATTTTGTGGTCAGAGTTTTCGGTAATGTAGGTTGCGGTTGAGCTTGCGAAACCCAACACAGTGCGACTTTAACAGTATTGTTGGGTTTCCTCACGTCAACCACAACCGACAAGTTTTGGTCATTTCAGGAGATGTGTCAGGCAATCAGCCTCCGAACCTCTCTAGAGAATTTCTGGAGGTGTCTAGAGAGTCTTGGACTCTCTTTAAAGAGTCTCAGAGAGTATCTAGAGAGTCTTGGACTCTCTTTAAAGAGTCTCAGAGAGTGTCTAGAGAGTCTTGGACTCTCTTTAAAGAGTCTCAGAGAGTATCTAGGGCGTGTCATCAGTTAAGCCAGATGACTGAAGCAGCAAGGTAGATGGCACTGAGGAAGTTGCACTCGGTCTTATCATAGCGAGTAGCAATTGCCCGATACTGCTTGAGCTTGGCAAAAAAGT
>JBNPEB010000048.1:0-21090 GCA_051117335.1 Elainellaceae cyanobacterium
ACAGCCCTTCAATGAGGGCATCCTTTTCGGCGGGGCTCAGTCCATCGAGAGGGGGCAGTTCTTTCATGGCAAAAGTTTACCATCTTCTATCAAAGGCGGGCTTAGGTCAACCTAGTTGAGCAATTACCGCTTGAGTTAAGTACGGTGGAATAAGGCTCGCCGCTCCCCATTCCGCCATTTCTGAACTTGACGCAATTGCAAATTGCCGTAAGCACAAGGGTATTAAAAAACAGGACAGACATTCATCCATCCTGTTTCGTGCGCCTAATTAGTTTGAGAGCACCGCTGAATTATTGAGTGGCTATTACCGACGTTGACAAGTCATTTCTTGTAGCTCAGCCGGACGAACTGTCAGGGTTTGGGGGCGATCGCCCCGTTGAACGGTAAATCTAAGAGCTTGGCCGATCTCGCTCTGCTCGACCTTGCGCTGCAACCGGTCAGCAGACGGAATAGATTCTCCCTCAATTTGAGTAATCACATCTCCCCGACGTAGACCCGCTTGAGCCGCTGGGCTATTTGGTACAATCTCGACGACCAGCACACCATCAACCTCAGGGACACTGATGATTGAGTTTGGATCCTCATTAATCTGCTTAGCCACTTCTGGTGTAAGAGTTGTCATACGAATACCAATGAACGGATGGGGAATTTGCTCGCCCCGCGCCAGCCGATCTTGAACAGATTTGGCCGTGTCAATGGGAATGGCGAACCCGATTCCTTCCGCATCTGCACGAATGGCAGTGTTGATACCAATCACTTCACCCTGGTCATTAACCAGAGGGCCCCCCGAATTACCTGGATTAATTGCCGCATCCGTTTGAATAAAGTCGATGCGCTTGTCTGGAACGCCGACTTGACTGCTAGAGCGATTGAGAGTGCTCACAATCCCTAGCGTTACCGTATTGTCTAACCCTAATGGATTACCGACAGCGATCGCCCAATCTCCGACCTGGACGTCAGTAGATTTGCCCAGAGGCGCGACTGGTAAATCTGCTCCCTCGATTTTGACAACGGCCAAGTCCATCGTCTCATCTGCCCCTTTCACCTCACCTTGGAAGGTGCGTCCATCGCGGAGAGTTACGGTAACGGTATCGGCTCCACTAACGACGTGAGCATTCGTCAATACAATTCCGCTCGGATCGACAATAAACCCAGATCCCTGTCCCCGCTGACGAAATTCTTCTGGCATTTGAGGAAATGCTCCGTCTCCAAAAAATTGCCGAAAGAATGGGTCATTCATAAATGGATCGGGTATGTTGCGGGATACCACCCGCTCGGTATCAAGCCGAACGACGGCTGGGCCAACCTGATTAATTGCGGTGGCCACAAACCCCCGATTGCTAGGTAGTGGAGCGGGTGCCGCGTTTGGCGTTGGAGCCTGAACCTGAGCTTGTAATGCTGGAGGCGCAGACGTAGCATAGGACTTTGGAAGCAATATCGAAGGAAACAGATTAATCGCAGCCAATGTCAAGACGACGCTAATCACAGCGGCTGCGGCGTAACTGGTCAACTGTCGTAAAGGACGAAACGGGCGCTTAGTGGATGGCATCTTTGCTCTCCTGAGTCGATAATGGGCCGGTGTTAGAGTTGCAATATCGGTAAGTCATTTGGTCAGAATGAGCACCCCACCTAATTACGAGTTTAATTTTTTTGAGAGGGGGATGTTGGCATCTGACCGTATCAGTTCATACAAAATTGACTGGACTGCAGAGAGACCTAGCAAGGGATTGCCAATTTAGCCTGTGTGCAAATCCAGCCAATTTTGTGCGTTGCGTTGGAAACGCTAAAAGCTAAAATTTAGCGTTTCCAACTTAGAAAGCTATCAAGTTGCTAGCCAACATTGACCTTGACAACTTTATTTTTCTCTTCTTCTGCCTTCGGCAATGTCATCTTCAGAATGCCATCTTTATAGTCAGCTTTCACATGATCGTTTTGAACACGTTTTGTCAAAGGAATGACACGCTGGAACTTGCCATAGCGGAACTCACTCCGAGTGATGCCACCCTCTTCTGTCTTGGTTTCAGACTTGCGCTCACCGCTGATTGACACCGAATCTGCTGTCACCTCGACAGACAGGTCTTTCGCATCCATCCCAGGAACTTCAAGTTTCAGATGAATTGCATCGTCCGTTTCGCTCATCTCAGCGGCTGGGGCAAACGATAACCCACCGTTTTCCCAGCGATTGGAAGGGACTGCAAGTTCATCAAATAAACGATTGACCTGGCGCTGTAGCGTATCAATTTCACGGAATGGTTCCCAACGAGTTAATGCCATAACGTTACCTCCCAAACTTTAAACTCGCTCTAGTAAAGGGATTAGAAGGAATTTCACCCTTCTGTTGATATCATATACAGAGCGATCGCCCCACTAGATTCGGTTCTAAGTACTCCACTGCTAGGGATTCCCGAACTTCGTCTATGGCAATTTGCGATTACGTCAAATACAGACATGGGATTTGGCATTTCTAGCGGCGATTCTTGGCCTTACCTTGCGCCTTATATACTTGCGATCTAACCATGACCGCTATTCCACGACGCTGCTGCCCTTAAGCCGTTTGAGCAAGTCATCAAAACGAGCTTGAGCAATTTTGATCGTGTCTGAGTGGGTTGAATCACGCTGAGAATGGGCCGACTGGCTAGACGGATCTTGGCTATATCCGAGTTGCTTGACCGTACCTCTCAACCGATTTGACAACAAAATTGCAAGGGCCCGATAAAATCGTGCGGCAAACCCGATATCGTCTTGGAGTTTGGCAGCTAGCTTCGAGCGCGGAATAGATAACACAATCGATCGCTCTAACGTTTTGACGGTCGCAGACGGCGGGCGGGCATCAACAAATGACATTTCTCCTACAACTTCCCCCATCGAGAGGCGCGCAACTTCGCGATCGCCCAGGGCAGCAATTGAAACCACTAAGGTGCCCTCAAGCATGATGTAGAGCGTATCGACGGATCGCCCTTCGTGAATCAAGACGGTATTTGCCGAAATTTCGTTGCGATCGCCAATATCCACTAACCAATCAATGTCTTGATCGCTCAATTCACCAAGAATAAACAAAACCTTCTGCATAACGAATGATTTACCCCATGTGCTAGCAGGAATACAGTTGTATAGCCCTACGGACTCAATTTTGCGTGAGAACTCCGCGGCGCGGGACTCTACACGCGTTCAACGTCCTAACGTGAGAGCGTAAGGCTGTAATACCTGAAGCACCCTGATTTGAGAGCTTAGATCTAGAAGACCCATTTCAGACTCGTTACGGTCATACTGAGTTAATATTGGCACTCAACATAAGAAGTGCCATCGTTGCAATGGTGCCTCACATGCTATGCTCTAAGCGGTGTTAACCCTACTTTTTATACCAACCTTATAGATCGGTAATAATCTGATTAAGATTGCAACTTGGCCCTTGGTTTCTTGAGCACAATAGGCTTTGTGGGCGAGCCACATTGTTCCACCTTAACAAATGTCGGGGATACGGCGAGGTTTCGTTGTCAAATCTGATGCATTCTGAATCATACAGTTCAGTTGGCAAGGCTCACCTAGAGGTTCAGATGAAGACTGTCAACGATGTAACCAGCTCGTCTAACCCCGTGATGCAGCATCAAGCGCATCACCGACTTAATGTCTTTCATTGTTAACACCGAGATGAGGTGTCAATCCGGCTAATTTAGGGGTTGTTCGGATAATTTGATTCCACGAATTGACAGGTCAAGCAGTTTCATCGGGTGCATAATCGGAACATGGTGCTCTCGGTGTTGAAGATGTTTTTGAATCTGAAGAGAGCATCCTGGATTGGATGAAGCAATCACAGATGCGCCTGTATTGAGAAGATTGTCAACTTTTTGTTGTCCCAATTCATCGGCGATCGCAGGCTGTAACATGTTATAAACACCTGCGCTGCCGCAGCATAAGGCCGCATCGACGGGTTCTCTGAGCTGAACCCCCGGAATCTGACGGAGCAGTTGACGCGGTTGAAGACTAATGTGCTGCCCGTGTAAAAGATGACACGCATCTTGATAAACCAGGCTCAATGGTTCATCGGAGAGCGGAGATAAGGGCGCAGTCAGCCCAGCGGCCATCAGAAATTCTTGAATATCTTTGACCTTTTGAGAAAATGCGACGGCTCTGTCTCGATAGGTCGGGTCATCTTGGAGAATATGCCCATACTCTTTAAGCGTGTGTCCGCATCCAGCGGCATTGATGATCACGGCATCGACATCCGTTTCTTCAAACGCATCGATCATCTGTCTAGCCATGGCTTGCGCCTGGTTTTCCTGCCCTTGATGGTGGGGTAGAGCCGAACAACATCCTTGATTGCTAGGCACCACTACCTCGCACCCATTTGCCGTCAGCACTCGAATCGTTGCGTCATTCACATCTGAGAAAAACAACCGCTGCACACAGCCTAGAATCACGCCGACTCGATAGCGTTTTTTGCCTTGAGCTGGAACGACGGTTGGTGTCGCATCTTGAAACGATCGCGCAGTGACCTGAGGCAATAGCGACTCCATAGAGGCGAGTCGGGGAGACAGCTGGCTGAGCAAGGGGGTTGAGCGAATCAGCGCCTGCAGCCCCGATTTTTGGTATAGAAACAGCGGGAGCAGGGTTAATCTCAGGCGATTAGGATACGGAAACAGAGAAAAGATGAGGGCTCGAAATAGGCGATCGCCCAGGTTGCGAGGCTGATTGCGTTCAACTTGAGGACGAGTTGCCGAGATCAGCTTGTCATACTGCACGCCCGATGGGCAGGCAGTGACGCAGGCAAGACAGCCTAAACACGAATCAAAATGTTGAGTGGTTGATTCTGCAAGCGGAATCTTGTGTTCATTGACGCCATCCATCAAATAAATTCTGCCTCGCGGAGAATCCATTTCGGTGCCTAAGACCCGATAGCTTGGGCAGGTTGAAAGACAAAACCCACAGTGAACACAGGCGTCGATCAGCTTGGGGTCAGGCGGGTGGTGGGCATCAAACCCGTGCATCGGTTCTGAAATTTGAGCATCAGAAGCATCAGGTTGAAACTTAAAGGTGTTGGGAGATGCAGGCGAAAAATCAGAAGTCATACTAAGTTAAGCGGTTTAAATTCAGCGTTTTTTATGGAGTCTTTAACGGAGTCTTTAATGGAGTCTTGAATGGAGCCGACCTATATGCCGCCGACAAAACGACCTGGGCTCAGGAGATGCTGAGAGTCAAATTGCTGCTTGATTCCGGTCATCAAAGACATGGCATTGCCAGAATAGCCCCATACATCTAGTTGCTGTTTCAGAGACACTGGGGCACCTTGTACAGTCAAAAATCCACCGTGGGCTTCACATTGGGCTCTTAGCTTGAGCAGGGTCTGGATCTCAATCGGGCGATCGCCGATGTGTAATATACCTAGGCCGCTTGCAGCGTGAATGATTCCCCACGCAGATGACGGTAATTCGGCAAGCAGTGCATCTAACGTGGAAACTGCTTTAGACGGCACTACTCCTATTTTGCAAGTAATTGAGGACGGTGTTGGAGATGACTCGATTGGTTCTCGTAATTGTTTCCATAGACTGGCTTCCTCGTCCGCTGATCGGAGATGGCTCTGCAACCCCAGCCGTTGAGCCATAGAAACCAGCCGATCGACCTGTTTTTGAACGCTGATCTCAAGATTTTGAATGCGGGTGACAAGCCCTGTCCCAGTTCCTAGCTCAAGCTGTCTGACGATAGACGCAGACAGCAAATCTGCCTGGGTTGGGCGCAGAGCAGACCCCAGCAGAGCGGCGGTAGCTTGGGCGATCGCCTCTGAATTGCCCGTCAGAACCACAGTCTGAGAGACATCGGGAATTGGATACACTCGGAACGTCACCTGACCGATAATGCCCAATGTTCCGTATGACCCCGTAAAAAGTTTCATCAGGTCATAGCCTGCTACGTTTTTAACGACTCGTCCACCTGCTTTGACGCGATCGCCATCCGCCCGGACTAATGAAATGCCAATCAGCATGTCACGAATGCTGCCGTAGCGCTGCCGTAGCGCCCCCGTATCTGCGGTAGCGACAATGCCTCCTAATGTCGCACTGTCGGGATAAGCCGGATCAATTGCCAAAAACTGATTGCTTTGAGCCAGCGTCTGTTGCAAATCCGCAAATCGAATGCCCGCTTCGGCGGTCACCGTCAAATCACCAGCGGCATGCTCAATGAGGCGATTCATTCGGGCAGTGCTGACAACGACGCGAATCCCGTCTGCGAGTCCGCCCCAGTGAAGCTTACTGCCTGCCCCGCATGGCAACATTTGCCAGCGATTTTGATAGGCACAGGCGACAACTTCCGACAATTCTTCCGGAGTCTGAGGATAAACAACACAGTCTATTTGAGTATCTAAGCGAAGTGCAGCCGTGATTTGATGCTGAATGGTTGAGTCAAGCTGTTCCCAGTGGTAAACCTTCTCAGAACCAATGATGGTTTCAAACGATTGCGCAATCTGGGATGACGGGTCTCTATGATGAGTCACGCTCATTCAATTTAGCGATGGCTTCCTGAACTTAATCTATTGGGTTTAATGTATCAGGCATGTGGAACTCTACCCAATAGGGTTGATCCAATAGAGTTGATAACGAAACATAACGTCGATGACAACGCATCGTCACCTGATCGGAAAATTTTAGAAACAATTCAAGGGTTTATCGTTGCCATTTGCAAGAAAGGCATGCCAGGATGCATCTAGCAATTAGGAGGGGGCGATCGCATCTCTCCAATCAAGCATCCAGTTAATTAAACGGGTTGTCTGCTAGTTCTTGCGGTTCATCGGTTCAGTAGCCAATCAGTCTCCCTTCAGGGTTCGTAGCGTTGAAGATTAACTTTATTAACTTTAAAGACCTGTGAAAAACCGTGATTAAGCCAGCTTCTGCACCTCCTTCTCTAAACGCTCACATTGATCAGGCATGGATCATTGCGTATAAAGAGCAGACTGACCGGTTAGAACAGGCGCTGACTCAAGAGGGGTTTTCATGTAACGTGTTGCGACAGGTTCATCGGGAAGAATTTCGCAACTATTCCCCTAGTTATCTGGCATTGCTCAATCACCGCAGTGCATGGGAGCAGGCTGTTCGGTCGAAGTTGCCAACGCTGGTGGTTGAGGCAGATTTTGTGCCGGTCATGGGCATGGGGGGCTTGCGGCTTCCGTTTCCTCCTGATGAGAACCAGGTTGGGATTGCGTGGCTATATACCTGTGCTCCGCAGATGTATAGCGTCTCTCAAGATGGTTATGCCCAAGGCTATTCAAGCTCAATGGTGGCCTACGTTGTAACTCCAGACGGTGCCGAGAGTCTGATTAGCCTTGCCGATGAAATTCGACAAACGATTGGTCCAACAACCTACTCATCGTGGGATTCGAGTATTGACCCATTCTTGCGAAAACGAGGATTCAAGAATTTTATTCCCTTTCGTAATTATGGAGAACACGGCGGACGCCCCAATCTGGAGCATCAGCAACATGGGTTGAGTCGGGTTCACCGAGCCGATGTGTTGTATGGCAGGCTGGCGTTTATACCGCCGTATGCCCTGCGCCCATCCAGCAGTGGTGCTGAGGGAACTGCTCGGCTAGATGAACACCTTCGGTTTTTCCAAGCGCGATCGCACGCTCGGCTCAAAGGGGTAGCTCGGCTTGCATCGGGGAAATATTTGCGGCTAAAGATCCTCCGCAATTCAAGCGTCCCGACTTGGCTGCTTGGCTTTGCGATTCGCCGGCATCTCTCTCCACGCCTTTGAGGTGAGGGGCTAATACCAATTTGCGCTTTTGGATTTGCGCTTTTGGATTAATGGCCACCAGTCTTACAAGGGTTCTAGCCTGTTCATTTGTAGCCTTACTTTGAAGACTTGGTGTAACCCCTCATTTCTATAGCAATCCTGAATGATTTGTAAGACGAAGTTCTCAAACCCCTTCGAGTTTTTCCGCACTTGATTTGGGATCGCTATATGTATAGCCCTACGGGCTTAGGTTTGTGTGTAGACCCCACGCGGCGCGCGGGGTCTACACACGTTCGGCGTCCTAACGTGAGAGCGTAAGGCTATAGTTTGGCGAATACAATGTAGGCTCATGAGTGGTCACTGAAACCCGCTAGAGTGTAGGGGGTAAGGCTAGTGCCATGATGATATGCGTTCGATGTGTGGCTGATGAATAGTGATTTTGATACACGTGCGACATCCCTGAATCAGCGGGATACGACACGATCGGTTCGCTCAATTCTGTTGAACGTATTATCCCTAATAAACGGAGTCACACGTCGGCGACGTAACGGGTGGCAAAAGATTAGTCAATGGTTGGCGTTGGGGTTGGCGATCGCCCTGAGCCTGATCGTGTGGAGTTCGATGGCGATCGCTCAAGATCAGATTGAAACCGCTCCCATTGTTCTCGACGGTCAGCAGCTATTTGAAGTGACGTCATTTGAATCGAACTCTGCCAGCGAGCGAGCCGAATGGATTAATTATCTCCTGGCGTCGTTTGCAGAGTCAGATGCGCCGATCTCGGTTGCGGTTGAGCAGCGCGGTCAAACCCATTCCATTATTGTCAATAATCGACACCTGCTGAGCGTAACGCAGCAAGATGCTGAGTTGTCTGGCTTAGTAGGAATGACACCTCAGCGACAGGCAAGACTCTGGGCGCAGGAGATCGAAGCGGCATTGGAGCAGTCTCGTCGAGAACGAACTGTTCAATATCGCAATCGGGCGATCGCATTTTCATTGGGAACGATCGCCGTTGTTGGTCTGGCTCACTGGGGGTTAGGACGCTTAAAACGACGATTTATGGGTGAGATCGAACATTCCACGTCGCCAGATTCGTTCCCGCCGTTGCGATCGTCTAGAGCCTTAAATTTACTTCTAGATTTGATTTTGGTTCTTCTCCGGATCGGAATTTGGATTGGCGCTGTCCTCTACATCATGAATCTCTTCCCGGTATCGCGGACGTGGAGTTACACCGTTGCTCGTCGATTGAGAGATAGTTTTGTTTCGCCCGCTATTCCCATCGGGGATAACGTTTACTCCATTACGCAGCTTTTTGTTCTAATCGGTCTAATTTTTGGGCTGATTATTGCGGCAGGACTGGTCACCAATTTGCTGCGATCGCGCATTCTGCAAATGGCCGGAATCAGCTCAGGTGCACAAGCCGTCATTGCAGCCCTCACCCGCTATACGTTGATTGCGGTTGGCTTGGTTGTGTTGCTGCAAATCTGGGGACTCGACCTCAGTTCATTGACTTTGCTAGCCAGTGCCTTGGGGGTTGGAATTGGCTTTGGACTCCAAGACATCGCCAGAGATTTTGGAAGCGGCCTGGTATTGCTATTTGAACGCCCGGTGCAGGTTGGAGACTTCATTGAAGTGGGCGAATTTATGGGCACCGTGGATCGAATTGGTGCCCGGAGCACCAACATTAAAACCCTCAGCCAAGTTTCCGTGATTGTGCCAAACTCATATTTTCTAGAAAATCAAGTCATCAATTGGAGCCACGACAATCCTTTATCGCGTATTTCGATTCCCGTCGGAGTCTCTTACAAGTCAGATCCAGAGGCTGTGCGCAAAATATTGTTAGAGGCAGGGCGCAGTCATCAGCATGTGGTAGCAACGCCTATACCGCAGGTGTTTTTTAAGGGATTTGGCGACAGTTCGATCGATTTTGAGCTTTTAGTGTGGATTGTCGAACCCAATCTTCAACCCATCATCAAAAGCGACCTCTATTTTGAAATTTTTAAGCTGCTTGCCCAGCACCATATTGAAATTCCATTCCCTCAGCGCGATCTGCATGTGCGCAGCGGAAATTTGCCGGTCGAGCTTATTAACGGTTCGCATCCCTACAAAAACGGGCAGTTTGATGCGCAAGGTCGAATTGATGAGCCAGAATGAGATAGCATTCCTTCAAAGGGTTTGGCTTGATTGGGTGACTAAAAAAACACCCAGCATTCCTGCCGGGCGTAGCAACGTGCATCCTTGGAGGAACATCGGACTAACGATTAGCCTGCTTTTGCCCCCTTTAGCGCAGTCTTCGCGTGTCCAGTTCCTATAGACTCAGAATACGGAAATTACTCGGAAGACACCTCACCCAAGCCGTCTCACCCAACCGGGTGATTTTACTGCCGCTGGATTGCCTAAAATCGCTCCACATCTGGGAACTGCTGCTGGGCGATCGCTCTTGCCGCTTCACCGCAGGTTCGAGGCGTGGGAAATATCTTCTCAGGATTGGCAAGCCCTTTGGGGTTAAACACCTGACGCACCCACTGCATCGTCTCTAAGTCTGCTGGGGTAAACATGTCAGGCATATAGCAACGTTTATCTGCGCCGATGCCGTGTTCTCCTGAGATGCTGCCGCCTACTTTTACGCAAAGCTTGAGAATATCACCTCCGAGTTCTTCGACGGCTTCAAGCTGCCCTGGAACTGAATTGTCGTAGAGAATGAGCGGATGTAGGTTGCCATCGCCTGCGTGAAACACGTTTGCCACCGCGTAGCCGTGTTTTTTGCCCAAGGCAGCAATTTCTTGAAGCACATAAGGCAGCTTGGTGCGCGGGATGACCCCATCTTGAACATAGTAGTCTGGGCTAATTTTGCCCATCGCGGCAAACGCGGCTTTGCGTCCTTTCCACAGGGTCAACCGTTCTTGAGGATCGGTGGCAGTGGTAATGCTTCGCGCTCCATTTTTGCGGCAAATCGTTTCGATTCTGGCCGCATTTTCAGCAACTTCTACGTCTAATCCGTCGATTTCAATCAGCAAAATAGCGGTCGCGTCGCGGGGATAGCAGTTTGTTTCGACGACATTTTCAACGGCATTGATGCTGAAATTGTCCATCATCTCCATTCCAGCCGGGATGATGCCAGCGCCAATAATGTCAGAAACAGTTTGCCCCGCAGCTTCAATCGTCATGAAGTCGGCCAGTAAAACGTGAATCGCTTCAGGTGCTTTGAGAATCCTTAACGTAATTTCGGTTGCAATTCCCAACGTCCCTTCAGAGCCGACAAACAGCCCAGTTAGGTCATACCCTGGCATTTCAGGAACTCGCCCCCCGACATCCACAATCGATCCGTCGGGTAACACCAGCTTCAGCCCCAGGACATGATTGGTGGTGACTCCATACTTAAGGCAGTGAACACCTCCAGAGTTTTCGGCAACATTGCCGCCGATAGAACACACGACCTGACTTGAGGGATCGGGTGCGTAGTAGAAGCCGCTGCCGCTGACGGCTTGGGTGACCCAGTTGTTAATAACGCCCGGTTGGACGACAACTTGATGATTCTCCAGATCAATGTCTAGGATCTTCTTCATCAACGCTGTGACGATGAGCACGCAGTTTTCGATGGGTAAGGCTCCACCGGATAGGCCAGTCCCCGCTCCCCGGGCAATAAACGGCACATCATGGCGATCGCACACTTTGACGATGTCTGCGACTTGCTCAGTAGTGCGGGGAAGCACCACTACCTCAGGGCGTTGGCGATAGCTCGTCAGCCCATCACATTCATAAACCAGCAACTCGTCTCGACGGCGGATAACACCCTTTTTGCCTACAACGTGTTCAAATTCTTTGACGATGGGGTCCCATTTGCGCTGTTCGTTAGACCCTAACTGCCCCAACTGGCTGATACGCTGAATTGTTTTTTGAATCACCATTAACCTGACGAACGGCGTGCGTTGTTCTCTGTCATGATGATCCTACCGTTTCCTCAGAGGGATTTGGAACTATAGTCCATAAATCCAAACAATCATCAGGGGAGTCACGATCGCCATCATTATGTTAAGCGGCGCTCCGACCCTGACAAAGTCTAAGAACTTATACCCACCTGCACCATAGACCATCGTGTTGGTTTGATAGCCGATCGGAGTCATATAGCTATTCGATGCAGCAAAGGTAACTGCAAACATAAACGCCAGTGGATTGAGTTCTAGAGTTTTTGCAACCTCAACCGCAACCGGGATCATCAGCACAACGGATGCATTATTTGAAATAATTTCGGTGAGCAACGAGGTGGCGATGAAGAAAAAGGTCAAAATCCAATACCCGGAGAGATCTCCACCCAAGGCAAGCAGTTGGTCGGCAAGCCACCTGGTCGTGCCTGATTTATCCATCGCAATTCCGAGTGGGATCAGCCCTGCCAGTAAGAAAATAATGTCCCACCGGACAGCGCCATAGATTTCTCCAGGTTTAAGACAGCCAGTGATAATCATCAGCACCACGCCTGCCAAAGCGCTGACCATAATGGGCATGATATTGAACGCAGCAAGTACAACGGCTCCTAAAATAATGGCGATCGCAATTCCGGCTTTATCTTGTCGCAATGTTTCGACATCGCGCTGTTCTAGCACTAGAAGCTCACGAGTCGTCTGAAGACCCACAAAACTCTCTCGCGGACCTTGCACCAGCAGCAAATCGCCGAAACGGAGCGACACTTTACCCAGACGGTCTCGGATGAGTTCTTGACCTCGCCGAATAGCGAGAACAGTCGCGTTATAGCGCTGTCGAAAGCGGATTTCTTTGAGCGTTGACCCGCTCAAGCGAGAATTGGACAAAATCAGAACCTCTGCAATGCTTTCCTCACCAGAACTTAGCTCCGTCTCTATAGATTCTTGCCCAAATTGCACATCGGGTAAGATTTCTAATCCTTTCTCCTCCCGGATATTCAATAAATCATCTTTGCTGCCGCGCACCAGCAAGATATCGCCTGCCATCAAAGGCTTATCCGCTAACGGTTGAGCAAAGTGGCTGCCATTCCGAATGATCTCTAATATGTCAACATCAAACTTCCGCTGAATTCCGCTCGAGCGGAGCGTCTGACCCACCAGGCTAGATCCAGGCGTAATCACGACTTCGCTGACATATTCTTTGAGGGCATAGTCGCCGCTGATAAAATCATTGGATGATGCTCGGCGAGCCGGAAGCAATCGGGGCGCCACCAGGGCCAGGTAGGTCATTCCTATGATAAAAATCACAACGCCCAACCCAGTGAACTGAAATAGCCCAAACTCTCCATATCCCAACTGCTTGGATAACCCACTCGCCAAGACGTTGGTGGACGTGCCGATGACGGTTAACATGCCTCCCATAATGGTGGAATACGACAAGGGGATCAGCATTTTAGAGGGTGAGATTCCTTGCTTTTTGCACCAGTCTTCGACGATGGGCAGAAAAACTGCGACGACTGCTGTGTTGTTGATAAATGCGGTAATTGGCCCCACAATCATGCCCAACACGAAGATCTGTTGGGGAAGCCGTTTCCCGCCCCAATTCATAAGAAAATCTCGAACTTGCTGAATGATCCCCGTTCGAGAAATTCCGGCACTTAAGATAAACATAGCCATGACGGTGATTGTGGCGGAGTTTCCAAATCCAGAGATTCCTTCCTCAGGAGTGACTAAGCCCAACACCATCAAGAGAATTGCGACTGCAAGGGCAGTTAGGTCGACAGGTAGCCATTCTGCGATGAAACTCACCAATGCTAAGACGATAATGGCGAGCGTCAGAAAAATTGGGTCCACAAAATCGGTCATAGGTGCTTTAGACGATGGGTAAGCAGCAAGCGGGAAAGATTGCGGAGTATCGAGATAAA
This sequence comes from Elainellaceae cyanobacterium, assembly GCA_051117335.1. GTDB lineage: Bacteria > Cyanobacteriota > Cyanobacteriia > CAZCXK01 > CAZCXK01 > DBGGTD01. The sequence continues at coordinate 13,559 of JBNPEB010000048.1, forward strand.
GCCGTATTGAAATAAAGACTCAACTGGTTGACAGCTAATATGCACCTATTTGCATAGAAGACGCAATCCACTATGTATAAGGTTTCTCAATCAACGTTTAAAGGCGTTTGAATAGTTTAGAGCTTCAAAAATGACGATTACGGTATTGAATTCGAGATAATCATAGATAAATCGGGATTTGCGACCTAATTCGAGCTTGATCATCATAAATTCAAATTGGCTACCGCTGAATGAAGTTGAGATGATGACGCTAATTTTTGTAAACCTTGTTAGCCGATTCACCATACATCGACGGAATTAACGCGAGAATAGCACCGATGCAGTTTGCCTAGGTATTGAATGGCCCAACATCAGCAAGGAGAAAATCAGCCTCGGCAATATACCGTCTGGTCTGACTTGAGAGCGATGAAGTTTTTGAGTGAGACTCAGGATGATTTGCGATCGCTCAAAACATCTACGCATCGATTGCAAGTGTGGCTGGCGATCGCCGTCATCGTTTTGGGAGGAGTGGCGATCGCACTCACAGTTGGGTTGATTTTGACGCACAACCAGCTGCAAGACGTTAAGCAACAGCTCCAACAGCCTAATATCACCAATAACAACCCCACGGATGACGAACAACCTGCATCGTAATATGTTTATCGATGATTCTCATGTCTGACGATCTATTTCAAGAAAACTCTGACTCTACTCCAAATGACAGTCACGATCAGACGTCGGGCAGCGAACTTGTTCCGGTGAGTCGTGAGCAATCAAATCAGCCTGGCGCAAATTTCTATCATTTTGAGCATCAGAAGCTAGAAGGATTAGCCCAAGAACTATTAGAACTGAAATTAGCCTATCTATCTGAAACCAATAAAGTAAACAAAGATGTGTCGCATCTGCGTGGGCACATTTATTGGCTAACGGTAGCACTAGTCGGGGCGATCGCCATTGCTAGCGGGGTGATTAGCTGGTTGTCGTTTAGCTTGCGATCCGATCAAGAACGACTGGCGCAACAAGTCGAGGCGATCGCCACTGAGTCGGTTGCAGTCGAGCGGATTGAGCAGGTCGAATCGCGGCTAAATTCGCTCAGCAATCGTTTTCCGGAACGGATCGTAACCGATATCCGAACCAATCAAGAGCAGCTTCAAGAGTTAGAAACTCGAATTACCGAAGTCGCTGAGCAAGTCAACACTCGTCGGGAAACGATCGCAATTTTGGCAGGAGCCCTTCAAGACTTAATCAATGAAGAAGACCAGCGGGCGATCGCTCCTGCCCGTGAGAATGCAAGTCCTCCATCGGAAACCGAAGATTTAAACTCCGAAGAGTCTGATGAAACTCCCCAGCGAGATACTGAAGCCCCACCGCCCAACGGAGAATCTAGCCGTTCTGAGTAGAATAATCGTGCTCTAGACACTCAGACAATCTTGTAATCTGTTACCAGTGAACTTTTTTAACCAGGATTCGCCTTTCTCATCCAGTTGACGCAAAACCAATCATTTGGCTGACGCAAAGACTTTCAGGGCATCTTAGTGTAGATCATGACGTGGAACTTATTAGGAAGTGGACTATGGAAGACGATAAAAAGCCCTTTGATGATGCTCCAAATGAATCAGAAGAATTTCGCCCTCAAAATCCGCAACAACGGCGCGTCAACGAACACGAGCGTTTGCTTCGCGAAGAGCAACGCATCCGCGAGGAAGAACGACGCTTGCGAGAAGACGAAAATCGCCTCGCCAGAGCGAGAAGAGAGTCCGTTGTTAACCGTGCAGTCAATATCGTTTATTACATCGTAGGCGCGCTCCTGATTTTGCTAGCGCTTCGATTTATTTTGCGATTGTTTGGCGCAAATCAGGAGAATTTATTTGCCAGAGTCATCTATGACTTTTCAGCCCCTTTTGTCGCCCCATTCTCGACCTTGTTTATCAGCCCGACTCTGAGGGGTGGAGAGTCGATTTTTGATGTCAATCTAATCATTGCCATGCTTGTCTACACCCTTCTCGCCTGGCTTGTCGGGCGGTTTATCCAGCTGATTTGGGCACCTTGACGCCGATTGATTAGGTGGAGATGTTTCCTTTCTAGTCTAGAAATAGCTGATTTGAGACATCGTCATGATGCAAAAATGGCGCCATCCTGCTGGAAGGCTTTGAACTCTAAGGCATGACCGTTTGGATCGAGAAAAAACATCGTGGCTTGTTCTCCAGCCTCGCCTTGAAACCGAATATGAGGCTCAATGATGAACGAGATATCGTATTTCCTAAGCCGCTCAGCTAGAGTATGCCACTGGTCTATGTCTAAAATGACCCCCCAGTGCTGGACGGGAACGTGCCGATTATCAACATCATTGGTATGCATCGTCGCGACCGATTCGGTGCAAAGATGCGCGGTAATTTGATGCCCGAACATATTGAAATCAACCCATGTAGCGGCTGTGCGACCAATGCTACATCCTAAAACCGTTTCATAAAAGTGGCGCGTGGCTGCCAAATCATGAACCGGAAATGCAAGATGAAATGGTCGAATACTCATCAGATGCCCGCAACCAAAACCCTAAACACTAATGTGAATCATTCGAATGCGGATGAAGGGACTTGAACCCCCACGCCTTGCGGCACTAGAACCTAAATCTAGCGCGTCTACCAATTCCGCCACATCCGCACTTGGCTGATCCATCATAGCAAAGTGATGGACGTGGGTGCAGTGCTGATTCTATTTTTCGTCCATTTTCGTAAAAACAGTGCGCGATCGCCCCTCACCAATGGGAACGCTATCCCTGTCTGTCCCAGGACAATTTCCCAGGACACTTTTTGAGATAGAGGTCGTCTTTAACTCTGCTAAAGGACGATCGCAGATTGACATCATCTACCACGTTTGACCATCAGCATGACACCCTTGACCGATAAACAGTCACCCGCTTCCTATGTTTCTGTCTTCGAACGACAGCGGCAGCATTCCATCGATGCAAATCTCTGGTGGTCGGTCATTACAGGGGCGATCGCACTTCATTTGCTGGCAGCCAGTGCAGTTTGGTTTCTCGTGGTGCGATTGTCGTCTGCTCCATCTGCGGGAAACTCTTCAATTCCCATCGAATTTATCGAGCTTGAACCCGATCTAGAAGTATCGGCAGCCCCATCCTCCACATCGTCAACTCCCCGTTCTGCGGCTAATCCCTCCTCATCTGATTTCACCCGTCCAGACATTGATTTGTCTGCGCCCTCACTTGATTCAACGACCGCCTCCGGGTCAGTCGATTCTACGGTGGCTCAAGGAGATGACTCGATTGCAGTTGCTCCAAATGCTGAGCTGACGACTCCTGATACATCACCAGGTATAGAGCCTACCCTCCCGACGCAAACGCCAGATCAGAGTAATCTACCCGATCAACGCGATGTCCCCGAATCCGAGAATCCTGAATCCGAGAACCCTGAATCCGAGAATATAGCCTCTAACTCACCAGCACCCATTACTTCAGACACCCTGCCACAAGTTGAATCCACTCCATTTGATCCCAATGAGTTGCCTCCCGACATCAATCCGCAGCCTCCCGTGAATCCGGGCAATATAACGGATGCTCCGCTGCCGCCATCTAACGAAACAGCGATCGCCACTAATCCGACGCCCACCCAAATTGAGGCTCGCATTCTCAGCGTCGTCTCGCTTATGCCCGACGAACCCACCGACATTCCTCCAGATATTTCTGACGATCAGCGAGAGCAGACCTTCGCCCTTGACCCCATGAATTCACGCTGTTTGCTCAATCCGCAAGATATGAGGTATTTGGGACAGGTGGTTCGATTGGCTGTCACGCTAGAAACGATTGACAATCAAAATGCCAGGGTTTCGCTGGCGGAAGACAACCCCCCACAGGTCATGCAGCAGACGGGCAGCCCGACCTATGATCAGCTTGCGGTCTGTCTGATCAAAGAGTGGCAGAATACGTTTGTGCCTCCGTCGAGTGGAGATGGCATCACACCGGAATTAAGCTATGTTGCGGTGGAGCTTCAAATTACACGAGCCGATGATGATGAGAGCTTGAATTGAACGCGATCGCAAAGCCAGATGGCACTGGTTTAGAGAATCTGTCTGAGGCGAGCGTAAGCGTCTCGCTCATGTCTGGTTCGCAGCGTGACCCTCAACTCAAATAGCGAATTTGTTAGAATCTATGTTAGTCTTGCATATGCTGAGCGATTGCAGTGGCTATGGGCGATGGGCGATCGCGCGTGTATGCGGGTGTAGTTTAGTGGTAAAACCTCAGCCTTCCAAGCTGATGATGCGGGTTCGATTCCCGCCACCCGCTTAAAGTTTTGAAAGCCTCGGAGCACATATGCTCTGAGGCTTTTGGCTATGGAGGTAACGGATGCTTTACTAGTTCTTGTGTTCTAAGTTTTGCTAAGAGTTGGGGTAATTTGGGAATGTTTTCTTAATATTTTGACTATCGGTCGATAGCCGTTCTGTCGAGGCTAGCATTGTGGCTTAGCAGCAAGCTTTCTAACTCAACCACAATTCGCTCAAGTTGGGCTCTTTCATCAGATTCCGCCCAGAGATTAGTTTTTTTGAGTTGTGAATATGCCTTCATCCATCGAACTTCCAGAGAATTATCTATTTTCTCCGGATGCCTTTTGGTCTGAGCTTGGTGCAGTCGTTGCTTGATTTGCTTCAACGACAGTTGATTGGCGATCGCCTCTTCCAAAACCTTCTCCCGTTGCTGTGGATTTTTGAGACGAGCGATCGCCTGAGCCTTCGTGTACTCAATCTTTCCTTGCCGCAAGGCTACCAGAATATCCTCTGGCAACTTCAGCAAGCACTCGACTAGCCCGAAAACTATTGGGGCTGAATCGTCCGACTGAGGTAAAGACGGCCTCCACAGTCTTCCACTCTGGGCTGTGCAAAACGTTTTGCACAGACGCTCGCTTTGGGTGAGCTGCACAATTGAGTAAAGCAAGGATCTCCTCTTTGCTCTTCTGTAGTTTCCGTTCCAACAGCTCCAAAATTCCCTCGGTTTCCTCTACTGGGTTCAGGTCTTCCCGCTGCAAATTCTCTAGCAGTGCTACCTCTGCTGCCTCGGTATCCGATAGCTCCCGTATCTGTACCGGAACCTCTTCCAGTCCAAGTTCCTGGGCTAATCGAAAGCGCCTTTCTCCAGCCACTAATTCGTAACCATCCTTACCAACCGGACGAACCAGCAATGGCGTTAAAATTCCATGCGTTCGGATTGATACGGCTAAATCCTGTAACGCCTTTGGGTCAAAGTATCGCCGGGGCTGTTGGGTCGATAAATGGAACATCCTATGTTTGTTCTTTCAACCAAACCGGATACCCGGATTCGCACCTATGAACACAAAGGCAACACCGTCACCATCATCCCAAGCGTTCTGGGTCATGCCACGATTCTGGATAAGGATGTGCTGATTTACTGCATCAGCCAGCTCGTAGAGGCTGTGAATCGGAACCGAAAAGACATTAATCGAACGGTGAGATTGACGGCCTATGACTTACTCACAGTGACCAATCGCCAAACCGATGGGGACGGATATCAACGATTGAAAGCTGCCTTAGATCGCCTTGCTGGAACTCGCAATAGAGTATCGGGGTTTCAGATAGGGAATGAAGAACCCACTTGAATCCACAGTTTAGAAAATTACAGATAAAGAAAGAAAAAGCTTGCAGAACTCAAGAGCGATCGTTAGCATCAAATGAGGAACGAATTACGTGCTGAGGCGGCTATGGTTCATGTCAATCACATTCACTCTCTGACCGACTTCAGACGGAACTCGAAGGAGTACATCGAGCAACTGAAGCAAAGCAAACAGCCGATGGTGCTCACAGTGAATGGAGAAGCAACTATTGTGGTGCAGGATGCGGATGCGTTTCAAGACATTCAAGACAAGCTGCATCAGCTAGAAGAAGAACTTCAGGCTTTGAAACTCGACGCATTGAAACAAGACCTGCAAGTGGGCATCGATCAACTGGAAGCCGGGGAATACAGCACTTACACCACTGACACGTTAGGAACCTTGGTGGAGAGGGTGAAGCAGCAAGGGCGATCGCAACAGACTGCTCAAGATTAATTTTGCTCCATGAGTGAGTTTCGGTTATCCAAACAAGCGGAGCAAGACCTCTTGGAGATTTGGGCACACGTCGCTGGCACTGCGAGTAGCCTTGAGATTGCCGATGGAATGGTCGAGCAGATTGCGCAGCAATTCCCTTCACTGACTCAGTTTCAGGAATTAGGGAGACGCAGAGATAAGCTGATTCCTGGACTCCGAAGTTTTGTGGTGAACCCCTATCTCATTTACTACCGACTCATTCCTGAGGGCCTCGAAATTGTCCGAATTCTCCACGGAGCCAGGGATGTGGAAGCTATCTTTTCTGAGGGAGATGAAAGCTGATGGAATTTGGGATTTTAGATTCTGAATTTTGGATTGAGGAACCCTCAAATCCGTGGAACAATTTTGGGCAAAACTCTGGAAACGCTGTTTGCATGTTGAAAAATCAACACCTTACAAGCCTCAGATTAGGTCACGACTTGGGGGTCTGAACCCGTGGAACAATTTTCAATCCTGTAAGAAACGGGTGGATGAGATGCCCAGTTCATCCAGTTTTGTCCAAGGGTAAGGTCAGTTGTTTTCCTCGACGGTTCAGAAGTTTTTTCGCTTCTGCAATCATCTTGTGCTTCTGGCGATTGACCCCAGGATAGTTGATCCACCTCAGGGATTGCAGTTGCTCGGCGATCGCCTCTACGTTCCCTTCTCTCGCTAGTCGCAGCACTTTGTCTTTGACTACATGGTACGCCCAGGGTGCCACAATCACCTCATAGCGGCGAGATGAGCGCACTCGAATCCAGGAGTACCAAATCTCAATCGGGTGCTTCCTCGCATCTTTGACGGAGCGATCGCCAAAGAAAAGGGCATGCTCACCTTCAGTGGCAACAAGTCACGAAACAACTGGTATAGCAAAAGGGAGAAAGCATCACCCACCCTCCCCTCCGGTGTGAGTAAAAAATGGAAGAACCCCATTTAGAATGGCGATCGCGTCTTAAAGGCAGAAATCAAAAGTCAGAAGGATATAAGGACAACAGAAAACTGCGATCGCCTTTGTCACACACCTCAATGAGCGATCGCGTTACTCTTTGACCGATTTCCCTTTCTGCCTTCTGCCTTTACCCTTCTGCCTTGTTTACCGTTTCAGTCCCCAGTTAGGAAGAGCGAGGACGGAAGAATGAGGGCGGAGAGGAAAAGCCGAAGAATGAGGGTGGAAGAGGGAAGGGTGGAAGAACGGAAGAATGAGGGTGGAAGAGGGAAGGCAGAAGAGCGAAGGGGAAGACGGAAGAACGAAGACGGAAAAGTGCGATCGCCCATCGAAATAGTGTCTCTACCGCTCTCCTCCGTTTTCCGCCTTCTCTCTTCTCTCTTCCAAAGTTTCAGTCCCCTTGTATGTTTAGAGGTAGGAGCGGTAGACCCACGTCCCCTAGTTCATGATGATTTTCATCATAGTCCGACCGTAAGCGCGGCTCACCGCTTCTATCCATTGCCTCTGAGAACTCGGAACAA
>JBNPEB010000055.1:0-20848 GCA_051117335.1 Elainellaceae cyanobacterium
AAAGAAACGAAGTCTCAAGCAGAAGGCAAAGCGAGCTTCGATGAGTCCTGATTACATGCTCTCTGTCCTTGCCGCAGGGCTCGCAACCTAGCACAATTTTTCGATGGTTTTCTTGCGCTTACCCTGGATTCCAGAGCCCTAAGTCGATGAGCAAATCGGCTTCTTGGCTTCCTCCAGTTCCTCCAACGGGTGACACAATGATTAAGTCTCCTTGGGCAGATCGTTCAAGCTTGAGGTCTGGATTCGCTTGACACAGCGCGTAAAACTGCTCACGAGATAGATGAGTAATGGGTTTGAGGTTTAGCGCAACAGAAGTCATTTGACGCTCCTCAATAGGTGCTTTGGGAATGCTCGTTCTATATCAGGATGTGTTTGTTAAGACTGCTGTCATTATATTGCAAATGAAAGGCAGAAGGCGGAAGACGGAAGGCGGAAGATAGAGAACTAAAGACAACTAGAAACAGACAAGGATCGCCCTTCCCTGGTTGCCTCCGATTCTATTCTCCGTTCTCCGCCCTTCGTCCTCCGTCTTTCATTGTGTTTCCATTCAATTTGTTTCCCAGCGAGTGGGAAGGGATATGCTGACAAAGATTAGGGTGATACAGATCACTCTGGCAAGTTTCCATTCAATTTGTTTCCCAGCGAGTGGGAAGTAGGACATCCCCAACTAGATCGGTATGTTCCCTTTCCTTCGTTTCCATTCAATTTGTTTCCCAGCGAGTGGGAAGCCTTCAAGTTTTACGATCCTAGGGCTTTTCCCAGACTTGTTTCCATTCAATTTGTTTCCCAGCGAGTGGGAAGGTAACTTTTGTGGCTCATGTAGTAATACCATGGCGTTTCCATTCAATTTGTTTCCCAGCGAGTGGGAAGTTAATCAATTGCAACCTCCCATGTTGCTCCTTCGAGAGTTTCCATTCAATTTGTTTCCCAGCGAGTGGGAAGTAAAAAAGAAGGTGGAGAAAGCGGTGCACTTGCAGTTTCCATTCAATTTGTTTCCCAGCGAGTGGGAAGAAGAACGGTTGTTTACGGTCATCTACGTATTCCAACGCCCGTTTCCATTCAATTTGTTTCCCAGCGAGTGGGAAGGGCTGGCCTCTAGAAGCCTTAGCCTGCATGCATTCTAAACCCCTAAATCCGCGGAGGTCAACATTTTCAAGAAATAATTGAGAATCCTGTCAATAAGAGCCTGTGGAAAACGTCTGAAACTCCCTGCCAGTAGTCGATCCACGGAGGTCAACGAAAGAATGCGGGTTTCAGCGATCGCCCGACCCCCGCAGGAGCCAGAGACTGAGCGTTGCATTAAAAACATGTGCAGGTCTGTCATGAATGGATTCTATCTAGATATGGCTGAAGTTTGGTAGCCATTTTGACTTGACTCGCCTCCCCAAATCCGATAGCGTTGGATGCTATAGCTGTTTGTCTGGCAGCTTGGTTCCCCAAAAATTTAGTCAGGCGGTACCGAGAGTTGTTTGCACCAACTCCCGATACCTGACCCCCACGATAGAGATGACCTGTCGCGGAGGATGTGCCTATGTTACCTGAGGCCGCCCCGCACTGCACCATGTCTGGGGTGGCTAAATTTTTGGGATTCCTACCCCATTACGTTGGAGGAATCCCTCAATGTTAGTACCGTATCTATCCTCGCCTCGCTCTCCCAGTGAGGCGACCGACCCGCTATTGATCGCATCCCCGTCTGCTCCACCCAGCCGAGAACCCTTGCGCCATATTTTGCTCGGTTCTCGTGCAGGAGTGCGACAAGCGATAAACAGCTTGCACGTGCTCAACTATGTGGAGCAAGGGTTATGGAGTCAGTTAATCACAGTGCCCTCCTCCGGCATCGTGATGACGCCAGAGGAAGGTGAAGTAATGAGCTACTTGATTCGCTGGCGATCGCGCGAATTGTTGAAGTAGTCAATAAAGTAGTGCGCCACACTTAAAATGTTGGATCAGGCGATCGCTCAACAGTAGGATATCTTGAATCCAACATTTTAAGCGAGCAGCGACAGTCGTTGTAGGGGCGATCGCGCTATCTACTAGTCAGACCAATTCTTCGAAGTAAGGCTACCAATAAACAGGCCAGAACCCTTGCAATGCTGGTGGCCGTCAATCCAAAATCGCAAATCTAAAATCGAGAATTGGTATCAGCCATGATCAGGTTGCCTGTGCCGCTACTCACTTCTCCGATCGGATAAGCCGCAATGTTTTCTGACTCAAACCAGCGAATTGCCTGCTCAGCTTGATCCGGAGAGACCAGAATGACGAATCCGATTCCCATATTAAACGTCTCTAGCATATCGGCTTGAGCGACGTTGCCAGTTTCTGCAATCCAATGAAAGATCGGCAAGATTGACCAGCTTTGGGGATAGAGCTGAATCGACTGATGCTCACCCAGACAGCGGGGCAGGTTTTCGGGAAGCCCGCCTCCGGTGATGTGGGCCATGCCGTGAAGATTTAGCCCCTGTTGACGCGCAGCTAGCACCGATTTTACGTAAATTTGGGTCGGCGTTAGCAGCGTTTCTCCAAGGGTTTTGCCAGCTAGCTGGGACGGGCGATCGCCCAAGTTTATCCCCCTATCATCAATGATTTTTCGCACCAGGCTAAACCCATTGCTATGCACCCCTTGGCTGGCTAGCCCAATGGCAATATCCCCTAGATTGACCTGAGAGCCGTCTAAGATTTGGCGTTTTTCAACAATGCCCACACAAAACCCTGCGAGGTCGTAGTCTCCAGGCTGATAAAACCCTGGCATTTCCGCCGTTTCTCCCCCAAGCAGGGCGCACCCCGCCAGACGGCATCCGGTGGTGATCCCTGAGACGACTTGAGCAAGCTGCTCAGGATTGAGAGTGCTCGTGGCAATGTAGTCTAAAAAGAACAGCGGTTCTGCGCCGCAGGTCAGCACATCGTTGACGCACATCGCTACGAGGTCGATGCCCACCGTATCGTGGCGATCGAGCTGATGCGCGAGTTTCAGTTTGGTGCCCACTCCGTCTGTGCCCGAGACCAAAACGGGTTCATCGTAGCCTCCAGGAAGTTGAAACAGCCCGCTGAAGCTTCCGAAGGTGCCAATCACCCCTGGGCGATGGGTGCTTTCGACCATCTGACGAATCCGCTGGACGAAATTTCGCCCCGCTTCGATATCAACTCCGGCTTCTTGGTAGTCCATAGTGGCGCATTTCTACAGGTAGCAAAGGACGGATGTTATTGTACCTGGAAGCACGAGCGATCGCTTCTATCCTGCTCTAGTGGCTGCTCATTAAAAAACAGGACGATCTAAACGATCATCCTGTCTCAAGATGGGTGATCCATCTGATACCTTATCCTTGAGTCTCTAATCTGCGCTCAATTTCTTGCTGGAGAGTTTGATCTGTCTGAGCAATTTCAACAATTTCATCAAAGCGCTCAACCTCCATTCCCTGAGCTTCAATCGCATCGCGCATTTTTGACCGAGCGCTGTCTTGAATATCAGCAATCTGAGTGAGAGCACGCTGAAAGTCAGCCAATTCATTGTCGGAGACTTCAGAGCTTACCTCTGCCTCCGGATTGCGCTGAGTTTCGAGAATTTCGCCAAATCGCTGGGTCGTGAGCCCTTCAGATTCGATCACGGTGACTGCTTCTTGGCGAGCATCTGCCCGAATCGATTCCATTTGCACCACAGCAGTGATGAATTGATCGAGTTCTTCGTCACTAACGGCAGACGGCTCACTCTGCTGAGCTACCAGACTTTCAGGAGACGATAGCGCGGGGGCTTGTTCTTGAGCATACGCAGGCAAGCTTGCTCCGAGGAGCAACATCAGAATAGATCCATGAATCACAAATTGCTTTAACATGAGGTGTCTCTTAGTAACGACTTTAGCCACTGCCGACTTTGTCAGACCAGTCACGGATTGTAAAGCCAAATCCGTAGAGCCTAGATTTATGTTAAGGGGAATGGAGATGAATTGATGATCTTGCAAAAGATTTGCACTCATCATTTTGATTGAGTGATAACCGACTCACTCTAGAATGGTTCTCGGCACGTCTTACTGTAAATTTCTCAGTTTCTAGGACTTGAATGACTCGTGAAATTATTTATTTTCCATACTCCCGAACTCGTTCCGATTGAAAAGGTTCCTGATTGTGCGATCGCCGTTGATGTCTTGCGAGCTACAACAACGATTGCCTCCGCCTTAGCGAATGGCGCCGAAGCAGTTCAGGCATTTAGCAATATTGATACATTGATGCGAGTCAGTGAGAAATGGTCTGCTGAGACGCGAGTTCGAGCTGGAGAAAGGGGAGGCGCCAAGATCGATGGATGTGATTTGGGAAATTCGCCGTTAGAGTGCACTCCAGACCAAGTCAAAGGGCGGCGCCTCTTTATCAGTACGACCAACGGCACGCGGTGTCTAGAAAGAATTCAAGATGCGTCGGTTGTATTAACAGCAGCCTTGGTCAACTGCAATGCTGCTGTGTCGTATCTGCTTGAGCATCGCCCCGAAACGGTTTGGATCGTCGGCTCAGGATGGGAAGGAAGCTATTCACTCGAAGATACGGTGTGTGGAGGGGCGATCGCCCATAGCTTAATCCGGCGCCTATCAGCACTGACCGGAGAACACGAGGTCGATATCGCTGGAAACGATGAAGTGACTGGGGCTATTTCTTTATATCGTCAATGGCAGGATCGGTTACTTGACCTGATGTACCATGCGAGTCACGGTAAACGATTAGTGCGCCTCAATTGCATTGATGATTTAAAGTATTGCGCTCAGATGGATGTGCTCAATACGCTGCCGATTCAAAAAGAACCCGGAGTGTTGGTGACTAGCGAAGCTATCAAGTAAGAATGAGTGTAGCGTGAATGCATCCAGAGTTTTGCCCGATATGGGTATCTTGACTGCCATCAGACAATCGAGATGCCCATATCGTATATCGCCTTACGCTCTCGCGTTGGGACGCTAAACGTGTGGTGAACCCGCGCGCCGCGCGGGTTCACCACACAAATCTGAGCCCTACGGGCTCGAAGCGCTTACATCAAAGCGCTTACATGATCACCTCAGTCTCGACAGTTCTCGAATCGTATTTCGATAGCCCTGCGCTCGTCCGAGCTGACGATAGAGATCACCCGCCTTTTGAAAATCAGCTATTGCTGCATTGCGATCGCCCATACTAGCGCGAATCAATCCTCGACCATAGTAGGCGTCGGCGCTTTGCTCGTCTCGCTGGATGGCTTGGTTATAGTCATCGAGTGCGCCTTGAGTATCCCCTTGGCTTAGCCGAATATCGCCTCGATGCCGATAGGCTGCTGCATTATCAGGATTGAGGCGAAGGGTTTGGCTATAGTCTTGTAGCGCTTGCGATCGCTGATCGAGTGCTAGATGAGCATCGGCACGCCCTTGATAGGCTTGGGCATAGTTCGGATTCAGGGTAATCGCCTGCGTATAGTCTTCAACTGCACCCGAATGATCGTTAATCTCGGCTTTCAAATCGCCTCGTGCTTTGTAGGCTTCGGCGTAGTTTGGGTTAATGGCGATCGCCTGGTTGTAATCGGTCATGGCTTGTCGGCGATCGCCCACCGATGCCCAGATGACCCCCCGATTTAGATAGGCTTCTGCATAGGCAGGCTGCCTGTCAATGGCATCATCAAAATCGTTAACGGCGTCTGAATACTCGCCCATTACAGCATAGACGATGCCTCGATTGAAATACGCGGGCGCGAGATCATTGTTTTCTCGCACGGCTTGATCGAGGTCAGTCACGGCTGCTTCTAGATTGCCCGCCTGATAATAGGCAGTCCCTCGGCCCAGATAAGCAGGCGCATAGTCAGGATTGAGCTCAATGGCGTGATCAAAGTCTGCTACGGCTTGGTCATACTGATTGACCGCCAGATGGGCAGTGCCTCGATGAGTATAGGCTTCGGTATACTCTGGACGACGCTGAATCGCTTGATTGAAGTTAGCCATCGCAGAACTGGTGTCGCCCATCGACACGTGGACAATGCCTCGATACAGATAGGCAGTCGCATCGTCGGGCTGAAGCTGGAGAGCTTGGTTTAAATCGGCGATCGCAGACGATTCATCCCCGGTCTGATAATACGCAATGCCTCGATTTCGATAGGCATCTGCATTGCTTGGGTCGAGCTGGATGGCCTGATCAAAATCAGCGATCGCACTTTGGTAATTGCCTAGAGCAGCGCGGGCAAACCCTCGATTGGCATACGCATCTGCATAATTTGCATCAAGCGCGATCGCCTGACTAAAGTCTTCAATCGCGTCTTCGTAGTCTTCTTTTTGCAACTCTTCGATGCCGTCTGCATAAAATTCATTGGCGCTCGCCTGCGCGATTAGCACAGCAGGGCGTTCAGCAAGAGCCACAGTCGGCATCGCAAAGCTGGCGGTGAGAATGCTCACCGTAGTGACGATTTGGTAGACGGAACCCATACCCTAATTCTCCCAGGATTTTGCTTCCTGTGACGAAAGTTCGCTCCATTAAGTTTCCTCAGATAGATTTTTCGGTGAGTAGCGCTTTGGTTTCTGACTCTCCTATTTTGTGAAGATGGCGCGTTAACCATGCGCTCAAGGTACTTAGAATGCCGAGTTGGGCAACAAAGGTCGTCACAATTGCAGGTGCAAACACGCTACTTAGGGTAAACCACGGGAACACGCTAAACAGCCATAGTTCTGCAATGGGATAGATTTTAGAACTGACCAGAATGATAAAAAATGGAGCCACGATGGCTGAGAAAACTAATCCCATGCTCCACGCTATCCGTCGTGGTGTTCTCATGGTCAGCGCTAGTTGAGCAATCGCCGCGTAGATGAGCAGCATCATGCTAGTCATCGCTAAACCCACGATGATTTGTTCTAAGCTAAACAAGTCGTTTAGCCTCCACATCAAAAACGGTGCGATCGCGCTCAGAATAATCGCAAGATTGACGGCGATCGCCACTAGCGCAGGGCTTTGATTGCCCCAAAGCAAATCTTGAATGAGAGTAGAACTCAGCCGTAGCCTGGGCTTGCGACCCTGTTCACGGCGATAGCGTGACCAGTCAAGCAGCGTCTGCCGATGGGGTGACAACGCCGCAATCAGCCCCATCACCAGGATCGAATTCAGAATAAACAGGAAGGAAAAGTTGCTAATGTCAATCTGGCGTTGTTGGAGCGAATCGGAAACAATGGCGTTGGGCTGCATGATAAATCCTAAGATTAGTAGCTCAAAACAGCACACCAGCCCATAGCTATCGCGTTTTGTCAGCAGTGTCGCGTTTGGGTTGCTAAAGCATCGCTCTAGACTTTTCCACACCCAGTAGTTGATCACGCTGTAATTGATAATCATGAACCCTGCTGCCCCAACAACCGTTACGCCAATGGGCAGATAAAACCAGTGAACATCAAACTGGAAATATGCCCAGACCGAATGCATGAGCGTCAACTGATTGAGTTTCTCCTCTAGATTGGCACCGAGAGCAAGATGGGGCGTCAGCATGACAGGGTTAAACAGATTAAACCAATTCACAATGCCATAATCACTAGCTGCGCTAATCACGCTAAAGAAGAACAGGCTAATTCCAGCCGTGGCGCTGCCGATCCAGGGTTGCACACTATTTAGCCACGGAGTCGCAAGACTAAACAACATCGCCACACTGTAGAACACATGCAGTCCGGCGATCGCCACACTATCAAACAGGAGGATGAGATAGCCTGGAATGCCCGCCGACAATCCTGCCCAGATTTGAAGCGGCAACGCCAACCCTACTACTAAGTACAGGATGATAGGCACTCCTAGCATCTTGCCAATTAAAATATTTCGGGTTGATGATGGGCTGAGCCGAATGAAGTTGAGTGTGCCCTTTTGACCTTCACGGTGCAGGTCGCCAATTAGGAGATAGACTCCCATAATTACCAACATAAAAAAGCCGGTCAGGCTCAGGTCATGGAAGACATCAAACCACCACAGCGACCAGTTAATAACGAAATTGCCAGACGCATCTCTGAGACACTCATAATACGTGCCATAGGGTTGTACCATCCTGCCGGTGCAGTACAGGCTTGTAATGGTCTGTACAGAAGGTTGAGGAGACGGCAGCTTTCCATAGCTGGCTGTCATAAACAAGAGCTGAAACACCAGGGAAATCCCGATGCCCAGCAAAGTTCCCGCGGGCTTTAGCCGTCCTTTGAGTTCTCGAAGCAATTGAGGATTCCAATCGCCGAGCTTGTTAAATACAGTGTTCATAGGTCAGTGGAGGGTGAAGGAGTGTTTTCGTCGGGTCGTTGGAGGCGTTATACCAATTCTCGATTGTGGATGTGCGATTTTGGATTGACGGCCAGCAGCCTTGCAAGGGGTCTGGCCTATTCATTTGTAGCCTTACTTTGAAGAATTGCTCTGAAAATAGATTTTTATCGTTGGGGGTGACGCCGCTGCGTCATGGACGATTGGTATTAGGTAAGAAGATGCGCCCGCTGAGGGGCGTTAAACGTCAGATGTAGGGTGCTGTATAGCCTTTCAGGCATGGCTACGCTAAAGCGCCAGCGTAACGCACCTCCAAGATGTCAATTTTTAGCTTATGACGCTTGTTGATGCCCCAAATTTAAGAAAACTTGTTCGAGGTTGTCTTGCGTGCAGTGAAATTCATGGATTGGAATGCCTAAGCTAACGAGCGATCGCAGCAGGTGCGCCGCATCATCAGGGGTGCCTGAAAAATAGACTTTAATCTGCTGAGTTCCGGGTAAATGATCCCATTGCTGTACATGGGGATGATTGGGGAGTTCGGCATTCAACGCGCTATTCAACGCGCCGACATCACCCAGCGTCGAAATCAAAATCTGCTGGCGACTCAGACGCTGATACAAGTCAGCCAAAGGAGCACTCTCAACCAAATAGCCCAGTTCCATAATGCCGATAGAGGTGCAAAGTTCTGCCAGATCGCTCAACACGTGCGATGAAATTAGAATTGTCATTCCGGCTTCTTGCAATGTTTTGATCGTGTCTCGAAACTGCCTTCGAGCGATCGGGTCTAGTCCAGAAACGGGTTCGTCTAGCAGCAGCAAAATAGGTTCATGGATGACCGTTCTTGCGAGGCTCAATCGCTGCTTCATTCCTCGTGACAGGGTCGAAATGATGCTGTGTCGCTTATGAGAAAGCTGCACGAGTTCTAACACGTCACGAATTCGGCGATCGCGACGGGGAGACTTGAGGTGATACAGCCGAGCAAAATAATCTAGATAATCCCAAACGGTGAGATCATCATAGACCGGAAAATCTTCGGGGAGATACCCCAAGTAGCGATTGAGGGTGGGCTGAGTGCGATCGCGCGATAGGCGTTCTCCATTGATAAAAATCTCGCCTACCGTGGGTTCTTCTGCCGCTGCCAGCATTCGAATCAAGGTGGTTTTTCCAGCACCATTTGGACCAATCAGCCCATAAACTTCACCCGTTGCAACGTCTAAATCGACATTGTGAACGGCAAACTTCCGGTCAAATCGCTTGGTTAACCCTCGCGTGTAAATTGCTAACTCTCGCGCCATACCCTTTCTCGCTAGGTGAGTTATACCAATTCTCGATTTTGGATTTGCGATTTTGGATTGACGGCCAGCGGCCTTGCAGTTCTGGCCTATTCATTTGTAGCCTTACTTTGAAGAATTGGTATTATCCGCTAGAGTAGCCTCTTCAAATCACATTCAGCCAGTGAAATGTTGACAGTTTTACAAGTGGATATTGGCAGGCGGAAAGCGGAAGGCGGAAGGCGGAAGGCGGAAGACGGAAGGCGGAAGGCGGAAGGCAGAAGGCAGAAGGCGGAAGTAGGGTGCTGTATAGCCTTTCAGGCATGGCTACGCTAAAGCGCCAGCGTAACGAATCATTAGGGCAGAAGGCGGAAGAAACCAGAAGGCTGTTCGCGAAGCGTTGCGTAGCAAAAGCTGAAAGCTAAACTTAAACGCATTGTGTCTCTATTATTCTTTGTCAGCAGTATTAATGCGATCGCTCAGTTGACGAATCGTACGCGCCAGTTCAGGATCAGATTTAATGTGTTGAGCAATCTTCTCGCAACTGTAGATCACCGTGGTATGGTCTTTCCCGCCAAATACTTCCCCGATCTTGGGCAAGCTCAGGTCAGTATGCTGCCGCATAAGATACATACCAATCTGGCGGGCGCTGCTAATTTCTCGACGCCGAGAGCTGCTTTTGAGATCGTCAATCGAAACGTTGAGCGTGTCTGCAACGGTTGCAATGACGGCTTCTGGAGATGCTTCAACCTGCTCTACAGGCGGGTTAAGCACGGTTGCAATATTTTCGACCGTCATCGGCAACCCTGAGATAGAAATATAAGCAACGGCTCGAATCAGTGCGCCTTCCAACTCCCGGATATTAGAGGTATAGCGGGCTGCGATAAATTCGATGACCTCTCGGGGCAGACGCATATTGTCGTATTCTGCCTTTTTCTGAAGAATCGCCATCCGCGTTTCGAGATCGGGCGGCTGGATATCGGCAATCAACCCCATCGAAAAGCGAGAACAGAGTCGCTCCTGCAACCGAGGGATCTGGCTTGGGGGGCGATCGCTCGCTAGAACTACCTGTTTACCGGTTTCATGCAGCGTATTAAAGGTATGAAAAAATTCTTCTTGGGTATATTCTTTGCCTTCGATAAATTGAATATCATCAACCAACAGGACATCGACGGCGCGATAATGATCGCGAAAGCTTTGCATGCTGTCTTTGCGAATCGCGCCGATTAGATCGTTAGTAAATTTTTCTGTCGAGACATAAAATATTTTGGCACCTGGATCAATCTCGCTGCGGTAGTGCCCAATGGCTTGCATCAGATGGGTTTTGCCTAACCCCACACCGCCACACAAAAACAGCGGATTAAATTCTCGCCCCGGCGATTCTGCAACCGCAAGAGCAGCCGCGTGAGCCATCCGGCTATTGGCACCCACGACAAACCTCGAAAACACATACTTAGGGTTTAAATCGGTTGGTTTCTTCTGCTGGTCAAGTCGAGAGTGGGACAGATTCATCTCAAAGGCCAAAGGCGTTGCCATATCAGGCGTCTCATACATGTCGGTTTCGTCCCCGGCCCCCGCCCTGACCAAAATTTCAATATCGACTCGGTGCCCCAAAATATCGTGGACAACGTCTTCAATGGCATTAATGTAGTACTTTTGTATCCAGGTCCGCGCAAACGGATTGGGAGTGCAAAGCACCATCGAGGTGTCATCCAATTGCTCGACTGTCGCCGTTTTAATCCAGGTTTCGAAGGTAGGGCGGCTCAACTGAAGTTGGAGACGCTCTAACACCTGATGCCAGAAGTTATCTAGGGCAAGTTCCACTACCATACCTCTACTGAAAACGACCAGAAGACAACCCGATTCATAATGCCCCTGCTTAGTGCCTATCCGAAAACTTGCTAGAGTTTTTGGAATTCAAACCCCGTCAGGGATTTTCGGATAGGTTCTTAGTGTATCAACTGGTCCATCAATCGTTAGGGACGTAATGATTAATCTATCTCGATGCTGAGATGCGTGATGCTAATACGCCATAAACAATCGACCCTTGGCCACACAGATAGAGTGCAACTTTGCTGTCCGGACTATCTAGAGTACTAGATAGAGTGCTTAACGCGCCATAAAGTTTTTCTAATCATAACTCCGTCTCAATCGCTCAATCCACGCGCTCCAGCTGCCATAAAATTTGGTTGCCTTCACGCCGCACTCGCGACACCACCCAATTTCGCCAGACCCAATTGTCGCCTCTGCTCGTGACTGCGCTGGCATTAATATCCATCAGGTCGGCGAGTTCGGAGCTGGTAATCAAATACCCTTTGCTCGCGATTTCATCGGCCATGTGAAGCGTTTCGACTAAGTTACGAAGCTGAGAGACTCTGACTTCGCGAGGCAGTTCAGAATCTTCTCCTGGGTGAGACGGAAGTGTATCAACCATCGCTGGTTTTGAATTTGTAGATTGAGAAGGGTTAAGCTCGGATTCTATCGTCTCTGGACGGTTGATATTCGTCTCAGATGTGTCAAATGAGGGGTCAAAATCTGCTGATGTTGGACGATCAGCAGCAGAATCTGGAGAGGAGCGATCGCTGACTCGGCTAACGGGCACGGCAGTTTTGAGAACAGGAACCTGACCGGATGCAAACGCGCGGGCGATCGCATCACAGCGATCGTTCCCAACGTTGCCGCTATGCCCTCTCACGTACCGCCAGCTTAGCGGCGTATTGAGTTGGTCATTAACCTGGCTGTTTAGGCGATCTAAGACCTGCCATAAATCTTGGTTGAGCACTGGTTTTCCGGCAGATGTTTTCCATTGCTTTCGTTTCCACCCGCTGAGCCATTTGGTAATGCCGTTTTTGACATATTCACTGTCGGTATACAGCTCAACTGGGTCAGTTTGCCCTGAGGCCAGGATAAATTCGAGTGCGGCGATCGCTGCTTGCATCTCCATGCGATTGTTGGTGGTCTGGGATGAGGCACCTCCCATTTCATGAACAGCACCGTCATCAAACTGAATTAACGTTCCCCATCCTCCTGGCCCTGGATTGCCCGAACATGCGCCATCGGTATAGACATGCTGAATCATTGTTAAAGAACCTGCCATGGTCATTTAATCGGAAACATCTCTTAAGGAAAGATTAAAATCTAGCTGTTTTAAGCAGCGGTTTTCTAAACTTTCTTAAAGTAAGTACAAATGCTTATCAAATTCTTGATTTTAGTGCCGCTTACGCGGTTTAAGATTCTCTGGAATGAAACGAATTAGTGTTAAAGAACTTTTAGCCGCCTATGAAAGCGGTCAACGAGAGTTTACCGAATTAGACTTAAGCGGAGCTGACTTATTTGAATGCAGTCTTCCAGGAATTATTCTGCGGGGAAGTGATCTCAGCCATGCCCACTTAGCATATGCAAATTTAGGGCGAGTTGACCTCCATGGGGCCGTTCTTCATCATGCCGAAATGAGTAATACATGCCTTCGATTTGCTAATTTAGCCTACACCGATTTGAGTCATGCTCATTTGTTTCGAGCCGATCTTCATCAGTGCAGCTTAGACTATGCCAACCTGTATCATGCCAACTTGCAAAGCAGCAATTTGAGCCTTGCCAGCTTCAATAATGCAAATCTCACGGGTGCGGATTTCAGACATGCAAATCTCAAACATGCGACGCTGATGCAAGCCAATCTAAGTCGGTGTAATTTTTTTCGAGCCCGATGTGTCAACTTGGTGGATGCGATCGCCGACTTCACGACCATTTTTCCCAGCGGGCATTTGGGGAGTGATTAGCGATTGGGCTAACACCCGACCTTATTTATTGAATCTCTTTCAGCACGCCTACCAGGGTTCCGACCAGCTGATCAATCTGCGGTTTCTCAATGATTAAAGGCGGAGAAAACGCGATAATATCACCCGTTGTGCGGATCAAAACGCCTCGTTCATAACAGCGTAAGAAACACTCAAATGCGCGAGCAGTCGGCTGACTGGGGCGAGGCTCTAGCTCGATGCCTGCGACAAGCCCGATGTTGCGAATATCGATGACGTGGGGAAGCCCCCGCAAGGAATGAACGGCATCTTCCCAATAGCCAGAAAGACTCTTGGCTCGATCAAATAGCCCTTCTTCTTCATAAACGTCTAGAGTCGCTAGGGCGGCTGCACACGCCATCGGATGCCCGGAGTAGGTGTAGCCGTGGGGCAACTCGATCGCCCGTTCAGGCCCGTGCATAAATGCCTCATAAATTTCGTTGCGAACAAACACCGCTCCCATCGGAATCGTGCCATTCGTGATGCCTTTGGCAACTGTGATCATATCGGGAACCACGCCAAAATAGTCAGTGGCGAACCCGGCTCCGAGGCGTCCAAAGCCCGTAATCACCTCATCAAAAATCAATAAGATGCCGTATTTGTCACAAATTGCCCGCAGGCGTTCTAAATAGCCTTTGGGCGGAAGCAGCACCCCGGTGGAACCCGCAACAGGTTCGACGATCACGGCAGCCACATTCGATGCGTCGTGCAGGGCAACGAGGCGCTCTAGTTCGTCAGCCAGATGCGCGCCCCAGTCTGGCTGTCCTCGACTGAATGCGTTGTGCTCGATACTGTGAGTGTGCGGCAGATGGTCAACGCCAGTCAGCAGGCTCCCAAAATATTTGCGGTTCGGACCAATGCCCCCCACGGAAATACCGCCAAAGCCGACGCCGTGATAGCCGCGTTCCCGACCTATTAAACGTTGGCAAGCACCCTCTCCTCGCACACGATGATAGGCCAATGCAATTTTGAGCGCCGAATCGACCGCTTCTGAGCCAGAGTTGGCAAAAAATACGTGATCAAACTCTGGCGGCAGCATCGCAGTCAGCCGCGTTGCCAACTCAAACGCATCAGGATGCCCCATTTGAAAGGTCGGCGCAAAGTCGAGTGTGGATGCCTGCCGGTGGATTGCTTCGACAATTTTGGGACGGCAATGTCCGGCATTGACGCACCACAATCCGGCGGTGCCATCGAGCACTTGGCGACCATCGACCGTCGTGTAGTGCATGTCTTTTGCTGATACCATCAGGCGCGGCGCAGATTTAAACTGCCGATTTGCCGTAAAGGGCATCCAAAAGGCTTCGAGATTGGTTTGAGTCGATCGATTGGGGTGGGTGAGGTCTTGCATGATGACTCGTTAAGCGTTAATCGAGTCCAATGATTCTACTACACCTCATGGATGCGATCGCCATTGTAGAGATTCTCTTTTTATTTCCCCCTTATTTTCCCTTCTGGTCTGCATAAATCTGCTTAAACTGTCGCTGCTGTTCTTTGTGATTGACAACTGGCATCGGATAGCCACAGCGATCGCGCTCATCATCAGGGATATCGCCAGTAACCAGTTGTCCAGTGTCTAAACTGCGAATCTCAGGCACCCACTCTCGAATATATTCGGCATCGGGGTCAAACTTGCGGGCTTGACTGGCGGGGTTAAAAATCCTCAGCGGTTTCGGGTCCATGCCGCTGGATGCACTCCACTGCCAGCCGCCGTTGTTGGCAGACAAATCGCCGTCAAATAGTGTTTGCATGAAATATTTTTCACCCCATCGCCAGTCGATGATCAGGTCTTTGGTCAAAAAACTAGCGACAATCATCCGGCATCGATTATGCATCCATCCGGTTTCATTGAGCTGACGCATGGCCGCATCGATGATTGGATAGCCTGTTTGACCATCACACCAGGCTTGAAAATGGTCTTTGTTATTCTGCCAAGGAAAGTTGTGAAAGTGCTCTCGATAGGGGCCTTGAGCAAGTTCGGGAAAAAAGTACATGCAGTGCTGATAAAACTCTCGCCACGCCAGTTCTTGTTGCCAGGTGCGAATATTTCGGTAAGTTTCATCGCTGCGACTGCGGCTGAGAGCGGCATCGGCAGCCGCCCAAACAGTCCGAATGCCGATGGTGCCAAATTTGAGAGCGGCGCTGAGATGGGAAGTGCCTGGGACAGAAGGGAGGTCGCGCAGGTCATCATATTCAGCAATCGTGCGATCGCCCTCTACAAATTCATATAACCGCTCTTGAGCGGCTTGTTCTCCGGGAGCCAGCATCAGCGGATTGTCCCAAACAAATCCCAAATCGTTAGCAGACGGTAATGGAATCCCCCCCACATCGGTGGCAGTTGATTTTTCGTGATTGGTTAACCCGTCTGCGTCGTGAAATGCCTCGACAGGTTCGGCTTTGGGACGGCTTTGCCAATTTTTCCAAAACGGAGTGTAAACCGTGTAAGGAGTACCGCTTCCCGTCCGTACTTCTCCCGGTGCATGCAGTAGTTGATCCCATGAATTATGAACCTGAATGCTAGACTGCTTCAATGCTTCACGCACGGCATCGTCACGCCGTTGGGCATAGGGTTCGACATCCCAGTTCCAAAATACGGCTTTGGCATCGAGCGCTTGTGCTAACGCTGGAATCGCTGTTTCAGGCGCATCATGCAAGATCAGCAGTTGGCTGCCAGCTTGCGCATAGCGATCTTGCAAATCTTGCAAGCAACCAATCATGTAGGTGACTCGCGCCGGAGCCACATCGTCTGCGTCGAGAATATTCGGGTCAAGGCAAAACACACCCACAACCTTTCGGCTTTGCCGTCGCGCTGCGGCTAGCCCAATGTTGTCAGAGGTGCGTAAGTCTCGACGATGCCAAAAGAGAATCAAATCAGCCATGTCATTACGTGTGCGATCGCGCTGCGTTAGGAACGGGGTTTATTCATTAACGCTTTAACCATTGCACAAAAATGAATGACTTTCATCCTTCTTAATTCAATCTGCTGACTCCGCAGGATAGGCAATCAATTGGAAGTATGAGCATCTTGCTCATATCCCTATAAATAAGGAGAACATGATAGATAAGGAGAGCATGCGACCGAGGACGGTCGCACTGATACGAAAATCTAAACGCTCTCACCTCTCCGACCCCTGCGGTTGGGTTGCGATAACGCGTTGCCCTGACAGATCTTTGATGCGTGGCGGTTAAACCGCAAAGCGCCTATAACCGCCAGCGTTCAGAGTTTTGTCAGTCAACTCCCCTTAGGTGTTCAACCCCCGGATGCGTTTCGTCAAAATCCGCATCACTTCATTGGGATTCACCGTGGGCAATGGTTTCGACCATTCCCCTGGTTCGGCATAGTCGAGTTGAAACATCTGCATGATGTGATGGTTGACGACGGTGAGTGATCCTACTGCAATAATGCGTAGGGTATGGCGATCGCCATCTGGACGCGATGAGCTGTCCGCCCCACCGGGCGGGTTGGGAGGATTAGTCATTTGAATGGACTCCTTATTATTGAAAGGGACAGCAAAAGAAATCGACATCAGGACTACTTGAAGGGTCCAAACAACCTAACAACAGGCATTTTCCGCCTTCCGCCTTCCGCCTTCCGCCTTTTGCTAAGGGAGCGCTCAAACAAACACGCCACCTCGATTTTCTGCATGGCAAAACGGGATGGCGATAGGAGCTAAAATGCCTAAAGCCTCCGATTCTGGGTGTACAGATTCGCGGGGTTAGCTTCCTAGTTGTGTGCGACCACTTCTAGGGAGCGCTGCGCTGTTTGAGCGCTTAATGGCAAAGAATAGTGTATTCGTGAAAGAAATACAACCGTACTTTGGCTTATTAGAGAGATTTAGTGGAATTGTGGGGCGATGCTCCTTTAGGAATGGTCTTTGGCGATCGCCTTCACTCATCCAACAGACTTCTCACACCCCGCCCACCCCGATTGAGCACGTGGGTATAAACCATCGTCGTCTAATAATGCCTCAATCTCAACACATCCTATCTTTCTAGGATGTCGTTTGTAATGGAACAGAATGTATCGCTTTATCAAATGGATTAAGTTTCTTCAGTGCGATAAGCATAATGCTTCAAGCGCATCACCTCCTGAACCTGGTCTAAAAGCTTCTTGGGTTTTGATTCCGTAGAATTTTCAGGTAAAACCGACATATCATGTAGCAAATACAACTCAGTAGACTATATGTACTATACCTGAAAATATGTGGAAAGTTTCTTGCGATCTACCTGGATCGGGATAATATGTGGAAAGTTTCTTGCGATCTACCTGGATTGGGATAATATGTGGAAAGTTTCTTGCGATCTAGCCAATCGAGGTAGATATGCGGAAACCTTCTGCATATCTACCCCCCTGAGGACAATATACAGAAACTTTCTGTCTAATAACATTGTTAGCTGGCTTGAGTTTAGCCCTTACCCTCGCCATCCTAGCTTTCACAGGTTAAACACTCACAAAAGAATTCCCATGCCATATGTGAACATTCAAATTACAAAAGGTGCTACTAGAGACCAAAAAGCCCAGCTAGTCGAGGAGGTGACCGCGTCACTTGTGCGTATATTAGGAAAAAAGCCGGAGCATACGCATATCGTTATTCAAGAAATTGCAGATGAAGACTGGGGTTTTTCAGGTCTGCTAACTGATGACTGGAAGAAACAGCAAGCGCCTCCACCCTCTGAAATCTAACCAATCGCTGAGTTGACAAGGAACATAGATCAGGACAAAAGCTATAATTACTTATAAGCTAGTCAAACTCTTTGAGACACATGAGTCAGCAATTCACTCTGGAACTAAGTGACGAGATTTACGCAGATCTACAGCAAAAGGCTAATGCTGTAGGTGTATCGCTCACTGAGTGGATTATCGCTGTACTAAGCAAACAAACAAACAGTTTAGGTGAAGCTTTGGACTCAGCAGCACCGCAGGAAGAGGCTCGGCAAAGATTTAGGAGTCATGCTGGGGCACTCAGCCTTGATTATGTGACAGGTGTAGACAATGAAAGTATTGATGCTGATCTTGCAATAGCCTATGCAGGGGAGTACGAGGAATAAGGTTGGTTTGTGCTTCTAGATACGTCAGGCTTGCTGTGTTACTTGCATCAAAATGAGCTACAGCATCAAGAAGCTGTGCGATTACTTAATAGTGCACAGCTATGTTTTAGCTGAGTTGATTGCTTTGGCGTTGATACGTCGGTTTCCTCGTCCTGCGGTGCTGGCGTTTGTAATGGACTTGCTTGATAACCCAGATATAGAAACAGTTTGGGTGAATGAACAACTACATCGAGAAGCTATGAAACTTTTGATTGATCGGCAAGACAAGACCTATTCGTTGTGTGATGCAGTCAGTTTTGTTCTGATGCGTCAGCGTGGTATGACAAAAGCACTGACAACAGATCGACATTTTGAGCAAGAGGGGTTTGTAAAATCGTTGTAGCCAGCCAGCTAACACTGCGCTGGTGCGGACGGAATAGAGGTTTTCGGTGAGAGCCCAGGGTTATCTGCCACCGCACAACTTCACCGTTATGCCGCTGAGTCCACGGTGGTGAGAATACTTGAAGCTCCTCTGTTTGTCGTACATCTATCCGTATTCAATTCATTTAAGCGAATCCATTACTTTCAGAGTTAAATTAGTATAGGTTTCGGCTTACGAACCTGAACTAAGGTGAATTGCCTCCAATATTTTCAGCCCGACGGCCCCAGTAGAATATCGCCCAAACCTGCTCCCTAGAATATCCGCGTAGTTGGATAGCACTACCACTCCCGTTTGGGTGTCTTTGATAAATCCACAAAATGATCGATATCCGCCTGTGCCTCCAGCAAAGGTATAAGCGGAGTGATCTAAGGAAGGCAGGTATTCAACAAACCAGGAGAGGGTAATGCCCGCATGGTTATAAACAACGAGGGGCTGGCCGCGAAATCGCTGAACGACCTTTGCGGCTTTCTCAATCAACCCTGCCACGCCTGGGGTGGGGGCAAATGTTTTGTGTCGCAACTGATGGGTATTGAGAATGGCAGTGGCAATCGCACTCTGTTCTGGATGAAGGTTTGCCACTAGCAAAGTGAGCAAGTCATTAGCCGTCGAGCGCAGTGCCCCAGCTCCAGCTAAGGTGGGTAAGTTCCACGGCTTGACGGGTTTTCCGGCTTCTGAGTAACCAATGGCAAATCGAGCCTGTTGCTCATCGGTTAAGGCAATGCGCGTGTCAGACAGCCCTAATGGATTGCAGATATGCTGGATAATTGCTTCTTCATAGGGTTGCCCCAGTTGCTCTGCTAAGATGTGACCCAAAAGCCCGACGCCCAAATTGGAGTAGCTGACAGTTCCCACGGTTTTTCCTGGCTTACCATCATAACTTTGCAGGTACTCATGCAAGTCATCAATGGTGTAGGCTGCATAGGGATTTTGCTGATCCTGACGAATGGATTTCATTAAATTTGAGGGCAAGCGAGGTAATCCAGATGTATGGGTTGCCAAGCTCTCTAACGTAACTGTATCCGGGAAGCGTTGGTAGACTGCTCCAAGTTGATTAATTGGCGTTGTGAATGTCAGTTTCCCTTGTTCTACGAGCAGGGAGAGCAGGGTGGTAGTGAATACTTTGGTGATCGAACCAATTTCATAGAGGGTCTTCTCATCGGGATGATATGTCTGATTCGACTCAGACGAATGAATGGCTCCCCAGCCTTTTGTCCAGCGATCGCCCCCTTGAATTACCCCAATCACCAAATTGATGCGTGCTTTCTTGGCAATCCAAGGAGTAATGATCGATTTAACAGTGGATTCAATGTCAGATAATCCTGAAGTCATCAGATTTTTCTCACAATCCCTTGAGCACCTTCCTCCACTGTAACGAAATGAATGTTGATTTTTTCGACAGTCGTAGGTTATGGAACTCTATAACGTCTGATATTGGGTCATTCTGAGTTACTGATACAAATTGCAAATGCTTAGACGAGGTGCATTAGACGAGGTACAACTGTAGTGAGATCACCGATCTTGTAGGGTACGTTCTTTAATGCAACTCTTACTACTCCACCGGTAGATTTTTGGGAACGCACCATGCTCATGCTTGAAGCAATCGCCGCATAACAACGCCCATGCACACCGACCGCCGAAAGTTGATTGGTATGCTTTAGAGGTTGTCTGCGGCGGGTGATGGGCAACGTTAGCCCTCAAGTTATTGATAGGGGCAATGCTTGGAAACTATTTGCAAGAAAGTATTAAGTTTATTGTCGCCATGAGTGGAGTGGAGGTATTAGTTCATGCATTCTGAGGCATCTCAACAAAATACTCATAGCTCAGAATTCATGCTTAAAGAATATGAACGACTTCATGGTTTAGTATTGGATGAAATCAGACAGTCAGAACAACGAGTCAGTTTTTTTGTAGCTATATCGTCGGCTGTTGGTGGTGCAATGATTCTCTTTTTGCAAACTCAATCTTTGCCTTTGATTATGAGACTTGCAGGAGGGAGTATCCCACTTTCGCGAAAACAGGAGCAGGGGGGAGAATGGAAGAGTAGACCCAGAGATCACTCGCCATGACACCTGAAGACCAAGCACGCTTGGAAGCTTGCACCGCCGAGATTGCCGAGA
>JBNPEB010000013.1:0-103633 GCA_051117335.1 Elainellaceae cyanobacterium
CAGGGTGGGAATCATCAACACGCCAAACCAGCCTACATATAGGCGATTCTCGGTGCTGGTTACCCAGTTGCAAAACTGTTCCCAAATGCTAGCGCCTTGGCGCTGCTGTAGGGTAGTAGTCATATTGCAATGAGTCCTCGTTAAATACTACAAACTTGAGATTTCAAGTAGGAAGGAACTTTTTGTCCCTTGTTTATTAATATTAAGGGTTCTGTTGCTTTTTGTAAAGTCATTCAGCGATCGCGCAATGAGCTGATACATCCTGATCCCCGGTTCTTAAGGCTTAGAGATAATACGGACTTCACTCATTTTTGTCGCGATCGCCTACCTTGCATCATGTTGAAAATGTCTGAGTTGCTTGCCCTGCTGGACGATCCAACATGTAGAGAGCTTTTAATCTTCCTTAATATTAAGGAAATATAGCAATCCCAGATGCAAAGGAGGCAATGACGAGGCGGCTAAACCTGAAACTAAGCCCGTCAAATTTCACGATTGATTTCTGAAACTGTAACAACCGTATCAGTTCAAACAATTAATGTCAGAGTGAACGTATTGCTACACATTGCTCAGCTAGAACGGGTTCACCTTGAACCTGTATGGCTCCTCAGAGAGATCTAGTTTGGAAGAATACGAATTCAGAGGTTGAGCAATGGTTTCACTCTAAATAAGGACATTTGCTATGAAACCAATCCTTTCGGGTCGCTCGTTTCCCAAATTGTGGGATGCACGCTACGTCTTACCCCTGTCAATCGGGATCTTAAGTCTGGTACTCCTCAAACCAGCGCTTGCTCAAGAGCGGACTCTGCGCACGCTTACCGTAACGGGGCAAGGCGTGGAGATGGTTCCAACAACACTCGCTCAGGTATCACTGGGAGTCGAAGTCCAGGCAGATACAGCCGTTGAAGCACAGCGTGACGCGGCACAGCGATCGGCAGCCGTGGTTGAACTGTTGCGATCGCGCGACGTGTCTCAGCTTGAAACAACGGGAATTAGTCTAAGCCCCCGCTATAACTATGCTGAGAACGAGCAGCGATTGATTGGATACACTGCATCTAATATCGTCAGTTTTCAGGTGTCGACCGAAGACGCTGGAGCGCTGCTAGATGAAGCGGTTCAGACCGGGGCAACACGCATTAACGGAGTGACCTTCACCGCAAATGATCAGGCGATCGCCCAAGCTCGACAGATCGCGTTGAGGGAAGCGACTGAAGAAGCCCAAGAACAAGCCGATGCTGTGTTTACAGCCCTCGGACTGAGTCAGCAAGAAATTGTCAGCATCCAAATCAACGGAGCAAATGCCGTACCACCCCCCATTCCGTACAGAGCAGCGATGGCTGAGGCAGCAGACGCATCAACTCCTGTGGTGGGAGGTGAGCAAACTGTGAATGCATCCGTCACTCTTGAAATCAGCTACTAAGTTCTTGGTTGCTCTGACGGCTAACGTTCTCGTGGCAGAAACGCTTTCCTTCAGAGCGCTGTGCGAATACGTCCGATGTCGCTTGCCCGACGCAGGCTCCCAATCCGGAAGGTTTGCTGGAGTCTGTGTAGGCAGATCTGGTTGGTATAGCAGCAGCTCTGACGGTTGACACGACTGAATCAATTGTGGGCACTCTAGTCAAGTCATCCTCGTCATCACTGGAAGCTATCTCATGAGCTAGATTACGATGGGTATGGCGATCACATCTCGTGATGAGAAGGCAGGAAATGATGTCAGTTAGCCTAGTCAGCATTTAATTCAGTATTTAATTCAGTATTTAAATTATTGAGACAATGCGGAAACCTGCAATGAAGCTGCCCAACTTTTTAATTATTGGTGTCCAAAAAGCTGGAACTACGTCTGTCTACCACTACCTTAAGCAACATCCCCAGATTTATATGAGTCCTGTGAAGGAAACGAATTTCCTAGAGCGCGACTGGGAGAGTGTCGATCCGGCTATTCGAGCACAGGTTAATCAAGAAAGAGTTCGACAGGGGCGACTCGAACGAATTGACACATTTGAAAAATATCGGGACTTATTCAACGTCGTAACAGATGAAATCGCCATTGGTGAAGCGTCTCCCAACTATCTCTTTCACTATCCATCTTCCTCAAGACTCATTCAACACTATGTTCCTCAGGCAAAGCTGATTGCGATTTTACGGAATCCGGTTGACAGAGCCTATTCTGATTATTTGATGCATGTCCGGGAAGCAATTAACGTCAAAGAAAGCTTGACTGAGCAAATTCGTCGATTTCCTGAGCATCAGTCATTTACTCTCAAAAAGGGATTTTATTATGAGCCGTTGAGCCATTATTTCAACGTGTTTGATCCCCATCAAATCAAGGTCTATCTCTATGATGATTTGTGCCACGATCCGCTAGCGATGATGCAAAATCTATATCAATTCTTGGGCGTTGATTCTACCTTTGTCGCCGATACCAGCAAACGAGAACAAGTTGCTCAAGTGCCAAAAAGTTCGTTGATGAATCAGGTGCTACGAACCCGAAATCCAATGCGTTCAGTTGCAGCATCGGCACTCAAACTCATCGTTCCAGTCGACACTCGGCAGTATTTGCGCGATCGCCTGATTCAAATCAATTCAGCAGAAAAATCTAAGGCCCAGCCGCTCTCAACCGAAGCCCGACACAATCTTCTCAATATTTATCGCGACGATATTCTAAACCTTCAAGATTTGATTCAACGAGATTTGAGTGTCTGGCTAGCCTGAAGCAAAGTTTCGAAATGGATATCCCGTTGTGTCTAGCGCCGTTTCATTAAGGTTGCTTTACGCAATTTAGTAAACTGATTGCGTATCCTTAAGGTAAGGAGCCCATTGCTATACCTTGGAAAAACAGGGGTTGGAAGCACAAGGGCGATCTCTGTCAAGCGATCGCGTGCTCCTACCGATCTACGGTGAATGCTAATCAATTGTTGCCAACGGGATAAGTTGCCCAAAAGTAGTCAGTGCAACCATTCAGCGACGTGCTTTAATGACGGATTTCTAAGACTCTCATTATAGTAAATCAAGCGTTTTGGAGGTGGCAAAACTATGAATAGTAGGACATGGCTGAGTATGAGCTTAGTCACATCATTAAGTATCAGCAGCATATTGAATAGTATGCCAAGTCAGGCAGTTCAGTTTCCAGATGGACGAGTCGCGTTTGACCATCCCCCTACTCTGCTTCAGGCATCTACAACTCGGCGTACCGTATCGGACAGTAGCGTTCGATACTATTTCGATCTCAGCATTCCTGAAAACGCAGGAGAAGCCTTGCAACAGGTCATCATCGCTCAACGCGATGGCGAAGGCTTTGTGCAAGAGATTCAATACAACCCCGAAGATACCAAGGCCTTTATAGGAAGTCACCGGAATAGAGGCAATGAATTGAGCTTGGGCGATGTCGTCTGGGATCGTGACAACCAGTCCATTACCGTCAATTTTGATCCGCCTGTTCCACCGGGGACAGATATCACGATCCGCCTGGAGCCAGAACGGAATCCTCGTCGGTCAGGGATTTATTTGTTTGGTGTGACGGTGTTTCCGGACGGAGAGACGCCTCAAGGACAATTTTTAGGATATGGACGGCTTCATTTCTATGATCGCGGTGATAGCATCTTCGATGTCTCAGGTGAAAGCCATATTCGCCGAGTTACTCCGTATTAAGTAGGAGCGTTTTGCGAAATGCTCCCACAGGGTCTATATAGCGATATCTTCCATGCAGGCTAATTGAAACGATGTTGCCATGAGTTGTACCGGAGTCGGCATCCTCGATGCAATTAACTATGGATCGAGCATCTGCCGAACTTGGTTCGCAATTCCTGACTCTTGAATGCAAATCGAATACAGCTGGAGGGCACTCAATCCAGTAACGAGCTGCGTTACCTGCTCGATGGGCATCCCCGGAGCAGTACAGAAATTGCTAACAACTTGGTTATATTGTTCTGGCGTTCCCATTAAATCGCTCAAAGCACTAGGACTTTGTAATGTAGGAAGCATTCGACTAATCACTTCATCAACCAATATCACCGAAGATTCAGGGGCAACTCCTGGCAAAAGCTGGCTCTGAGCAATGCCCATTTCGACAGCCGATCGCAAAATATCAGCCCCTTGAGAACTTGATAAATAGGTTGAAATCAGTTCGGGGCTGATTTGAGGATTAGAATCGATAACCGCCCGAAAGCCAACTAAACCGCTGGCCGCCAATAGGTTTGACACCGTGCTTAGATAAGTTGAGTATTGAGCTTCAGGGCTTGGAGTTCCATCTCCGCAAACTATCGTTCCATCCTCGGTCTCACCTGCGTCTAAATCGACTCCCCCATTCTCCGCACATGCACTCAACACCGCCTGAATTTCAGGAGAAAACATTTCCATCAGCCGCTGAGCAGCTGGGGACGCTATCATCTCACTGCTAAAGTTGTCTTGCTCAACCGGAGGGCTGGCTGCTTGCGCCAAATTTATAACCAACGACATGCCTGCCATTCCTAAAGGAACTAAGGCCAAATGTAGACTCCGAAACCCGGTAGATAAATACGCCATAGAGATTAGATAAACCCTTAGACTATCAAACAGGTCGTCAACCTAAAGACTATTGCTTGCATAATACTCGACGCATGCTGCGCATATTATCAGGCAAATCTAATCGCATTGCTTGCTGAATCAAAGCAGTCGGCACCGGAAATGCAGGAGTCGCTTTCACCGTATATGTCAGTAGAGTGCCATTATTGTAGTCGTGAAGCTTCAGATCTGCTGAGAAATCATTAAAACTGCCTCTTTCCATCAAAAATCGAATCTGTTGCCAAGTGCTGGCATGGGCGGTTTCAAATACGCGAAGATGGACCTCAACCTGCGCCGTAAATAAGAAGAACGCCTTACGAGCGACTTGGTAAAGCCGTTTCCCGCCTTTAGTTAACCCATCTCCTCGAGAAACGACTTCGCTGCGGATAACATCTGGAAAAAAATTGACCCACTGAGGATAGTCGGTGAGTTGCTGCCAAACCTGCGATCGCCCTACGGGAAGATACATCTGAGCAGTAACGACTCCTCCCCACGCCGAATGGGGCTGAGTTTCTAAAAGAATTTCGCCTTGTAATAAAGCAGTTTGAGTACAGTAGTCAACAGGACTCGATGCGGTGTCAACAGATCCTAGAGTGGCGAATGAAGTCATATTGAGTTAGAAACTCCTGCATAATGCGACTCGAAGCATCTCGCTCTTACCTTGCGACCTAGGCTCTGCAACCCAAGCGATCGCACATTCAGTAAGAACGTATCTAATTTGAAACTAGCTAGGCTACAGTCCTCAACAGTCCTCATAGGGTTTACCAATGTGACTCATCAGCAGAATAGCAGGTGAATCATAAAGTTCTACGTCTCATTTGCATGCAAACTATAAAGATTTAGAGAATCTTAAGTCAAGTTATCTATTCGATGGACTGAGATGGGAATCGGAGCCCATAACTTTGGTATAGGCTCTTTCTTGACTGGCTAATATAGCCTTACGCTCTCACGCTAGGACGCTGAACGTGTGTAGACCCTGTGCGCCGCGCGGGGTGGTGGTCTACACACAAATCTAAGCCCGTAGGGCTATAAAACGGGGGGCTAGGTAGGCTAAATATGAGACACAACGCCTGAAAGCCTATGCGTATCAACCGGATTTGTCCGTATGTCTCTAGAATTAGCATAGGATAAATATCCTGTATGACTCCTGCGATCAAGTTTCCAGATACGTTTTAGGACGACACGTGAATCAATTTGTTAAACCAGAACAAACCTTCTTTCTGATCTCCCTAAGTATCACGCTTGTAATTTGGATACTCAGAGGGTTGGGCATTCTGACGTTCATTCCAGGTTCTATTCTTTGGATCTTGATTTTTCTTACGATTGGACTGGGAATTGCCACCCTATTTCAGGGCAGACGGCGTTATTAAGAAATTCTCTCAGCGTCGTCTCGGCAATCTACAGCAATTGATTGCTGATTAGGCATTGCTGAATTCAGGGATGATTTTGGATCGCGAGTCATGACTATATGGGCGGTTTCTCCCCAGTTCATACCGTTAATCAGCAACGCCAAATCTTGTCCGCTAATCTGGGATCTTGTCCGCTAATCTGGGATAGACTCATGCGTCAAAAATGCAATAGTCATATCCCAAAACCTCCAGAATGTGGGATCTATCAATGAAGCACAAGCAACAGATCGACACTAACATCAGGCTTATACCAATTCTCGATTTTGGATTTGCGATTTTGGATTGACGGCCAGAACCCTTGCAAGGCTGCTGGCCTATTCATTTGTAGCCTTACTTTGAAGAATTGGTATTAGACGCACCAGATGCAAGATGTTTGCTCAAGACACTGCGCTAGGCGAATTGTTTTGATTAGTCATCTCAAGCCCATCTGAAGGTTGAAACGATGAGTCGTCGGGCAATGCACTCAGCTCATCCCAAAGTCCTAATGTTTCTCGCTCAAAGACAACTTGGGCTCGATTCGTCCTCCCGCCCACATAGAACTTGTTTCCGTGGCGAAGCGCCCAGATCTGAGAGTGAGAGACGTAGCTCATCAAAACCCCCACCATCAGCAGTCCAAAGCCGGTATACACCACTGGAATTCCCGGATCGGCTTTGATTTGAAGCCCGGTGCTGCCGACGAGTTCAACTAGTGATAGGGTGACTCCGTTGACCTCGGTAGACATCCCTTCACGAGCGGTAGCAACAGGCTTGCCAGATGTGTCGTAGACTAACAACATTCCTTGTAAGTCCTTGGCTACGACTGCAACGCCATCACTCAGATCAGGTTTCGTTGGAATCCAAGTGCCCCAAATGCGTCCAGGTATGCCTGCATCGATTTGTGTCATCGGCAGCTGAAGCACAGGGCTATCATTCAACTTGACGCGAATAGCAGCAATTCCCCAATCTGCTTGATAGAGAGTCACTCCGTCATGGCGTAGGGGCTCATTCACATGAATTGTTTTGCGATCGAGCTCTTCCCCATCGAGATTCAACACAGACAGGTCAGAGTAAAATTGGTCAATGGTGCCTTCGGGCGTATAGTCAATCCAAAATTTGTTCACTCGGACTGACCAATCGGTAGGAATCTGAGCGGCTGCCCACGGTCCCGCATCAAAAATATTTCTCACCTGAAAGGTTTCACCGCTCGGAACTATTTCTTGAGCGAAGAATCCAGTCATCGCGCCGATGATTGCCCCAGCTAGGATGAGCAACATGCTGGCATGAACGACGATGGGGCCAATGCGGCCTGCAAGTCCTTTCCGGGCATAGAGCTTGTCGGCATCTTGAAAGACGCGATACCCTTTTTTATCAAGCAGAGTGGCAAGTGAATCGGGAGACCCCGTATCAAACTCGGCGCTTAGGGCAAGTTTTTGAAATTGACGAGGCTGGTCATAAAATTTCCAGTTCCGGGCAGATTTGAGCGTTGGCAACTGACGGGTGAAGGTGCAGGCGGTGAGGCTAGCACCAAATAAAATCAATAACGCCAAAAACCACCAGGTGCGATAGACGTGATCCAGCCCTGAAATGAGGATCACCTTCCACGTCAGAAAGCCAAATAGCGCAGGCTGTTCAGGATAGTTCTCTTGATAAAACTGGACGGATTGCCCTTGCTCGATGACGGTTCCTGAGATGCTAAATAGGGCGATCGCCAACAGCAAAAGAATCGCCAGCCGTAAATCTGCAAGTAAGGGCAAGAGGTCTTGTCTAAAATATTGCCGAAGTTGGTGGCTCCAGCTTGATCGATTCGCCGGGTTGGAGGGGTCTGAAGTCATTGAATTACGCGGATAATAAAAAGTCAGTGTTAATGCGTTAGGAGTGGATTGGTATCTTAACTAAATTGCCTAAAAGCTGGCGGCTGGAACTAGGCGAAACAGCAACGAGAATACGCCAAATCCAACGAGAATAGCACCACTTGCAGGCGTGATCCAACCCGACCAGCGCCGAAGTTCAAGAAGCTTTTTGATGGATGCAGTGAATGTTCCTGCTAACACGAGCGGGGCGACATATCCTGCGGTATAGGAGGCGAGCAACATACTGCCCAGGATTGGATCTTTCGTTGTAGAAACCCACGCCAGCAGAGTGGCGAGCACCGGAGTGCTACACGGTGATGCAACTAGCCCAAAGGTTAATCCGATCAGGTAAGACCGTACGGATTCGGGGAGGTCATTCGAAATCCATTCCATACCGCCTAGCGACGGCAGACGGAGGGGTAACGCGTCGAGCAGGTTAAGCCCCATCAAAATGGCAATGATGCTGACCACGATAGGTAGCCCAATTCCAATCTGCCCGTATACTCGTCCGGCGATCGCCGCTAAAACCCCTAATCCAGCTAACGTAGTGGCGAGTCCCAACGAAAACCACGCGGATTGGGCGGCAGCTTGAATCCGGCTTTTGGTTTCATAGCCACCGATGTAACCAATCGTAATCGGCAACATCGAGAGCATACAAGGGGTCAGACTCGTGAATAAGCCCGCCAAAAAAATGATGCCAACACTCACAACACTGAGGTGAGCAAGCTGGCTCTCCACAAGCTGATCTGCAAATTGGCTGAGTTCATAGAGCCATATCTGAACCGTTTCAACCATGTTGACCGAAAACTATTCTCATAACGACTACACGCAAGAGCATTAGATTATCTCTATCTCCTGTCTCATTCTATCGAAGAGCTTTCGTCGGCGCGTTACCCAATCGAAGCAGAGACTTGTCAAATTGGTTAGCCATTAATCATTAACGAAGTTTGCCAGGCGTCAACTGGCGAGTTTGAAACGGAATAACCTCCGCTCCACTGCTTTCCCGCGCAACTCGAATCAGCAAGCCTGCGGCAAGCAAGCTTGAAATCATCGAGCTTCCCCCATAGCTCAACATTGGAAAGGGTAAGCCGGTAGTGGGTAATGCCCCGGTGGCGACACCAATATTGAGCAGGGCTTGTCCGACCAGCAAAACCACTGCACCTATTGCAATGAGCTGATGCACGGGATGATTACATTTAATCGCAACTCGAAGTCCCAACGTTGCGTAGGCTGCAAGCAACATCAGCAACAGCACACTACCGATCAAGCCAAATTCTTCAGCAAATACTGCGAAAATAAAGTCTGTATACTGGATCGGCAAATAAAACAGCTTTTGTTGAGACAGTCCAAATCCGGTTCCCCACACTCCTCCCGATCCGATCGCAATCAGACTTTGAATGAGCTGATAGCTATCTTGATTTGCATAAGCCCATGGATCTAGAAAAGATGTCAAACGCCGACGCTGATAATCTTGAAGGCTGATGCTAATCGTCGCCAGGAACAATCCCCCCAAGGCCGTACTGATTAAATAGCGATAGGGTAGCCCCGAACTCAGTGCCATCAGCCAGATGACAAGCCCGCATAATGCTGCCGTACTCAAATTGGGCTGGAGCAAGATACTAACCAGCGTGACTAGAAAAATGCCCAACCAACTTGCCCGCGTTGCTGTCGTAAGACGATGCCATCCTCCAAAAATGCGGGCGCTTTGAAGCACTAGCAAGGGTTTAATGAGTTCTGATGGCTGAATCCCAACTGAACCGATTGCGAGCCAACGTGTCGCCCCCGAAACAGTGGTTCCCAAACCGGGTATTAGGGTTGCCAAGACTAAGCCCAAGATCAGCAGAAACAGCCAGTCCGTGATGCCTAGGATATGTCGGAGCAGCGAGTGAACCAGGATATTGAACCCCACCAACCCAATACAAATCCAAAGAATTTGAGTCTTAAAGTAGTGCAGCCCATCACCAAAGTCTTGATCGGCAACCACATACGACGCTGAGAATAACGTAACTAGCCCGATCAGCAACCAAAGAAACGTAAGCCATCGCAACAATCTGGCTTCAAATGCCCATTGTTTGACAGATGGATCAAATATAGGGATCAGATGGCGAAAATTCACAGCCACTATTCGGGCGATCGCCCCTCCAAATCACGCCTTTCATGAAACTGCCGATCGAACAGCATCGATTTGAGTGTATCTAAAAATTGCACTGAATTAGTAACCAATCATCATATTCGTCAATCGTGCATCAAAAACAAAAAAGGAGCCACTATTGACTCCTTCCACATCCACAACACTAAAGAGTAGTAACCACAACACAAACCCAACGAGACGAGTAAGATGAAACCTAGAGCAGCCCCGTATTAGTACCAGGCTTGCCTGTTGCCAGTTCAACTTTCACAATTTTGCCACCCATTTTCATAATGCGCTGCTGCTCGCGAAACCAGCTTGCGTAGGGGACGAGTTTCGTAAAATAAGTATTTTGCAACTCGCGTTGCGTCCGAATCCGAGTTTGGCTAGGAACACAGGCCGTTACCTTGAACATACGCATCGGTTAATTTCTCCAAATTGTGTCGATATTGTGTCGATAAAGACTTGCGATAATGAATCGAAGCTTAAATAAAACGTCAGAGCCTCAAGAATTTCTGATGATATATGCCTTTTTAACCAAATTTTAACCGAGAACCGGGAGTCAAGAGTCAATCCTAGACTGTCACAAGCAACATCATCGATTAGCCAATGACCACCTAACACTCACTCCTGACTTCCCAGACCTCAAAAGGGTTTCGAGCGGTTAGTGTCGAGCGCTGAATGAGAACCTATATCCCCAATTCAAAGCTCATCACATCCATCATTCTGAACTAGCTCAAGCCAGAGCAGATGTAGTCAAAGTAAACACCCATTTCCTTACCTGCGTCAGCGCCCACCAGGCTAGCAGTGACCTCTTTCATCGCTTGGATCGCCTGAACGGTTGCACCGACAGGAACGCCTAGTGAATTGTAGGTTTCCTTCAATCCGTTGAGAACTCGCTCATCCAGGATGGACGGATCGCCAGCCAGCATCGCGTAGGTGGAATAGCGCAAATAGTAGTCTAAGTCGCGGATGCATGCAGCATAGCGACGGGTGGTATACATATTTCCACCGGGGCGAGTAATGTCAGAATACAGCAGGGATTTTGCTACTGCTTCTTTAACGATTGCGGCTGCATTTGCACTAA
This sequence comes from Elainellaceae cyanobacterium, assembly GCA_051117335.1. Taxonomy (GTDB): domain Bacteria; phylum Cyanobacteriota; class Cyanobacteriia; order CAZCXK01; family CAZCXK01; genus DBGGTD01. The sequence continues at coordinate 10,990 of JBNPEB010000013.1, forward strand.
TGGTCGTTGCAGCACGAACCCGGAGTTCACCACTTTGGAAATAGCCTTTCAGCTTTTCCATCGCAGCGCCGTCAAGGTACTTGCCTTGAACATCGGACGAGTTGATAACAGAGGTGATTGCGTCTTGCATAATCTCGGTTCCTCAATAACTTAGATAGTTGCCGTATCAAATGACACGCTAACGTCTTCCTAAACTAGAACAGCCATGCCTATTGCATAGCACCGATAACGTAGTCAAAGTAGGAAGCAGCATCAGCAGCATCATCTGCTGACATCATTCCAGTTGCTGCGCCCTTCATTTCAGAAATGCCTTGCGCAACTGCTTCGATAGGAGTACCTAGAGATCTGTACATCTCACGAACGCCGACGATGCCAATCTCTTCAATGGGAGTAACATCACCAGAAACGATGCCGTATGTAATTAAGCGCAAATAGTAGTCCATATCGCGCAGGCAGGTTGCAGTCATTTCTTCCCCGTATGCGTTTCCACCAGGAGAAACGACATCAGGCCGCTTTTGGAACAGCGCATCACCCGCTTGCTTAACGATCCGCTCGCGGGAGTCGGTGAGAACTTGAGCAATCCGCAGACGGCGCTCACCAGACGAAACAAAGGTCTTAATCCGGTCAAGTTCACCAGGGCTGAGGTAACGTGCCTCAGCATCGGCGTTCACGATTGACTTCGTGACAATACTCATCGATGGATTCCTCCAAAAGAATAATGTAACCAGGTATGCTTAAAGCCGCCCGTATGTGAGCGAGGGTGCCTAATGCAACAAATCACTGAATAACTTGCAGCCAGGCTACTGGTTAAATCAGGTATCTTCACACTTTGCCCCAAGTAATCTTGCGTGTAGTACAGCTCGATATACTCAGGTGGTTAAGCTTAGCTACCTTCCGCAAATATTTTGCGGCATTCAGTTCACATTCTTAGTCTGTTCGCAATATTTTGTAACAGTACGGCTCATGGTTGTGAATTCAGTAGCCCTAGTAGAAAATGTGCCTGAATGTCCAGTAATGTTAGAACGTCCAAACGAGCCACATCGACATGCCCTCTTGCAGGCAGGCATGTCGACGGACTTGTTTTCGTAACTTAAATCAAACTATTGTAAAGAAATCTTTTCTAGCTGAGAGATGTCTCTAATTGCTAAGCAACTACTTCTTAGAGTCAGACAGATGTCCACAACAAGTAGACCATCTATCTGATTTTGGGTAATGCTTAGTATTGACTAGATGCGCGATCGCACTGGCTCAAAGCTAGGAACCACGATTTCTTTATTTTGCTTGGTTAGTTGATTGTACAACCTTTCGGTATTCGGGAAGTTGGCGGCTGGCAACGTCGGGAAACGCCGATACGGCACCGTATCTTCGCCAAAGACTTGAACATATTCCATGCTGTTGACCAGCATGCTGACAAAGCTCCGAATCCCTTCACGAGCCAAGAGTTGATTATAGAGGCGAATCTCTGCTTGATCGCGGGGCGCACGCCCTAAGAAGTGCTTAAGCCCCAGCTCAATCACCTTGGTATTGGGATATGCCGTGTAGAACTCTTTGATGTAGAGACTAGAGACTCCCAACCCTTCGATAAACTCTTTGACATTGATCTCATCATTGCCCAGCTTACTTTCGAGGCTTGTAAATTCATTCCGAATGATATACGGATCTAAATCACGCTCAAAAACTTGCCGGTACGCTGCCTGAATGACTTTATTTAAGGCAACTTTGTCAGTCGTGGTGGTGAGTTTAAACACCTTGGTTTGTTCACGCTGTCGACTGACCCCTTGATTGATTCGGAAGCGAATGTCAGGCGTGCTCCGAATGTTTTGAACCTGTCCAAGCTCAACAAATCGAGGCGTCTCTTCTTTGATGGGTTTGGTTGCGGTTTCGCCAATTGAGCCAACTCGCAGCGATCGCATCGCAACACCTGCCGGGGTCAGATATCGTTCATAGGGAATGGTATCTTCGCCGAACGCTTCGTTGTATTCGAGGCTATCGATGATTTCATCAACCAGCGCATAGAAACCCTTCTTAGAGCAAATATCAAAGTACTTGTTGGTTTCTTGGCGACCGTATGTTGGGCGACCCAACAGACGACGGTGAATATACTCGACTGACTTCATCACATAGAGCGACGTCCAATACATCTGCCGGAATGTATTTGACTTCGCGAGCTGCCGGACGAACTCTCGAACTGTAATGTCTCCGTTTTCCAACTTGATTTCTGAGACTTTTAACCGCTGACCGTCGTAAACGTCACGGCCAAAGACTTGCAAGTATGCCGCCCGAATCACCGCCTGAGTCGAGCTCTCCGAAAACTTAATGCTTGCCGATGCACCTCGATCGCTAAGCCGACTTGCGCCGGGAAGCTGATCAAGCTTAAACACTTTCGGTCCCAGACTTCCTGGAGCAACTCCACGCGCACCTGGATTACTCAACTGATTGTTAATACCGGGTCCTCGATTGATCAAAATCCGGCGGGTATCTTTGCCAAAGGGTGCTGGGCTGTTGCTCGGCTCTCGAGTCTCCTTCGGAAAGATGGCTCCAAACTGAATTTCTAGCGGATCATTGCCTGATCCATACGGATGCTGGTCGGAAAGCGGCTGATCATAGGCCGCAAAGGTTGTAATGAATTGGGGAACCTTGCGGAACGGAGCGCTGTATTTAAACAAGTCTTGCTGCGGTCCCCAGTTGCGGCATTCTTGAGCCTCTTGCCCCAGCCCTCTCAGATAAGGAACCGTTTCTTCGCCGAAGTAGTCGGCGTATTCTTGAGAATCAACAAGGGCATCTACGAGAGCGGAGAGTCCACCGTTGGAAACAATTGAAAAATACGTTTGAACTTCTTCGCGACTGCTCGGACCACGACCTAAAATATGCCGGAATGCCAACTCTAGTGCCCGGCTATTGATATAAGGTTCGTAAAAATTCTTCCGATAAAGCGGCGACTTGGCCAGACGACGCACAAACTCTTTCATAGAGATGTCGCCATTCTTGACCTGGGATTCGAGATATGAAATCGAGAGAGAATAGGCTCGCGTAATATCGCGCTCAAAGATCTGGCGATAGGCAGCTTTAATGATGTCATTTTTTTCGGTTGCCGACAGCCCAGGCTTCATGGCGTACTTTGGACGCCGCTCAGCCGCGTTGGAATAAATTTGAGGGAGCTGCAACCCTTGCACATCTCCAGACGGTCGCTGGCGAAGCTTATCAGACGGCGTAGGAGATTTGAATTCGGTCATGAGAACGTCGAAGTATTGTCCGACGATGTTGGCTGCCTCTGCATCTTGGCGAAAATACCCCAAGGCTGCCTGACGCATTTCCTGAATCGCAACGATGGTGGCCTGACCTGAACATGCATTTTCGATGATTTCGCGCAGCCCTCGCACATTGACCGAAATGATATTGGGGTCGCCAGCAACGATGGCATAGGTGAGATAGCGCAAGAACCAGCTCAAGTCTCTGAGAGACTTTTGCATGTTGCTAGGGCCATATCTCGACACGTTGATAGGTCTGAAACCCGCCGGGACTGGGCCACTGGCTGAAGCGCTAAAGAGCGATCGCAACCCTTCTAGAAAACCACCCTGGCTTTCTACAAAGGTGGCTGTACCAAGTTTCATAGACTCTTGCATATCAAGCTGAGTCCCGCCGACGCTGACTGCGACTTCTTCAGCTTCGGGCTTTTCAAGATATGACAAGGGAGACCCACCCACAAAAATGCGATTTGCGGCGCGAGACACGATTAGCTCAGAATTTCTTGTCAGAGTTGTCGAAATGTCTAAACGTTTTAGACCAGAGCTGAAATAGCTAGAGAGCTCACTGAGCTCCCCCCGCCCTAAAAAGCGATCTTGCTGTTCAGCTTGAGAGATGGTCGAAATAGGTAGAGTTTGGTACAGCTGCGGACGTGCAACAGAGCTTCCACCACTTGCCTTAACACTCATTGGATTTCAAAAGCTCCCTTCAAACGTGAATTGCAAAAAGAGTTTGCCCAGAATGGCACTAGCTAATAAACCTTCAATGAACCGCCACGGACATCGTTGCTTGCTTCAAGCCCTCAGATAGAGCTAAAGAGCAAGACAACTAATGTTCACCCAGGGAAATAGCTAACACCGACTAGCTCAATTTTTAGATTAAAACGTTTCGGTCATGACACACCGATTTATTAAAAAGTGTGTCATTCCCCTTACGATGTATTTCCAAGGTCATCATAGGGGAAAACTCTCACAAACCTGAGAAGAAGTATAAGTTTTGTTACTTTATAAAATTGCCTTCTGCGCCAGAACTCGTTACGGCAATGTCATTATCTGTCTCTAGGTCTTACTTTCTAGCTATCAAGTGAGGCTGCTCCAAACGTTGCATTGAACTGGCGGCACCAAATCGCAACCGACTGGTAATCCTCTAGGTTGATCGTTTCAGGAATGAGATATCGTTGGCCGCCGCTGACGCTCTGGAGGGGGGCAAGCGTTACATAGTCGCCCTCTTCGATGGGATGAGCCGGGGGAGCGCTCGAGCCAATTACATCATCTGACTGGTGCAGAATCACGAACAAATCAGGTCCGCTATCGGTTTGGAAGTCATTGGCAAATTCGACATAGCGCTGTCCATTGTCTTCGATGATGCTAACCGCGCCTTGGGTGGGATGTTCGCCTGATACGAAGCTGCCCATTGGCAGGGATTGTGATGAGTCTGATAAGGGTTCTGACGCCTGGTCTGAAGACGGGCTGGTATCTGCCGATGCCGTATCGGCGGGAGCGTCATTAGACGGTGCTGCGGTTTCGTCAGTCGTCGTTTCGGGAACCGGCTCTGGTTCGGACACTGGGGAAGGATTTTCGCCACAGGCCGCGATCGCCACGCCCGCAATCAGGGATATACAAATCAACCATCGGTTCATAATGTTCTCCTTAAAAAAAATACGTGAAAAATACGTGATAAGACGTAATCATTACGGTTGCTTCTTTTAGTTCGGTTGCTTCTTTGAGTAAAGAATGTCATCTGATGCTGAGTTGCTCGTGAGAGCACCCAGAAGATGCCGTGAGAAAAAGCTGAGACTTTTATGCAGCAATAATGCAGAATGTCGTCGGCTGCGATCGGGCCTTTAGTTCACGTGATACCGCATCATCTTGCATAATGAATAATCGACCCATTTACCCATGTTGCGATCGCCATCCTGATCGCCATAGTTTTTATGTCAGACTCTGAATCGATTAGTGCGGCGGTTGCCAGTCTTTATAACACCTATCCATTTCCGCCAGAGCCTTTGCTAGACGAGCCGCCCCCCGGCTACAACTGGCGATGGAACTGGTTGGCAGCCTATAGCGTCTGCACCGGGCAAAAACCAGCCCGCCAAGACATTCGCATTCTGGATGCGGGATGCGGGACTGGCGTGGGCACAGAATACTTGGTTCATCTCAACCCGCAGGCTCACGTCGTCGGAGTGGATCTGAGTGCGGGCGCGTTAGACGTAGCGCGATCGCGATGCCAAGCATCGGGGGCAACTCGGGTCGAGTTTCATCATCTCAGTCTCTACGATGCAGACCAGCTACCGGGGGAGTTCCAACTGATTAACTGTGTCGGCGTGTTGCACCATCTGCCCGATCCGATTCGCGGCATTCAGGCGCTTGCGCCCAAGTTGGCACCCGGCGGGCTGATGCATATTTTTGTCTACGCTGAGTTGGGACGGTGGGAAATTCGCCTGATGCAGCAAGCGATCGCCCTGCTGCAAGGCGATCGCCGCGGTGATTATAAAGATGGCGTGCAGGTGGGGCGTCAGATTTTTTCGACACTCCCAAAAACGAATCGGCTGGTGAAGCGAGAACAAGAAAGGTGGTCGCTCGAAAATCAACGCGATGAAAATTTTGCAGACATGTATGTGCACCCGCAAGAGGTGGATTACAATATCGAGTCATTATTTGAGCTAATCGATGCCTCCGGGCTAGATTTCGTCGGTTTTTCTAACCCCCACTACTGGTCGTTAGAGCGCCTATTGGGCAAGGCTCCCGATCTCATGCAACGAGCCCGTCACCTGAGCGATCGCCAACGCTATCGGTTGATTGAGTTGCTCGATCCTGACATCTCCCATTACGAATTTTTCCTGGCTCGTCCCCCATTGCCCCACGCCGATTGGTCATCGGATGAGACCTTACTCAGCGCCATTCCAGAGCTGAATCCCTGTATGGATGGCTGGCCCAGTCAAACGCTATTTAATTATGATTATCAAATTGTTAATCTAAGCCGTGACGAATATCAGTTTCTTCAAGCCTGCGATCAATCTGATCACCGCACCGTTGCTGATATTTTGGCTAGCGTTCCATTAGCACTCGACGAGGTGCGATCGCTTCTCAATCGACATCTGATTATGATGACTCTGGCCTAGATGACAGAGCCCATCGGCTTAACAAATAAATGAGCGAATAAATATCGGTGAAGAGCGGGTGGAACATCTGGAATAAAGAGTCAGGACAATCAGGGCGATCGCAGACAGGATCTTTATTTCGTCATGAAGCACCGACACGGATTTTATTTAATTTTAAGTATTGTTACCCTCGCATGATATGATCTCCTGTGGTTCGCAGCGACCTCTTGAGGGTCAAGCAGTGATTTTTGACTGGTTTTAAAGTTTGTGAATTCGCCCGATCATTCCCTTGAAACACCGTCCGCAGCCTCTCCTGACGAAGCCGCTGATCAGACTGATCAGTCCAAACTTTCGCCAGACCCAGATGCATCGATGCAAGAATATTTTCGTCTACAGCGAGAATTGCTAATTGCAACGTTCGTTTTAGCGGGGATAATCTTCATCTCTGTATGGGCTGTTTACTCCTTAAATACCGCTCTCAACTATGTGATCGGAGCGTGCACAGGTGTGGTTTACTTGAGGTTGTTAGCCAAGAATGTTGAGCAGCTTGGCAGACAACGGAGCCAGTTAGGCAGCGCTCGGCTTGCGTTGATCGTTGGGTTAGTCGTCGTAGCATCTCGGCTCGATCAGCTAGAGATACTACCTATTTTTTTGGGGTTTCTAACCTATAAAGCCGCTCTCATGATCTACGTTCTGCGAACAGCGCTCATTCCTGATTTAAACTAGTCAGGTTTTTGATTCTCCTGAAGCTTAGCTAGGGAAACCATACGAATGGAAATGCTGAACTCTTTGAATGTTTTCAACTTGTGTCCTCTTGCTGAATTAGAAGTCGGAAGTCATCTCTACTGGCAGATTGGCAACCTCAGGCTTCATGGTCAGGTGTTTTTAGCATCCTGGATTGTAATTGCTATTCTAATTGCGGTTTCAATCTTGGCAACTCGGAAAGTCGAGATGGTTCCATCTGGCTTTCAGAACCTGATGGAGTATGCACTAGAGTTCATTAGAGATTTGGCAAAAAACCAGATCGGCGAGAAGGAGTATCGCCCCTGGGTGCCGTTTGTTGGCACATTATTTTTGTTCATTTTCGTCTGTAATTGGACGGGTGCATTGGTTCCGCTGAAGCTCATCGAGCTTCCAGAGGGAGAATTGGCAGCTCCAACCAATGACATTAATACGACCATTGCGCTAGCGCTGCTAACTTCCTTGGCGTATTTCTACGCTGGTTTTAACAAAAAAGGGTTGGGATACTTTGGCAATTATGTCCATCCGGTTCCCTTTATGCTGCCATTTAAGATCATCGAAGACTTCACGAAGCCCCTTTCCTTGAGCTTCCGACTGTTTGGAAATATCTTGGCAGACGAGTTGGTAGTTGCGGTGTTAGTCTTCCTAGTTCCGCTGTTTGTACCCCTGCCTTTGATGGCTCTAGGTCTGTTTACTAGCGCGATTCAGGCTCTCATTTTTGCCACCTTGGCGGCTGCATACATCGGCGAAGCGATGGAAGATCATGGTGAAGAGCACGAGGAGCACTGAGGAGGACTAAGGTGTCTTCTCCCATGAAAGATTCAACCCTTGCGATTGTGTCTAAATCATGGATGATGAGGTTTGGTTGCATAGTTTGCTAAATCGAGCTTTGCAGTCCAATTGAAATCTTAATTAAGCGTGTCAATCGCGGTTAATCAAGATGGTTAAGTTGACGTTCATTTAATTTTGTCTGAGGTAAGAGAACATTATGGATCCACTCATTTCTGCTGCTTCTGTAATTGCTGCCGCCCTCGCTGTTGGTTTGGCTGCGATTGGTCCTGGCATCGGTCAGGGTAATGCCGCAGGTCAAGCAGTCGAAGGGATTGCTCGTCAGCCCGAAGCAGAAGGCAAGATTCGCGGTACTCTGCTTCTCAGCTTGGCATTTATGGAAGCGTTGACCATCTATGGACTCGTTGTATCTCTAGTGCTTTTATTTGCAAATCCGTTTGCATAAGGCATTTTGAGCGTTTTGGGCAGGGGTTAAACTCCTCTGCCTGCTCGATTTTCCGATGAGATATGGTGGTGTTCTACAGAGTTTAGGTTATGTAAGCCCGCTTGAAGGCATAGGCGACGCGATATGATTCATTCAATACTTTTGCTGGCTGTTGAAGCTGGCGCTGAGGTTGCTGAAGAAATTGACGTTGGTGGAGGGTTGTTTGATATCAACGCCACCTTACCCTTGATGGCGATTCAATTCTTATTATTGGTTGCTGTCTTGAACGTGGTTTTCTATAAACCTCTCAGCAAATCCATTGACGACCGCGATGGCTACATCCGCACCAATATTGCAGATGCGGAAGAGCGTCTAGAAAAGACGAAGCGTTTGGCCGAACAATATGAGCAAGATCTAGCATCAACCCGCCGAGAGGCTCAAGAGATCATTGCCTCTGCCCAGGCTGAAGCACAGAAGATTGCGGCGCAACAGATTGCTGATGTTCAGAAAGAGGCTCAAGCTCAACGGGAGCAGGTGCAGCAAGAACTTGAGCAACAGAAGCAGGACGCGATGAGCTCTCTTGAGCAGCAAGTTGATTCGCTCAGCCGACAGATTTTGGATAAGCTTTTGGGATCACAGCTGGTCGGGTAAGTCAAGATTTGGCTAGCTGGATGGTGGTGAATTGATCGATTGGAATAGTGGAAGACTAATCAGACGGGCTTAAGGATTATGGGGACTGTAGAGCTTTTACTAGCTTCTGTTTCAGAAGGTATTGAAGAACATGGGTTTGGTCTAAATCTGGATCTTTTAGACACAAACATTATTAATCTTGTAATCATCATTGCTGTTCTGATTGTCTTTGGGCGTAAGTTTCTGGGAAAGACTCTCAGCGATCGCCGTTCAGAGATTGAATCAGCGATTAGGGAAGCCGAGGAGCGTAAGCGGAAAGCATCGGCAGCGTTGGCAGAAAAACAGCAGTTATTAGCTCAGGCTCAGACTGAAGCAGCTCGCATCAAAGCAAATGCCGAGGAGAATGCCAAGGCAGCGAGAGACGTGATCTTAGAGAAGGCTCAACGTGATATTGAGCGTTTAAGAAATGCTGCGGCTCAAGATCTGACATCTCAGCAAGAGAAAATTATGGCGGAACTCCGCCAGACGGTTGCTGAAATGGCAATTCAGCAGGTTGAATCTCAATTGAAGTCTGAGCTTGACGACAATGCGCAGCAGCAATTAGTCGATCGCAGTATTTCAATGTTAGGAGGTCGTCTGTGAGAGGAAGCGCGGTTGCCATTGAAATTGCATCTCCATACGCTCAGGCACTCATGTCTGTTGCGAAGTCGAATGATTTAACCGAGCGATTGGGCGAAGATGCTTCGCTGCTGTTAGATCTTTTGAATGAGTCAGACGATCTGAGCCAATTTTTGTCTAATCCTTTAATAAAGGCTGACGATAAAAAGTCGGTCTTGCGGCAGATTGTCTCAGATAGAATTCATCCCTACACCCTTAATTTTTTGATGCTGTTGGTTGATAAGGGACGAATCCTCTTTTTGGAAGGGATTTGTAAACAGTATCGAGCCTTGCTTCGCGACTTGAATCAGACGGTCTTAGCCGAGATCGTCTCTGCTGTTGAGCTGAGTGATGCTCAGAAAGAATCGGTTCGTCAAAAGGTTGTCGAAATGACCAGCGCGCGTCAGGTTGAACTTGAGACTCATATTGATCCAGACTTAATTGGTGGTGTGATTATCAAAGTGGGTTCTCAGGTGATTGATGCGAGTTTGCGCGGGCAGTTGCGTCGGATTGGCGTTCGTCTGATGTCAACTACATGATGTTGTATGGCGTCTCGCGGTTGCCCGATTAACCGGCCTGCTGATTGGGGGGTGATTATCGATACGCTTGAACATCATTAAACTGGGAACGCATTGCTTAAGTTGTGTTCTGCTCGGATGCAGGGTAGGCATAACCAGATAACCAGATAGGTTGACATCTGATTCTCTAAGGTCTTCCGATTGATTATTCCATTCGCCGTTTGTGAGTTGAGAGAAATTTTTTATGGTAAGCATCAGACCGGACGAAATTAGCAGCATTATCCAAAAGCAAATTGAACAGTACGAGCAAGATATCAAGGTTTCCAACGTGGGAACAGTCCTTCAAGTTGGAGATGGTATCGCTCGTATCTATGGGTTAGATCAGGTGATGTCGTCTGAACTGGTCGAGTTCGAAGATGGCACGGTTGGTATTGCTCTTAATCTTGAAGAAGATAACGTCGGCGCCGTGTTGATGGGCGATGGGCGTAATATTCAAGAGGGCAGTTCGGTAACAGCAACCGGAAAGATTGCCAGCGTTCCCGTCGGAGATGCGATGATTGGGCGAGTTGTGGATGCGTTGGGTCGCCCGCTTGACGGCAAGGGAGATATCAATACGTCTGAGAATCGGTTGATTGAGTCTCCTGCACCCGGAATTATTGCTCGTAAATCTGTATATGAGCCTCTTCAGACTGGAATCACAGCGATTGACTCCATGATTCCGATTGGTCGAGGACAACGAGAATTAATCATTGGCGATCGCCAAACCGGTAAAACTGCGATCGCCATTGATACCATCTTGAACCAGCAAGGCGAAGACGTAATCTGCGTTTACATTGCGATTGGCCAAAAAGCATCCACCGTCGCTCAGGTGGTGAGTGCTTTAGAAGAACGCGGCGCTCTCGATTACACCATTGTGGTGGCTGCTAACGCCAGCGATCCGGCTGCGCTTCAGTGGCTTGCGCCTTACACGGGCGCGTCTCTTGCCGAATACTTTATGTATAAAGGCAAAGCGACCTTAGTGGTCTATGACGATTTAACCAAGCAGGCACAAGCGTATCGTCAGATGTCGTTGCTTCTGCGTCGTCCGCCCGGTCGTGAAGCCTATCCTGGAGATGTGTTTTATCTTCATTCCCGTCTGCTCGAGCGTGCTGCGAAGCTGAGCCCCGCATTAGGTGAAGGCAGTATGACGGCTCTGCCAATCATTGAAACGCAGGCAGGCGACGTATCTGCGTATATTCCTACCAACGTCATTTCCATTACAGACGGGCAAATTTTCCTGTCGTCTGACCTGTTTAACTCTGGTTTGCGCCCTGCTGTAAACGCTGGTATCTCAGTGTCTCGCGTTGGGTCAGCCGCCCAGACCAAGCTGATGAAGAAAGTGGCTGGAAAGCTCAAACTAGAATTGGCGCAGTTTGATGAATTGCAGGCGTTTGCCCAGTTTGCATCTGACCTCGATAAAGCAACGCAAAATCAAATCGCGCGGGGTCAGCGACTGCGCGAACTGCTAAAGCAACCCCAATACTCGCCTCTGTCGGTTGCTGAGCAAGCCATCTTAATCTACGCAGGGATTAATGGATATCTAGATGATATCCCTGCGGATAAGGTTGCTGATTTTGCGAAGGGGCTGCGTGAGTATTTGAAGACCAGCTCTGATTATGTTCAGGTGGTCGATCAAGAGAAAAAGCAGTTCAACGATACGGTCGTCAACAAAATGAAGGAAACAATCACAGACTATAAGCAAACCTTCATGGCGAGTATCTCCTAGGTGATTGGGAAACCCCGTGTTGGGAAGGAAAGATTAGGCACTGTGTGCAACAAATCCGACTTCCTGACACCTTCCCCCCTCTGATGCTGATTTCTAGCATTTGATCTCTCACTCCAATACGAGTTATGCCTAATTTAAAAGCAATTCGCGATCGCATTCAGTCGGTCAAAAACACCCGAAAAATCACTGAGGCCATGCGGCTCGTTGCAGCAGCTAAGGTTAGACGGGCGCAAGAGCAGGTGATTGCAACTCGCCCGTTTGCCGATCGTTTGGCGCAAGTTTTATACGGGCTGCAGGCGCGTTTGCGGTTTGAAGAGGCCAATCTGCCTCTGCTAAAGCAGCGAGACGTTCAGACTGTCGGTATTTTGGTCATATCGGGCGATCGCGGTCTGTGCGGTGGATACAATTCTACTGTGATTCGTCGCGCTGAGATTCGTGCTAAGGAGTTGCAAGCCGAAGGTATTGACTACAAGTTCGTTTTGGTAGGCCGTAAAGCAATTCAATATTTTCGTCGACGAGAGCAGCCTATCACAGCGACCTTTGCCAATCTAGAGCAAATTCCAACCGCTGAAGAAGCCTCTCAGATTGCAGATGAGCTCCTGTCTTTGTTTTTGTCTGAAACAGTGGACCGCATCGAGCTTATCTATACCAAATTTGTGTCGCTGGTTAGCTCTCGTCCGGTCGTTCAAACCTTGTTGCCTCTTGATCCCCAAGGGCTAGAATCATCAGACGATGAACTCTTTCGTCTGACCACACGCGGAGGAGAATTGGAGGTCGAGCGTCGCAAGGTTGAAGCACCAGCGCCAGCGCCGCTTCCTCAAGACATGATTTTTGAGCAAGACCCTCTCCAAATTTTGGATGCGCTATTGCCTCTTTATCTGAATAATCAGCTTTTGCGAGCATTACAAGAAGCTGCGGCAAGCGAGTTGGCAGCTCGAATGACAGCGATGAATAATGCCAGTGACAACGCGAGCGATCTCATTACATCTTTATCGTTGAAGTATAACAAAGCTCGTCAGGCATCAATTACCCAACAGCTTCTAGAGGTAGTCGCTGGCGCAGAAGCGTTATAGCGGTGTGCGCCATATCACGAGAATCAAATACAAAGGGCCAGCCAGAGTTTATCTTTTGCTCTTCCTGCCTTCATTCTTTGCTGAGCTTGCCATCCGGCATAGTAGCATTCTCTAAATTGGCATGGCTAAAATTAGCACCATCACTTTTCGCCCCGGTCAAGCTAGCATTGCGTAAGTTAGCACTACTAAAGTTGGCGTTGCTGAGATCAGCTTCGATTAAATCTGCCTCAGTCAAGTTGGCTTCACTCAAATTAGCGCCCCTCAAATTAGCCTTAATTAAGCTTGCCTTGTGAAGGTTTGCGCCAATAAGATTTGCGTTGCTGAGGTCAGCTTCAACTAACGTGCTGCCTTGAAGATTTGCCCGGATCAGATCAACCTCTTTCAAGTTAGCTTTGCTTAAATCTGCTTGCTTCAGATCTGCTTCAATTAGGCTGGCAGATTGAAGCTCAGATTCGCGCAGCTGCACTTTATTCAGATTCGCGGTGCCAAAATCAGCCTGATTAAGATGGGCTCCACTCAGGTCGCTGCTAATAAGATTATCGCCATAGAGATCGGCATGAGCAAGATTCGCGTCTTGAAGGTCTAGTGCGCGAAGATTGATGCCGCTCAAGTCTGGACGAACGTTAGGATTCTCAGTTCGCCATTGGTTCCACTCGTTAACGCCTCGTTTAAGCATAGCAAGCTGTTTATCATCAGCCATAATGTCTCTCCACTGGATTATTGTTGAGGCGACGTTGATATAGAGCCCTGATATCTAGACTGTCGTGTTCACACACGCTAGGCGATCGCCCAGCATTGGTAAATATCTCAATTCTGAGCCATTTAATTAACGTCTAGATTAATGTCGTTATCCCTAGTTATAGCAATCCCTAGATGGGGCATGAGCAGCGGGGCGAGTTGAGCCCGCCCCGCTGCTCATACACAATTCACAAGCAATTTAGGACGCTATATCTCTAGTATTTGTCCCATTAGACAATTCAGCAAACACAGAGAGAGTGATTTATTCGTTATTCGAAAATAGGTCTAACGGCAGATGACCAAACATATCATTTAGTCCAGATTCATCGTCAGACTGGCATGACACTAGCACTCCTCGATGCTCACCTGTGTACGTATCCGCATATAGCAAGCCAGATCTCGGATTGAATTTAATGTAAACAGACCCATCAACAGGCGTAAGGTCGCCACTGACCGAATACCCCAATGCCTCCGTATAGCTGTGTAAAGCAGCACGACCCTGCTGCAAATCATCGGCGCAGATTCCTAAAATTTGGTGATCAGACTGAGGGATAACCTGCCGCAATGCCCGACGGATTAACGCCTTGTCTGACGCGGACACCTGGGAATTCGTGAGACAGTCGAAACGCTTTAGGATTTGGCGCGCGTCGTCAAGGGGCAAATCTGATTGGGGACTAGACATAGCATTTAAATCATTCACTAACATTCACTAACATTGACTAACTCTTACCGATCGATTGGTTCGCCATTGCCATCAGCATGGTGTGAGCGCTCTGCTCAGCGTTGTCATCACTAGGGTGACGTTGAACATAACTACCGTCGGACTGGAGTTCCCACGCCTGTCGATTATCAGCCAGCATCACGCCCAAGATTTCTTGCAAGTCTTTGGCAATCTCGGGCTCTTCCATGGGAGTCACCGCTTCAACCCGTCTATCAAGATTTCGAGGCATCCAATCAGCACTGCCAATGAAGACTTCTTCCTGTCCGCCGTTGTGGAAATAGAAAATTCGAGAATGTTCGAGAAATCGGCCCACAATGCTAATCACCTGAATGTTGTCGCTGATTCCTTTGAGGCCAGGGCGCAGGCAGCAAATGCCGCGAACAATTAGATCGATCTTGACTCCGGCCTGGGAGGCTTCATAGAGAGTTGCAATAATGGCTGGGTCAACCAGCGCATTCATTTTGGCAACGATCCGAGCATGATTGCCATCATTGGCCTGTTGAATTTCGCGGCGAATGAGTTCGACCATGCGATCGCGCAAACTAACCGGAGCAATCAGCAGCTTACGGTATAACCGCTGCCGTGAATACCCCGTCAGATAGTTAAACAAATCGGTCAAATCTGCGCCCAAGTCACTGCGACAGCTCAGCAAGCCAATATCAGTATAAATGCGAGCCGTTTTGGGGTTATAGTTGCCTGTGCCGATATGCACATAGCGACGAATTCGATCCTCTTCTTTGCGAACCACCAACACAACTTTAGTGTGGGTTTTAAGACCGACAAGCCCATAGACCACATGCACGCCTGATTTTTCTAATTTGCGGGCCCATACAATGTTATTTTCTTCATCAAATCGGGCTTTGAGTTCCACTAAAACAGCGACCTGTTTACCGTTTTCTGCTGCCGCAATCAACGCATTGACAATGGGTGAATCTCCCGACGTGCGGTAGAGCGTCATCTTAATAGCAAGCACATTCGGGTCATGGGCAGCTTGAGTAATAAACCGCTGAACCGTTGCCGAAAACGAATGATAGGGATGATGCACCATCAAGTCTCTTCGGCGAATGGTGGCAAAAAAGTCTTCTCCGTCTTCTTCTTCTGGAAAGGCTGAACTTGTATCTGGCTCGCTGACTCTGGCTAATCGGGGGGGGACAACAGGCGACCAGGGCGGATCTTTGAGAAGGGGGAGAGGCAAGTCCATAAACGACATTAGCCCTCCCAAACTGATCAGCCCATCGACCTCATAGACATCGGTTTCAGCTAATCCCATCTCCCTCATGAGAGTCTCTTTTACAAAAGCAGGAGTCGACGATTGGAGCTCCATCCGAACGACTGAGCCGCCGAGCCGTCGCTTTCGCAATTCTTTCTCGATCGCCAGCATTAGGTCATCAGCTTCATCTTCCTCAACGGCTAAATCGGCATTGCGAGTGATCCGAAACGGATAATATTCTTGAATGTCCATGCCTGGAAACAAAAATTCCAGATTGTGGGCAATGACTTGCTCTAGAGGAACCCCCGTCCAAAGCGACGGGCGGTTTTTGGGTTGGACCTGTAATTCTGGCGGGAGAGGCACAAAGCGCGGCTTAGGGACTTTAATCCGCGCAAATCGCTCAGTTTTCGCATCCGGATCTCGCATGACGACAGCAAGATTGAGGCTGAGATTTGAGATATAGGGAAACGGATGACCTGGATCGACGGCGAGCGGAGTCAACACTGGAAAAATTTGCTCTTTGAAATATTCCTGTAGATAACGCCGCTGTTCTTGATTGAGGTCGACATAATCGATTAGATAGATGCCGTGGTCGGCGAGCTGCGGGCGAAGCTTGTTCTGAAAATGTTCATGCTGTTGAACGATGGTGGGATGGAGCAGGTTGCTGATTTCATCAAGCTGCTGTTGGGGCGTGCGACCATCCGGCGTGAGTTTCCTCACCTGAGCTTCAACCTGCTGTTTAAGACCGGCGACCCGTACCATGAAGAATTCATCGAGATTAAAGCTAAAAATAGCCATAAATTTGAGACGCTCTAGCAGGGGAGTTCGAGCGTCAAAGGCTTCATGAAGAACTCGTCGATTGAACTCTAGCCAGCTCAGCTCTCGATTGAAATAGTATTTAGGGTCATTTAAATCGATGCGTCGAGTAGACCGTTCTGATTTGCTCGCAGGTGGAGACTTTGCCATAGGAGAATCGCTTAGAAAATGTCTACAGTCGCAAGAATGGGGCGATGGTTAGCTACGTAAATGCTTTAAGACCTTATCAAGTCAAGTCAAAGTTTAGGTTAAGAATTCTTACCAAACACCTCATCTTCTCGCCCGACCCACCATTCTCCTAAGTTCATCAGATCTTGATATAGCAATTCAACTTCGCGTAGATATTCCTCCGATGTGAGGAAGACTCGGCGTTCTTGAAGCTTATGTAGCCGGAGCTGGATGAGGAGCCAGGGTTGATATTGTTTGCCGGACTCTTCCATGTAGCGGGCGAGGGAATGGCTGTCTAACATATTAGAAAGTCAATTTAGACAATTTAGACAATCAACTTTAAAGTCGATTGAGGGCTTGAGAGCATTGTACGAGGCGATTGGGCATTGAAACAGCCCCGGTTAGACCTATTGCGATCGCCAAACTGTTTACTTCCCTATCATGACTCCCCATAGTCGCGGAAAATACAGCTATCATAACGTTTGGTATATCGGCTAGAGATATGGGCAGACAGCGTTCACTTTTAGCGTTGATTGTGGTGCTGGCGATCGCCGCCATTGTAGCGATTGTGCAGTTGCCAGTGCGATTGGGGCTTGATTTACAAGGCGGGGCTCAGTTGACGTTGCAGGTCAACCCCACTGAGACTGTGCCAGAAATCACTGAAAATGATTTAGAGGCCGTTCAGCGGGTCATCGAAAACCGGATTAATGGACTTGGCGTTTCTGAGGCGGTGGTGCAAACGGCTGGCAACACCCAACTCATCGTGCAGCTTCCGGGTGTCAGCGATCCGCAACAGGCAGAAAGGGTTTTGGGTGGCACCGCGCAGCTCGACTTCCGAGGACAGAAACAAGGCACCGAACTGCAAGTGCTGCAAGCTCTAATTTATCAGCGCGACCAAATTCAAAGCACGCTGACCGATGAGTCAGGGTCGCTTGAGGAAAAACAACAGCAGCTTCAGCAAGCCAATGAGGCGATCGCCGCGTTGTTCGATAAAACAGGATTGACGGGCGATATGCTTACCGATGCCCGGGCTCAGCCGTTGACCCAAGGCAACAGATGGGAAGTTGCCATCGAGTTTAACAACACCGGAGCTGAGCTTTTTGCTGAACTCACCCAAAACCTGGCTGGAACGGGGCGATCGCTCGGTATTTTTCTAGACAACGAGCTGATTAGTGCGCCGACAGTCGGCGTTGAATTTGCTGAAACTGGCATCACCGGAGGGCGAGCTCGAATTACCGGACGATTCACTGCTCAAGAAGCCCGTGACTTAGAGATCCAACTGCGGGGTGGCGCACTACCCGTCCCTGTTGAAATCGTTGAGAACCGTACTGTGGGCGCTACGCTGGGGCGAGACAGTATTCGCCGCAGTCTCTATGCGGGAGCAGGCGGGTTAATTCTCGTGTTGGTCTTCATGGCGATTTACTATCGCCTTCCCGGATTAATTGCGGATTT
The DNA here is from genome assembly GCA_051117335.1 of Elainellaceae cyanobacterium. GTDB lineage: Bacteria > Cyanobacteriota > Cyanobacteriia > CAZCXK01 > CAZCXK01 > DBGGTD01. The sequence continues at coordinate 29,035 of JBNPEB010000013.1, forward strand.
TGCCTTAGTCATCTACGCGATATTGACCTTCGCAGTCTTTAGCCTCCTGCAAGTGACGCTGACGTTACCCGGCATTGCAGGGTTCATTCTTAGCATTGGCATGGCGGTTGATGCCAATGTTCTCATCTTCGAACGAACTCGTGAAGAAATCAAAGCAGGACGCACGCTGTATCGGTCCGTTGAATCAGGATTCTATCGCGCGTTTTCAAGTATCTTAGACAGCAATGTCACGACCCTGATTGCGTGTGCCGCTTTGTTCTTTTTGGGCACCGGGCTTGTCAAAGGATTTGCGCTCACCCTCGCAATTGGGGTTGGCGTGAGCATGTTTACCGCTCTGACCTGTAGCCGGACGTTGCTGCTTGTGTCCCTCAGTGTTCCCAATTTACGGAAGCCTCGTTGGTTTTGTCCGAACCCTCCCCCCTTGCCGTCAAGACGACAGGCTGAGACATCATCATGATGACACCCATGAAGTTTCGAGTTAATCAACAGCGATCGCTCTGGTGGATTATTTCTGGCGTTTTGGCGATCGCCAGCATCATTTGCATGGCTGTTTCCTGGCATCAAATTGGCGCACCACTCCGCCCCAGTCTTGACTTTGTTGGAGGTACGCGCCTTCAGCTTGAGCTCGACTGCAGTCAGGCTGGCAACTGCGACGAACCCATTAACATTTCAGAAGTACGGCAGGTTGTCGCAGCGCAAGGATTGGCAAACAGCAGCATCCAGATCTTGGGACAAGACCGCCAGGGGCTCTCAATTCGCACCTCTGAGCTAGGGGTCGAACAGCGCACCCAGCTTGAAACGGCTCTAGAAGAAACCATCGGTGAATTTGATCCTGCTAAGACTCAAATCGACACCGTGGGCCCTACCATTGGGCAACAAATTTTTACGTCAGGCTTGAGTGCACTCTTGGTTGCCTTCTTTGGAATTGCCGCCTATCTCAGCCTGCGGTTTCAATTTGACTATGCAATGTTTGCCATCTTAGCGCTCATTCACGACGTCCTAATTACGCTGGGAGTCTTTTCGTTTTTAGGGCTCGTTGCGGGGCGCGAAGTGGACAGCTTATTTATCGTGGCGTTGTTAACCATCGTGGGATTTTCTGTCAACGATACGGTTGTAATCTACGATCGCATCCGAGAGACACTCAAGCCCAACCCCAATCGCCCCATTGCTGATGTGGTTGATGATGCGGTCAGTCAGACGTTGACTCGCTCGATCAATACGACGTTAACGACAACTTTATCCTTAATCGCTATTTTGTTGTTCGGCGGAGAAACGCTGAAATATTTTTCTTTGACGCTGATCATCGGCTTTATTCTAGGCGCCTATTCCAGCATTTTTGTTGCCAGCACGCTATTGGCGCTGTGGCGAGAAAACGTTGCTCAGCCGATTCCGGCTACCCCCGAGGGCGATTTGCCCTCTCCACCCAATGAAGACGTTTGAGCATCGGAACGTCGTGCTTCATCCTGGTTTAGTTTGCATGGAGCTCATGCCACTCGTTCATGCCGAAATTCAGATCGCCGTCTAATCACGATTTTCAAGAGCATTCGCCTACCTTTCAGCAGGAGATGGAGCGATTATATCGGCTGACCGTCTATGGCAGATGGATGGTGGTGGTGGTGCTGTGGCTGGTCATTGGCTCAATCAGCCTATGGGCACTGCGCGACGAAATTGATCGATGGTTTGACTATTTCACATGGACGGCTGTGAGGTATAGCCTGGCATTTAATCCGCTCGCAGCGGTGGGGATATCCATTTGCCTCGGATCAACGGTCGGGCTACTAGTTTGGCAAAGCCGAAATATTTTGATGGGCGTTTCTCCTGAGCAAACTCGTCGTCTAGAAAACCAACTCATTAAAATTCGCCAACAAGGAAGCAGCCACCCCTTGTGGATGTGGGTATGTAGAGATCACATTTAGAGCCGGATTAGGGAGAAATATTGTCGACGAGTTGGGCGGCTTGAGACGGGGGAGGGATCGCCATCTCCATAGATTCAGATGTTTCCGCAACGGATTGAGCACTCGCAACTGACCATTTGCAGGCGATAGGCATCCGCCAACCCGTGCCAAACGCGCGGTCGGTGACCTTTAGTGCTGGGGGAGCCTGCTTACGCTTAAATTCGGCACGGGTGACGAGCTTAACGATTTTGTCGATTGTATGTGGATCATGTCCGGCAGCGGCAATAGCGCGGGGTGATTCGTGTTCGTGAATGAGTCGATGCAAGATGTCATCCAAAATGTCATACGACGGCAGCGCATCTTGGTCGACTTGTCCGGGCTTGAGTTCGGCACTGGGAGGCTTTGAAAGAACGTTGCTCGGAATAATGTCAGATGATGAGAGCGCAGGCCGAGGAACCGGAAAGAGCGGTTCACACTGACCATCTCCCTGATTCGGCTGATGACTTGCCTGCCCATTCAGCCACCGACACAGCGAATACACGCGCGTCTTGGGAACATCTGCGATCGCCGCTAGACCGCCATTCATATCGCCATAAAGGGTGCAGTAGCCGACGGCCATCTCTGATTTATTCCCCGTTGAGAGCAACAGATAGCCAAATTTATTGGCGATCGCCATCAGCAAGTTACCTCGAATGCGAGACTGAATATTTTCTTCAGCCACTCCAAACTCAGTGCCCGCAAACAACTCTGCAAACGTGCGATCGTAGGCGGTCATCAAATCTTGGATGGGTAAGGTTTCAGTCCGAATGCCGAGATTGGCAGCTAGATCCTCGGCATCGCGAATGGAGTGCTCAGAGCTATAGGGAGATGGCATCAACACTCCTAGTACATTCTCAGCCCCAAATGCAGCCGTGGCGATCGCCGCAACCAAGGATGAATCGATACCGCCGCTCAGCCCAATCACAACGTTCGAAAATCCGCACTTGTGGGTATAGTCACGAACCCCTAAAACCAGCGCCGACCAGATTTCTGCATCATCGCTGTCAGGTAACGCTGTAATGGAGCTTGTCAGAAAATCGCGGCGCTCTGGGTCAAATTCTGCAATGGCTAAATCAGGTTGAAAGGCTTTCGCACGACAGATGACCTGACCACTGCGGTTTAACCCAACACTACTGCCGTCAAAAATCAAATCGTCATTGCCGCCAACTTGATTCACATACAGAATCGGGATGCGATAGCGCGTCGCCGCGTGGTTGAGCATGGCTTCTCTGAGCCGCTGTTTGCCAAGAGAATAGGGCGATCCCGATAAATTGACGATCAAATCAACCGACTGGGCGGCTAAATCGTCGAGCGGATTGGCTTTATAGTTTCGCTTACCCCAAAATTCTTCATCGTTCCAGAGGTCTTCGCAAATGGTGACTCCAATGCGGATGGGGGAGTGGCTCGGATCGGTTGGCTCAAGGGTGAAAAAATTGCTTTGAGAATCAGACGAAAAGTAGCGATCGTCATCAAAGACATCGTAGGTCGGCAGGAGACGCTTATGAAAGTGGCGCTGAACCGTGCCACCCTCTAGGAGGGCAATGCTGTTAAATAGGGGTTTGCCCCCCGTATCGAGCGATCGCTCATTAAGCTCCGCCGTGCCCACTAAGACTGCCAATGTTGGAGGCACGTCCCTTGCGAGTTGCTCAATGGTTTCTGCCATATTGGCAACAAAGCTGGGCTGCATCAGCAAATCGCGAGGCGGATACCCCGATATCGACATTTCGGGGGTCAGCATCAAACGGGCTCCCTGGTCAGCAGCGCGATGAGCCGCATCTAGAATTTGTTGAGCATTGCCTGCCAGATCTCCGATTATGGGATTTAGTTGGGCGATCGCAATCTTCATGAGGATGTATAGAGAATAGAGAATAAAGTAGACAATTAAAATAGGACGCTAAACGTGGCAGGATTCAATTTATTTATTGCTCTTTTATTATTGCTCTTTTATTATTGCTCTTTTAACTTAATTCGAACCGTTTTCGAGTTCTTTTTAATTTCAAATATATCAATATCAATCACTAGATCACTTAATTTCTTATAGCCATAATTTCTGGGATCAAACGATGAAGATAGCTTCGTCAACTGCGAACCAAATGGGCCAAGATGTGCCCATCCATCTTCTTCGGCAATGGCTTCGTGTGCATCTTTAAGAAGACGGACCAGTTTTTTGTTAGCTCTCAACTTTTGGCTTCCTAACATCTTCGTCGTACCGCCAGAAGCTCCTTTAGTAGTTTGACTATTTTCTTTTGACGTGACCTTGTTTAAGGAGTCCAACTGTTCCAAAATTTCGGTATAGATGAATTTATCACACGCACTGACAAACGCTTCTGGTGTCTTCTGCTCACCAAATCCATAGACAACAAGCCCTGATTCTCTGATTCGATTAGCGAGTCGGGTAAAATCACTATCGCTCGATACAATACAAAATCCATCGAAGTTTTGGGTATACAACAAATCCATCGCATCGATAATCAGAGAGCTATCGGTTGAATTTTTTCCTGTTGTGTAAGCAAATTGTTGGATGGGTTGAATTGCAAATTTATTTAATTTATCTTTCCACTTATTTAAGTTTGTATTTGTCCAGTCACCATAGATTCGTTTAACATGGGCAACTCCATATTTAGCGATTTCTTTCAGCAGCGGCTCAATCAAAGTCGCATCAGCGTTGTCTGCATCAATTAAAACCGCGAGTCTCAAGGATCTAGGCTGAACTCTATCATTCATCGCTGCTTGTTTACGTGTATCGATGTGGGGCTAAACGTTCAAGAAACTAGAAAAATTTGAATGAGTCTCGATCAGATAAATACCAAGGGTTTGTCCTTGAATGGGGCAAACGCTTCAGCGTCAAACCGATATAAACTAGCAGGTCGCCCCGCGCCTCTAGACGCTTTAACGCCTGTATCGGATAAAAATCCGAGCTTTAATAGTCGCGCTCGAAAGTTAGAATAATCTGAAAAATTTTCACCCAAGACTATTGTGTAAAGCTGGTAAAGATCGCTCAGAGTAAACATTTCGGGCAATACTTCGAAGGCAATCGGGCTATACTCCAGCTTGTTGCGAAGGCGCTGATATCCGTATTCCAAAATTTCATTGTGGTCAAACGCAAGTTGGGGCACTCGCTCCATAGAATACCAAGCAATACCGCTAACGCCATCGGCGATGAGTTCTGCTTCAGCGTAGCGAACCAGCGCAAAATAGCTGACTGACAAATAGCGAACATTGTAGCTATCGTCTGATTCACGAGGATCGCGCCCCGGTCCTCCAAACGTATAAAGCTGTTCGAGATAGAGATTTTCAGCACGAATCTTTTCTGACAACACACGATATGCTGCGTCTTCTAGCGATTCTCCAGTACGGACGAGAGTGCCAGGAAGACTCCATTGTCCGATAAAGGGCGGATCTTGCCGCATCACCAACAACGCTAAAAGGCGATTTTGGTCGGTATCAACTGAGAAAATCACGTTGTCGACACCGACTTTAAAGTCAGCCAAAACTGGATGGTCTACCGAGTCGGCAGGCTTTTTCTGGACTCGTCCTGACATTCGTATAGTTGTTCTCGATGAATGTATGCCTCGATCGGAGGAGTCAATGTTTCAGGATCTCCTTCTTCACGATACGCCGTTGAGGATACGGGAAGACCGGTTATATCGGCGATCGCCACGTTAGCACCCAGGCGTCGTAGTTGTCCTAAATCAGACTCTTCGATGGAATATCCCGGTCTTGGGATTACCAGTAGCTTAACCTGCTTAAAGAGTTCCTTGACTCGATACCAGCGAGGAAGTTGATCGATCAAATCTGACCCAATCGTGAGAGTGAGCTCGGCATTAGGCCAATGCTGTCGAGCCTTTTGAACCGTCGTTAGCGCACGCGGGCTACTCATCTCTTGAAGCAGCCGAATATTCTCTCGGGACGGATCAATGTCAGAGATCAGCAGTTGCAGCATTGCCGCTCGATGCTCTAACGGCGTTTGGTGAGACTTAAATGGATTATCAGAGGCCCAAACCGCAACCTCATCAAAGTGATACGACAGCCAGTTCAAAATCTGTTGATGAGCGGCAGTAGGCGGATCAGCACTAGTTCCGAAGAGAGCGATTTGAGTCATACGCATTAGTCAAGGGGTAAGGGGAAATAGGAATCAGAGGAGATAACGATAGAGAAGCAGAGAATAGAGGCTCGTGTGAATGACGAATGTTTCACTGGGGGCAACGGTCTTAACCATTCGTCGCCTGTCGATGTGGTTGATTCGTCAGGCATAATTTTGCTCAGTATAGGTCGTATCAATTTTTTGTTGTGTGCGTTTGGTCAATTCTTCCAATTCGGAAGAAATATTAGGCATTAATGGCTGGGGAGAACGAATGTCGCGGACAGACTTGGGTAGACTCGCCACTGATGATGCGGTTCTCTGGGCGATCGCCGTGAGCTCTTCAGTGGGATACACCCGCTCGCCTTGTTTAAAGACGAGGTGCATGATGGGCTGCTCGGTATTTTCAGGCGCTTCGGTGATCAACCCGAGGCGATCGCCCTCTAACTGCCCGTATGAATCAACGCGTCGAAAAATCTGTTTACGCCCTGGATAGGTCACCTTGCTGCTCGATGCCTTCATTGTCGGAATGTCGTCAATTTCAACGAGCTTATAGACCCCATTCACCGGTTTGCCCGTGACTAGTTTGGTGCCAATCCCGTATCCATCGATTTCGGCATTCGCGTCTCTTAAACGAGCAATCTCACGTTCATCTAAATCGCCGCTTGCAAAAATTGTGGTGTTGGGCAAGAGCGATCGCACCTGCTTTGACAGGGCTGCCAAATCGCCCGAATCAAGCCGCACTGCATCGACCTGCATCTCTCCAGTCTCTGCTTTTTCAGCAAGTCGCTTTGCCGCATCGAGGGTGTCATAGGTGTCAATCAGCAGCGCTGCTCCGGGAAAATATCGATGGAAGGCAGTGAATGCCGCATCCTCATTGCCTCGAAGAGCTGAAAGTGCCATTACTAGAGAATGCGCCATCGTGCCGCTGGGTTTTTGCCCAAGTTGCACGGCTGCTAGCACATTAGAAGTCGAATTTAATCCTCCGGCGATCGCCGCTCGAGCTGCCCAAATCGACCCTTGCGGGCTAAATGCTCGACGCGTCCCAAATTCTAAAAGTTTGGCATCGGCTCCAGCCACATCTCGCAGTCGGGCTGCGCGAGTCGCAATCAGGGTTTGATAGTTAAGGGTGTTGAGCAAATAGGTTTCGACAACCTGTGCCTGCCAAAATGGGGCTTCGACTCGCAGTAACGGTTCATTTGCGAAGACTGCCGTTCCCTCCCGAACTGCCCACACATCGCCCGTAAATCGAGCCTCAGCCAACGTCGCCCAAAACCGATCAGATACATCATCAAACATACCCGTTGCTTTTAGAGCCTCAATTTGCTCGGGGTAAAAGCGAAATTTCTCCAGATAATCGAGAGCCTGCTCCAATCCCATCGCAATCAGATAGCCAAACTCGTCGGGCAAACTTCGTACAAATAGCTCGAAGCTGGCGCGTCGGCTTTCGAGACCTTCCCCGACATAGCAGGCAGCCATCGTCAGCTCATAAAGGTCGGTTAAAAGGGCATAGTCTTCTGGGCAAATAGTGAGTGAGTGAGTCATCGTCGAATGTTCCCTTTTGCGTGTGTAGCATCGAGCGAGCGAGAGTTGGGAGTGTCCAAGCAATGTCAACGATACGAAATGAGATTAATACTGTAAGCAAGCTACTGTGAAATGAATAGTACCGCTTATAGTGATTTTGACTAAAAATAACCCCTGAGCTTATGATAAATTCCATCTAATTCACCAGTCTCTCATTGGAGACGGCATGACCTGCGATTTAGGAATTAACAATCTGTCTAAAGATGGAACCTAAGGACTAAAACTTTTCTTGGAGGTGCTCACTTATATTAAATTTAACTAAAAATAGCCGGGCTTGCATACACTGCAAGTCTGTGAATCAACGAGTTTAAGAGGAGGAATTTTACGAAGGGACTATGGTCAATTCACAACGCCTCCACGATATGCTGCTGGATTTGGACGGTCGCGGATACAAGGCTTATAAACAAATTCAGGGTCGGTATGAATTTCCCGGCTTTGCGTTGTTCATCGACCATGTTCAGGGCGATCCGTTTGCGGCTCCCAGTCGGGTGAGAGTCCAGATTCCGCAATTTTCTAGCAATGATGGGACTGCGGGATTCCCAGCTGATCTCTATCAATCCAAGAGCCGCGAGATTGCGCTGCGAGACTATCTCACCCGACGGTTTGACCGAGTTGCATGTGAGCTGCGAGGTAAACGCGGCAGCGGTAAAAGTGGCTTAATTGCGATCGCCCGTCCGGGGCAGCAGGTCATCGAACGCAATTCAGTATTGATCAACAACGATTATATAGAGGCTCGATTCGTGGTCGGTCTTCCTGCGCGGGGGCGGTCTATTTTAGGGCGACAAGCCGCCGAGCTATTGTGTGACGATATTCCCGATATCGTAGAGCGGGCTCTCAACTATCGCAGCCTCGACGCGACAGCAATTCAACGTCATGTCGAAACGGTTGAAGATACAAATTGGCTGCGGCAGCAACTTCAAGCACGAGGACTCGTTGCATTTATCCCAGATGGGGCGGTTTTACCACGACGAAGCGGAGTCGACGATCGCCCCCTCGCTGAGCACTGCGTTTCATTCCAATCGCCCGATACTCTCCGAGTTGCGTTTGAGCGACCCAACTTGGGTCAGATTACGGGAATGGGCATTTCCAACGGGGTAACACTGATCGTCGGAGGCGGCTACCAAGGAAAGTCGACTTTGTTGAAGGCGATCGCCCTCGGTGTGTACAATCACATTCCTGATGATGGGAGAGAAATGGTCGTCACGACTCCCTCAGCCGTTAAGATCCGGGCTGAAGATGGTCGCAGCATCGCCGGAGTCGATATTTCGCCATTTATTAACCGCTTACCTCAAGGCCGCTCGACTACCCGCTTTTCCACCGCAAACGCCAGCGGCAGCACCTCTCAAGCTGCCAATATTGTTGAAGCATTGGAAGTAGGGACAGACGTTCTCTTAGTGGATGAAGACACGTCTGCAACCAATTTCATGATTCGCGATCGCCGCATGCAAGCGTTGATTGCCAAAGATAAAGAGCCCATCACCCCATTTATCGACAAAATTCGTCAGCTTTACGACGACCGAGGCGTGTCGACAATTCTGGTCATGGGTGGCAGTGGCGACTATTTTGACGTAGCCGACCTTGTTATTGGCATGGCTGACTTTCAGCCCCACGATTTGACTGCTCAAGCCAAGGCGATCGCCCAACACTACGCCACCGATCGCGCGGCTGAAGGCGGCGAAACGTTTGGTGGTCTAACCTCTAGGGTGCTGCTGCCTAAACGACTCGATTCAAACGATGATCCACGAGGTCCAAAGCTGAAAGTGCGCGATGTCGATGAGATTCGCTTTGGAGCCGAAGATATTGACCTTTCTGCCATCGAACAAATTGTCGATAGCGGCCAGCTTCGGGCAATCGGTAAGGCGATCGCCCGCTTGCAGGATCGCTATTTGGAGGATCACTATACTCTCCAAGACGCAATCAACCGAGTCATTGCAGACATTGAAGCTGATGGACTAGATGTGCTGACTCGATATCCAGAAGGTGATTTAGCAATCTTTCGCCCGTTTGAGTTAGCAGCGGCGCTAAATCGATTGCGATCGCTCGAAGTTCGTGCATGATTTTATATCTCATGCAGGTTCAGGCACTGGCGTTAAGATTAAGCTATCTCGGCTCCCGGTTTCTGTGCTCTCTTTATTAGACCGTTATGGAAGAATTACTAGAGCTAAAGGAATTACTTCTGAAAGGAGATATTCGAGGATCGCTTGCAATTGTTGACGATCTAGAAGAGATGGGGCGAAAAGGAATTGTCAAAACAATTCGGAGTTATGCGGTTATTCTGTTGCTTCATCTCATCAAACAACATGCAGAAAACCGAACAACGCGGTCTTGGGATGTTTCGATCCGCAATTCTGTGCGAGAAATTCAGCGAGAGAACCGGCGGCGGAAAGCCGGCGGTTATTATTTAGCGAAAGACGAGTTAGCAGACATTTTAGAAGAGGCTTACCTTAACGCGATCGACGAAGCCTCATTAGAGGTATTGGATGGACGTTATGATGCGGATGAGTTAGAAGAGAGCATCGACAAATCGAAAATTCTGGTTCAAGCGCTGCGCCTAATTTCTCCCACTACAGCCTAGTCAACCTGAGCGTGATAATCGCCTGATTTTCCGCCCGTTTTGCTAAGAAGCTGGATGGCTTCAATTTTGATCGACTTTTCTAGAGCTTTTGCCATGTCGTAGAGGGTCAAGGCTGCCACTGAAACAGCCGTCAGTGCTTCCATTTCGACGCCAGTTTCAGCATTCGTTTTTACCTCGGCTTGAATACGGTAGCCCGGTAACTGCTCATCCGGCGTCAGCGATACCTCAACTTTCTGAAGCGGCAGTGGATGACACAGGGGAATCAAGTGAGCCGTTTGTTTAGCGGCCATGATGCCTGCTAGCCGTGCCGTACCTAACACGTCTCCTTTGGGAGCATTGCCTGCCTGAATGGTGGCGAAGGTCGTCGGCAACATGCGCACTCGTCCAATGGCGATCGCCTGTCGAATACTCGATGATTTGGCAGACACATCCACCATCTGCGCCTGCCCTTGAGAATCGAGATGGGTCAGCCTTTGCTGGGGAGATTGATCAGCCGAGGAGAATGAAGAATTTTGTGTCATTCAAATCAAGTGTGCTATCATCAATATTCGGACGGGGGCTTGTAGCTCAGTGGACTAGAGCACGTGGCTACGGACCACGGTGTCGGGGGTTCGAATCCCTCCTAGCCCGTTTTTTGATTCATTAATCTTTTCAATGTATGTCTAACGCTGGTTGGACGTAGAGAAAGTGGGTTGGGCGATCGCATATACATCAGGCCCTCGCCCCGTGGCAAACCGCAGCGATTGAGCAACATCTTTGCTCGACTGGGTGAGAAATACGCCAAGTCCAACGAGTCCTAGAATAGCAGCGAGACCAAAGACATCTCGATAGCCGAACTGGTCTGCGATCGCCCCGACGATGGGCCCTGCCATGGCAATACCGACGTCAAATCCAACCATACACAGCCCAAAGGTTCGTCCTCTCTCGGCAGGTTTTGACCGATCTGCCATCAGCGCTGCAATCATAGGAATGAGCGTTCCGCCTCCTGCCCCTTGCAGAATACCTGCCAACAGAAACGTGACCGCACTATCGGCTCGCCATAGTGCCAGCATCGCACAGACGTAAAGCCCTAAACTGATTGAGATAAACAATCCTCGCCCGTAGCGGTCAGAGGCTCGCCCGGTGAAGAGTCGAATGCTAAAGCTGGCGATCGCCGCCGCTGTGTAAAATAATCCCACATTCAATTCGACGCCAGCTTCTTTGATGTAGAGGGGGACAAAACTTGTAATTGTGCCAAAGGCTAGACCCACCATCAGTAGCACAAAGGCAGGTACCCGAATGTGAGGACAAATCAGCATCCGCCAAAAATTTTGCGTCTGAGGGGGCTTGTCGCTTGTTGGAAATTGGGTGGCTTGAGGTTCTTGAATGCGACTGGTGCAAATTAGGCCAATCATGCCCAACCCCGCAGCCATCAAAAACGCCGGGATGAAGCCTTTCCACTCATGTAAGAACCCTCCCAGAGCGGGACCTAGCGCTAATCCTAGCGGATTGACGAGACTCATATACCCGATGAGCTCTCCCCGATGCTCGGCAGGAGACAAATCAACCACAAGCGCAACATAGGCCGTTGCGAAGGCGGCAATGCTGATGCCATGAAAGGCACGAACCGTCATCAAAAGAGGAATCGATGTGGCGATCGCATACCCAAGGGGCGCAATGGCGATCGCTGTCATGCCAATCAGCAACACAATCTTTCGACTGCGATCGTCGGCGAGTCGAGCTAATCGGGGCCGCGAAATTAATAAGCCCAGGGCAAAACAACCCATCACAAGCCCGACCTGTTGGCTTGTTCCACCAATGTCTTGAATGTAGAGGGGCAGAGTCGGCAACATGGCTGCCAACCCCGACCAAAATAAAAGACCTGCGGCAAATAAAACCCACAGGTTAGCGCGTTGTTGAGGATTGAGTGCCTGAACTAATGACAAAACTAAACTCGCTTAGACCGATCAAACGTCATCGAATTGGCTTTAAATATCGGTGCCTCTCCTATGATGACCAAATCTAAGCGAGTTTGCAAAATGTTACACAATGCAGCTACACCATCTGCCGAGAAACAAATTTCTCAAAGTCAGCCTGAGTTTGATGTAGGAGCTGTTCACGAGTATCAGCGGTTTGAGTTAAAGTCGGCACTAAATTTCGAGCTTGTAGTGCCATATGAAGCTGAAGATGGGCAACATATTCACTGAAATCTTCGCGGGGAGAAGGAGTTTGATTTGATACGGGATTTGAATTAGTAAACAACGTGTTCTCCATCATGAATGAAACTCTACACTTTCTACGAGAGTTTTGCCTTGAATGAATCATTGGTATCGACCGTATCATGCAAGACAGTATTTAATTGACACTTTGCAATGAAGTGTAATGCTTGGGGACTCATCTTTAGATTCGTTCAGACTGGATGACTGAGTGTCAAGGCGGCGATCGCTCACGTATGCCATCATTATTTACATGAACTATTCTATCGTTGGCATCAGGATTAGAGTGGGGTTGCAGATATTGCGAATATGGAGTTGGTCGTTAGGATTTATCTTTCTGTCATCCATGATTTCAACTGCTGCGTGCAGTGCGATGCCAGAACCTAACTCAGACAGGCTCCAAACCAGCTTCGATTCCCAAATCCAATACGCTGACAGCCGACAGACGGTTGATCACCAACAGGCGTTTCAAGATCTGACTAACGCCGATGTCGTGTATCTAGGAGAAACCCATGCCAGCCCAGAAGACCATGATGCTCAGCTTGAAATTATTCAAGAACTCCATCGGCGTAACCCTCGACTGGCGATTGGGCTGGAGATGTTTCAGCGTCCGTTTCAACCGATTTTAGATGCATATCTAGCCGGAGATATCTCGGCAGATGAATTGCGCCAGCAAAGTGAATACGATCAGCGGTGGGGGTTTCCATGGAGCTACTACGCCCCGATTCTTGAATTTGCTCAAGCCCAAAATATTCCGGTCCTTGCTTTAAATGTGCCTACCGAGATTACTCGAACGGTGGCACAGAGTGGGCTTGAAGGTCTTGATGAATCCGACCTGCAGTGGATTCCGCCTGCATCAGACATTCGCACAGATAACCGCCTGTATCAGCAAATGCTGTCCGCCATTTTCCACCAATCTCATCACGGCCACGGCAATAGCGACAACGTTGAGAATTTTTTTCTGGCTCAGGTCTTGTGGGATGAAACAATGGCCGAGCGGATCGCAGACTATTGGCTGACCCATCCCAAGACCCAACTTGTGGTCTTGGCAGGGCAAGGTCACTTGGTCTATGGATACGGGATTCCAAGCCGAGTTGAGCGCCGGTTACGCGGAGTGGATGGGTTCAGTCAGCGATCGCTCCTGCTCAATCCAGGCAGCGCTGCCGATGCTCCAGTAGACGAAAACGGGACTCCCATTGCTGACTATTTCTGGATTAACCAATAGCCGGGATACCCAACGAGTACATCCACCGTTCCAGCGATCGCTAGTGAGTAACGCTAGCAGCCTCAGCCTGAAGAAACTCTTGTACGTGTTTCAAATACGTGGGAGGGTCTTCTAGCATCGGGAAATGAGACGTTTTGGGGATGACAACATGCGTGACTGCATCGCTTAGAGCGGCTGCCTGTCTCCCCATCTCAGCCGGGATAATTTTGTCATATTGCCCAGATATCAACAGGGTGGGAACGCTCAAGCGAGCAAACTCTTTGGGCATCGTATCGGCTGCATATTTGCTCACAGCCGTATAGATTGTACCGATGGCTGCTTCATAGTCCGCTTTCAGAAAATCCTCAAGAAAGGCCCGTTGGTCAGCCCCCGGAATTTGACGATGTAAAAACCGAGCCATGAACATGCGCTCAAGGAATGGAATGCTTAAGAACCAGTTGGGGCGAAACCGCACCACATAGCCTCCGAAGGTATGAAATGCCTCAAACGCCCGTTCATCGTATTCAAAGATGCCACTGCAGGTGAGAATGGCGCGTTCGACGCGGGCTGGATAACGATTGAGAAATAACGTAGCAATGGATGCCCCTGTCGAATGGGCGTTGAGATAGACGGAGTCGAGGCCAAACTGATCGAGTAAAAGCGCCAAATCGTCAGCATAGCTCTCTAACTCATAGCCCAACGCGTCTATCTCAGCCTGTATGGGTCTAGTCAGGAGCGATCGCCCAAATCCTCTGAGATCATAGAGCAAGCAATCCAAATAGGGGGAGAGTGCTCGCGCCGTGCTTTCCCAATATCTTGTTGAACCTGCCCACCCATGCAAGAAAACCATAACGGGCTTTCCGGTTTCAGGTTTAGACAAATCGGTAGATTTTGCATCGCTAATCCACTCGTAGTAGTGGTTAACGCCACGAACATCGATATACGGCATCTCTGGTTTGAACCCCGATCAATGGTGAGGCCGCCAGCGCTCTTGACCCATATCAGGCATCGCTTTGCTGAATTCTAGGCAGACTCTGGCTTAGGCAATGATGATGGATGCACTAATAACTCTGCGGTTGAACGCTTTTCAACCATCTCACGAGTTACGATGCAGCGAGTAACGTCCTTACGGGACGGCAACTCATACATCACGTCGAGCATGAGTTCTTCGACGATGCCTCGAAGCGCCCGTGCTCCAGTTTTCCGACGATAGGCCTCTTTGGCGATCGCTCGAATCGCGTCCGGCTTAAACTCAAGATGAACATTGTCCATCTTCAGCAGCTTTTGATACTGCTTCACCAATGCGTTGCGAGGCTCAGTCAGAATTTCAGTTAGGGTATCTTCATCAAGCGGATCGACGACTGCGACGACTGGAACCCGCCCGATAAATTCAGGAATCATCCCAAATTTAACGAGATCGTCAGGCTCAAGATGCTTCAGAATATCTGCTGCGCGTTTTTCCTTCGTCAGGCGATCGCCCGGTTGGATAAAGCCGATCGACTTCTTGCCAGTTCGCTGCTCAACCGTTTTCTCTAGCCCAACAAATGCTCCCCCGCAGATAAAGAGAATGTTGGTTGTATCGATTTGAATGCAGTCTTGATACGGGTGCTTACGCCCACCTTGGGGAGGAACATTCGCAAGAGTCCCTTCCAGCATCTTGAGGAGAGCCTGCTGCACTCCTTCGCCCGATACATCACGAGTAATGGATGGATTTTCGCTCTTTCGAGCAACCTTATCGATCTCGTCGATATAAATAATGCCGCGCTGCGCTTCTTCGACATCTAAGTCGGCAACTTGCAGGAGCCGAAGCAAGATGTTCTCAACGTCTTCACCCACATAGCCTGCTTCGGTCAATGTCGTCGCATCAGCCACTGCAAACGGTACGTCGAGCATTTCCGCAAGGGTCTGAGCCAACAATGTTTTGCCACACCCCGTTGGACCAATCAACAAGATATTTGACTTTTGCAGCTCAACCGAATCGTCTCCCCGACCGCTCCCTTTGAGTTGCTCACAGCCTAGGCGCTTGTAATGGTTATACACCGCTACTGAGAGCACCTTTTTTGCCTCATCTTGCCCAATCACATGCTGATCAAGGTGCTTTTTAATCTCCATTGGCTTGGGCATTTGCCCTAGCGAAATGTGAGGCGATCGCGCTTTTCGCTTTTCCGGTTGCTGCTCACGACGAGGAGACGGCTGGGGAACCGACGAGCTTGAATCGAACAACTCCTCATCTAAAATTTCATTACAGAGATCGACGCATTCATCA
Organism: Elainellaceae cyanobacterium; assembly: GCA_051117335.1. Classification (GTDB taxonomy): domain Bacteria; phylum Cyanobacteriota; class Cyanobacteriia; order CAZCXK01; family CAZCXK01; genus DBGGTD01. The sequence continues at coordinate 44,874 of JBNPEB010000013.1, forward strand.
CAAATGTAGACTCCTGGTCCGGCAATCAGCTTACGAACTTGTTCCTGCGACTTTCCACAGAATGAACATTTTAGATGGGAGTCATATTTCGACATAATTTCCCCTTATGATGCAGTAACAGCCTCTCCTGGCGCTGGCAGATTCCGCTTGGCAATGACCTGATCAATCAGGCCATACTCCTTCGCTTCTGCTGTTGACATAAAAAAGTCGCGGTCGGTATCTGTCTCGATTCTCTCTAAGGGCTGACCCGTATGATGAGCCAACAGTTCATTAAGCTTTCGCTTATGATACAAGATTTCTCGAGCTTGAATTTCGATATCTACCGCTTGCCCCTGAGCACCGCCTAGTGGCTGGTGAATCATGATTCGCGAGCTAGGCAGGGATAGGCGCTTACCGGGTGCTCCTGCAGCTAGTAAGAACGCTCCCATACTAGCAGCAAGACCAAAGCAAATGGTCACTACATCCGGTCGAATTTGTTGCATGGTGTCATAAATAGCCATGCCCGCCGTAACAGATCCGCCGGGGGAGTTGATGTAGAGCTGAACGTCTTTCTCTGGCTCTTCAGCGTCCAGAAATAAGAGCTGAGCCACGATAGAGTCAGCGACTTCATCGTTGACTTGAGTGCCGAGAAAGATAATTCGTTCTCGCAGCAGGCGAGAATAAATATCAAACGCGCGTTCACCTCGACCTGATTGTTCAACAACCATGGGAACGACGCTCTGAAGCTCGTATGGCGCTGCTCCAATTGAATATAAATCTGAGCGGTGAGTGCTGTTGAGCAGATAATCCGAGGATTGAGATACAAGCATAGAAAAAAATGAATGAAGTGAGTCGTCTCTAAAGGTTTCGAGGACAGATATAGCTACTTGAATTCTAAACATTTAAGAATTGAGTTTGCCATATTCACATTATCCCTCAACGCAATCAGGTGAGACACACGACTTAAAAATGTTTCCAAATATTGCCCAATATTGTCCAAATATTGCTCGGTTGTTAGCAGCCGTCAGCAACCAGCAGCGCTTCTAGTTTTGAATCCCAAAAGCTGTCAGCATCGAATCAGTATCAAATCATTGGTGAGCTAAATTTAATCGTCACGATTTGACTCGGGGTTGGTTAATGATTCAGCATCCGCGGATTCTGATTCGTCTGGAGTGGCCGTCTCGCCGGATTGGGCAGATGGTTCGGGTGATTCCTGGCGTTTGAGTTCTGTTGATTCAACGTCATCACTTTCTAGAGCAGTGGCTTCAGTGGACGCTTCTACGTCAACTACAGCCGATGAAGCATCGAGCTCACGCTCTTGGGTTGTATCCTCAAGGCCTTGACTGTCATCCTGCTTGGCGGATTCAGCATCCGCATCCTGCAAAGAGCCTTCTGGAACTAATTCGACGGTGGCATGTTCTTCAAGACAGGCAAGAATCTTTTCTTTCAGCAGGTCTTCTTCGATGATTTGTGTGAGGCGATCGCGATCGACGTCGCGCTCACTCAAGTTCGCCATGATTTCATCAACTTTTGCCTCAACCGCATCAGGCTCAACTTGAATCGATTCCTGCTTTGCGACTTCACCCAGCGCCAACGTGCGCCGTAGACGCGCGATCGCTTCTGGGCGCGATCGCGCTCTCATCTGTTCAACCAGCTCAGTCGTCAGCATTTTGCGAATATCGAGCCCTTGGTTTTCGAGCTGCATAGCGGTTTGAGTCACCAAAAAGTCGACCTCATTCCGAATCAGCGTTTCTGGCAGCTCAACGCTAAGTTGATCAACGAGAGCTTCAGTCAGAGCGTTTTCTTTATTGGACTTGGTTTGCTGCTGAGCCTCTTCTTGATATCGAGACTCTAGCGATTCGCGTAATTCGACCATCGTTTCAAATTCGCTGACTTCTTGAGCAAAATCGTCATCCAGTTCGGGGAGCTCTTTTTCCTTCAAATCTTTGAGCGTTACGGTAAAGACGGCTGGTTTCCCTGCCAGATCTTGTTGGGGGTAATCGCCTGGAAATGTGACCGAAAGTTCACGAGTCTCACCGGGGTTCATGCCGACGATGCCATCAACAAACCCTTCAATAAAGCGATCGCTCTGTAATTCAATTTGGAAATCTTCTGCCGAACCACCGGGTATTTCGCGAGACTCCTCATCTGCTTCAGAATCTGCCTCAGAATCTGCTTCAGAGCTACCCCCCGTCAAACGCCCTACAAAGTCAACAATCGCAATGTCGCCAATTTGGGCAGCTCGATCTTCGACCGGCACCTGAGTTGCCACGCGATTTTGGTAATCGCTCAAAATGTCTTCAACTTTTTGAGGATCGTATTGAACCTCTTCAGCCTTGACCTCTAGCCCTTTGTACCGCTTTAAAAGTACCTCCGGTTGAACATCGACTGCAGCAGAAAAGGTCAGCGCTGCTCCCGGTTCAAACTGCTTGAGAAGGTCATCAAACGATGAACGAAGCTGGAAATTGCCGATGGCTTCAATATCTTCTTGTTCGACTGCTTTCTTAATGCCATCCTCGACCAACTCTTCTAAGACGGCTGCTTTGAGGCGCGCAGAGCCAAATCGCTGAATCAAAACCTGGCGAGGCACCTTCCCCTTCCGAAACCCAGGAATTTTGACAGAACGCTTGAACTCTTGGAGTGTCTTCTCGTACGCATCGCGAGACATCTCAGATGGAATTTCGATTTCTAGGCCGAGTTGGCTAGCGGGTAACTTTTCCTGGGTAACTTTCATCAGAACTTCTCGTTGCAGCGTCTTGAGGGATTTCCGGTTAGCAATGTCGATTTCCGGTTAGCAATGTCTAGTTGGCAAAATCATTATGCTTTCCGCAATTAGCTATACTAACTGATTTTGTTCCAAGTCGGTGGTATTGATTGAATCAAGTCGGACTTACGGAATTTGCAATAGTTTGGTGCTCCAACCCTCCAAAACTGGGGGCATCGGATTGAAAGTCCTCACACGGGGCGGACGGAAGGGGGAAAGCGCGTAAGTCTGTCAAGTTCTGGGTTGACTGGTTAATCAATTGTTAAAAGTCTGGCATTAAAGATCTGGAGAATTTCACAGAATCTGGGCGGTTTGCGATCGCAAGGTCTTGGGCGCTTGTGAATTCTCTAATCGAGGTTTGGGGAGTCTGACTGCAACTATTCACTCTGCCTAACGTCTCAATTAATCGATGGAAGAGCAATCGATGAGAGGATTAAGTGTCAACCTCCCGTATAATACAAATCTACTAAGGATTAAAAATGATGAGATGATTAAATGATGAGATGATTAATTAAGATGAATGTAGATTAGGCACGCGATAATTTTGTAGAAACGTTTGATACGATAAACCAAGTATTCTTTTCAGACATCGCTACTTTTATTTTATTGGCTTGTCATTGACTGGTAATCAATCCTTTTTGGCAGAGCCTCTTTATTAAGACGGCGCCTCTTTTTAAGATTTAGGAGAAACGGGACGCTGATGCGATGCATCGCTAGAGCCTTGCTACAGGAAAAATGCACTGCACAGACAAAACTGGGATGCACTCTGTCAGGTCATTGAGATTTGGCGTAAGGAATAAGCATCGTAAGGAATAGAAATCGATACGCATCAGGGGACTATCAAGCTTTATGCATCTTGATATATAAATAAATATAAATATCCATAAAAAAATATCTATAAAAAATTTATCAGCTTTTATCCACATCTTTTTATAATCACGGTCACAAGTTGTCTTAATTAGTAATGGGAGGAATTTAATTTGCCTCAGAATTATCGAGTTGCCATTTTAGGAGCGACTGGCGCTGTTGGAAATGAACTGTTGAAATTGCTGGAGCAGCGGCATTTTCCGCTATCGAGTCTAAAGTTGCTTGCCTCAGAGCGTTCTGCCGGAAGCACGTTGATGTTTCAAGGAGAACCGCTGATCGTCGAATCCGTGAGCGATCGCGCCTTCGAGGATGTAGATTTGGTTTTCACATCAGCAGGCGGTTCCGTCTCTAAGATATGGGCTCCCAAAGCCGTTGAGGCAGGTGCTGTTGTGATTGATAACTCCAGTGCGTTTCGGATGAATCCGGAAGTGCCTTTGGTGGTTCCAGAGGTTAATCCGGAGGCGCTCGAATCTCATAACGGAATAATCGCTAATCCAAATTGCACAACGATATTAATGGCGATCGCGGTTTGGCCGCTGCATCAGGTGCAAGAGGTTCAGCGAATTTTAGCCGCGACCTATCAGTCAGCGAGCGGTGCTGGTGCACGAGCGATGGAGGAAGTCAAAGGACAAGCGCAAGCCATCTTAAACGGTCAAGAGCCTACAACCACTGTATTTCCCTATCCATTGGCATTTAATCTGTTTCCTCATAATTCATCCCTAGATGGTCAGGGGTATTGTGAGGAAGAGATGAAGATGGTCAACGAAACCCGTAAGATCTTTGGGGTTCCTGATTTGCGCATTAAGGCAACCTGCGTCCGAGTTCCAGTTCTGCGGGCCCATTCAGAGTCCATCACCTTAGAATTTAATACGCCGTTTGGCGTTGATCGGGCAAGGGACGTTTTAAGCCAGTCACTCGGTATTAGGCTAGTCGAGGATTGGCAGGCAAATTATTTTCCGATGCCCATTGATGCAACGGGTCAAGATGATGTGCTCGTGGGTCGAATTCGGGCTGATATTTCTAACCCGTGCGGCTTAGAAATTTGGCTGTGCGGCGATCAAATTCGCAAAGGCGCAGCCCTAAATGCAGTTCAAATTGCCGAGGTTTTGGTTGATAAAGACTTGATTAAGCCTAGTAGCAGAGCGGTTGTCGGCGCTAAATAATCGCGTTTTGCGGCGAATTATTCATTAAGCACGATATCTCAATGTTTTTAGTTTAATCATGGTCAAATTCGGGAGCGTCAGATCCAGTGCTCGGATCTACTATCCTGCAAAATCCAGAACGTTTAATCAGTTAGAACCGTTTGAATCATCATTTGGGCCGATTCTAATCCACTCAACAGATTTTATTGATTGCAAATTGATTACAATATAAGGAGTTAGTACAGGTGTGATAAGCTTTGGACGAGTTATTACAGCGATGGTTACGCCGTTCAATGAGGACGGTAGTGTAGATTACGCTGTTGCTGAACAATTAGCAACGCATCTAGTCGATCATGGAAGCGATGCATTAGTCATTTGCGGCACGACTGGAGAATCCCCCACATTAACGTGGGATGAAGAATATCAGCTTTTCCAAGTTGTTCAGCGAGCTGTCTCCGGTAAGGCAAAAGTCATTGCAGGCACAGGTTCAAATTCTACCCATGAGGCGATCGCCGCAACTCAAAAAGCTGATAAACTCAAGCTAGATGGAACGTTGCAGGTCGTACCGTATTACAACAAGCCTCCTCAGGATGGTCTATATCAACATTTTCGTGCGATCGCCGAGGCAAGTTTAGATCTGCCAATGGTGCTTTACAACATCCCAGGTCGGACGGGGCAAAATTTAGCTCCTGAAACCATCGCTCGACTTGCAGAGCTTGATAATGTTGTGGGTGTTAAAGAGGCAAGCGGCAAGCTTGATCAGGTCAGTCAGGTTCGTGCGTTGACATCTCCCGACTTCAACATCTATTCAGGTGATGATTCGCTTACGCTTCCTATGTTGGCCGTAGGAAGTCAGGGGGTTGTGAGCGTTGCCAGTCATTTGGTCGGTGAGCAAATTCAGCATATGATTCGTGCGTTTGAGGCAGGGCAGAATAAGGCTGCAATTCATACCCATTTGTGTCTATTTCCATTGTTCAAAGCGCTATTCGCCACAACCAATCCGATTCCAATCAAGTTGGCATTGCAGCTTCAAGGCTGGCACGTTGGAGCGACACGGCTGCCGTTAGCTGACAACACATCTACCCTCACCCAAACGTTGAAGTCTGCAATGAGCACCCTAAATCTCTTACCAGCGTCTTAGCTACCATCTCCAGCGTTCAGCACGTTCAACATTTGAGTATCAGCCTCATGGTAATAGACGTAGAGTCTTACCTCATAAATCTGTCTAATCGCTTAGAGTATCTCAGCCGCGCGCTGTTCCTTAATTAGGTTTCCTAACAACTGAATAGTCTCGTTAATCATTCAATCGAATAGTTCTATGTGTATCGTCCGATGCACGTTCATCTTCTGAGGTAACAAGCCATCATTCAGAATTCGGCTTGCCTCCTTAACTCCATTGGCTACATCACGCAGTGGAGCTGTTGAAAACCGTTATCTATATAGGATTTACATGAGTCAGAACGAACCTTCAAGCACCCTTAAAATTATCCCTCTAGGAGGGCTGCACGAGATTGGTAAGAATACCTGTGTATTCGAAATCAATGACGAAATTATCTTGATCGATGCAGGCTTATCATTTCCAACGGACGGCATGCATGGAGTCAACATTGTCTTACCAGACATGACTTATCTGCGTGAAAATCGCCACAAAATTAAGGGGATGGTTGTAACGCACGGTCACGAAGATCATATTGGCGGAATTGCATTTCACCTCAAGCAGTTTGATATTCCGGTCATTTATGGTCCTCGGTTAGCCATGTCACTGTTAGAGGGCAAGCTAGAAGAAGCAGGCGTTGCCGATCGCACAGAATTGCGCACCGTTCGTCCGCGTGATATGGTTCGCATCGGCAAGTCTTTCTTTGTGGAATATATCCGCAACACGCACTCCATTGCTGACAGTTTCACCGTTGCGATTCATACGCCGATTGGAGTCGTGATCCACTCTGGAGATTTCAAGGTCGACCACACTCCTGTCGATGGGGAGTTCTTCGACTTTCAAAAACTCGCTGAGCATGGCGAAAAAGGCGTGCTATGTCTCTTGAGCGATTCGACGAATGCAGAGGTTCCTGGACAAACTCCGTCGGAGCGATCTGTGTATCCCAACCTCGATCGCGTATTTCATCAAGCCCCAGGACGACTGATTGTCACGACGTTTGCGTCGTCGGTGCATCGCATCAACATGATTCTGGAACTCGCTCAAAAGCACCACCGCATGGTGGCGGTTGTAGGGCGATCGATGTTAAACGTGATTGCTCAAGCGCGTACGCTGGGGTATATCAAATGCAGCGATGATTTATTTATGCCATTGAACAAGATTAACAAGATGCCTCCTGAAGGCGTTCTAATCTTGACAACGGGGTCGCAGGGTGAGCCGATGGCCGCTCTAACTCGCATTTCTAATAAAGAGCATCGGCAAATCAGAGTCCAAGAAGGAGATACGATCGTATTTTCGGCCAACCCTATTCCGGGCAACACCATTGCAGTCGTTAATACGATTGACAAGTTGATGATGCAGGGTGCAAAAGTGTTATATGGGCGTCAGGAAGGGCTGCATGTCTCAGGACATGGTTCGCAAGAAGATCAAAAGTTAATGTTGGCGATGACACGCCCCAAATTCTTTGTGCCTGTCCACGGTGAACATCGGATGCTGATAAAGCATTCGCAAACCGCTCAGAATATGGGAATTCCTAAGGAAAATATGGTGATTGTCAATAATGGGGACGTCATTGAACTGACCCAAGACAGCATCAAAATTGCTGGAACTGTTCAATCTGGTATCGAATTGGTCGATGCATCTCGCTCTGGCATGGTGCATGAGCGAGTTCTTAAAGATCGCCAACAGCTTGCTGGAGATGGCGTCATCACCATTGCAGCATCCGTCGACTGGAATGGCAAACTCGTGTCGAAGCCCAAGCTTCATTTGCGAGGCGTGGTGACTTCAGCTTCTCCAGCTCGTCTAGAAGATATTGCCACGTCAACCATCGAAAATGTGCTGAGAGATCGGTGGACTGAGTTTACCCACACGTTTGCAAACAATGAGGTAGATGTTGATTGGACAAAACTCCAAGCTCATATCGAAGCCGGCCTTCGACGGGCTCTCCGACGCGAGTATAAGAGCAATCCGCTGTTGCTGTTTATGCTGCAAAGCCCTATTGAGCCTCCCGTCCCTGCCAAAGAGAGTCGCCAGTCATCAGCAGTAGCGTCTTAGGCGTGAACGGTTAGAACTGAAGCGTACTTTGGAATTCGCGGCCACGCGAATTCCAAAGTAGCGATCTGATTTTATTGCCCTAGCAAAATTCATATTAACGTGAAGCCTCTTCGTAGAGGCAGCGCAATATGGATGGCCATAATAAAGCGGACTTATTGCATACCTTACTCAATCTGGGACGACCGCTGGGTCGGGCGCTGGGGCAGCAGTTAGCGCAGTTGGAGAAGCACGAGAACCACCTGCGGCACCACCTGAGCCAAGCGTCTACTGACGAGACTCAGACGGCCCTCCAGGCGCAGTATGACGCGGTGGTTCACCACCACCAGCGAGTGATTGATGACCAACGGCGCTACCACCAAGGCACGACAAGCCATCAGTCTGAGCGTCCATCCCTTCGACCTGGAGACCGCCCAAGGCAATTGGCCACCGACCTCTCAACTCGACTGAGCGCCCTGCTGCCTACCCTTAACGCTCTGGCCGCAGACTATGGTGGAACGTCGGCCTTGTCTGCGGTTACTGCCTTTGAACGTCAGATTCCGGCCTTAGCTCAAGGCGTTCACGCCTAGTGGCATTGGGCCACCCACGCCCTGGCGGTGGAAACCCAAGACCCTGAGGTGCAAACCTGGGTCTTAACCGTCCTATTGCCCTGGCTGTATTGGTCTCAACAGGCCGATAAAACCCGGACACCCCATCTCAAGCACCGCTACCAGCAGGCCGCTAGTGACGCCTTTGACCTCCTGATGGCGGCTGAACGCACCGTCACTCTCCCAGAGGTTGACCACCTGCAGTGGATGCAATGGGGACGACGGATGTGTGCCACCTATCAGCGCACCTCCTCTGCGGTGGAGGGCCGCAATGGCTATCTCGCTCAGCGGCATCACGCTTCCCGGGGCTTTTCGGCTCAGGCTCTGACGGTGCTCACTATCCTTCACAATTTTGACCTCAAGCGCCCGGATGGCTCGACGGCCGCTCAGCGCCTCTTTGGCCATCCCTTTCCCGACCTCTTTGAGTCGGTTCTAAGTACCTTCTCGGAGTTGCCCAGGCCAAAACGGTCTCCTTCATCACAACAGCCTAATCCCTGGCTCGGTCAACCTGTCCCGGCTTAAGTTGATACCCCAAAGGATCATTCATTGCTATTTTATGAATGAATATTCATATTTTGGCGTTTGGAGAGAGAACAGCTCAGACTAAGAATTTTATGTTTAATCTGTGTCTCATTTCTAAATAATCTAGCTCGAGTCGATCTGTAGGAATATCTATTTTATGAATGCTCATTCATGATTTCAAATTCATTACTAGAGGTTTGTTATGGCACCCCCCTGGACAGACTGGAAACAGTTCAAAGCAGCCCAAAAAGAAGTAGTCTTGCCTGCCGGTACAGCGGCCCATATTCCAGTAACAATTCGCTATATCGATGAAGGAGAGGCTCAGCAAGGAACGATCTTGCTGATGCACGGCATTCCCACCTGGGGCTATCTCTACCATGCAGTGATTCCGCCCCTGGTGGAGGCAGGCTACCGGGTGATTGCCCCCGACTTTTTGGGACACGGCTGGTCAGACAGGCGCGATCGCTTTGACCGCTCCTTTCAAGACCAAGCGCGAATGATTGTGGCCTTACTTTTGGCTTTGGATTTATCTCGGGTCGATGTAGTCGGGCATGACACGGGCGGCGCAGTAGCGCTGATTCTGGCGATCGAACACATTCACTTAGTGAATCGCCTGGTGATTACCAATTCGGTCTGCTACGACCGTTTCGACGATGACATGCTCGATTTTGGTCATCCCCTGCGATGGAAGCCGCGACCCGTTTCAGACCTGGTTGCCGCCCTGGAAGAAAGCTTGGCCGCAGGACTCAGCCATACAGACCGACTCACTCCTGATTTTCGTGAGGGCATCATTGCCCCCTGGGCCAGTGAGGAAGGCAAGCTGAGCCTTTTACGCAACGCCTCAGCCCTGAATGCCAATCAAACGATGGCCCTGGTCGATCGCCACGGCACCATTACTGCTCCGACGCTGGTTTTGTGGGGCATGGATGACCCCTGGCAGAAGGCCGAGGATGGCCAGCAGCTCGCAAGTGAGATTCCTGGTGCTCAGTTTCAGGCCATAGAAGGCGCATCCCACTGGCTGCAACAGGATGCCCCCAACCAGTTTTCGAACGCGCTGCTGGCGTTTTTCGAAAAGTAGATATTCTCTGATGTCTATTCACTGTGCTCGGCGAATGCGATCGCATTCGCCAATCTCCTGAGCTGATTTGTATAAGCGCTACGCACTACCCAAAACACACTCACTTCTTTGGAGAGAGAACAATGACTGCAACCACAACTGCCTTATTAGGATTGGTCTTTTTAGGTGAGCACCTGATTCTGAGGGCGATCGCGGGCATCGCGCTAGTGATGCTGGCAGCAGCAGGTCACTCACGCTATCAAGGCGGTGGGAATCGAGAGCAATGTTAATGGCAATCAGCATCACGGCGTTGGCCGAGGGGGCGGCGATAATTTGGGCGGCGGGGTCGGGCACCTGTTCATCATTAGGTTTTGGTGAGGGCGATCGCCCCAGCACCATTGCTGTCCTAGCTAATTTTGGCATCAGACGAGGCGAGTTTTATGGCAATGTGCGCGTCAAGTACAGAAACGGTGGTGTGGGGATAGCTCAGAAACCCTGGCTATCTTCCCTCTCAGATTGGCAAAATGGAGGTCAAGTCATGGTGCATCAGCATTGGATATTCTAGGTCTAATTGATGAATCGCCTGCTTTAGAATCTAATTTCCGTCATTGATTATTTAGGTCATCATTCTATGCAACACCGAACCGTCTTATCTATCGGACTCAATCTTGTCGCAATTGCGATGTTGGCGATCGCCACCGGATGCTCTAGCAATCAAGCGTCATCCCCGGGAGAGAATCTGGCTAGTTCTTCATCCCAAGCCGACGTTACGCCAGAACTTGCACTCGCCAATCACCTCACCGAGAATGATGCCAAAATGTATGGTGCGTTTTGGTGCCCTCATTGTGCTGATCAGAAAGCCATGTTTGGTGATGCAGTGCAAGCCCTTACCTATGTCGAGTGCGATCCAGAAGGCGAAAATCCTCAGCCAGAGCTTTGCCAGGAAGTCGGCATTGAAGGGTATCCAACCTGGGAAGTTGATGGGCAGCTCTATCCAGGGGTGCGTTCTCTAGAAGAACTGGCAGATCTCTCAAACTACGAGGGACCCACTGACTTTACATCATCTCAAGCACCGTCAGAATAGCTGGAATAGAATATTGATTGTGCCGAACAATTGCGCACAAATTACGGACGCACAATGTAATCGGACGAAACCGGTTCCGCGTTGCCGGCATACACAAGCGCCTGATGGATCATCGCAGCTGCTTCGGCGCGAGTAGTCGACTCATTCGGATTCAGCATTTGCGGATCGGGATAGCTCACAACCAGGCTAGATTCAGTGGCAGCAGCAATTTTGGGTGCGGCCCAGTCTGGAATTTGGCTGCGATCGCCATATACGGTCAGTGCCTCTTGATCGGCTGCTGTCAAGCCTAACCCTGTTGCCAGCGACAATATGGCCTCTAGCCGAGTAATAGATTGGTCTGGGCGAAATGACTGATCCGGATACCCGCTCATAAACCCCATTTGGGTTGCCACGCGAATCGCATCTGATGCCCAATAGTCCGCCGTGATGTCCCTAAAACTTTGGTCAGATTCAGTGGTGCTTCGATTAAACGCTTGTTGAATCTGAGCGGCGAACTGGGCACGCGTCACTGCCATATCTGGCTGAAAGCCTCCTTCTGGAAGCCCTTGAATCACCTCTTTCTGCGCCAGTGACGTGATAAACGGACCGGCCCAATAGGTTTCGGGAACATCGGGAAAGCTAACCGTTGGAGACGCTGTAATCGTTGGAGAGGGCGAGGGAGATGTTGGTGCCGCAACGGGTTCCTCCGCATCCGCCGTTTCGTCGGAGGTGACGGTAGGAGTGGGGGATGGCTCAGAGATACCCAAAAGTGACGGCGTAGACGGCACACGAGCTTGCCCGTCCTCTTGCTGTGGCGAAGGAGGGCGACCCTGCTCCGGTTGCCGATCATCCATGAATGGGCGAGGAGAATCTCGTTCGGATGCCGCGTCGTCCTCTTCAGACTCACTAAACAGGGGAAACTCCAAGTCCTCATCGGACGGTTGTGATGGGGTGTCAGAGGATGGCGCGATCGCAGATAGATTAATGCCACTGCTACGAGTCATTCCCCACCACAAAATGGTTCCAATTGTGAGAAATGCGACTAGAATGGCAATAATTTCGTCTAACCCGAGATCTCTGCGAGAAGATCCAGGATCAGGTGGCGTTTGATTGGTCACATGATCACCCCGTCTCACATTATGATTCTTATTATCCTACCGCTACGTCTTACTCTTGAAGTCCCTCTTTAGGTTACTTATCGAAATTGAACCCAAAATAGAATGAGGGCAGCATGATCTCTGAAACGATAAATTCTTCATCTTGGGCTCACGATTACATCCCCACCAATGGCATCCGGCTCCATTATGTGACTCAGGGAGAAGGTCCGCTGATGTTGATGCTACATGGATTCCCAGAGTTTTGGTATTCCTGGCGTCATCAAATTCCAGAGTTTGCAAACCACTTTAAGGTGGTTGCCTTAGATCTGCGGGGCTATAACGATAGCGACAAGCCTCGTGATGCGAGTGCCTATGCGATGTCGGAGCTAGTTAAAGATATCGAAGGCGTGATTACCGGGTTGGGATATGAACGCTGTGTGCTAGTGGGGCATGACTGGGGCGGGGCGATCGCCTGGAATGTCGCCTACTCATATCCCGACCAGGTTGCCCAACTCATCGTCATGAATCTGCCCCATCCCGCCAAATTCTCACAAGGTCTGCTGACGCCCCAGCAGCTTTTGAGGAGCTGGTATATTTTCTTTTTTCAAATCCCCGTCTTACCCGAATTAGTTTTGCAGTGGAATGATTATGAGGCGATCGCCCAGGCATTTACTAAAACAGCAATCGATAAACGCGCCTTCACCAATGCGGATATCGAAGCATATAAAGATGCGGCTGCAAAGCGAGGGGCGCTGACAGCCATGCTTAACTATTATCGAAATATTTTTCAAACGGGTTTAATGCGATCCAATTGGGATACGCTTCGCATTCCTACCTTATTAATCTGGGGTGAAGACGATGTTGCCCTTGGCACCGAGTTAACCTACGGGACGGGGGAACTTGTTGAGGATCTAACGCTTCATTATATTCCTGACTGTAGCCATTGGGTACAGCAGGAGCAGCCCGACCGAGTCAATCAATACATGCGAGAGTTTCTAGCTAAAACCGATGCTTAATCCAAAACTCCTACTATCGCAAAAACCGTTGGGCAAATTAGATCAGCACAGCCTATCCATGCCATCCACGACACGTTTACGGATTTGTTCAAATGCTACATCTGCGTCCGTATTAATATGGAAAACTTTAGAGAAACTGCCAAATCATCTTCATCTAAAGTTCAGAAAAAGGGCCAATCTTTTTGAAGAGTCTTAACCTACCCATTCCAGAGAAAAACTAATATTCATTAAAGCTACGCCCAGTCACATTAAACTTTTTGTATCTGCTGGATTATGTTATCTCCACAGAAATTACTGTTAGCCACTGCCACCAGTCTATTAGCGGCCTCTGTATCGTTACCGTCTTGGGCTCTTCCGTTGTCACCCGGCGATCGCATTCGAATCTCGGTTCCGGGTGATCAAGAGCTGCCAGAGGTTTACCGCTTCTCCGGCATCTACGAAGTAAACCTAGACGGATATCTCCAAATTCCCTATCTTCGTCCCATGCCTGTCGCAGGGATGGAACTAGAGCAAGTCGAGCAAGAGTTAGCGTCCGCATTTATTGGCGGCGGCTTTTTCCGGGCTGAAACACTGCAGTTAAGCGCTGACATTCTGCAATGGGCGCCGATTCAGATCAACGTCTCAGGAGAAACCTTTGTTCCGGGACGAGTTTATACGGGAGTTCGTACAGAGGATGAACCCATTGGTGCGTTAGGGAATGTCACACCTACAAACGTATCCGGAAATTATGCGCCGAGTCGGTATTTAACCGAGGCCCTTCGCCTCGCCGGGGGGATTAAGCCGACCGCAGACGTTCGTAATGTACGAATCGTCCGGGGTACCCAGGAGCAGGTTGTCGATTTATCAGGTGTTTTCACGGGCGAACCCGTTGAAGATATTGCGCTCATTTCTGGCGATCGTGTCATCGTTGAAGATACAGGCAGATTTCAAAATGAGCTTGTTCGTCCGTCTCAAATCACACCTAGTGCGATCGCCGTTTTCCTCTCAAACCAGACCGTTCCGCGAGGCGGGGGGGCAACGGGAGGAGAAGTTGCTCAACTCGAATATGGTACCCGATTTTCTCAGGCCGCTATTGGTGCGCTCTGCGGCGGCGGAACCCGCTCAGTCAATGCCAACCGACGAATCGCCCTCGTGAGGACCGATCGCACAACTGGCAAAACATCAGCGGTCGAGCGTAGGATTGAGAACATCATCGATGACTCTAGCAACGACGAAGATAATCCATATCTGATGCCGGGAGATGGTATTGTCTGCTATGACTCACGAGTGACCAATATTTCAGCCATTTTTGACTTCATCGGCAATATCTTTGCACCAATCCGGATTTTAGACCAGATCTTCTTTGATTAGAAACAAGTTTTCTCTGACTATCGAGCAAGTTCAGCAGCGCCCACTGTGCAAACTATGATTTATTCTGAATCGTCACACTTAAGAGCATCTCAAAGCGTTTGGCAGCGATATCTCATCGTAGGAATTGTTGCAAATGTGATTCTTTGGACAGCGTCCCTGATCTTTATCAAAGCCGCCAAGCCAACCTATGTAAGCGAGTGGTCAGTCACTCTACCGGGAGGTGGGGTAAATAGCAACGTCAATCTTCCCCAAATTGGTTCAGCCGATACAACCTCTTCAACCCCATTCAACAACGTCAACCGTGATCCCCGCGAAAACTATAAGTTCTTAATTACCAGTCGCCCGGTCATTGAATCGGCTGCGTCTTTGATGGGAATTCCAGCCGAGGAGTTTGGGAAACCCCAGGTCGATATTATCGAAAACACCACGTTGATGGGTTTCTCAATTGAGGGAGAAACCCCTGAGCGTGCTCAAGAGAAAGCACTCGCCCTCAATGAGGCGTTGCGAGAACGCCTAGAAAGCTTGAGAGAGCAAGAGGCTCAGCAGCAGGATTCAGGTGCACGAGCAATTCTAGAAGATTCTCAAGAAAGGCTCCAACTGGCTCAACAGCGACTCTCAGAATTTAAGGCACAAACTGGGTTTGCCGACGAAGCGCAAATTCAGCAGCTCTCTGGGAATATTGAAGCCTTACGACGCGACCAGGCTACTACTCTGGCGCAGCAGCAACAATCTAGAGCTCGGCTAGGTCAGCTATCTTCCAATCTAAATGTATCTCCTGCTCAGGCAACTGTAGCGTTTTCGTTACGAGAAGATCGGCTGTTTCAGGAAAACTTACTTAACTACAGCGAAACATCTGCCAATTTTGAGTTACTCAGCTCCCAGTTGGGTCCCAATCATCCTGCTGTTGTGGCTGCGCGGAGTGAAAGAGACTCTGCTGAGGCAGCAATGATGAGGCGAGGTCGAGAGATTTTAGGCACAGCCGCTGACGCAGGCACATTAACTCAACTTAACCTAAGCGGGCAAGATGGCTCGACTAGAGCTGGATTGTTTGAAGAAACAGTCATTGCTCAGGTTGACCAGCAAGGGCTCGCGGCGCAGGCGAATGAGCTTGGACGGCAGGTCTCCCAGATGGAGGGGCGTCTGCGTCAACTCAGCGAGTACGGCTCCACGTTAGAATCCCTCAGACGCGACTTAACCATTGCTGAAGCCATTTTCTCGTCAACTCTGACGCGCCTTGATTTAGGAAGAAACGACGTCTTTGGCTCATATCCTCTCATTCAACTGCTCACTGAACCCACGCTTCCAGAAGAAACTGCGTCTCCTAAAATTCCGTTTGTTCTCTTAGGGACAGCGGCAGGTTCGGTGCTGATTACAGCCGGAATCATCTTGCTGTGGCTCCGCCATCGCATGATTATCAAACAGTCTAATCAAGAGATTGAGCTCATTACTCTCGATAAAGATCCTCAACTGAATAAAGTGGAGCGTCCGTGATTCAACGTACGCATAATGCCCCAGTGCAAGTCTCAAATCGTTCATACTCCTCAAGGCAAAGGCTTGATACCTTTGCAAGGGCGGGACGGAGATGTCAGGAAATCTACAGCCTACTCCCATGAAACCCCAAAACTTTCCCGAATCTCTGATTTGGTATTCAATGATCTTGACCTATCTGCTTTATCTGGTAGGCGGTCTTTATGTCTTAGGACCTGTTCTCGCAGTTGTACTGCTTGGTTATTTAGTCTATCGATGGTGGTATCAAACTGACTCAACGCCCGAATCAGATCGAATCGAGATTCCCTGGATTATTTGGGTTTGGGTTGCAGGAATGCTAGTCGAACTCGTCGCGTTGGTCGTTGCTCACCTAAATTTTGATTTGGGCACCAGCACGATGATTAAGTCTTCGATTGGTTGGGCAAAGGGATGGGCTCTTCTCGCAATTTTTCCGATGATTGGGTGTTTGAATATCCGCCCCCAGGTGATTTATCGAGCCACCTGTATTGTTGGTTTGCAAACGATTATTGTCACCCCCTTCTTATATTTATCTCATTTCATCGGACTGAGAAGTCTGCTGTATACGTCTCCGCTCAGTGTCTTGGCAGATCCGCTGTTTTTCCAAGTGCGTCTCTTTTTCGCAGATTTTGAGGGATTTCGCTTAACGTACTTTGCGCCCTGGTCCCCCGCGGCGGGGATGATGGGCAATATTTATTTTTTCCTGGCGCTTCAAGAGAAAGATCCAAAATGGCGATGGATAGGGGTCGCGGGAAGTCTATTGATGTGTTTTCTATCAAAGGCTAGAGCAGCGCCATTGGGCTTAGTCTGTGTGGCGATCGCCGTCTTGGCAGTACGCTATCTTGCGAAGCCCCTGTTCCTAATCTTGCTGGGTGTAGCCACGACCGTTGCTGGAATGGTTGCCCCCATGCTGATTAGCGCTGCGAGTGCATATTGGTCAAACTTTAGATCGGCTAGGGCAAATTCAACGCGCGTCCGAGAAACGCTGCAAGAGATTGCCTTATATCGATGGTGGAATGAAGCCCCAATCTGGGGACATGGGGTAGTAGAGAGAGGCCCTAAACTCGTTGAATTTAAACCAATTGGAACACACCATACGATATTCTCTCTTCTCTTTGTCAAAGGAATCGTCGGGCTGATTGCATTTGCCATTCCTATGGTACTGAGCATTGTTGATCTGGTCATCAGGGCTCAACAAAGCCGAACTGCATTGGTTGGATTCAGCGTTATTCTTCTCATGACTTTCTATTCCTTCTCTGCAAACCTGGAAGTCCTTGCCTATTTATTTTGGCCCGGTCTAGTGGTGATGGGAATTGCGTTTGCAGAAAAGTATGACAAACCCTTCGTCAGAAGTTTAGTAGAGTAATCTGATTCCTGCAAAACTGTGGTCATCCTTTTAGGATGTTGATGTTCGTTAACTGAAACGGGCATCAATTTTTATATAGCTATGTGCGCTTAATACCAATTCTTCGAAGTAAGGCTACCAATGAACAGGCTAGACCCCTTGCAAGGCTGGTGGCCGTCAATCCAAAATCGCAAATCTAAAATCGAGAATTGGTATAAATCCTATTGATTTGGATTCACGATTTGGCTTGATAGCTTCTTTACCAATGGGCATCCAAGTTGCAGATCACATAAAGTGTCAAAAGAGAAATCTTTTTGAGACGATTGAGCTACTAAGCTATCAAGTGTTAGCATGAGCGGTTACGTTATCCGCCTGTCTCTTTAGAAATTATTCTCTTGAGGAGGTACTCATTCGATTGCTTCATAAAAGATTTATAGATGATTCGGCAATCTTATGGAGCCGTTTATGTTTTTTGCACATCAGTCGCACTACTGTAAATAAAAGCGGCCTTAGCTCTAATCTTCAGAGCGTCGGATGTGAGTCGGAAACGTAAATGTTTGCAAAATTAAATTCTGATCCATCAATAGATCTTTAGCACTCTATTCTGGTTTGTTTCTGCTTCATCACAGTTTTTGCTGTTTGCTTTTTAGTAGGTCATGGGGTTATGGGCAACTATACAGACTCTCACAAGTCTCATCGTTTGTCCCGGTTGTGGCAAAAGTATGTAGGTCGGTTTGCGATTGGTCTGTTAGGAGAAATTCCATCCTCCATTGGACGGCGTCTCCGAAATATGGTGTATCGCCCCTTCTTTGCCGAGTTGGGTACAGGGGTGGTTATTCGACCTGGCGTTGAATTTCTGGGCTTCGATCGAATTAGCATGGGCGATCGCATCAGTTTGCATCGGGGGGTTCGCCTCCGACGAATGGGACCTCATAGTTGTATCCAAATTGGCGATCGCGTCACCTGTGATAAGGGCGTTGACATCAAGTCTCATGGTAAGGGGGCTATCGAGATTGGTGCGCGCACGTACTTCGGTCCTTACACCTGTCTATCTGGCTCCAAACTAAAAATTGGAAGCGATTGTTTGATTGCCTCTCATTGCGGTATCTATGCCAACAACCATAACTTCGGTGACCCAAACCGCAAAATTAACCAACAGGGAAATAGCTATAAAGGTATTTCGATTGAGGAAAATTGCTGGCTAGGAACAGGCGTTAGAGTCGTGGATGGTGTCACGATTGGAACCGGCAGCGTCATTGGTGCTGGAGCTGTCGTGACCAAAAATATTCCACCCTATTCAATCGCTGTCGGCGTTCCCGCCAAAGTTGTGGGCCAGCGTCAGCCGTCTAATGTCAAAGATACTGAAGATACCTCTCATTTGACAGACACCTCACAAAATTCATTGGATCGCTCAATGATCAATGATCCAAATTTTGATTTGACCCTGACCCCTTAGCAAACAGGCCCATGTTTATTGATTGTCAATATTGTCTACTTTTTCCAACGAGCCTCTGCCTGAGAGGAGAATCCGAATGGTATTTAAAAAACAACGGCCCAGGGTTTGTATTGCGCTCCCTGGAATCAATTATCGCCCTGATGCGACATTGATGGTTTCAAATATTGAGCCCCTCCTGCCTTATCTTGAACAAGATTTTGATATCACCCTCGTTTTTCGAAAAGCTGTTACCCTCCCGACGGTTGATTGGCAATATTTAACCATCTTAGATGAGTCTCAATTATCAGATAAAGAGCGTCAGTGGACAGAACCCTACTTCATGCCGATGAATATCTTTAGCGCATGGAAGTTTAATCAGATCTTAAATACGTTTGCACAGCGTCATGCCTCAGCATTTGATGTTGTGGTTGAGCGGCAATGGTCATTGGTGGGTGCATTTTCCAACGCCTTTGAGCGTCACGGTGTTCCTAGCATATTTGTCCTTGAGGCTGAGTTCTACCGTCAAAGCAAGCAGCCTGATCTATTTAAGGGCTTGATGAAAGCCACTCTAGATCGGGTTTTGCCTATGCTTAGGCGACACTGGATTGGGTCTGCCAGCGGCATGATCCTTGAAACCGATCAGATGAAATCCTGCCTGCTTGAACGGCGTCTTCCCATCGCAGATAAATCGGTATGCTCGATTCCCAACGGGATTGATCCCACTATCTTTTTCCCACGGGATCAGCAAACGTGTCGTGATCAACTTGGTCTGAGTCCGCAAAAAACTATCTTGACGTATGTGGGGTCATTGAGACGATTCATTCAAGAACCAGCGCCCCTTATCGAAGCATTAGGTATCGTTGGTTCTGATAATGTCGAGCTTCATGTGATTGGAGATGGCACGAAGCGCCACGAACTAGAAGCGATCGCCCAACAGTATTCTGCCTCAGTCATCTTCCATGGCAGACTCCCGCAGCAACAGGCGGCCCTATATATCGGCGCATCTGATTTGTGTGTTGCTCCCTATAATAAGTCTCTGTTCCAGGGCGGAGTCTTTACATCTGCCAGCTTAAAGGTCTGTGAATATCTAGCCTGTGCGCGCCCCGTGCTCTCTATCCCGTGCGATCGGATGCAGCACCTGCTAGATAACGGGACGTATGGCTTCATGATAGAAAACCAAACCGAAACCTACGTCGACTTTTTAAGGCAACTACCCAGTCGTGCCGCGTTAGCAGTAATGGCAGATCAACTATCGAAAGATTTAGAGAATTCAGCCTTAGCAGAAAAAAATATTGTGCTGACCTGGCAAGACATTGCAGAGATGTACAAAGAGATGATTTGGAAGACATTATCAGCGAGCCAACACTCTGAGCAGTTAAAGGCATCATCTAATTCCAAGAACTTAGTTGAGGCATCCTGACCATGAACGATCACGCATCACCACCAGGGACATTGCATCCTCGTATCTCCGTAGCTGTTTGTACTTATAATCGCGCAGACCGCCTAATTTATACGCTTGATGCATTGGCAGAGCAGTCTGTTTCTCCAGAGGCATTTGAAATCCTTGTGATTGATAATCGCTCTACTGACAATACGGCGGAGATTTGCAAAACCTATCAAAAGAAGTTATCTAACCTACGGTATGTTCACGAACCTGTACAAGGCTTATCAAAGGCCAGAAACACGGCGCTTCAGGAAGCTAAAGCAGACTACATTGCCTATTTAGATGACGACGCAATTCCCTGTGAAAACTGGGTCGCAGCTATTTTAGACGCCTTTGAAACGACGTTGCCCCGGCCCATTTGCGTTGGCGGTCCTATTTATCCGCTTTGGGATGGTGCAAAACCCGATTGGATGCCCCAAAAGACCTTCTACTTATTCAGCATTGTTGACTACCAGTGCCGATCTCGGTGGCTCAAGCTTCCTAAATATCCTTTTGGGGCCAATATGGCCTTCCAACGGTCAGCACTCCTGCAAATTGGTGGTTTTATCGAGTGCTTAGGCAGAGAAGGACAAAGCCTGAGGTCAGGTGAGGAATATTTGGTGTATCGCCTTTTGATTGAGCAGGGCAAAGGGCTTCTCTATTATGAACCGCAAGCATCGGTTCAGCATTGGATTCCTGAAGGCCGTATGACTTTAAACTGGATGCTCCGACGCAGCTATTGGCAAGGGCGATCGTCAGCATTAACCAGTTGTCTGTTGGGTAAACCACTTCTGTGGGAATGGAAGCATATTGTCGGAGGACTAATTAGGCATGGACGACCGTTTATTCAGATGTGGATACTCCTCAAATCGCTGCCTAATCGTCAGTTGCGAGTCATAGCCCTCATCAAGACTATCCAAAGCATTGGATATCTACATGAAGTCTGGTTGCGAACTCTTTCGTGGAATACCTTAAATCGCCCACTTAATCCAGCCAATGTGCTATTCAACAGCATTCAGTCGCCTGCAATAGAAACCGGAAAATAGACGGTTCAAAGTAATTTGCTGGCTTTCAACTGATAGGTTCGTGACATCGAACCAACCATTTTCAAATGATTTGTCTATCTCATCCTGGAGTTGATATGAAAAAGCCTGTTATCGCTATCGGATTAGATGCTGCCGATCCGGTGCTGCTTGAAAACTGGATGGCTCAGGGATATCTTAAAAATCTCAACCGCTTGCGATCGCAAGGAACTTACTGCCGTCTCGATAACATCGAATACTACAAAGCAGAGACACCTTGGACGACATTCTTAACAGGTTGCCTGCCGCAAAAGACGGGATATTGGACCCCCATTGGATTTGATGAAGGAACCTACAATGCCCGACTCGTTGAGGCCTATGACTTTAAAGAATATTCGCCTTTCTACGCCTTAGGTGACGATCATCGAGTTGCTGTCTTTGATATGCCTCAGGCTCCCTTATCGGAGAATGTTAACGGCATTCAAGTTTTAGCATGGGGTGCCCATTCACCCCAAACTCGGAGCCACTCAAAACCCGAAAATATCTTACCTGACATTCTCCTCAAGTATGGTGAACATCCAGCTCTGCACAATGATCACGGTGACTGGTGGGACGAAGCCTATCTAACTCGTCTCAAAAAATCTCTAGACACCGGAATTAACCATCGCATTTCGATTTGTCGCGACCTCCTTCAACAAGAACATTGGGATCTCTTCCTGACTATCTTTGGAGAAACCCATTCCGCAGGTCATGACTATTGGTTCTTAAGCCAGCCCGATCATCCGCTTTATCACCATCATCGAGTTAAGGGCTTCACAACCGATCCGATGTTGGACGTCTTTGAAGCCGTCGATCATGCGGTGGGAGAGATTCTAGAATCGGCTCCCGAGTCAGCCAACCTAGTCGTCTTTGCGGCTCACGGAAGCGGCAGCAATACCACGGATGTCTCTAGTATGTTGCTGCTGCCCGAACTCTTGTATCGCTATAGTTTTCCCGGCAAGGCAAAACTCCCTGTTGGCAATCCTAAAACCGCGCCGCTCCCCGTCATAAACTTGCCAGAAACCTTGAATTGGCAAACCGAAATCTGGCGCCAATGGCATGATAAAAATCCGATTAAACGGTGGTTTAGGCGCTGGGTGCCTGAAACATTCAATCAAAAGCTAGATCGCGGCTTTGCCAAGCTATACAAGCTAGTTGGCAAAACATATTCTACACTCACAGGGTTTGCCCGCCCGAGAGGAGCAGTGAGCTGGCAGCCGACAATTTGGTATCAGCCCTATTGGCCCCAAATGAAAGCATTTGCGATTCCGAGTTTTTCAGAAGGCTACATCCGCATTAACCTTGAAGGTCGAGAGCCATCAGGCACTGTGTCTGCATCTGATTATGATGCTGTCTGCGACGAGATTACGGCGCATCTTCACGAACTCCGAAATCCTCGAACTGGAGCTTCGGTTGTTAAAAAAGTAGTCCGCACACGCA
Organism: Elainellaceae cyanobacterium; assembly: GCA_051117335.1. Lineage (GTDB taxonomy): Bacteria > Cyanobacteriota > Cyanobacteriia > CAZCXK01 > CAZCXK01 > DBGGTD01. The sequence goes on from JBNPEB010000013.1 coordinate 67,733, forward strand.
AATCAGCGGGCGATCGCGATCCTAAACTGCCAGATGCAGACTTGGTTGTCGTTTGGGATGATACTCCAGCCGATGTAGTTGATAGCCCCAAATTTGGTCGAATTGGTCCAGTTCCCTACCGGCGCACTGGTAGCCACCGAGCCCGGGGATTCATGATTGCTTGCGGTCCTGAAATTGAGCAAGGCATCACTCTAGACAATGCTCATGCTGTCGACCTTGCACCCACCATCTTAGACCTCATGGACGTTGCCATCCCTGAGCATTTTGATGGTAAACCGATTCTCAAAAAGACAGCAGTCTTGAGCTAATCGTAGCGTATAGTAGAGCAGCAGCTTAGGCTTGTTAAGCTGCTGCTTTTCCTTATCTAACCAATTAGAACGGGTCTGCATTTATTTGCTAAGAGATAATCGGCAGGCTTCGCTCAATTCCCTAATGATTTGATGATGTCGCAACGCACGAGGATCTCGAATGCCACACGTATCTGTCGTTATCCCTGCTTACAACGTTGAAAAGACCATTGCTGAAACCATTCAGTCAATTTTAGATCAGAGTTTTTCCGATTTTGAACTGATCGTTATTAATGATGGTTCTACAGATAATACGGTCGAAGTTGTTCGCCAAATTCCAGATCCTCGCATCAAGATTTACTCATTTGAGAACGCCGGCTTGCCAGAAGCCCGCAATCGCGGCATCAGACATGCTACAGGCAAATTCGTGACCTTTGTGGATGCAGATGATCTGTGGACTCCAGATAAGATCGAAGACCAGCTTGATGCGCTTCAGGCTTATCCAGAAGCAGGAGTGGCATACAGTTGGACCGCTTTTATTGACGAAAACAGTCAATTTCTATATGCAGGTGAACCATTTCCTCATCACGGCAACGTTTATCCTCAGTTACTCGTCAAAAACTTTATTGCGAGTGGGTCTAACATCATGATTCGCAGAGAAGTCATCGATGAGATTGGGGAATATGATGCAACTCTCAAATCTGCTGAAGACTGGGAATATAACGTTAGACTAGCGGCACGATATCCGTTCGCTCGGGTGCCTAAATATCAAGTTCTTTACCGAAAGTCATCAACCTCCATGACAGCAAAGGTTGATGTGATGGAACATGCAATCCTCACCGTCATTAGTCGAGGATTTCAGACAGCACCTGCCGAATTGCAGTTCCTCAAAAAACAAGCACTGTCAAACACCTATCGGTTCTTCACCAAACTTTGTTTAGAACATGTCTCAGGAAATGAGGGGATTAAAAAAGCGCGGAAGAACTATTTTAAGTCTATTAGGCTACATCCTAAAAGTGTGCTGAAACCCGAAACTCAACGTCTTGGTCTAAAAATTTTGATCAACATGGTTCTTCCCGTCCAGCTATCTAGGCAAATCGTGCAATTTTTAGGCAGGAGTTTTCCATTGGTTTCTAAACACAAGCACGCCGTTAAAGAGGAAGTCCGTTAGTTATATGCCCATAGAGCATGATCTGTCAGATTATAGCCATTCGAAAGCCTAGAGTATTTCATCAAAGAACTACAGGGCTGTATAGCGATTCTAAATCGCTTGTGAATTGTGTGTGAGCGGTGGGGCGGGCGCCACCCGCCCCACCGCTCACAACCCATCTGGGATTGCTATACATGGATGAGATTCAATTATTACTGGTTTACCGACAATTATGAATCTAGGCAAAGAACTGATTAACGTCCTTCAGAGGAGGATCTTTTCCAATAATTTCATCAAAAATATTGGCTGGTTGGGCGGCGCACAGGTTATTAATCGGGTGACTCGGCTGTTAACAACAGTCGTACTAGCACGAACTCTAACTCCAGAAGATTTTGGACTCGCTGCACTCGTGTTAACGACGTATGACTTTACACGCATTCTGACCATGTTTGGCATTGGCGGTAAAATCATTCGCTCTGATGATGATGAGTTAGAAGAAATTTGCAACGGGGCTTATTGGCTGAATTGGCTGATTTTCTTAATTCTGTTCGTTGTTCAAATCGGATTAGCATTTCCAATTGCTAAATTTTATGGCAACGATCGCCTCATCCTTCCCATTTGCGCCATTGCAATTGTGTATTTGGTCAGTCCATTTGGCCGAATCCAATCGATTTTGGTGCAGCGAGAAAATCGATTAAAGGTTACGGCGCTAAGTCATGCCTCAACGTTAGCATCTAGTAATATCATCACCGCTATCTTGGCATTCTCAGGACTAGGGTTATGGGCAATTGTGCTCCCCAAACTTGTTACTCCTTTCATCGAAATTTATATTTATTTAACTCATCAACCGTGGCGACCATCCGGCGGATTCACGACTCAGCGATGGGGCGACATTTTTAATTTTGGCATCAATATCATGGGGATCAATCTTCTAAAAACGTTGCGAGAAAATGGGGATTACCTGATTATTGGGCGCTTTTTAGGGGTTGAAGAACTTGGAAAGTATTTCTTTGCATTCAACGCTGGGCTAGGCATTAGTTTAACCATTATTCAATCTATTACAGTTGCGCTGTATCCTCATCTGTGCGCTGCTCGTATGGATTTTGCCAGGTTTAAAGAAACGTATTTTAAGAGTCTCAAGACCATTGCCATGATTATCATTCCCTTCGTAATCTTGCAATCGAGTCTTGCATCTTTCTATGTCCCAATCATATTTGGTGGCGAGTGGGTGACTGCCATTCCAATTCTCATTCGAATCTGTTTGTCGGCCATTCCACGCCCCTTTGAAGTCGCGGCCAATCAGCTATTAAATTCCATCGATAAACCTCAAATCAATCTGCGTTGGAGTGTCATCTTTACTGCCCTATTTTGTGGTGCTCTCTTAATTGGTGTACAGGGTCAGTCGATTGGAGTTGCCACGGCTGTACTCGTTGTTCATTGGGGTTTTCCTCCCCTGTTTACCGCCTGGGCAACTTGGTATGTCTTCTACCGTAAAGTCGGCTATGCGGCCAGGTAGGTTTGAAAACTCAAACGGTTTGAGATCAATCAATCAAGTGCAAATACAGACAGTATGAATCCTATCCCGTCGCTCGTATCCGTTATCATCCCGGCATACAACGCCTCACGATTTCTTGCTGAGACAATCGATTCAGTCCTTGCTCAAACCTTTTCTTACTTTGAGCTACTTGTCATTGATGATGGCTCCACAGACAATACCGCCGAAATTATTGACGCATATTGTCAGAGAGATCAACGAGTGAGTCGAGTATCTCAAACAAATGGAGGGGTATCTCGTGCTCGCAATCGCGGGGTAGAAGTCTCTAACGGTGAGCTGATTACGTTTCTTGATTCAGACGATCGGTGGCTGCCTCACAAGCTCGCAACCCAAGTTGAATGGATGAATGCCCATCCTGACATTGCAGTCTGTTTTAGTCGAGCTAGATTTATGCGATTTGATAGCACCCCAACAGACCAATTATCAAACGGTCGATTGGCTCACATCAAACCCGAGCATTTGCTCTACGAAAATCCTACGACTACGACGTCTACCTGGATGGTTCGTCGAGAGCTGTTTCAAAAATTGGGTGGGTTTGATCCAGAGATGAACTATTCAGAAGATGTAGACTACTTGCTGAGAATCATGCTAGTCGGGCAGCAACGCATTGAAGGCATTAATGACGTCCTGGTATGGTATCGAACCAATGACAGGGGACTTTCATCTGATCTTCACAGAATGGAGGACGGATGGAACTGTATGCTCGAAAAAGCAAAACAATATGACGCGGAGCTTGTTCATCAACACTATTCTATTGCGAAAGCCATTCATCTACGGTATTTTGCGCGTCGAGCAATTCGCTTAAAGTTGCCTCCAGAGGTAGGTCAGCACTATATCAACCGTGCGTTTAAGGCAGACTGGAGAATTATCTTTAAAGAACCCCGGAGAACGGCTTTGACCTGTTTGGCTGTTTATGGGTTAGGTCTTCTCAAGCGTAACTCTGCTTTTAAGGCAACATGAAAATCAATCTAGGCTAAATATCGCGCAAATCAACTTATTCAAAATTGCAATTTATTGAGTTTCAATGGCTGACAATCCATTCTTAAATCGGCAATCAAACGCTTACGTTAGAGGTGATTCTTGACATGAAAAAAGTCTCTGTTGTGATTCCGACCTACAATGTCGAGAAATATATTGCGGGCACTGTGGAATCTGTCTTGGCTCAGACCCATTCCAATTTTGAGCTACTGATCGTTGACGACGAATCTCCAGATCGGAGTGTCGAAATCTGCCAGCAGTTTAATGATCCCCGAATTAAAATTATTCATCAAAAGAATCAAGGACTGGCAGGAGCTCGCAATACAGGAATTCGGAATGCAAGCGGAGACTATATTGCCTTTTTAGATGGAGATGATTTGTGGGAGCCCGAGAAATTGGCAAAGCACGTGGCTCATTTAGAACAGTCGCCATCGGTCGGAGTCAGCTTTAGTCGGTCTGCGTTTATCGATGAAGACGGCGAACGACTCGATATTTATCAAATGCCGAAACTCAAAGACATCTCTAAAGCCGATGTCTTTTGCCGAAATCCGATTAGTAATGGATCAGCCGCGGTCTTCCGGCGTGAAGTATTTGAAGGAATCAAATTTCAGGATCAAGTCAACGGCGAATCATTAGACTGTTACTTTGATAATCGGTTTCGCCTATCGCAAGATATCGAATGCTGGCTTCGGATCGTAATCCAAACTCCCTGGCAAATCGAAGGTATTCCTGAAGCCCTGACGTTATACCGAGTTAATTCAGGCGGTCTTTCGGCTGACTTACTACCCAAGATGAAATCCTGGGAAGCGATGGTCGAAAAATTGCGTTCCTATGATCCAGAACTCTTTGCGGACTACGAGAGTCTTTCTAGGGCTTACCAGCTCAGATATCTGGCTCGTCGAGCTGTAACACTCAAAGATGGACAGGCAGCGGTGGATTTATTTCATCGCGCATTGGCTAGCAACTGGCGCATGATCATTAAAGAACCTAGACGGACGGTGTTGACGGGTGCGGCTGCTTATCTGATGAGGCTGTTGCCGATGGCTTTTTATCATCAGATTCAGCGATGGGCTCTCAAAATCACAGGTGCAACTCAGAAGCTTCGCATTCAACAAGAGCAGTAGAGGAAGTTGGGCATGAACCTACGACGCTTTTTGTTATTAGCAATCATCACTGGCTTGATATTGGGGATGCTGTCGTTGATTTCTCCAAAGTCATTAGGCGTTAGCGATCTCAGGTTGCAACGATTGTCTCAAGGAGTGAATTTGAACCGTTGGTTTTCACAAACTGAACTTACTCACGAAACGTTTCAAACTCGTATTACTGCTGAAGATGTACAGATAGTTAAAGATTTGGGATTTCAGCATGTGCGTTTGCCGATTGATCCAGAAATTCTGTTTGATGAGGACAACCCGGCTCGATTAAATCCTGACAACTTGCCTTATGTCGATGCTGCCCTCGACATGATCTTGGAGGAAGGATTGGCCGTTATTGTAGATCTTCATGCCGAGGCTGACTTTAAAGGTCGACTCTATAACGATGCCACGCTTGTAGATCAATTTGCCCAGTTTTGGCAAACCTTGGCGGAGCACTTAAGCCATCGTAATCCAGACCTAGTTTTCCTTGAGGTGATGAATGAGCCTGCCACCGAAGATCCACAGATTTGGTACAACATCCAGGAGGAACTGTTGGCGGCAATGCGGGCGGGAGCTCCTGAAAACACGCTAATAGCGTCTGCGAATCAGCGTGTTGGGGATGTATGGATTCCGATCGCTGCTTTAGAGGAATTAGAGCCTGTTTCTGATCCCAATGTGGTGTATAACTTTCATTTTTATGAGCCCAAGCATTTTACTCACCAAGGAGCGACGTGGACGTGGGATGTTGTGAGTCATTATCGAAATATACCGTTTCCCTCTAGCCCACAGGCGATCGCCCCTATTTTGTCATCGATTGAGGACGAGCAAGCCCGACAGCGGCTTCGCAGCTACGGCGAATATCGATGGAACGCTGAACGCCTCGATGATTTGATCAGTCGAGCTGCTGCATGGGCGACAAAGCACCATGTGTCTGTGACGTGTAATGAGTTTGGAGTATTTCGACCGTTCGCGCCAGAAGCCGATCGCGCCCAGTGGCATGCCGATGTTCGCCGGTTATTTGAGCAATACAACATTGGCTGGACAGTCTGGGCATACGGTGGAGGCTTTAATATTGTCAGAGAGGTTAATAATCAGCGAACTGCTAATCCGGCGCTGATTGATGCCTTGTTAGGGAGCTAGATTTTAATTTCGCTTTGCTGGCGATCGCCCCGCTTCTGAATTTAATTGGTCGTATCGTCAACCCTCACGACCTGCTAATACCCAAAGGGATCCATCAGATGGCATTCACTGAATCAGCGACCGATCAATCCGATACCCCTCAAGAGCAGAATCCTCACAGAGATCCCGTGTTTCTACTCGGGATTATGCCTCGAAGCGGCACAAATTATGTCTATAACCTGATCCGTCTGCATCCAGACTGCAATTGCGTCACAGACGAATACATGGTCGAAGACTATCTCGTCTTTCATGCCAATCTGCTAACGCGATATGCAGATGTCGTGTGTAACTATTGGGGGCAATTTTGGAGTCACCAAGATGACCCTCCCATGACTAAAGACGTTTATCAGACGCTGAAAAATCGTCTGTGTAAGAGTCTGGGAGATGGACTAATTTCCTATTTTGACCAACCGGGCGATCGCCGACGAGTGATTACCAAAACGCCTAGCGTCCGCAACCTCAACTATTTCTTTAAGCTATTTCCCAACGCTCAGCTGATTATTTTGATTCGAGATGGACGCTCTGTCGTCGAGTCGGCTGTTAAATCATTCGGGTATAGCTACGAAGACGCCACGCAACGGTGGGCTGCCGCTGCCCAAACGATTATCGAGTTTGAGCAAGCCCATCAAGACGTTCAGTCTCAATACCTGATCGTCAAGTATGAAGACGTTTTAGACAATATCCCTGAAACACTGACAAAAATTTTTGAGTTTGCAGGCGTGAATGCCTCTGCCTATGATTTTGACAACGTAGGACAGTTACCCGTTATGGGGTCATCCGCCTTCTACAACACAGGAGGCTGGAAACGGGTCAGCGACGCCAAAAACTTTAACCCTCGTCAGCGCTGGAGTTCATGGAGCGATGCTCAGATGGAGCGATTTTACTGGATCGCTGGCGATGCCATGGTCAAGCTAGGCTATGTCGATGAGGCAGAACGAGCCGAGCATTCTCCCAAAAACTCGGTGTGGCACTCCATCCGCGACCAAAAATGGCGTTTGAAAGATTGGGTGCAGTCTAAAACCTATTCTTTAGAAAAATTGCTCTATGGTATTTATCTTTATAAAGGAAAATTCAAGCGCTTTCCCATTCAAGACTGAGAAGGGTTATGATCTCTCATTGATTTGTGGAAGTCGAGTACCTAGTTCACTCACGTTTAGCGCATATCCTCCTGTGACCAAATAGACGCATGTGGCGATCGCCCCGATTTGACGAGTCAGATCTCCCAGGCGATCGCGGAATTTTCGCCCCGATGGATAGGCTGGCACCACTCCCCAGCCGGTCTCCTCTGCAACTAACAACATCAAACCATTCGCGTGGCTCAATGCGTGGATGATAGCAGCCAAATCATGAGCCCATTCTTCATCGGTCTGATCAAGGCGATTAGCAAGCCAGGTGCCTAATGAATCAATCAGCAAACACTGATCAGCCGTAGCACTTTGAATGATGGAAATAAGACTCGTAGAGCCTGATAGCGTCTTCCAAGTTGGTGGGCGGCGTTGCTGATGACGAAAAATTCTCTCCTGCCACTCTCTATCAGAAGGGTCAATAGACGCAGTTGCTACATACGTCACTGCCTTTCCAGATTGAGCAGCCAGCAGTTCTGCCCATTCGCTTTTGCCAGATCGAGATGGCCCAGTAATTAAAACAACTCGGGAAGATGGTTGTGATAAATCGTCCATACTCGACATACGACATGTTTAGATTGACTGTCGGCGCAATTAGAATCAATGCCCGTTAAAATTACATCATGAATTACTAATCTAAGTCTTTCAGTTTATTTCCTCCCAAGATATCTTGTGTACAGATTGGTGATGACCGTGCAATGACAGTCCAACGACCGTGCAAAGCGTTTGGTGTTGATTGTGAAAACAGACCTTAGGCGAATAGAAACGGCACTTAATCAATTAAATCGTCACGATCGAGGCAAGCCAATTCCGTCGCGACCTATTCCACTCAAGCAGCTTGCATCTGATTCGTCAGTTTGCTCATTTAAGATTCAGCCAGGCAGTCAAGCATCATCAGCCCCCCCGTCGACTATTCAGCTCACCGATGCACCATCTGCTGTGCGCGGAGATCTTGGTGAGCCGTCGACTCTGCCTGTTTCCACTCGTTCGGCACTGGTCGAATCTGCACATCAAACTCATCCCGAACTCGCATTAGGATTACTCAAAGAGCTCGAAAGTTCAGTCGTAACGTGGCAAACCGAATTCAGGCAGCTTCAGGCGCAAATTCAGGCGCTCTACCAAGAAGGGCCTATTGTGGATGGATGGTTGGAGGCACATGCCACTCAATCAACGACACAAAGGGCGATCGCCTCTCCTGCACTCCCCGACAATCAATCCCTAACAGCGTTTCTCCCCGCTTCAGAGTCAGACGCTGCCAATCGGATGGGCTATCGGCTGTGTCATTATGATGTGAATGGTCAATTATGTAGTCGTGTTTGCCCCCCAGAACAGCTTCCGCAAATCAGTCTGGCGATCGCCCGCTATCAAAAACTCAAACAACTAATCCAGCAGAAACGGCACATCGAGAATCGTCTAAGTTTATTAATCAAGTCATTGATTTCAGCACACGCCCATATTCAAAATCATTAGATGTCTCAAATCAGATGCCGAAATCGGTAATCTACCGAGTTTTGCGCTCAACACTAGCCACAGTGAAGTATGTAGCAATGTACGTGACTCAAGCGCATACCGCTATATAGCGATCTTGACTCGCTAGCCAATCTTTAGGGTATGGCGTCAGTCAAGAATCTTGGAAAATAACGTGACGATAATATTTTTATATTTGATCGACTGTCTTTATCAAGGCTTCATTTGAATCACGAATTTAGTCAAGAATTTGATAAGACGTAGTTAGATTGACTAAGAGTATTTGTTCTCGCCATACGATCTTCTCCAGAGAACAGATTGGGTCCAGCGAGCATCGTTTACGGACTACTCTATCTACCAAAATTGCCTTCAAGATAGATTAAAGAGCGGCAACAAATTCTCTCGCAATCGTCTTCAATTTAAGTATCTAACTTCCTTCCATGAATGAGTTGGGAGTTGCGTTCGCATATCTACCAAGAATAATTTCTTCTTAATTCATTCACCACTGAAATAGATTTACCGTTTTCGGGGATGAACAGGATGGCAAGCTTTTCTAATATTTATCCACTATTGATATCCCCGTCTGGGGCTCTCAAAATTCCAGCTTTTCCTTTTAATGTTTCTACAGATCATAATGATGTGAACGTCGGTAATCTTAATGCCGACAATTTTAATGACACTAGAAACAATGTTTATGCTCATTCTGCCCCCCATTCGCTCTATTTCTCCCTCATTATTCCGACATTTAATGAAAGTAAAAATGTGGCTTATATCGTCGCTCAATTGAGCGAATTACTCGATCAAGTCATCCCGAGTAATTACGAACTCATTATTGTAGACGACGACAGTCCGGATCAAACCTGGAATGTTGCACAATCATTGACTCAGCAATACCCCCAATTGCGGGTCATGCGTCGCCAATATGAGCGAGGTCTTGCATCGGCAGTGATCCGGGGGTGGCAGGTTGCAAAGGGTGAGGTTTTAGGTGTCATCGATGCTGATTTACAACATCCTCCGACCGTTTTGCTTGATCTGTTATCTGCTCTTGAAAAGGACGCTGATTTAGCTGTTGCAAGTCGCCATGTTGAGGGTGGCGGTGTGAGCGAATGGAGCATTGTTCGTCGATTTTTATCCCGCGGAGCACAAGTTTTAGGGCTAGCGATTTTACCCCACGTCATTGGCCGCGTGTCTGATCCGATGAGCGGATATTTTATAGTGCGTCGGAATGCAATTTCAGGGGTTGATTTTAATCCGATGGGGTACAAAATTTTAATCGAAGTATTAGGTCGAGGCAATATCGACGACGTTGCAGAAGTTGGCTACGTTTTTCAAGAACGAAAAGAAGGAGAGAGCAAAGTTACCTGGAAGCAGTATATCGACTACATACTCCATCTAGCACGGTTGCGATCGCGCGGTCGCATTGGCAACATCCGCCGACGCCTATATTTTCCTGCTATCCGTTTTGTCCAATTTGGACTCGTAGGGTTAAGTGGCGTATTCGTCGATATGAGTATTTTCTATTTGTTGACCGATCCGTCATCTTTTGGCTGGGCACTCACTCGAAGCAAAGTGATTGCGTCTGAGTGTGCAATCATTAACAACTTTCTCTGGAATGACGCCTGGACATTTCGAGATATATCTCGTTATCAAACAGGGTTCAATCAACGCATAAAACGCTTCTTAAAATTTAATGCTATTGCATTGGGGGGGCTTGTCCTAAACGTCTTAATCCTCAATCTTTTATTTAACGTTTTTAATGTTAATCCCTACATTGCAAATGCGATCGCAATTTCGATAGTGAGCTCGTGGAACTTTTGGTTGAATGTCAAACTAGGCTGGCGAGTGACAGATGCCAAGCAGTCCACGAACGTCAAAAGTTAGAGGATGTTTTAAAGGAGACCGGCGGTTATAGATGCTTGCGGCTTCTCGCAGAGTAAACCAAGACTACACAAACAAATACACAAACAGAGTGCGCGTTCGCGGACGCCGACGCGCACTCTAGCAAGACCAATCATTTGACTGAAATAGTTCGAATCACTAATTCTGATGATTGGGGCGTTGGTTTGCTGATGTCTAGCGGGATGCGCTTGAGTTTAAGTGCGGTGGTGTAGGGCACCCCAGCCGCAATCGCCTAATCAATTTCTTCCACGTTGGCGAATCCGCCATCTTTCCTGATAATTTTTTTGGATGTAGCTCATTAGGTTAAGATATTTATACTGACTCTAATATAGTAAAATCAATATTTGTCCAGACGTTTAATGTTTGCTGCTGCATTTCATTTGAGTTATGAGCGCCGAAGCAACTGACCCTAACGCCGAAGAAGCGATTGAATCGCCAAAATCCCCAGATCTGGATCGCTTTGAATGTCGCGCCTGCGGCTACATTTATGAGCCAGAAAAAGGAGATGGAGATCGAATAGAGCCTGGTACTCCGTTTGATCAGCTGCCTGACGATTGGAGATGTCCGGTCTGTAGTGCAAGCCAACGGCAGTTTAGCAATATTGGGCCGGTGGGAAGTCCGTCTGGCTTTAAGCAAAATTTAGGCTATGGGTTTGGTGTCAATACATTAACTCCTGGCCAAAAAAACCTTCTCATCTTTGGCGCTCTAGCGTTAGGATTTCTATTCTTTTTGAGTCTGTATGGTCTCCGCTAAGACGTTTGGTTCGCTAAGGCTGTAGATTCAGATTTAGCATTTCAAATAGTTATTTATTGTGGCAATTGTCTGTCCAAGAATAAAATTGCCTGTCCAAAAGCAGACACTACAATCTCAACCCTCTAATCTCAAATTGCTGACTGACGTGATAAATCAGAACCGAATGGAAGCACTTCTTAAGCCTCTCAAACGAATCGCGATCGCTTTAGTGGCTGTATTTCTATGCACGGGATGTGCAAATGCCTATTTGCCGTCACTGGAATACAACCCTTGGCAGCCTATCGAATTGCCAACGGAAAGCACGCTGCTTGATATTGGGTTTACCGATGATTTGCAGCACGGCTGGCTTGTGGGTAAGCAGTCTACCATGCTCGAATCGAGAGATGGTGGACAGACGTGGGAGCCGAGAATCCTTAATTTGGGAGATGATCAGGCGTATAGCCTGACGTCAATCAGCTTTTCGGGGCAGGAAGGATGGGTTGTCGGAGAACCCAGCATTTTGTTGCATACAACAGATGGGGGGGAGTCATGGTCGCGGATTTCCTTGAGTGAAAAACTCCCCGGAACCACTCGTTTGATTACAGCGCTAGGAGAGCACTCGGCAGAGATGACCACCGATGTGGGTGCTATTTATCGAACAAACGATGATGGAAAAAGCTGGCAGGCTATGGTGGAAGAGGCAGTCGGACGGTTTCGGAACATTTCGCGATCGCCCGATGGTCGTTATGTAACTGTCTCAGCGCGTGGCAACTTTTATTCGACGTGGGAACCCGGCGATAGCTCATGGGAGCAACACAATCGAAACAGTTCTCGCCGTCTTCAAAATATGGGATACGGGGATCACGATCGGCTTTGGCTGCTGGCGCGGGGTGGCGTCGTACAGTTTAGCGAACCTGAAAGCTTAGAAGATTGGCATGAGCCAGTTAATCCTGAATCCTCGACCAGTTGGGGGCTTCTGGATTTGGCCTATCGAACTCCTGACGAGGTTTGGGTGGCCGGAGGCAGTGCAAACTTATTATGTAGTTTTGACGGAGGTGAGACATGGCAAAAAGATCGCGCCATTGAAGATATTCCATCCAACCTTTATCGCATTGTGTTCTTCTCTCCCAATCATGGATTTGTGTTGGGTCAACGAGGCACAATGCTTCGATATGAAGGTGAACCTCAAGTTGCAAACGCGGTCAATTAAATAACTGCCAATCGGGTTGATTCCTTCGTTGAGAACTGGCGAGAATTTCAAAACGCCAATCAAGTGATTTGAATTGTGGTGTGAATAAAATTAGCAATTGATGGTTTGCTTGTGAGTCTTCAAGCACTCTCGTATGATATAAACTGAGACTCTAACTGATTCTTTGGGAGGAACAAGAGAATGGCTGGCACAACTGGAGAAAGACCTTTTTCAGATATCATCACAAGTATTCGATACTGGGTGATTCATAGCATTACGATTCCAGCTTTGTTCATTGCAGGATGGCTCTTTGTCAGTACAGGTTTAGCTTACGACGCCTTTGGTACGCCAAGACCCAATGAATACTATACTCAAGAACGTCAAGAACTACCCATCGTTTCCGATCGATTTGAAGCGCGTCAACAAATTCAGCAATTTGGTGACAAATAGCTTCAATTTATAAGTTCTGATTTTGGTTGATGAGTCTATTAAGGTGATAGTTAACAATGACGAGTAATAACCCCAACGAACCCATTTCTTATCCGATTTTTACCGTTAGATGGCTTGCAGTTCATACCCTTGCAGTGCCAACTGTATTCTTTTTGGGCGCGATCGCCGCAATGCAATTTATTCAACGCTAGGAGGATTTCATGCCCGTTTCTAGGAACCAAAATCCTAATAAACAGCCTGTAGAGCTTAACCGGACATCCCTTTATCTCGGTTTGCTTTTGGTTTTTGTTCTTGGGATCCTGTTTTCGAGCTACTTCTTTAATTAATCGCGAGTTAGAATTTAGAATTTTTGGTTATAGCTAGCTAATTGCTAGCAGATATTAGCCTTGCCTTGAATGGAGGATGAGCTGGCGTGTCGTTTTGATGGTTGAAATTCATCACATCAGCTCATCTTTTCCTACTTTCTGATGATCTTTAACTAGTTTTTTGAGGAGTCAAAACGTGTTTGCGAATGGCAGAATTCCCCTCTGGCTCGTAGCCACTATTGCAGGATTAGGCGTGCTTGCAGTCGTTGGTTTGTTCTTTTATGGAGCCTATGCAGGGCTCGGTTCATCCGTTTAGGATTCGTTTTCGTCTTCGTCTTCGAAATTGCGCGTCAATAGTTTCACCGTCTTGATCTCACGTCCTTATCTATAAAAAGAGCCGCCTATATTAAATAGGCGGCTCTTTTTATTTCTTTTTAAGATAGCCCTGCAGGCTTGAATTTGTGCAGCGATCGCCTAGCTAAAGATGCTAATGGCTTGTAGCGCACCCGACTTAATGACTTCAATCAGCAAATATGCAAAGATAGCGCCGCCCATGCCACCGACCAAAAAGCCACCCGCAAATTCGCTCCACCCCTCTGAGGTGCTCAATGCCTCAGGTGGATTGGGATTTGTGATGGTTGAAATAGGCTTGCTGACCCCTGTGCTAGAGTAAATTGACAAACAGATTGTCAGAATTAAGACAAGCACGACTGCGGCAGCAACCCCTGCGAAGTCGCCTATTTCAGAGTTCCGTAATGGCCCCAACAAGGCGAAGGGGCCATACAGCAGGTAGCCATGAGCCATGCCAATTTCTAGCCCACGACGCTGGGGCGACAATCCAGCACGATACGCTGGCAAGTTATTGATGAATGCTTTCGTAAATGCAGACGAATTGATTGGAGTTGCCAGGTTACCAATTTGAGGATGGCCAGCAGGTTTGACATAATCTGTCATATTCGTTTATCTCCCTAAGGATCAACAAAATGAAAATAGAGACGTAAAACGTTTAGAAAACGTTTGGAAAACTCACGTTAGAAAACCTAAGACTTGAGTCTTGGAGATGAAGACACTAGATTCCAGCGGTGTCTTCTCGCTGGATATAAATGAAAAGGAGTGCCATGGCGACAGCAGGAAAGACCAGCCCAACCAGAGGCACCATAATCGAGGGCAAAAATGAAGCTGACATAACCAAATTTTCCTACAAACAGTACGGGTCAATAGTCATGACTGTACTGCGAATTGAGTTCCAAATTTCTAACTACTAAGAATTTTTAACAAAAGTAGCAATCTGAATGGCTGAATCCACGGGCGATCGCCCTCTTACCCGTGAGATTTCAGAGATTAAGATTACATTTGTTTACGATTGCCTTAATCAATCTCATCAAACACATCGAACGAAGACGAATCAAACGAATAAGAGGGTAAATCGGGCGGTATCACAGTCCGCACGGCGATCGCCTTATGACTCTCGCGCTGGGTTGCCATTTCAACGGCGATCGCCTCAAATTGAATTTCTAAACACCCAAATGGAACCGTTAGCTGAGTCCTCGCTTCGACCTCGCCTTGTCCATTAGACGTCAAATCAACCAGCCATCGAGGACCATCGACCATCGTACGAGTTTGGCAATCGTGAATCCACAGCTTCACATAAAACCGGGACGACGTTTCAATCAGTTTGACCGTGACGCTGATTGGCTGCCCTGCGATCAATTCTCCTTCCGGCAGTTCAAACTCGGGGATTGGTAAATCTTGGGTATCAAATACCCCCTGCCGAGATTCAGAGGTGTCTTTTGCAATCGGTGCGGAGCCTTCTAACATCGATACGCCATATCGGTGAACCCCCGCCCCCAATTGATAGGCAGGCCGTTCATCGTCAACAACAACTTCCCACCGCGCCGCATCCGCGTCAGCCGATGAATCCATTTGTACTGGCGGCCCATCTTCATCGGCCCATTCTTGGTCAGATGCCAGCGCACTCAGCCGCGATATAAATCGATCTTGTAAATCAAGCATTCCAAATGAGTCATACTCAGACTCAGCGACATCCAAGGATTCATCGGCTGTATCTGATATGCTCATCTCGCCATCCGAGACGGATTCTGTGTCTCGCAGCACAATAGACGAATCTGCACTATCGCCCATAAGAGCGTCCCAGTCGTTAATATCATCTGAATCTAGATCTGAGTCCAGATTTCCATCAGCGTCGGGCGATCGCGGCTTAGTCGATTCGATATTAGGCGAATCAAGAGAACTATCTGCGGAGGCTCTGTCAGCTAGAGCCATATCGGATGATTCTGCGGGGATTCTGCCCTGGCGGTGTGCCAGCGTCTGAAGCGCCCATTCTGACCCTCCGTAGCTGGTACTTTCAGCCCCTGGCAACAAGCAATAGGGCCCATCCGAATACCATTCGGGCATCATTTCAGCCGCTTTTGACCCCGTCGAGCGAGACGAATCATCGCTGCTGGGCGCTGACGATTGACTGACTTCAATTGATGGCGTTTTGGATGGTTCAGCAGTCGATGCCTCAGAGAGTTCAGCCGATAATGCTCCGGATGAATCCGATAATTCAGTAGACGCTAATGAACCATTTGACGACTCGGTAAATGCTGGTGAGCCATCAACATATTGGGACGGGTCTGCATCACCACTGCTATGAATAAATGGATCAATCTCAAATGGATCCACCTCAGTTTCGGGCACATTTTCATTAAAAATGGCCTCGTAGTCTGCCTCATCCTCATCGGTAGTCCCGTCATCAAAAAACGCTTCGTAATCTTCGTCTACAGCAGCCGAATGGGGTAGTGTTGCCTCATCGTACGCCTCATCATATAGATGATAATCCTCAGTATTGTCAGCACTATTGCCAGTACTTAGATCACGAAACAGTTCATTTTCGTAAACGGCTTCGTCAGATGTTTCCTCGTCTGCGAGAGGAGAATAAGATGGATGAGATTCGGCTGTAAAAGGATCGCTGACTATCTCATCTTCGTCTGCCTCATGAATCTCTTCTACTGGATGATGGCCTGATATCCCTAGATGCTCTGTTGACCCACCAGCAGCTTCCCCATCAGCAGCTTCCCTACCAGCAGCAATGTCATCCTCATCTCCTGCCGAAAACTCAGGCATTCCAAAATCGTCAACGGTTCCCTCATCCGACGGGCTAATAGGCTCATCAGACTCTCCACTTAACAATAGTGGCTCAGTCAAGTTCTCATCTTCAGGTGAATCTGATGAATCTGATGCGTCGTTATCGCATCTCAGATTGGCAGCCTGATAATTCTGAATCGCCCGCAATGCTGACTCATGCTGATGGGCAGGGGGAGGATTGTGAGCAAAGGAGGGAAGCTCTGGAGATTTAAGTCTCTCTCGGTGGACATGGGGTTGATGAAGCTGAGGCGGCAAGAGCTGAGCCTCATCGGATACGCCATCTTGAAATTGAACATCCTCCTCCTCAGATTGTAACGGTTCCTCTTCAAATGGAGACTCAACTGGAGACTGCTGAACGACATCTAGCAGTTCTTCGAGGTTAATCGTGATATTAAATGCCTGAGAGGCGATCGCCCGATTGGCTAGCCCATTGACATCTAGAGTCTCAGGAGCTTCTACATCGGCTGCCCTCAAGAGAAAAACCTGCCCTACGATCAGATGAGTCTGACTGCTATCAAGACTATCCACGAAACACGTAAATGGGGAAGGCAACGATTGCACATCAAGCGGGTGGTCTGTCTCACTCAGCACATCAGCACTTTGAGGATTGGTCAACCGAACTCGCAGCACGAGGGGCGATCCGTCGAGACTAGCACCTTCGGTTGCCCGATCAATCACTCCTGATAGATGGAGAGATTGCCCCTGTTGAATACTGTATGTCTCTTGATCGAGGGTAATATCGAGCGATATCGTCTCTTCATCTTCGACAAACGCATGATGCCCCTCTTCGAATGGCGTATCATCGTCTACAGCAGCTAGCTCTGCATCCGCCGTTAGCTGGTCAAACGTCTCAGCCATCGACGCGATGACTTGTTCGGCCATGTGCTCAGCGACACTAAAAAGCTGCGACATCTCGCTAGCCATTTGGTCGAGATTGCCCATCTCGGCAGATGCGAGGGCGTCATGACTGAGGTGGGCGATCGCATCAGGGCTAATGTCAAACGACTCATCGACCTGATCGAGCGCCTGAGTCAGGGCGTCGATATCGTCTTCAATCGAGAGGTTAGTCTCAGGAAAATCAGCATCGAACAGATCGGTTTCAGATAGAGTTTTCTCAGCATGCCCTGCTTCTTGTGGCTCGATTGAATCAGATTGATCAGACGATGAAATCACTGAATCGTCTTCTAAATCGCCTTCGATATCGAGGAGGTTCGGTTCATGTTCGTCCCGATCGTCTGGTTCCTCAGCGTACGCATCGTCGGATTGACTTCCTTCTCCGCTGACATACGAGGCATTAGGCTCGCTCAAATCGTCCGCTAAATCGTCATCAAGTGCGAATTCATTAGCCAATTGTGGATCTGTGTCATCCTGAGTCAGCTTGAGGTCAGGCCCGGCAGACGGGATGGCTCCGTGATCATCAGATGAAGGCTCCGAGTCGTGGAGCGTCTCGAAGGCAGCCATCAGGTCGTCAATATTGTCGACAGCGTTCTCGTCATCAACAGGCTGAGACAGTTCTCGCTCTAATTCATCAAGCAAGTTGTCTGGAAGAGCGGCATCGGGAGAATTTTCAGAGGTTGAGACGTAAGGAGCACTTGATGCGCTCGCATCTGCTACGTCTGCTCGATGAACGACATCGCCTTCGCGATCCGTATTTTGCTCAGCATTTAAAACGGTTGAGAAGCTATCGGTGCGATCGCTTGGATCGGGATCCCAAAGTTCTATCAAATCAGTTTCGGAGTGTTGGGAAAGAACTTGAAGCTTCACAGAATACTGCCAACTATCGCCTATCATTTCACTCATGAGGTCACTCATGCAGCGAAGCTCAAGCAGACCGGGCTTAAGCAGCGTAAATGGAATGACGACCATCAAACCATCAGCATTGGTCAGACTCGACCGCGTATGAACACGACGCTTGGGCGACCTAGACTCTACATCAAGGTGGCTAACCTGAATTTCGACTGGCACATTTGTTCGGCTTGATCGGGCAATGACGCGATAGCGACCTTCTAAAATCTCTGATTCAGGAGATTCTAGGGGGAGCCACGAACGATCGCCCTCTTTTTGAATAAGGAATTCCCAAAATTCCATCGCAGACCTCTATTAAGAAATGCCCATTTCGATTTATATCCATCACACACTGAAAGGGTTAGCCTAGCTAGGAGTCACATTTCTATTAAAATTAGCAGTTTATCCCACGTTCTTAGTAGTTATTTAAGCATCGTATTCGCAAGTCATGGTTAGGTTGCGATCTTTTTTTACAGAGTTCTGACTTCATCACAGTCCAAAATCATCAACCAAACTCTCATTTATAGCCCTACGGGTTCAGGTTTGTGTGTAGAGTCCTAACGCAGCGTAAGGCTATAACAATTCCATGCCAGATTATCAGCAGGTTTCAAACGAGCTAGATGTCAGCGGCATCATCTTGAACGGCACTCTGAAGCTCAGAACGATATCTCATGTAATCCCGACGCAATAGCGGAATCAAATCAAATAATTTGCCAAATTTCTCTTAGACTTTTTGACGAAAATTGCGACGAACTTATCAAAAACTAAATCATCTAACTGGCATCCAACCATCTGAATGAACGACAGTTCCTGCTATCACCTCCTGAATGCATCATCGTCATCCAAAAGACCTTAAAGCCTTTTTTGTCTCAGACAGTTTGATCAAGGGCGATTGGAGTTTTGTTAGTCAACCAAAAGCGAGGCTATATGAATATCTCTCAAACAGCCCTCAGACACCGGGAACAATCCAATTCTTGGTATGCCAACCAAATTTGTGGATCAAATTTAAGGCTAGCGGCTGTAGACGCACACAGACAAAACCCTGACCATACCGCCGACTATTTCTCAGAGGCAGGTTTTTAGCATGGCGTTGAAACAGCCGCCATAGGCTTTTCAGCCTTTCGTTAAGACGGTTACTATTCAGACGGCGATGACGAAGAAGACTCGTCAGGGGGGGCAGGAGCTGCCTCATTTGGATCGCCTTCACCAGTATCAGAGTCTAACTCCGGAGCTGTCGTACCCCCAGCGGTGGGATCTTCGCCTGAGGCAATTCGCTTAATTTCATCCTTATACTGGGCTGGGGCAAGCGATTCTGCTCGGGCAAAGAGCGGGTCTGCTTCGTCATTGCGCCCTTGGGTTTGTAAAATAAGCGCCTTACTCAAAACCGGGCGAAAATCTTGTGGGTCATTTTGGATCGCGTCGTCATACAGGGCGATCGCCTCTGCATCTCGACCGATCTCGACATAAACACGTCCCAACAAAAGCTGTACCGATGTTACATCAAGGCTATTCGGCTGAATCTGATTAACCTCGTCGGCATTGCGAAGCGTATCTTCGAGTAACCCAATTGCCGCCTCTGGACGCTCTTGTTGTAACAACAGCACCACAAGACCTTGCAGAGCATTCATATCGCCTGGGTTAGACGACAAGACATCACGATATATCTGAGCCGCTCCCTCGCGATCGCCCGCTTGCTGCTTCGTCTGAGCCAGTAGTACCGCATATTCAGTCTGCTCAGGGCGAAGCTCAACTAGCTTTTCTAACAGCGGGATTGTCGCCTCTAAATCCTGTTGCTGAATCCGGATGCTCAGCAATTGCCGAAGAGCCGTTTCATTATCAGGCTCTCTTTCTAAGACTAGCTCATAGCCTCTAGCCTGAGCCGCCAAATCCGAGCTTTGGGCTTCTGTCGCGGATCCAGTCGCTTGTTGATCGTTTTGAAAAATCTGACTGAGCGGCAAAATCAGCGCAATTCCAGCAAAGGAAAGCACCGCTATTCCCAGAATGATATTAACCAGCCAGCGTTTGCGTTTATCTAACACGCGATTGTCCAAACTCTATTTGTCATTATGAGTCACATCGCCGAGTTACATCCCAAATTTCCTGGCCCATTTTGCTGATTACGCCTCTTTTTACAGCGCTTCGAACGGCACATGATGTAAATTCAACTGGATAATTCTCCCGAAAAATGCCTGAAAACGAGAATCCTCACTGTATAAACAAAGAGAGGATAATTAGCTAGACCACTGTTTAGTTGGGTTTAACATCTCTATCGTTCGATGTCTAGCTTGTCTCTGTCTGGCCCTATTGGGCAAGGCACTGGATTGGCCGTGTAACTCAAAATCGATTGACTCCAGTTAGATTAATCTAAAAAGTTTACACAGCTCAAACCGTCTAGTGCGTAGAGAAATCTGCCCAGACGGTCGAAGCCGAATCGGATGTAGATGTTAACCTAGTGTTTACTGTGCTCTAGCGGCTAATGCTGAGCGGAAATTTCCGCTGGAAGGTAGGTTCTATGAATTCCTCCGAGAATGGGTTTTCTCAACCGTCTACGTCAGCTTCATCCTCTGCTAATCAGCCCAATATTCGGCCTGACCGATCGCCGTCTTCGCCGAACGCTCTAGCAGAAACCGACATGGATCAGCATTCACACCAATCAACCGACATGCTCTCTTCAGCTTCTCCATCTACCCCGGAAACGGCATCGTCTCAGACATCTTCTAAAAACGTGACAACTTCCCAAACCAACAATCCATCGCCCGACTCATCGGACATTCCTCGTCAGCAACCGATCCCTCCTGCGAGTGAGCCGATGCAGTATCGAGCCATTGGCTTAATGAAAGGAAAGTACATAGCCTCAGACGAGCAGTTTACGCGGGGGCAAATGGAAACCGAAGATGGGTATCCCATTGATGCAGTCCTTCTAGGACGGGTAATGAGCTTAGTCAAGAAACATTTAGATTTAGACCAGCCCCATTTATGGGTCGTCTATCCTCGAACTCGTAACAAGGACGAACAGCTTCATGTTCAGGTTGTTGGAGTTTGGGAACCTGAAAATTTAAATAAAGATGCGTCTGATGATGATGATGATATAGACGCCCTCTCTAATAAAGATTTCTCCAAGGATGCCTCCGATGGAGACGAGAGCCAGCCTGAAGAGCAGCAGCCTAGTGATGCGGCCCTAGACCAAACGGATACGACCTCAGAACAAGCAGACTCCGAAATGTCTGTCGAGAGTGTTTCAGCTCAATCGTCAACGCCGTCGACTCATGAGCTTGATGCTAACAATCAAGCCAGCGACATTCAAATAGACCAAAATGTCGTAAAAGATTCATCTAGTGAAGAACCTCCCAAGCCTGCGATTCCAGAGCTTAAGCGCCCCCCTGCAAAGCCGAGTATCACTCCTGAAAAACCCAGTGCAGTGAAATCTAACGTCTCAATGCCTCCCAAAATTGAGGATGGATATTTCTCAATTCGAGGGGAAGTGGTGAAGCAGTCTAAAGACGATGACGAAATCAAGGTCAAAATCTGTCAAGCTCCTCGCCATGGCACAAAACCAGCTAAAACGTTTAATCTGACCTTGAAGGGGACTCTCGACAGAAAAGCGATTGGCTACTTTTGGGACTTGCACGTTCAGCGGCAGGGCAATGATTTGGTGGTGCAAGACGGCATGATGATTGGCTTAGTGCCTCCTAGTAAACGGAGCGGAAAATCCCGTCGCGGTGGTAGCAGCCCTGGTAGAGTTGGTAGCAAGAGAGGTCCCTATAAGGGTAAGCCTAGTCGTCCTAGCAAGCGCTTTCGGAGCGGCCCTCGCGATGGTCAACAGCCTGGCGATCGCCCCTCATCAGGTCGTAGTTCACCAACAGCACGCCCAGTCAAACGCCGACAGAATGATTCTCAATCTACTCCAGAGTGATCTGAGTGCTCCATCGATCTTGAGCGACAAACATTCGATCCATCGGGATGGGGGCAACCGATTCAGTGAGTAGGAAAACGCCTGCTTCAATCTGCTGCTTTAGCTCAACGGCTATCTGCCGAGAAAAATAAATGCTAGTCAGAGGAGCTGTGCGAACGGTTCTGCCGTCAATAGTGATTCGTCCTGACTTAAGCTGGGCATAACTGACCAGCCCAAACGTAGGACGGACTCGTCGGGGAATTGAAAAATCAACGACCGGAGCAACTAAATCTCGATCGTGGACCGAACAATAGCGGACAACCTCCTCTTCGAGAACGGGGAGAGGCACTCCAATTCCTAGCATCAGAGATGGACCGTATCCTTTGAAATAACATCCCCGAACCCAGCGAGCCGTCATTTGCTTAGCGTCGCCAATGAGCGCTAGGGTTGCAGAGGGTCCAATGGGGGTCTGATTGGGAAGCCGTTTTTGGAGTGGAAAGTGCTGAGTCCCTTCCCAAGCGACATATCCAATGCCTCCGCCCATAAAGATTCGCGTTCCAATGCCGATCAGGTTTAGTTCAGGATCGTTGAGTAGGGGCGAAATTGCACCTGAATTGGCATAGACGGCGTTACCTAAACGTGGTTGCAAAGGCCCCAAATAGGTATATAAAGGGCGATCGCCCCCATTCACACCAACTATAAAATTCTGGTATAGATTCCGAGGATTAAATAAATAGAATTGATTAATGGTGTCTTGAGTAATCGTGGTTTCAAAGGATGCTCGGGCGTAACAGTCTGTTACCTGACCAATAGCTCGTAGGCGCACCTGCTTTCCGGCCACCAAATCTGCAATCACATGCCCTCCCCCCCGTTCCCGTGATTCATCTGATAAATCTGGGATATCTGCAATTCCAGAATATTCAGCAGACTGAGTCGCTCCAATGTACAAATCAACGGCTCCAAAGCCGGAATATGCCAGTACGCCATCCATCCAGCACTGCCGAATTTTGATGGGAGGATCGGTATGCCCCAAATTCAAAATGGCGCCCGATGACTCCATGGGTTCAAACGTCCCTGTTGTAATGACATCCACCTCGCGAGCCGTTTGAGCTACACCTACCTCTGCCACGCGCGCTTTTAGTTCTTCGACCGTCAAGACCGTGGCTTTTTGACGCTCAATTTTCTCGTTAATGTCTGCAATCGTACGGATAGGCATGGATTGAACTAAACCAGTGGACTGGCAGCTACTCAGGGAGGCTTTGAAATATAGCGTTAGTCAGATAGCTTAGGACACGACTCCTGATGAAATCCAAAGCTGGGGAGGCTATCTGGCGTGCAACCGCACAAAGAACAGTGGCGGTTGCTATATTACTGCTCGCGGTTCTGAACTCGCCAACTCAGCAGAACAGCCATGATCATACTAGGCAATAGGACGATCAAAATCGCGGTGACAGGAGTTGCCGGAATATTCAGATACGGTCCACCATATTTAATGGCGATCGCCCCCAACGTCGAGATTCCTAAAATTTTGAGTATAAATCCGATATTCTTACCCATTAGACCCTTTAATATTTTCAACAACCCATTCAACAGCGAATATATTCTACTTGCTTATGGGATGCCCACGAGGGGATGGAGTCATAAGAAACCTCCATATTCCCGTTCACTACGAACTACCGTTCTTGTAAGAATCAGCAAAAAAGCACCCCCACAACCAGGGATGCTTTTATAAATGAGCTGATTGAGAATGCCTTAGGCTCACATCAACAGCCTAACTCTAGGACATTAACGCCACCTTGAGCATACGCTGAAGCTCTGCATTATTGAACCCAAGCACCGCGATACTTCAGACGAATCCCAGAATGCTGATTAGGAGCATTGACTGGCTTCCTCATTTTGTACGTTGCTCCGCGATAATGCTCGATAACTTCGCTTTCTGCGGTTTCTAGCGCTGCAGGGGAGCGGTCGTAGGTAACTCCACGATAATGTAATGACATAAGAAATCGCCTCTCGATTACGACAGAAGTAATGAATCGCGTTCCTTCGGGATTAATCCCTACTTCCGTCTCCTATTTGCCTCTGACTTGCTTCTGATAGTAAATTTCTTTAGAAATAGACTCGTTGCAACAGAAGCGAGAGGAGATGAACGATTTATTTCTGTATCTATTGTTACGAAAATTGAGGTAAGTTGTCAAGGTGTCTTAAATTAACTTCTATGACATTAGGAGTAGAGGCATTACTTGCAATTGAAAATTGCTATAGCCCTACGGGCTCAGATTTGTGTATAGGCCCTGCGCCGCGCGGGTTCTATACACGTTCGGCGTCCTAACGCGAGCGCGTCAGGCTATAAATCTAGATTGATTGGGAATCGTGAAAACTTTAAGTAATCCCACTGAGCCGATGTGAATGAGAAATGCTAGATTAAAAAAGTTGTATTTATAAGGTTGCGTAGACCGTTGAATCGCTATCCCCATGTTGAATATCCCTGGAAACCACTTTGGTTTCTAGAGATGAATCTAAAGCGAAGACGCCTGTGCGACCCTGCTCTATCTTGGGTAGACCGATGCGAGGCGCCCAGTATAGGCTGATCGATCTGCAAGTCTGGGTTTGCAGGATTTGATGCATGATGCTGACGTTCTAGCCCGATATGCATCACCGTGTCCCTCGCAAACTGGATCGATCAGAGTTTGAAGAATTTAGCCGGTAATTTGGGTTCCCTGATTGACCTGTCATGTGTCATATGACAGGTCGATGACGCGGATTAATTCAATGTTACTGATGGCTAGGACAATCGTTCTGCTGAGGAAAAGCCCCAGGCTTTGAGCTTGACGGGGTCATGTGGAATGTCGTGTCTGTATGGTGGTCGCCTGAGCATTGTTTAGCCCACGGTTCCCAATTAATAGGCTGCTTGATGACAATTTCTCCACCGGCAGAGTTGATTTCTATCGGCACCATTGATCACGTAGGTTAGACCGCAACGTCACCAGTTGCCTAATTTTTTTAGGTTCTTAAGCGTGCGAGTTTGAATCCTGGCGACAGTTCTCGTCTATAAATCCCAACTTTCTGACACTCAACTTGATACTCAACTTGATCTCAATATCTACGATAGGAGTCTTTCCATGTCTAAATTGCCTAGCCGAAAAATCGTGCCTGATCCAATTTCCGCTAATGTCAGCGTGGTTGATTTGATTAATCATTATTTCACAGCGTATAACTCAGCTCGCCTACGCGAAATCTGTCATCTGCTGAGTCGAGATGTGATGCGAGAAGGCGTTACCGTGGGGCTTAGCTTGTCTGGTGCGATGACGCCTGCAGGATATGGAATTTCTGTCCTTGCGCCGCTAATGCGGAGCGGCATGATCGATTGGATCATCAGCACCGGAGCCAATCTTTATCATGATATTCACTACGGGCTGGGGCTCGATTTGTACTCTAGCCATCCGTTTGTAGACGATGTCAAACTTCGACAGGAAGGCCGTATTCGCATTTATGACATTGTATTTGGCTACGATGTTTTGTTAGAAACTGATGCGTTTATCCGCAGCGTGCTTAAGGCTGAGCCCTTCCAGAAACGCATGGGAACGGCGGAGTTCCATTATTTATTAGGGCAGGCAGTGCATCAAGTTGAGCAGCAGATTGGGGTAAAACACTCTAGTTTGCTGGCAACTGCTTATGAGTGTGGCGTCCCGATTTATACGTCATCCCCTGGGGATAGTTCGATTGGGATGAATGTTGCAGCTCTGGCGCTAGAAGGCTCCGAACTGGTTATTGATCCGTCCATCGATGTTAATGAGACAGCGGCGATCGCCTACGGTGCACGCCAGACAGATGCGCCCGACGGACAAGGAAAGAGTGCTGCTATCATCATCGGCGGCGGGAGTCCTAAAAACTTTCTCCTACAAACTCAACCTCAAATTCATGAGGTGCTAGGACTCGAAGAACGGGGTCATGACTACTTTATACAAATTACTGATGCCCGCCCTGACACGGGTGGCTTATCGGGGGCCACTCCGAGCGAAGCCGTAAGCTGGGGAAAAGTCGACCCAGATGAGCTTCCCAGCACGATTGTGTGCTACACCGATAACACCATTGCGTTGCCCATTTTGACGGCATATGTCATCAACCAATGCCCGCCCCGACCTTTGAAGCGCCTATATGACCGTCGTGAAGAATTGCTCAAAACGCTGCGACACGATTATTTAACCGTGCAGGCACAGCAATCTGAACGATCTTTTGTGCAACCGACTCCGGGGAACCCTATCGCTGAGAGAGAGCCCGTGGCGACCTATCCATGTGGAACACCGATTCGCAAATAGCGGCATGAGTTTAAGTTAAGCCCGGTAGTGTGGATCGCGCTTCCCACCACCGGGCTTAACAGAATTGCAAACTGCTGTAGTTTACAGCGGAGCGTCTAAGCAATTTGGCTTCAATTCAAGGGCTCGATTGTAGGAGGCAAGGGCTTCTCCAAATTGCTGGAGTTCTTCGAGAACCTTGCCTCGGTTATACCAGGCTAAGTGATAATCTTCCCTGCTTTGAATCACGCGATCATAGGCGTCGAGTGCCTGCTGATACTGGTGCAATTGAGCAAGTGCAAACCCTTTCCCAAACCAGGCTAGATAGTGCTCAGGAGAAATGGCGATCGCCCGTTCGTACCACACAATCGCCTCCTGATACTGATATCGCAGAAATGACGTGTTGCCGCGTTTCATATAGGCTTCGACTGATTCTTCTTGCCCCGTCACCATATCTGCCTCGACTAACTCAGACAGAATATCGTCAGGTATTGAATTTACATCAGGAGTCACCCCAGAATCATCGTGCGCCAACTCGTGCGAATCATCACACTCAGACTGGTCAGCTTCGGTCAATATATTTGCATTCGCATCGCAGGAACCCAGCAATTTAGCCTCAGATACAGCCTCAATGCCTGATGAGTGCTCCAGATATCCGGATGACTCATCCTGTGCCGATCCATCTTGACTCGACCATGCAGCCAGTTCGTTGCTAGGTATCAAGTCTTGGATAGAGGTGACCGAGTCATCGGTTAGAGTCTCAGTCGTCATCTCGATTGGGCAGCTCATTGCTACAGTATTTTGATCTGAACCCGAGGAAAGCGATTCGGATTCACAGCTGCTTCCCGATTCGAGGGCAGGTCGAGAAGCATTAAAACGGGAGAAATTTTGAATGACACGCTGATTTCCTAATACTTCTAGCGTCAGAGACGAGGGATAATCAGACGAAGGATGAAATAGTTGAATTTGGAGTTGCTCTAAATCACGCTTTAGCTGAGACGATTGATCTTGCAAATCAGTTAAGGTTTGCTCAATCCGTCGTTCTTCGTCTCGACGTTGATGAGTGGCTTCATTGCTAATTTCTTTGCTATTGCGATAAAACAAAAGCGCTAATAGCCCAATCATGGCTGGCAAAATAATGATTAGCTCAGCACTAAGAACTTTGAGCAAATCGAGGGTTAGTCCAAATTTTTGATCGAGTTTAGATTGAAAGGTCTTCTCAATCGCGCTGCTTTCCTGAACAACATCCTCAATCAGATGCTGTAGTTCATAGGGATGCTCTTCTAGAAACCCAAGCATGAGTGACTCTTGAGAAGGAGTCGATGACTCGGCCTGCAGAGGCATGGACAGAGAGGGATGGGGCGAAACAATAAAGATTCCGCCCATCAGAATTACGGTACAAAGCGTGATCAATAGGCCCTTTCCTCTCGTTCTTACTTGCAAATCAGCGGCAAGTGCGGCAACTAAAAGCGACCATAAAAGGGGAATCAGGGAAACGCGACGTTTAGGCTTCATGAATGTGTCTTAGCCAGGTATGGCGATTAGTAGACAGGACTATTGGATCTATCTACCCTCAGTTGCCTATTTTTTCAGTCGAAACGTGGCTCATCAGGATAATTTGTTGGCTAAAACTGGATATGAGCCGAGTATGGATTCTATTCGGTAAACTGACCCCATATAATAGAGCGACACAAGTCGATAGCTGTGCCAGTGCAGGGTTAGATCCTGGATTTTCATGAGCGACGCTCTCTTTTGCATCAAACACATTCGGGTAGCTTATCCACAACTTAGTACGCAAAGTCTGTCGTCTGCCAAGCAGTCAGATGCTTCTGTGTCGCTACAGAATTGGGCAGTTGATGATGTCTCGCTAACTCTGATGCCTGGTGAAAGGCTGGGACTGGTTGGAGAATCAGGCTGCGGAAAATCAACTCTCGGGCGCGCCGCAATGCGATTGCTGCCGTCATCGGCTCATATTGAGGGAACGGTTTTATTTAAGGGGCAATCGGTCTTTGATCTGTCGGCTGAGGCGCTGCGTAAGTTTCGCGGAGAGGCGATCGCCCTGATTTTTCAAGACCCAATGACGCGGCTCGACCCCTTGATGACTATTGGCGACCACTGCATCGAGACTCTCCTCGCTCATGAACCCCACCTCTCTCGCCAAGATGCTAAACAGCGCAGCATTGAGATTTTAGACGCTGTGAATATTCCGGCGAGTCGGTGGAGCCAATATCCCCATGAGTTTAGCGGAGGGATGCGGCAGCGAGTGGCGATCGCCCTAGCGTTACTCCTCAATCCAAAGCTGATTGTTGCAGATGAGCCCACAACCAGCTTAGATGTTACGGTTTCAGCACAGATCTTAACAGAACTGACTCGTCTCTGCCGCGATCGCCAGATGGCGTTGATGTTAATCTCCCATGATTTAACGCTGGTGGGTGAATATTGCGATCGCATCGCTGTCATGTACGAAAGCAAGATCGTTGAAACGGGAACGGTTGAGTCTGTGCTCACCAACCCCCAACATCCCTATACCCAATCGCTGTTATCTGCCGCATTACACCTCCAACGCGGAGAAAGTGGCAGAGAGAGCGAACGAGCGATCGCCTCAGATTCGCCTCAGATTCACTCACTAGATCCATCCAATTCACCATTATCCCTGCCGCTTCTGAGCATTCGTCATCTCAAGCAGCATTACACCTTAGAGCAAAATTTCGTGGCTCGGCTCTTGTCACAAACGAGCGATCGCACCATTAAAGCCGTCGATGATGTCAGCCTCGATATTTTTCCGGGAGAGATTTTGGGCTTAGTGGGTGAATCGGGCTGTGGCAAAAGCACATTGTCTCGGACGATTTTGCGGCTCGTACAGCCCACATCAGGCACCGTCAAGTTTCTCCAACAAGATCTGGCAATGCTCTCCCCGGATGAGATGCGGCGACAGCGTCGGCAGATACAGATGATTTTTCAAGATCCCCATGCCTGCTTAAATCCGTTGATGACTGTGGGTCAAGGCATTGCCAATCCGCTGCTGATTCATCAGCTAGCACACGGAGATGACATCATCGCCCAGGTGAACGCCATGCTAGAGCGGGTGGGGTTGACGCCACCAGAGGAGTTTTATCATCGCTATCCGAATGAGCTTTCCGGCGGGCAGCAGCAGCGAGTGGCGATCGCCCGGGCGCTCATTACGCAACCGAAATTGCTCATCTGTGATGAACCCGTGAGCATGCTCGATGCCAGCATTCAGAGTCAAGTGTTAGAACTCATGCTCGATCTCAAGCAAGAGTTTGACCTGACCTATTTATTTATCACCCACGATCTTTGGGTTGCTCAATACTTTTGCGATCGCATTGCAGTGATGCAAGCGGGGCAGATTGTTGAGCGCGGAACGACAGACGAAATCTTTTCGAATCCTCAACATCCCTACACTCAAACATTGCTGAGTGCAGCCCCCTTACTGACCCGCTGGCAAAACGCCGCAAGGAACCATCCATGAGTGAGGTGCAGTTTTCTCTCGTAATTCCGGTCTACAACGAAGAAGACTCGCTGCGCGAACTCTATCGACGGCTTTGCGATGTCATCAATCGATTAGAGGGAGTCGCTGAATTTATCTTTGTTAACGACGGAAGTGGCGATCGCTCCTTGCTCATCATTCGAGAATTGAGACACCACGATTTCAGGGTTTGCTATCTCAACTTTGCCCGCAACTTTGGTCACCAAACGGCTGTCACGGCTGGACTTAATTTTGCACGGGGTCAGATTGTGATCGTTCTAGATGCTGACTTGCAAGATCCTCCTGAGATAATCCCAGATATGCTACATCAGTGGCAAAACGGATACCAGGTTGTCTATGCCCAGCGGATTACCCGACAGCGTGAAAGCTGGTTCAAGCGCCTCACTGCCTATCTGTTTTATCGTCTCCTCCAGCGACTCGCCGACGTAGAGATTCCTACGGATACGGGAGATTTTTGCCTGATGGATCGGCGGGTTGTGGATGCCCTTAACGCGATGCCTGAGCGGAATCGCTATATCCGAGGATTACGCGCCTGGATTGGCTTTCGACAAACAGCCGTGCGCTATAATCGTCCGCCTCGATACGCCGGAACCGTGAAGTATACGTTTGGCAAATCCCTTGCGCTGGCGATCGATAGCCTGGTTTCCTTTTCAAAAATTCCGCTGCGCATTGCAACGTATATCGGCTTATTTTCATCAACCGTTGCCCTCTTGATGATGGTGCTAGTCATCTATTGGCGCTTTTTTCAACCCAACTCGCCATTGACTGGCTATGCCACGATCATCATGGCAATTCTCTTTTTTGGAGCAGTCCAACTCATTTGTATCGGCATTTTAGGCGAATATATCGGTCGTATCTATGAAGAGGTGAAAGCCCGTCCGCTTTATACGGTGACTGAAATTGCAGGATTTCCTGCTGAAATATCTTAAAGACTGATTGACATAAATGGTCTGTTTTTCACGTTCTCCGATAGAACGGGCGCTTGACAACTCTGCATGGATAGGTCTTGCCGCGAATGTCAACACCTAGCTCTTGACCGACTTTAGATAGCTCTGTTGGAACATAAGCTAGCGCGATGGGATGTCCCAAGGTTGGAGAAAGCGTGCCACTCGTGACCTCGCCGACGCGATCGCCCTCATACACCACCGGATATCCATGGCGAGCAATGTTGCGCCCTTGCATCTGGAGCCCCACCAGTCGGCGCGTTGGGCCTTCTTTTTTTTGATGCTCAATCACTGCCCTCCCGATAAAGTCTCCTTTGCTTTCGAGATGCACCAGCCAGCTTAGCCCCGCTTCGATAGGAGTGGTTGTATCGTCAATGTCTTGTCCATAAAGCGCCATGGCTGCTTCTAAGCGCAAGGTATCTCGTGCCCCGAGCCCACAGGGGGTTACGCCAGCCGATAGGAGCGATCGCCAGAGGTCTTGTCCTACCTCCGGATCAACCATCACCTCGAAGCCGTCTTCCCCGGTATATCCAGTTCGAGCCAGAAATGCAGGCTGCCCGAGGACAGTTCCGTCCAAATGCCCAAAGCGCCCAACAGTTGATAAATCTTCATTGATTAGAGATTGCAATTTGGCGACCGCTTCAGGTCCTTGGACTGCGATCAACACTTTCTGAGATGACAGGTCTTGAAATTCAATCTGATCTCTATCCAGATGACTCAGCATCCAGTCTCGGTCTTTCTCAGTGGTCGCCGCATTGACAATTACCATCACATTTTGGTCGCCCGTGGCGCTTGTGCCCTGGTAGTAGACGATCAAATCATCGATGATGCCACCGTCTGAATTAGCCAAAACCGTATACTGAGCTTCGCCAGACATTAAACGACTCAAATCCGATGGAACCAGAGTCTGAAGCTGATCAATAATTGCCTTGCCTCTCAGATGAAATGTGCCCATGTGAGAAATATCAAACATGCCCGCTGTTTGCCGAACTGCGTCATGCTCAGGACGAATTCCGCTATACTGCACAGGCATTTCCCATCCTGAAAACGGAGTCATCCGGGCTTGCAGCTCGATGTGAAGCGGATACAGGGGGGTGCGAGATAGAGAGTCGTGCGGGTGCGTTGGTGTGCTCGATTTAGCCACAGGCAGACTAATCCTTGGATAAAGCTCCAAAACGACTATTCATCATCCTAAGAGAAACATGCGCACCTCACCAGAGGTGACAAACGATCCTGGCCGTTGCTTTAGGTCATGGAAAGAAAGATATGTCTGAATGCTGAAGCCCGACCTACAATTTTGGAAAAACTTCTGAGATATGTTTTTCGGCTAGTGTATATTGAGCTACGAAGTAGAATCATCTCGTCTACCAAGCGGGTCTAACATTCACACGCATTTATCTCGCCAAAGTTGACTGACCTGCATTTGCACTGCAAACTCCCAGTTTTGTGCTGTTCAGGGCAGTGATGTTCTAGAAACCGTAAGGAGAAGCCATAACTGTGAGATTGCACGGGATTTTCCCAAGTTTATTGGGTGTTATAGGCGTTTTGTTGTTGTCCTCTCCTGCTGAGGCAGCACGATTGCAATTTTGGCGTTTCAATGCGGATGAAAATCGCCTAATTTTTACAACCGATACCGCTGTCCAACCGAGGGCTCAACTCATTCCCAATCCAACCCGTCTTGTGATTGACCTGCCTGGAACGAGTTTTGGTCAGCCGTTAGTGAATCAAGCAGGAGAAGGGGCGATTCGAGAAGTCCGCGTGGGGCAATTTGATGCGCAAACGACTCGCATCGTGGTCGAACTCAATGAGGGATACACCATCGATCCGCAGCAAGTCCGCGTGCGTGGCGCGACTCCAACCCAATGGGTAGTCGAGATCCCAGATCCTCAGCCGCTTGAGGGGGCCGTAGCAGAAACAGACGAGTCTTCACCTCTAGCAATGGTTACATCAGGAGAGACATCGCCGATTGTGCCAGGGGCGTCAACGGTTTTGGAGGGTATCCGGGTTACGCCAGATGGTATTTTTGTTCGAACGAGTGGCGCAACGCCTGAGATCGAGGTTGATCGGAACCGCCGACAAGAACGAGTCACGATTGATTTTGAAGATACGGCGTTGTCTAGCCAACTGGCTCAGCGAGAGCTGAACCTCGATAGTTTTGGAGTCAATCGTATTGAGCTGAGTCAAGAAGACGAGTCACCCCCACGGGCTAGGGTAACGCTGGACTTGGCAGATCGAGAGGTGGATCTACAGGCTACGGTGAGCACGTTTGGCGGGGTTGTCGTGATTCCTCAAGGAGGAGAGCCAATCCAAAATCGCCCTCCCAGTTCTCTACAGATTCCGCGCACAGCCGCTGCGCCAGATCAACAACCCGCAACAATTCAGTCCATCGAGTTGGCGAACGGAGGGACACAGCTTTTAATCCGAGCCGATCGACCTATATCGACCTTTACCAGCGGTTGGGATCGAGCCACGACAGATTATCAAATTACAATTCCTGACGCCCGACTAGCAGACCAGATTGCCGATCCGCGCCTTGGTGCAAATAGCCCTCTTTTGCGAGTGCGACTGCGCCAGGAAGAAAACGATACGGTCATTATTTCATTACAGCCTGCGGCGAGGGCTCAGATTGGCGAAATTAGTCAACCCAGCCAACAACTCCTGGCGCTGCCGCTTCAACAATCCGTTCCAGTGACGCCAACCCCGCCCACCTATTCACCCGGAAATCCGGTGACGCTGCCCACCGTGCCCGCTCCGATACCGAATGGTCGTGTGGTGATTGTCATTGATCCAGGGCATGGGGGGCCTGATCCAGGAGCGGTTGGTATTGGCGGTTTGCGAGAAAAAGATGTGGTCTTACCTATTTCACGGCAAGTCGTGCAAATCCTTCAGCAGCAGGGAATGTCGGTTGTCATGACTCGCCAAGACGATCGCGATCTTGACCTAGAACCTCGCGTGCAAATCGCTGAGCGCGCGAATGCCGATATTTTCGTTAGTATCCATGCTAATGCGATTAATTTGAGTCGACCTGATGTCAATGGCATCGAAACGTATTACTATTCCGATCGCGGTTATCGCATGGCACAGATTATTCACCGCAACATGGTGCAACTGACCGGACGCCCCGATCGCGGTGTTCGGCGAGCTCGATTCTATGTCATTCGAAATACATCGATGCCCGCGGTGCTATTGGAAACCGGGTTTGTCACAGGAGGCCAAGATGCCCCTCTACTAGCTGATCCTGGGTTTCAAAGTCGCATGGCTCAGGCGATCGCCCGTGGTATTCTAGAATACGTCCAGCAAAATTTCTAGAATTCCCACCTTGACACATTAGATTTTGGGGTTTCCAAATCCGTAACCGGCCATCTTCACCGTGTATCCACTGATTAGCCTTAGAGCAACCAGTACGCTGAGTGAGGCAGGGCTAAATTATGACACACGAGCCACTCTACGACTCAGACCACACCTTAAACGCAGCCCCCACTTTAGATTCTGCAACCTGTATGGAGATCGATGATATTGATCGACAAATTAGTCAGGGCGTCGAAGATCTCATCCAGGCCATTCAAGATAAAATTCTCTCCAAACGACTGAATGTTGCCGTTTATCGAGAACTCGGGTTACTGCTCGAGCTGCTCCCGTATATCGATTTAACTAACAACATTGATCTGCTGCATATGGCGCGCTTTGCGGCCTCTTTGTTGATGGCAGAACCCGAATCCAATGACCAGGATGCTAGTGAGCCAGCCAAATCGATGTATGAAACTGTCAGTCGTCGTTGGTTGCAAAGATTACCGGGGTTCTCAACTCCCAAAGAGACGCCGGGCAATGTGCTGTTAGCCCGCAAAATTCGGAAAAGCATTGCAGCGGAGATTCGCTATTATCGATCGCCCATTTGTGCAATTTTAAGTGCGAATGGCTCGCCTGCTAGCCAGCTCATATCGGGGCTGACATGGTTTTTTATCATCTTTGTGATTACTCCGGCTGTGGCGATGCTGCTGTTTGTTTCAGTGCGATCGCGCATCGAAGAAGACTACAGCGCTGGATTTAACCTCGGCTTCGATCTAGGGTTTGACCTTGCGGCTCGGCAAGCCCAAGAATCCCCGTCGGATTCGACGGACGATAATGACGATAATACTGTCACCTCGGGTCAGCCTCCGCAATCTGGATCTCCCCAATCAGGGATTATTACGCCCGCTCCCTCAGCCTCTGGTCGGATCGATGTTCAACCGGCAGACGGAGGCGGGGGGCTTGGTTCTGCACAACCCTTATTTACCCGCGAAGAAGTGCAGCGATTTTTTCTCGTCGTCGTCTCTGGCAGTATTGGCAGCGTGGTAAGCGTCATGGTGCGGTTGCGCTCCGTTGATGCTCAAAATCGGGCAAAATCAATGGCTCCCTTTTTCTCTGGATTTTTTAAGCCCATCATCGGAACTGCGTTTGCGCTTTTCATTGTGGCGCTGTTTGAAACCAATATTGTGGCATTTCCGAGTATCCAATCGGGTACTCCCCAAAAATATTTGTACATTGTGCTCGCCTTCACTGCTGGATTCAGCGAAATCTTAGTTCCTGATATTTTGACAAAAACGGAGCAATCGCTTGCTGGAAAGCCTTCTCAAAGACAGTCTAAGAAGCCAGAATAGAAACAGAATAGAACTAGCAGACGTTTGAGGAACTTCAGAACAGGCGAATCAAGTCCTCTTGTTAGAGTAGTAGTTAAGACACTGCACAGTGGCTAACGAAAGCGCGATCGCTCTGTTCGGTAGTGCATCAAAATGATGTGGGTTTAGTAAAGTAGAGTAATCGTGTCGTTTGGATTGAAGTGATGGAATGTCGGCTCTGTGGTCATGCTAAAACTCACAAACATGGCAAAATGCCTAATGGTCAT
>JBNPEB010000028.1:0-99524 GCA_051117335.1 Elainellaceae cyanobacterium
ATCTCGGCAATCTCGGCGGTGCAAGCTTCCAAGCGTGCTTGGTCTTCAGGTGTCATGGCGAGTGATCTCTGGGTCTACTCTTCCATTCTCCCCCCTGCTCCTGTTTTCGCGAAAGTGGGATACTCCCGTCTGCTTGTTCAAAACATGATGCATCCAATCACTATTCGCGTCCCTGTCTTGAATGCCAAGATTTATTAATGATTACGCAGATTTTGCTGCCGATATAGAGTGAAGCTGTCAAATAAAACGCCGACTAGACTACACGCCAAACCGATTACAATCACTCCCTGCAGCGGGCGACCACTACCGAAGATCGACAAGAAT
Organism: Elainellaceae cyanobacterium; assembly: GCA_051117335.1. Lineage (GTDB taxonomy): Bacteria > Cyanobacteriota > Cyanobacteriia > CAZCXK01 > CAZCXK01 > DBGGTD01. Next base: position 325 of record JBNPEB010000028.1, read on the forward strand.
TCAAGCACTTGTTCAATGCCAACCTGACGAATCGACTCAAAATATGGCACAACCCCTATCACTGAAAAGCCAATCAGCACCATGCCAATCAGCGTTACTGGCATCGCAAAACTGACGATGCTAGCGATTAGCAGGGAACGAAGAAGGTTGGAAAAGTTACTCATAAACATATCGAGCTTAGGAATCTGATGAAACTGGTTACCGGTAAAACTAGAATATATCTGCTAAAGATTTAGGCGAGAGACTGAGCGACATACAAAACGCGTATATATAAAATGCAGATGTAAAAAATGCAGATGTAAAAAATGGAATAGTTCCACAATAAAGGCGATCGCCCTCATTTCGTCCAGATGTCAGAAATCTTAAATCTTTATTAAAAAGCTTGTTGAAGATCTATGAATTCAACTAAGTCGGGGTCAATATAATTGCTCAATTTATTCAAACTCATCACTTCACACTCATCACCTCAGGCGCAATGACATTAGAGCACGATCGCCAAGCGACTGTCTGACATCGTTTACACTGGTGTCATTATCTGCCATTTTCATTCATAAACGCATTGGTTCAGAGGATATCCCGACCCTTGAAACAGGTAGTTAAAGAGTCCAGCATTGGTAAATGGAGCCAAAGACTAATAGCCGCCGCATTTTTGGGGGGGCAGGTTGTTGTTCATCTAACTCAGGGTAAAACTCATCGTCGCAATACGCTCGAACAAATGGCGATCGTGGGTCCAGAGTCCTTAATCATCGCACTGCTGACAGCTGCTACAGTCGGCATGGTGTTTACGATTCAGGTTGCCCGCGAGTTTATTAATTTTGGTGCTACGACGGCAGTGGGAGGAGTATTAGGTCTTGCGCTGATTCGTGAGCTCGCTCCTGTGTTAACGGCTGTGGTCGTTGCCGGACGAATTGGGTCAGCGTTTGCGGCTGAAATTGGCACAATGGTTGTCACCGAGCAAATTGATGCCTTGCAAATGCTGAAGACCGACCCGATTGATTATTTGGTCATCCCTCGGTTTCTTGCCTGTTGTCTGATGGTGCCTCTGCTCACAATTTTGGCATTCGTAACGGGTATGACGGGCGGAATGCTGATTGCAGACGGAATTTATCGCATTTCGTTTACGGTGTTTCTAGATTCTGCTCGAAATTTTCTAGACACGTGGGATCTCATTAGCGCCGTAATTAAGTCGATTGTATTCGGAGCGTTGATTGCCATTATTGGGTCGAGTTGGGGCTTAACGACGACCGGCGGGGCAAAAGGCGTCGGCCAATCGACAACAACAGCAGTCGTTACCGCTATTTTGATGATTTTTGTGAGCAACTTTTTTCTCTCTTGGCTCATGTTTCAAGGGACCGGAAATGCGTCCTTGTAATTCAGACCCTCTCGATCATGAGCAATTCTCGGATTTAGACAAACAAAACTTTAGAATAGATACGGGATGAACATACTGTCGCTAGTTTTTTTGGGAGTATTGGCGTGACTACAGCCCCCTCTAGTTCTGCTGCATCAGACACCGTTCAATTATCTCCGAGTTTTAATTTGCCCGTTGCTCTTATCGTGGTTGCCATTCCTACCCTGTGGCTGCAACCATGGGTGGGTGGGGCGATCGCCCTATTTGGCGTGTTTTTAATGATTCAGGCGGCAACGCTTCGCTTACGCTTTACAGACTCAGCCTTAGACATCTACCGGGGAGATAGCCAAATTCGCCATTTTCCCTATCAAGATTGGCAAAATTGGGACATCTTTTGGCAGCCTGTGCCAATTTTGTTTTATTTCAAGGAAGTTCAGAGTATTCATTTCCTGCCGATTTTGTTTAATCCCAAAACCTTAAAAGATTGCCTCGAACAACACTGTTCATCACACTCCTAAGCTGAATTGAGCACGCTGAATCGATAGGTGTTCATATCGAGCACCCATGCGGATTGGAATGACTTCGCACCTGTACGATTCAATGCAATAAAAATGAGTTGAAAGTTAGATCAACAGTCGAAAAGCTCTACAGTCGGTGTCACAATAGATTGCAGTTCTGGATGGAGAGATTAATTGCCAAGTGTCTACCCAAGACGTAAATGCCCGTGAAACCTATGCTGAAGAAGCTGAAGAGTTGGCTCAGCGCGTCGCTGATTTACAGCAGCAGGAAAAGGCGTTGAGGCAAGAAATTTCTAAGCTTCAAGCCTCATACAGCAGAACGCTACAAGACCAGACGGCTGAAGCTCAAACGATGGTGAGCCGTTTGCTTAAAGAAGGCTTGAGCGAACTAGAACAGCGTAAAAAGACTCTGCAACTGTCAATTGAGCAGCTTGAGCGTCGGCACGAGCGAATTAAAGCCGAAATGAGAACTACGTTTGCCGGAACGTCTCAGGATTTGGCAATTCGAGTGCAAGGCTTTAAGGACTATCTGGTTGGCAGTCTTCAAGATCTGGCTGCTGCTGCCGAGCAGTTAGAGCTAACGCCGCCAACTGAGTCCCCGCAAATCTCCGCAGCAATGCCCCCAATGTCTGAGCCAGAGCCGTCTCCAATGGCGATGCCCAAGTTTACTCAGCAAAGTTTTGACGAAGAAGCCAAGCAGATTCGTCGAATTGTAGACCAGTATCGTAATATGCCCGATTACTATGGTCCTCCATGGCAGTTACGACGTACGTTTGAACCCGTCCATGCCGATCGCACTTTAAACTGGTTTTTTACCTTGGGCGGGCGTGGAGCAGTTCGCACGATGGGATCGCGGCTTCAGAATATTTTGGTTGCCTCAGCGGTGATCTCGGTATTGCGAAGTCTTCATGGCGATCGCCTGCGGACACTCGTGTTGGGTAATTCTCCTGAGCGCTTGGGAGAATGGCGGCGAGGCTTGCAAGATTGTCTCGGCATCTCTCGCAGCGATTTTGGATCCCAGGAAGGGATTGTTTTATTTGAAGCGCCCGAGGCGCTATCTCAGCGAGCCGATCGGCTCATTGGTCAAGGTCAATTACCATTCATTGTGATTGACGAGGCAGAAGATCAGGTGAGCTTATCCCTGCTTCAATTTCCTCTTTGGCTAGCCTTTGCTTCAGACCCGATGGAACCGCCTATGATGTTTTGATACAACGTCTTAAGCAAATTCAACTCTCGTGAAAAGCAGAGAAAAAGAGGTGGCAACAGTGTAAACTGATACTGCTTCGAGTGAAGAGTTGAGTGGAGCATGGCGGGATCGTCTTGGGTTGCTTGGGTCATAGTTGCGCTGGTGGGAGGATATCTGCTGGGATCAGTTCCCACAGGCTATCTCATGGGCCGACTTTTAAAGGGCATCGACATCCGGCAATATGGCTCCGGGTCAACCGGTGCTACCAACGTTTTGAGAACTCTTGGTAGAGTCCCTGCATTAATCGTTTTGTTAATCGACATTTTGAAAGGCGCGCTGACAATTGTTTTAACGCGCTGGCTCTACACGTTGCCGATCGTAACGGTTCCTGATTCATCGATGTCGACCACGTGGGTGCCGTGGGTTGTCACGGTAGCGGGACTCGCTGCATTGGTGGGACATAGCCGTTCAATTTGGTTAGGGTTTGGCGGTGGTAAATCAGTCGCATCAGGCTTAGGAATTCTGCTTGCTATGCATTTGCCCTGTGCATTAGGGGCTATTCTGATCTTTGGCATCGTGGTTGCTGTATCTCGAATCGTCTCATTAAGTTCAATCACGACGTCGATTGCAGTCCCATTAATAATGTTGGCGATGAATCAGCCCCTTCCCTTTCAACTCTTTGGATTTGCCGCTGCCTTGTATATTGTCTGGAGGCATCGTACTAATATTCAACGAATCTTGACTGGAACAGAACCCAGGATCGGGCAAAAACTCGAACAACAAAGCACCGAATCTTGAAGCTAATTGATTCAAGAGGGGTCTACGTGCTAGAACAAGCCGAAAACGATTGGAAATCCCCCCGCGACTGAGTTGCTCCCTCCCTTCAATGCCCAAATCATCATCCTGGCGATCGCAGCATTACTCGATTATCGGATTGGCGATCCCTGGAATTGGCTGCATCCGGTGCAAGTCATAGGTTGGTGCATCAACCGATATACTCAATTCGTGCTTCAACATATTCATGCTCCCAAAGCTCAACGCGTACTTGGAGTGATCCTGGGAATACTGATCATCGGCGGCAGCGGATTTACCGGATGGTTGCTCATCTGGATTGGGACTTTCATTCATCCGCTCGTAAAAATGGCGATCGCCAGCATTCTTCTAGCAAGTTGCTTTGCAGGACGAAGCCTTAGGGATGCAGCCTCAGATGTTCTGATCCCGATGCGAAACAACGATTTAAGTGCGGCTCGCTCCAAACTGAGTCTATATGTTGGGCGAGATACCCATAATCTTGACGAACCCGAAGTTTTAAGAGCGGTCTTTGAAACTGTTACTGAAAATGCGGTAGACGGCGTCATGGCGCCACTATTTTATGCGATTCTGGGTGCGTTTACTCCCATCGGTAGCGCCCCCGTCGCCCTTGCCTATAAAGCCGCAAGCACTCTAGATTCGACGGTGGGGTACTATCGCAAGCCGTATACTCACATCGGCTGGTTTAGCGCCCGGTTAGAAGATGGTCTGACCTGGCTACCGTGCAGATTAGCAGTCTTAACCATTGCCGTCCTATCTAAAAAGCCCAGACATGTTCTAGCGCTGTGTCAGCGTGATGCGCGCCATGATTCAAGTCCTAACGCGGGCTGGAGTGAATGTGCTTATGCAGCAGCCTTAGACGTTCAAGTCGGTGGCACAAACTGGTATCAAGGACTGGCTAAACATAAACCGCTGTTGGGCAATGCAGTCATATCCATTGGCGAAATCCAAATTAATCAAGCAATTCGACTCACTCGATTTAGCTTCTTACTTTGGTTGGGGCTTGCTAGCATTGCCCTGAGTCTAAACCATCAAGATTTATCTGGATTCTAAAGAAATGATTACGCAAATTTTCGATACAATAGGGCAGACTAGGTGCAATGGTTGGCGCAGAATTGAAAGCGGTGAGCGACTTGGAGTCTCCTATGAGCAAACGTAATTCCTGATGCCATTCTCGTCACGGTTTTTATCTGGGGTTGATCCCCACGCGGAATGACCCCTTAGTGAAGCTAGACCTTTCAATATGTTCACCAGACGCTCGACATCAGAGCGCAGCGATCGCCTAGCATCGATCCTAAGCTTGCTTCCTATGCCCCAATTTTTACCTCCAAATATACTAAGTATGAGCTTTCCCCGTCAGACAGCCCCCTCAATCTGAATGAAACCCATCTCCATCTCAGAGGCTGCCGCTCTTCTCAGGAAACACTGTAGGTTTAGGGGAAGACACCGCCGTATATAGAAAACGTTGTTAGTTGATATTAATCAAAGCTTATGCAGGAGAATTCCTGGCTAAATAATCATTCCGCAGATGAACCCGATGGTGAGCCATCTACTGAAGACTTCTCCCACTTGTTGACATCTGCGCCTGCGTCAGATTATTCAGAACATCCCTTCTTTCGAGGATTGCTGGGGCGACGACGGAAAGCGGCTGTGACATTGACCCTCGTTTGGAGTAGTACGGTAGCGCTGCATTTATTTTCAGGCGGGTACTGGCTTGTTCTCGGACTAACCACCCTCATGGGGATTCATGTCCTACGAGTCCTGATGGCTCACCCCATCCCAACTCCAGATCCCCTATCTGATGGCAACCCTGAGGAGTGGGCATATGTTTCCTTGATTGTTGCTGCTAAGAACGAGGAAGCAGTGATTCGTTCGCTGGTTCGCGACCTCTGCAATTTAGACTATCCGACAAACCGATATGATCTGTGGGTGATCGACGATCACAGCACCGATCGCACACCCGTTCTGCTGGATCGACTTGCAACCGAATATCCCAATCTCCACGTTATTCATCGCCCAGCAGATGCTGGCGGAGGAAAATCTGGTGCCCTCAATCAGGTATGGCCCATCACTCGAGGCGATATTGTCGCCGTCTTTGATGCAGATGCCCAGGTGCCCAAAGACCTAATTCGCCGAGTTTTGCCACTTTTTGACCAAAAGCACGTCGGGGCCGTGCAAGTGAGAAAAGCCACCTCAAACGCATCGACCAATTGGCTAACGCGCTGTCAGGCCGCAGAGATGGCGATCGATAGCTTTTTTCAGCGGCAGCGCATCGCCATCGGGGGAATTGGTGAACTGCGCGGAAACGGACAGTTTGTGCGGAGGGCGGCACTAGAGCATTGTGGCGGTTGGAATGAAGCCACCATTACCGATGATTTAGACCTAACGCTGCGCCTACATCTCAATCACTGGGATATTGATTTCTTAGAATTTCCAGCCGTTGGCGAAGAAGGGGTCACTCGAGTCTTGGGACTATGGCACCAGCGTAATCGTTGGGCGGAAGGTGGATACCAGCGATATTTAGACTATTGGCGGCTCATTCGGCTGAATCGCCTCGGCCCTCGCAAAACGCTCGACCTGGGAGTGTTTTATCTGGTTCAATACTTAGTCCCAACGGCGGCTGTTCCCGATTTTTTAATGTCGATTCTTCGCAATCATCCGCCCGTCTTAATTCCTATTACAAGCTTAAATCTTACGGTTTCTCTCATTGGCATGTATTTAGGCTTACGACGCATTCAGAACCAGCCAGTTGATTCGATGACAGATCAGACCTTACCAACCAGAACGCCCGCAGTCCGGACTGCGTCAGCGCATTTAGCTACGTTCTTTCAAAGCATTGTTGGCATTCTATATATGCTGCACTGGTTTCCGGTTATCGCTAGCACAACAGCACGGATTTCTATCCGTCCTAAGCGATTAAAATGGGTGAAAACTATTCACCAAGGCACGGATGAGGTCTGGTTTGATGTTTCTGAACAATCCTCTTAGGAGGGCTCTGATCCTAATTACGGCAGACCATGGAACGGGGTGAATCACTTTCTCAGAGTTTCATGCTGCTCAGCTTTACGGCAGCAGCATTGGTTCTGTCTGTCCAGCTTCAATCTAAGTCATCGAACGAGCAACAGATTGCCCAAGTTCCGGCCTTGCCCGAATCAAAGCTCGAATCTCGACAAGAGCGGGTTGATTCATCAGGGGCGATCGCCTCAAATCTCATGGAACGACAGCCTGCCGATCGATCCCCTCAAGTATTCCCCAGCGATCGTCATGCCTCACTGCTGGATGCAGCGATGTCGACTCGTCAGCCTGAGAATTCAGACTCATCACGATCGCCTTCAATTCGTGCAACCGAGGCAATTCGCTTCGTATCGGCACCTGTGACAGACACATGGGCAGTTATAAACCCTTTGCTTCACGATACGATATCTCCCCTCTTGGCCTTAGATACATTAAATAATCCTCACCTGGTGATTGATTTGAGCGATCGCCAGGTTCATGCCTATCAAAGGGGGCAGATCTATAGGAGCTACTCGATTGCCGTTGGCAAGGCAGGATGGGAAACCCCAATGGGCGAATTTAGCGTCATCGAGAAGCGGCTGAATCCAAGTTGGCAACATCCGATTACTAATGAAGTTATTCCGCCCGGCCCCCTCAATCCTCTTGGGTCTCATTGGATTGCGTTTTGGTCAAATGGGCGGAACAAGATTGGGTTTCACGGCACCAACCAGTCTGACTTAATTGGTCAGGCCGTTTCTCATGGATGCGTACGGATGCACAATGATGATATTGAAGAGATTTATGATCTAGTTGAAATCGGAACGCCAGTAATTGTACGGCAGTAAATGTGATGGCTTCTCTTTAGTTGAATCAGCCCATTCCTACTAGCTTACGCCAGAACCCGTCTCAGCCGAGCCTGGATTTGATGCAGATTCAACATCAAATTTGTGGGCATAGGTTTGGAGCAGTGAACTCACCTGGTTGAGCACATCGTCTCCCTTCCCTTTACCAATCGCTTGCCGCTCAGGAAAGAATTCGGGGTGATCAAGGTTGCGGGCGATCGCCTCTGAGACCTTCTGTGCAATCATTTCACATAAGTCATCTTTAGCGCGCTCACGCTGATAATCAGCCCCTTCTTCGGTGGTGGCGTAGAGGGGCGGCAGTCGATTTAAGGCATAGGCCGCAATATCTCCGAGGTCTAGAGTACAATTGCTAGTTGCCTCAATTTCAGCAACGCGGCCGATCGCCTCTGTGAGCACGAGTTCTTCCATCACATTGATAAACTGCTTACGCGGAACTGCAACCACTTCTCCAGTCAGTAAGGCGCCCATCAAGCGATCAAGCGCCATATATTCTTCCATGGAGAGCTCAGACGCTGTGTCGCAGATACGCCCCACTTCAGATTCCATTGCCGGGGTTAAATAGCCATCTTGCAGCGCTTGCTCAACAATTCTTTCAATGCTCATAACAGATCCTTCGGGTCGGGTGCCAGTTGAATGGACAAGAGAGATTAGTGTCGTCTTGGTTTAGTTTGCCCAAGAAATTCTGAATTGCACGATTCACCCGCAGAATGACATCGAAACTTATAGAGCACTTCAATATTTCTTCAATATTTCTTCAATAGAGTGGTATGCGCTTGAGTTAAGTGCGGTGATGTGGGGCGCGGCGCACCCACACCACCGTTTCTGCACTTGGCGCGCACATTGCTATAGTTACTCAATGCCGTCATAGCGCCACGGGACAGGGTCTACCGCCATGCCATGAACATAAAGACCCCAATGAAGATGAGGGCCGGTGGAGATCCCGGTGGAGCCAATTGCGCCAATCACCTGCCCGGCACGAACCATATCACCTTCGCGAACATCGATACGGCTAAGATGCAGAAAAATGCTCAAAACTCCCTGACCATGGTCAATTCCGATGGTGTTGCCGTGAATTCGAAATCCTTGAGATTCTAGCCCGACTAAGCCAATTCGACCCGCCGCAGGCGCGACCACGGGTGACCCTTGCCCTCCAGCATAATCCACGCCTCGATGATAATAATCGTGTGCAAATTCACCGTTATAATATCGGCGAACTCCATAGATGGTGCTGACGCGCCCTCCAGCGGGGCGAAGAAACGATCCAGCCCAAAACCGATCGGGGGTCACCAGCGTTTTGAATTCGGCAACCCGATCAAATTCAAAGTCAGTTCCTTCGAGTCCTGCTCGGTCGGGGGGTAGCCAGATTCGTTGAGTCGGAAAGGCGCGATCGCGCAACCAGACTGCCAGATGGCGGACATCTTCGTCTCCCATTACATCAATTTCGACTCGCCCAGCTCGATCGAGTGGAGTGGTGGGCAACAGGGCTCGATATTGATTGCCTCCGAGCGGGAACGTGGGATAATTTTGCTGATTCATCACCACCACGGGTGGCTCTCCACCAGGCGTCTCAGTTTGAACCCGAATGGATAGAGTGTCTCCTAGTTGGGGATCATCGGGAAGAATTTGCACCTCCAGCGCTTTAGCGGGCGACGAGAGAGCCGCCATACTCGCAATGAGCGCGATCGCCAGCTTAGGCACACTTAAGGATGCTGGGGCGCTGGGAAAGAAATTTTTCAGATCTAAGAGTGCTTTGATGCTAACAATCCATGATTGACGCAGCGACGTTGATGTTATTTGAGGGTTGAGCAAGGCAATCATAGGCGGCGCAAAATATTGCAGAGATGGTTAGAACACTAGGCACCTAGCCAAACTTTTGGAATGGAAGGCAACCATTTTCATGGCCAAGGTCGAATCCAACGCGTCGTGGCGCAGTGTATTGCCAAGCTCCGAGACTGCGCTGAGAGAACCGACCCACCCACCTTATTCCAGGTTCCTGTTAGTAGTCCGGGGCATATTAAGGAGGAGTTGCATTAAAATTTAGGTTTTAAGTACACAATGGCTTGTCGCCAGACAATGGTGGGTTGATCGTATTGATCGACTAAGCAAAGGCAGTACGAATCTTGCCAACTGATTTTGCCCACCAGTAAGTCATCGGTACTTAGCTTCAGTTCGACTTCTCGTGCCTCTCGAATGAAGGTTTGAATTTGTCGAATGCTTGGCAATCCAGTTTCGAGTTCTGCAGACATAGCGCTCCTCCTCCCTTCTTAAAGGGGTATTGCCCATTCTCATTGCCTATTGTCTTATTGCCTTATTGTCATTGATATGACCGATTCAGTCTACAGTAATCCCAAGTTGGCACTACCGATTCGAAGGATGATTTTAGAGACGTATTGCTCACAGTAGTCACGAGGTTAGAAAAGGAACCATTTATGACCATCGAGTTTACGAAATATCACGGCTTGGGTAACGATTTCATTTTGATTGACAACCGAAGCCAGACTGAACCGTGCTTAACTCCTGACCAAGCCATTCAATGGTGCGATCGCCACTTTGGCATCGGTGCTGACGGCGTTATCTTTGCTTTACCTGGGCAACAGGGCACTGACTACACGATGCGAATTTTCAACTCGGATGGCTCAGAACCCGAAATGTGTGGGAATGGGATTCGATGCTTAGCCCGATTTTTAGCAGATTTAGAAACGCGCGATCGAGGCAGCCAGTCCGCTAAAACGACCTATCGAATTCATACGCTCGGCGGTCTGATGATGCCAACGTTGGAAGCAACTGGTGAGGTCACCGTAGATATGGGACCCCCTCGATTACTAGCTGCTGAGATTCCGACAACCCTAGCAGCTGCCGATGCAAAGGTGATTAGTCAACCGATCGAGGTCGACGGGCAAACCTGGGATATCACCTGCGTCAGCATGGGAAATCCTCACTGCATTACGTTTGTAGAAGATGTAGATGCAGTTTCTTTAGCCGCTATTGGCCCTCAATTTGAACATCATCGTGTCTTTCCCAAGCGAACCAATACAGAATTTATTCAGGTCATGAGTCGCAATTATTTAAAGATGCGTGTTTGGGAAAGGGGAGCCGGGGCGACTCTGGCATGTGGCACTGGAGCCTGTGCATCTCTAGTAGCAGGAGTGTTAACGAATCGGTGCGATCGCCGTGCCACGATCGAGCTTCCGGGCGGATGCCTGCATATTGAATGGTCTGATACCGATCAACATGTGTATATGACCGGTGCTGCAGAGCGAGTGTTTCACGGGGCTGTGTAAGCAAACTATCTCAGGGACAACGAGCAAATATTGGACATTAATCACCGCATTCATCTATTGCCGACTGTATCGGCCAAATCTACTCGCCACGCGGGCGGGCGCTATTTTGTTGACGCTGAGGGGAGACGGCTACCCAGTGTGACGACGATTCTCAACGCAACTAAACCGCAAGCTGACCGAGAATCGTTAGCACGGTGGCGGGAAAGAGTTGGTACGGATGAAGCCACTCGCATTGCGACGACTGCCAGCCGACGAGGAACTCAGACTCACCGCCAGATTAAACAGTATTTGCTCGGCGAAGCGTGCGATTGTCCAGAACCAGCCCAACCCTATTGGGATAGCCTTCAACCCGTATTATCCAAAATTCAAGATGTTCGCCTGGTTGAGAGTACGGTATTTCACTACGACTTGGGCTATGCGGGTAAGGTCGATTGTGTCGCCAGCTATCAGGGCACTCCATGCGTTTTTGACTGGAAAACGAGCGATCGCCCTAAAGAATCAATCGAGCGCCTCTATGATGGTCCACTACAGCTCGCGGCCTATTGTGGGGCGGTCAATCATGTTTATAGCGACTACGGCCTGAGTCTTTCCCATGCCCTACTGAGCGTGGCCTTGCCTGGACAAGCTGCTGAAATTTTCTGGTTTGATCCAGACACACTCAAACATTACTGGCAGCGGTGGCAAGACCGGGTTCAACAGTTCTACCAGCGTTGGGGCATGTCCTCTCGGTATTAGCTTGCTCAGTTCGTTGTTATAGCAACCGCCACCGTTCTTTGTGCGGTTGCACGCCAGATAGCGTCCCCAGCTTTAGATTTCATCAGGAGTCGTGTCCTAAGCTGGCTAACGCTATAATGAGGCGATCGCCCCTGATGGGGCATGTTGTGTTTGCAAATGAGCGTCGCTAGCCTGATATGGTATTGGCTTCACCCCCTTGCTTAAGGACGTCGAAGACGTCGAACAGGTAGCGAAATCTCGCGATGCGGAGTTTCTGCACACAGTTCCAAGCCCGTGAGGATATATAGCAATGTGCGCGTCAAGTACAGAAACGGTGGTGTGGGGCGCGGCACACCTCACACCACCGCACTTAACTCAAGCGCATACCGCTATATAAAAAAGGACTCAACTATGCTGAGTCCTATCTGGGTTCATCCAATTTATCCAATAGACAAAGAATCACCCTAAGAAGCTAAGAAGACACCTTTTCGATCTCTCCAACCGTGGGAGCTTTCATAACGGGTTGATCCGAAAAATCTGTCAATGCGGTTTTTTCTGGCGTTGACAAAGACGGCACTGCGCTCCTCATCATTGCGGTAATTTGCACCGTCTTCGCGTCATAAATTTGCGTTACCAACTTTGGATATAGCCCAATGCCAATGATGGGGACTAGCAACGAGGCGATGATAAACACCTCACGAGGTTCGGCATCAGCCAATACCTCATGGGATGTTAGTTCCTTATTTTCAGGACCATAAAATATCTCTCGCAACATTGAGAGCAAGTAAATTGGAGTCAAAATGACGCCGACTGCCGCCAAAAAGACGATCAAAATCTTAAAGGTCAGGCTGTATGCATCACTCGTTGAAAACCCAACAAACACCATAACTTCAGCAACAAAGCCGCTCATTCCTGGCAATGCCAGCGATGCTAGCGAACAGGTTGTGAACATGGCAAAAATTCTGGGCATCTTTTGCCCGACTCCTCCCATCTCATCGAGAATCAAAGTATGGGTACGATCGTAGGTCGCTCCCACTAAGAAAAACAAACTCGCTCCGATCAAACCATGGGAGATCATCTGCAAGACAGCTCCACTCAAGCCCAAGTCAGTAAAGGAGGCAATCCCAATCAAAACAAATCCCATGTGAGAGATCGATGAGTAGGCGATTTTACGCTTCAAGTTTCGTTGGGCAAATGAGGTTAGGGCTGCATAGATGATGTTAACAACCCCTAACACCACCAGCACGGGTGCAAAGTAGGTATGCGCACCGCCAAGCATTTCGATATTCATGCGAATGAGCGCATATCCGCCCATTTTGAGCAGGATACCGGCCAGCAGCATATGAACGGGAGCCGTCGCCTCGCCATGAGCATCAGGCAGCCAGGTATGAAGCGGAAAAATTGGCAATTTAACCGCATACGCAACTAAAAATCCAGCGTATACGAGAAGTTGGAAACGAATCGGAAAGTCTTTATCCATGAGCGATCGCATGTCAAAGGTGACCGTATCGCCATAGAATGCCATTGCCAACGCAGCAACTAGAATAAACAGCGACCCACCAGCCGTATACAAAATAAACTTAGTTGCAGCATAGAGGCGCTTTTTCCCTCCCCAAATCGAGAGCAACAGATAAACCGGTATGAGCTCAAGCTCCCAAACCAGGAAAAAGAGCAGCATATCTTGGACGGCAAACACTGCAATTTGCCCACCATACATCGCCAGCATCAAGAAATAAAACAGGCGTGGTTTGAGGGTGACAGGCCAAGACGCCAGAATCGCTAGCGTTGTGATAAATCCCGTCAACAGAATGAGGGGCATAGATAGACCGTCTGCCCCAACAGACCAGTTCAAATCCAGCGACGGAACCCACGCATAACTTTCGACAAGTTGTAGACCTGCACTAGACGGATCGTACTGGGTGTAAAAGGCATACGAGATAATTGCGAAGTCAATTAACCCAATCGTTAACGCATACCAACGGATAGTTTTACCATCTTTATCTGGAATGATTGGAATCAATAGTGATGCCGCAATCGGAAATAGAATGGCTATGGTTAACCAGGGAAAATCAGCCATATTCATAAATGTTGTCTTACACGACGAAGTTATACAGCTAAGCGTTAAAGAGATTAGTAACAAAGGGAGATACTAACGAACCAACGTTACGGGTTTTCGTGGGGGTCGCCAGCTCTCCCGATGACTCGACTTAAAGGATATAACGACCTGATTTTATGGAAAGCACAGATTCGACATTGAAGGTCTCACTGCCCCCATTAATCAAGTCGTTTCCAGCAATCGCCTGAGCGGTCAGGTAATTCCCGAAATCAGAACGAGCCCTAAAACAGCTCCGAAGACGATCAGAGCATAAAATTGAGCCCGTCCATTTTCGAGATATTTCAGCCCTTCACCTGTAACCAACGTGACAAAACCTGCCAGATTAACCAATCCATCAACAATGCGAATGTCGACCTCAAGCACCTGTCGAGCTAGACGGCGGCTTCCCTGAACAAATAGGGCATCATATATTTCGTCGAAGTACCATTTGTTGAGTGAGAGCTTATAGAGCGGCTCAACTTTCTTGGCGATCGCCCCAGCATCTACCGACTTGCTCAAGTACATGAGCGATGCCAGGGTAATTCCGATTAGGGCAATACCCACTGAACTACCCGCCATCGAGAGAAACTCTGCCCACTCAAAATCAACCGGTATTTCAAAGGGCGGGAAGCCGTGCGCCTCTTCACCCGACGGATGGATGAACGCTTCGAAATAATTTGCAAATGGAGTGCCTAGCAATCCGATCAAGACAGACGGAACCGCTAATACCATTAGAGGCACTGTCATACTAGCGGGCGATTCATGGGGAAATTCGCTGTGATGATGGTCATGCTCATCCTGGGGGTGTTCGTCAAAAGCCAGATCAGCCTCTAGCTCTTGAGGGTTCATTGCCCCGGGGCCAATCGCCATTCCCATGCGACGAAGTTTCTCCACCTTGAGCATCTGGCGAATGTCAGATTCATTGCCCCGGAATGTGCTTTCAAATGTCATAAAATACATCCGGAACATGTAAAAGGCAGTGATCCCAGCGGTGAGCCACCCAACCCCCCATAAAATCGGACTCACGCTAAACGTAGCACCCAGAATTTCATCCTTCGACCAAAACCCAGCAAATGGAGGAATTCCAGAAATTGCTAACGTCCCAATCAGAAACGTAATGGCAGTGACAGGCATATACTTGCGCAAGCCGCCCATAAGCCTCATATCTTGGGCATATGCAGGGTCATGCCCCACCACATCTTCCATGCCGTGAATGACCGAACCCGAATCGAGAAAGAGCATCGCCTTGAAATAGGCATGGGTCATCAGGTGAAATAGTCCAGCACCGTATGCGCCCACCCCCATTGCCATGACCATGTAGCCCAACTGGGACATGGTGGAATAGGCTAACCCTTTCTTAATATCGTTTTGAGTCATGGCAATACTAGCTCCTAGGAAAGCTGTAAAGCCTCCTGTGAAGGCAATCACCGTCATCGCTGACGGGACACCCTCAAAAATTGGAGCCATCCGAGCAATTAAAAACACTCCAGCAGCGACCATGGTCGCTGCATGGATTAAGGCAGAAATTGGCGTGGGGCCTTCCATCGCATCAGGCAGCCACACATGCAGAGGAAATTGGGCAGACTTAGCAACGGGTCCTAAAAACACTAAGATGCTGAAAAAGGACACGAGCGCTGCGCTCAACGCCCCTGACGATACCAATTCATTCAGGCGATCGCCAATCACCTCAAACTCAAAGCTACCGGTTGCCCAATACAGCGCCAAAATGCCGAGAAGCAACCCAAAATCTCCGACTCGGTTAGTCACAAACGCCTTCTGACACGCATCAGCTGCTGCTTTCCGGTCATACCAAAACCCAATCAGCAGATAAGAACACATTCCGACCAGTTCCCAGAAAATATAAATCTGGACTAGATTAGAGCTCACGACCAGCCCTAACATCGAGGAACTGAACAAACTGAGATAGGCGTAAAACCTTACATATCCAGGATCATGAGCCATATAGCCGTCTGTATAGACCATGACCAAAAACGCCACAGTCGTCACAATAACGAGCATCATGGCAGACAAATGATCGAGGGTGTATCCCATCATTAGGCGGAAGTCGCCTGCTGATGCCCACTCAATCACACGCTGGTAGGGCTCATGTCCTTGAATTTGACTCCATAAAAGCGCAAATGACAGCACCATCGCCGCTCCAGTCAACGAGACGATGAATACTGCACTAACTTGCCGTAACTTGCTGACAGTTTTGCCATACGATATCAAACCTAAGCCGAGGACAGTCGCCCCAACTAACGGCAAAACTGGGATCAGCCACGCATATTCATAAATCGATTCCATGACTCACGCCTACTTCACACTTCTTCATTAAGCTGGCGAAACCGCTTTCATTTTGACACACCGATTGCTTTAAGTGAGTTTTATCGGAGGACTTTTAGAAATTCAAACTTTCTTAACACTAGAAAAATGCTGTAGCGTTGCAAAATTTCATCGCCTAAATAATCCTTCAAAAATCCTTCAAATAAGGGGTGAAGCATTATTAAGTTAGGTCCAGGTAGAAATATTCACCTTCCGTCAACCGTAACTGCATCTAATGCTCAACCCAGAAAATTCAAAATTTCTTTTACAATCTCCTCACATCACACTTAAGCTTACGAAAGCTAATTGTCGTGCGATCGCCCTCATTCAGCATCGTTCAATCGGGAGATATTTGGCTGGGCGACGATCTGAAATGCAGCGGTTTTACTCTAAATTGCCTTGATGTTCGCATTTAAACCCTTGATGTCGCCACGCTTCAATGTCTACAGACGACAACCGCATAACATCGTCGCACGTCGGGTAAATCCATTGTCCAAGAACCGCCCACGCAACGCTGCGGCTGACATCCAGAGTTGTCTTTAGCCAAGATTCTCTATTCCCCGGAACCCCCTGTTCTGGCGCAATGTCTAACTCCACCCAAATTCCGTGCGATCCCAGCAGAATTTTTCCCAACCACCAGGCCCTTGGAAGATGAGTTTCAGACGTGATTAGCTTCACATGGCGAGACTTCCATCGTTCCAGAATGGGAGTGCTGTAGTAAAAATTGTCGAAGGTGGAATCAGCACATTTCTCAAGCCATACCCGATCAACGGGGCTGCCAGCGCGTTGGAAAATTAGCCAAATACACGGATCTACCGACCCACTCGAAATCAATATCGAAGCGTCTGGCAATGTCTGCGCCAATTCTGCAACATAAATTTCTCGTTGAATGCTGCCCCCTAGAACCAAGATCGTATCGACAGGACGAGAGGCCGCAGACCATACCGCAATCACGTTGACTAGCATCCACATAAGAATTCCCGCTGCAATCAATGCTCCTAACCAGCGCAGCAGCTTGACCCAGAGAGATTGCATGTAGCGGTAGAGTGTATCGATACGCCGGTTCAAGTTAACGAAGACTTGAATTAACGAAAACTTAATAAAAATCTCTAAAAGACTATTTGTAAACTTATGTTTGGTTAAGCTTACCCATTCCTTCAAGAGTTAAGTTAGATTATCAAGAACAATTATGCCACCAAAACATCTCAGCCGCCTCTGAAGCTATCGTCTGACCAATGTGGGAGGTGCACATGCCGCCCTTTGTCGAGCGTTTTAGGGTAGGTGATTGGGACACTCTAGTTAGGGCGTTCTATGAGTCGTTCTAAAAGGGAGCACCTAAAAAATAGGACACTCTAAGAAACTGTCATATGAGGGCTACAGCTCTACTGAGTCAGTTGAGTTATGGTTAGGGCAACCCAAATAGCTCGGGCAACACAGGACAACCTGTGCCCCTCAGATTTTAGCGAACGTTTTTTAGCAAACGTTTTGGGGCCATTCGCGGTCGTTAAGAACATAGTTTTCTTGGGTTCGGATGCCTGTTCACGATTGTCTAGATTGCGAACGTTGCATGAAAATGCTATTTCCTGCTCAAGAGATTCAGTAGGCACGGAACGGTCTAAGGTTGGCAAAGGGCACGGCTTCAGTCAAGCATTGCCAGATGGTGGCTATATCGAATGGCTAAATTGCGGACTCTCATTGCGAAATCGATAATCGGCGACTTCAATGAATCAATCTCCTAAGGTGTTTCAAATTATTCATACAGCTCTATTGAGTGGAGCGATCGCGACAACTAGCACGATGTTATCTTTCCTGATGCCAATGCCCATTCCTGCTGCATTAGCATCATTAGAAGACAGCCCCAAAGTGGTACTCGACGAAGCTTGGCAACTCGTTAATCGAGAATATGTTGATCAGCAATTTAATCAGGTCGATTGGCTAACCATACGGCAGGAATTACTAAGTCGCGATTACGCATCCCGCGAAGATGCTTATGAGGCGTTGAGAGATGTTTTAGCTCAGCTGGATGATCCCTATACTCGCTTTATGACTCCTCAACAGTATGAGGAGTTGACGAGTCAAACATCAGGAGAAATTTCTGGAGTCGGGTTGCGACTCCAGGTTAATTCGGCAACTGGTCTCTTAACCGTGATTGAGCCACTGGCAAATTCTCCTGCCACAGAGGCCGGTCTACAACGGGGCGATCGCATTCTTGAAATCGAGGGGCGTTCTACCCAAGGGATGTCAGTCCGAGAGGCGTCTAACTTAATTCGAGGTGATATTGGAACGCGCCTCACGTTGCGAATTGATCGAGATGGTGAGGGGCAGTTTGATATTCCATTAACTCGCGCAACCATTGAGCTAGCAGCTGTGCGTTATACGCTCCGCCAAGACCATGAGACGCGCATCGGATACATTGCACTGAGCGAGTTTAGCTCTCACGCCGCAGAACAGATGAGAGATGCCATTCGAGACTTGACCAACCAAGGTGCAGAAGCATTTGTGCTTGACTTGAGAGGAAACCCTGGCGGCCTACTCTATTCCAGTATCGAAATTTCTCGGATGTGGATGGACAGCGGTGCAATTGTACGCACGGTCGATCGCTCTGGCGATAGCGAAGAAATCGCTGCGAATCACACCGCAATTACTCAATTGCCGTTAGCCGTCTTGGTCGATAACAATTCTGCAAGCTCTAGTGAAATTTTGACGGGCGCCTTGATGGATAACGACCGAGCCACGGTTATCGGCACTCAAACCTTTGGGAAAGCTCTCGTACAAGCGGTTCATTCGTTGTCTGACGGATCGGGGCTTGCCGTGACAGTCGCTCATTATTACACCCCAAGAGGCACCGATATTAGCCATTTGGGAATCATACCTGATGTTGAAATCGATCTCACGCGTGAACAACGGCAGCAATTATCAATCAATCCCAATTTGCGGGGGACTCTAATTGATCCCCACTATCGAGAAGCACTTACAGTTTTGCGGCAAGGAATCATTGCTAATCGCTCTGATGCAGAATTTACCCGACTGATTCCATCGGATCATTAGGTCAAAGTGTGTGTGAGCAGTGGGACGGGCGGCGCCCGTCCCACTGCTCACACCCCATCTAGAATTGCTATATCAGGATCTGAGTCCTTTGATTAAACTAAAGAAGGGCATAATTTGTCTACGCCCTTTCTCATGATTGATAACTGAATTCGCGATGTTTCTAAAAGCTGTATCTTAAGTTTTTGTGAAGCCAAGTCCATGCTCGTTTGCGTATCGTTCCATGAATCGCATAAAGCGATCCCATTCTTCGACGCTTTTCATTGGATAAAATGCTTCGAGTGCTTCAGGTTTACCGTTAACGAATTTAGCCTTAACTTCTCGCGTAGTGAGTTCGCCTTCTTCGTCAATTAGATACATACCTGTGATTTCTTCCATACTTTCATTGCTGAGTGCTTTAGGATTCTGAAAGTAGAAAGTTGCCGTCCCGTTGGTGCCATCTTTAGAACGAGTTAAGCGAATATCAGGAACAATTTCTTCTGTAACTCCTTTGGAGAATTGGATTTCAGCCATAAACGCTCCCTTGTCTTTGCTATCGTTGGCTTAGCCATTGCTTGGCCTCATTTTTACCACTATACAGGTATGTCACCCCACAGACTTTGAATGATCCCCCCGATGTCGCACATACTGCGCAGGAGATTTAGAGGATATGACGTATCGTGAATTGGTGCATACAGACTCAATTCAACCGTCAGATCAGGTCGACCCGGCAATATCCGCTCCCGCAATATAGGGAGAAGCAAGCGATCGCACGTGTCCCGATACCGCAAGCGCCTGATATACCATCGAAGAAACCTCTGCGCGGGTCGAACCTCGATTAGGACTAAGCCGATTCACGTTCGGGTAATTGACAACTAAATGATGCTGAGTCGCGCTGGCGATCGCCCCTCTGGCATATTGCGGGATCGCCTCATAATCGGCAAACTGACTTAACACGGTCACATCAGATTCAGGCAACCTTAGCGCATTCGCCAACGACAAAAGGACATGCAGTCGCAAAATATCTTGCCGGGGTTGAAATGTGCCGTCACCAAAGCCTGAAAGCAGCCCTCCCCGATAGACTTGCTGAATGGCAGGTGCCGCCCAGTCGCTATCTGGAACGTCAATGAAGCGAATTGGGGCCCGAGTTGGTGATGGATTAAATGCGTTTGCAAGAAGAACGGCATAATGGGCTCGACTCATCGCAGCATCGGGTCTGAAAGTCCCGTCATCAAAGCCTCTCAACATCCCTTGTGCCGCCAATCCGCGAATGAATTCAGCGGCCCAATGGCCGCGTAAATCAGAAAAAGAGACGCCCGAAGTTTGAGGAACGACGATAAAGGGGGAAGAAATTGCAGACGCCTGCCCAATTGCTACTAAGGACTGATATAAAATCGCCGAAATTTCGGCTCTGGTAATCGGGAACATCGGTTCCAAATAGTCAGGATTGGGATGATTGACCACTAATCGCTGGTGTGTGGCACGGGCGATCGCCATGGTTGCATAGTTGGGGATCTGGGCGCGATCGCGATACATTGCCAGCAACGAGGGAGTCCCGCCTGACAATGACAGCCCATTAACAAGCGATACGATCGCCTGGACGCGGGTTAAGTTTTCATGAGGGCGAAACGTGCCGTCTGGAAATCCGGCGATAAAGCCCATTCGTTCAGCGCGGCTAATTGCACCTGCGGCCCAAAAATTTGCTGCTACATCTGAAAAGCGACGCGATCCTTGTTTCAAAGGTAAATCAAACGCATTGGAAATCAGTGCAGCATATTGAGCACGAGTCAGCTTGGCTTCAGGTCGAAACGTGTGATCCGGGAACCCGCTGATGATGTTTCGCTCTGCTAATCGCCCGATAAACGATTGTGCCCAGTATCCTTCAATATCAGGAAACCGAACGCGGCTTGGTGATGTGCTAGGTGTAGGAGTCGGAGTGGGCGGAGTCGGACTAGGCTGGGGCGCAGGGCTAGGTGCGGGATTTGGGCTGGGAGTCGGGATCGTCGGTGGCACGATAGGCAACCGCGTCGGAAGCTGGCTAGTCACCCACTCGATCGCCCCGTCAACCCGCACCGGATTGATCTGATTCCCAACCGATATTAACGATGTTGATGAGGCCACTCGCACATCACGCTGAGCATTTTGACTGAGCACATTTCCGCCCGGATCTTGGGGATGCCCCAAATCAACGGCAGCCTGATTGAGAACAACCAGCCCATCACCTGCATTGTTTTCAATCCGATTATTTCGAAGCACCGGACGGGCAGCGCGTGAAATGACAATTCCAGCGCGGTTATCAGAAACTTGGTTGTCTGATAAGAGAGGAGCAGCATTGTCACTAATCGCAATGCCATAGCCTGTTTGTCGACAGATATTACCGGTTGCCTCTCCTTTAGCAAATCTGGCAAAAAAAATCCCGCTAGCGGCATTGTTTAGGATGACGTTCGCCTGAATCAACGGGCGGGCAGAACCCGTTACAAAAATTCCTTCGCGCTTGCAATTGATCAAGGTATTGTTGGCGATCGCCGGATTGGTTGACTCGACCCAGACTCCTGTGCCTCGCTCAGCCAAATTCGTCACCGTAACGCCCCGTAATTCTGACTGGTTAAACGGCAAGACTGTGACATTTTGACGAGCAAACGTAGGACTATTGAAGATGCCACTGCCCTCAATGACAACGCCGCTACCTTTTGTCTCCTCATTGCCTGTAATCACGACTCCCTCCGGAATCGTGAGCGGAAACTGCTCCCCTGTATTCGTCGAGTAGACTCCCGGATTTAGGCGAACTGCCGTGCCAGCGCGAGCTCGTCGGAGCGCAGCCGTAATGGTTCTTAGCGGATTTACCTGGCTGCCTGGGGCGCGATCGCTACCGGTCGCTGGATTCACATGCAGCTCTATAAGAGATGCAGATTGAACCATAAACTTGCCTTCTTAGAAAACAACAGCCATTCTACGTTCAGGAGGGTTACAGACTCCTAATTTTCTGACATCCTTAACCAAATTAAGAGTATTTCAAACTCGCAACCCAGTTGTTATAGCGATCCTAAATTGCTCGCTTGTGCATTGTATGTGAGCGGTGGGGCGGGCGTCGCCCGCCCCACCGCTCACAACCCATCTGGGATTGCTATATCATTCTCAAGAACGATGAGAGGAAGTTTTGAACTATGTTAATTCTGGTGGTTATCATCAACATCTTAATTGCAGGATTTTGTTTTGTTGTCGCATGGCACGTCTGGAAACTACGACGTGTGCTGGTCAAGGTGACGAATGCGCTCGATACTGCCGAGCAAAGCACCCATCAGGTGCTGTATGGTGCACCTGAGGCAATTCGGCGAGGCGAAATCGGAATTTATCAGCTTCGCCAAAAATATCGTCAGCTTGAGCCGCAACTTCGCCGCGCCCAACAAGCTTTGACATTGCTGAGTTTTGGTCAAATTGTCTGGCAGCAGCGGTCACGATTGTCTCGGACGCGTTCGACTACATCGGTTCATCAAACTCGCCATCATCATTGATGAGAGCTTCTAGTGGGTTGTTATCCTATTTAAGATAGTTGCATATCGATTATCGGGAAACTCTCAGCGCAATTCGGTTTTTGCCATTGAGCGACGGATAGTCATTATTAAAGAACCACTTTCAAGCATCATTGGTTAAACTACAGGCGTTCAGCGACCAACAGCGAGGAAACACAACCATGTCAGATAATCGATCTGGAACATCTGGAGCCTTTATCGGAGGGCTACTCCTAGGAACCGCAATGGGTGCGATCGCAGGGTTGCTGATGGCTCCCAAAACGGGTCGAGAAACTCGACAGCTTTTGAAGAAATCTGCTGATGCACTGCCAGAGCTTGCAGAAGACTTATCATCGAGCGTGCAGCTTCAGGCGGATCGACTGTCTAACAAAGCGCTACGGAATTGGGATGGCACGTTAGGACGACTCAAAGAGGCGATCGCAGTCGGTTTAGAAGCAAGTCAGCGGGAACAACAGCGGTTATCCCAGACTGATACGGCTCAAAATGAGCCTGAGTCCCGCTCAACCGTCCATGATTCTGGTTTGAGGTAATTCACAACTTGTGATCGATCCAATCTTTTGGTTAGGGCTTTCCATTTTATTGGTTGCAGTTAGCCTAACAGCAATCCTAATTGCTCTGCTGCCCGCTGTTTGGGAACTTGCCAGAGCGGCTCGCAGTGCCGAGAAATTGTTTGACACCTTGAGTCGAGAATTGCCTCCAACCTTAGAAGCGATTCGGCTGACTGGGATGGAAATTACAGACCTGACCGAAGATGTAAATGACGGCGTTCAAAATGCCGGACACATTGTTCAGCAAGTCGATCAAAGTTTAAGTAGCGCGAGGCAACAAATTCGGTATGCTCATGTAGGCACTCGCAGCGCTGTTTCGGGGGTTCGCGCCGCATGGAAAGCATTTTTTCAATCGTCGCCCTATTCGTCTCAAGACCAGCCTCCATCTCAATCTGATTCGGATGTGATTGACTTTAATGCCCATCCCTCATCACAGCCTCTCCTCAACAATATGTCTAATTCATCTCTAGACGGCAGTCAGAGCAATGAGCTATCAGACGACGTTCCTATAGACAACAGTTCGACATCGAAAGCGCTAGGTCGTAAGTCTAAATCATAAAAAATTTTTGTTAGTTGACTCATAGTGAGCATCAGTGATTAAAATCGCAGGCTATATGAGCAAAGCCTGCTTGCGCCGTCTAAAGATGTTGAATCTCCTAGTCCGCAACGGCGTCTGCGAATGCACACTTGATTTTGTCTAGCCACAGATTCTAATCCGTTGGCACCTCTGTGGGCACTGATGCAAGATATGAGGTGAGTCACATCATTCTCAATCATTCATTAACTCCTGATATGATAAAGCTTAGATTAAGGTAAACAAGTGTAAAGAATTACTAGAGACTTGGTGTTGCTGATCAGAGGGATGAATTTTGGAGGGGCGGTTTCTCTAAAGGAGACGCTAGCGCGTTTCTTGGATGCCGCAGGCGCTACGCGAACTGCCCGTACAGTCAGAATTCATATTCATAAATCATTCCTGAATTCAGCAACGCCATTGTTTTTCAGATTAGGCATCAGAGTTTAGTACCGGGTCTGTCCATGAAACATCGTCTAATATCGCGTATCCTCATTAACATTGTGGCAGTCTGTATCTTGCTCTCAACATGGGCGATCGCCCTGCCTGCTCAAGCCTACGACAACCCTGAATTATTACCAAGTGTTCCCACCAATGTCATTGATTTAGCTGACTCTCTCGCCAGTGTTCAGCAAGAGCAGCTTGATCAGCAACTGAAAGGCTTTGAAACCGAAACGGGCTGGAAGCTGCGGGTCTTGACTCAATATGATCAGACGCCAGGACGAGCCGTCAAAGAATTTTGGGGACTCGATGATCGGAGCATCTTGCTGATTGCCGATCCTCGTGGCGGAAACTTGCTAAACTTCAGCGTTGGTGATGCCCTTTTTGAGTTGTTGCCGCGTACGTTTTGGATTGAGTTGCAGACCCGGTATGGCAATCAATTTTTTGTGCGAGACAATGGCGAAGATCGTTCAATCATTAGCGCAATTGAGTCAATAGAGGCTTGTTTGCGTCAGGGAGGGTGTCAAGTCGTTCCAGGATTGCCCAGAGAGCAATGGATTCTAACATTGATCACTTCAGTTGTGGGCGGTTTGGTGTGCGGCTTTGCTGCCCAGCCTCGTAAGCCCGATCAAACGTTTGCTTGGCAGTGGGTATTGATATTTTCACCGCTCTGGAGCATTCTCTTCATTGCGTTTGGAATTGGTCCAGTGGTGACTCGCACCGCTGATTGGTTACCGCTATTTCGAAATATTGCAGGGTTTGTTCTAGGGGCTTTGGTTGCATATCTAGTACCAATCCTGAGCGGATCGTCTCCATCCGGGTCGGAAACTTAAAGGGGCGCTCAGTCTAAACCAAGTTCCCGTTTTAGGAGATTAATAGATTTGGTACCAACATAGTTTTCACAGCAAATAATTTGAGGGGGACGAATCAAATCGTCTCTAGAAGCTTGCACCGCAGCTTTGACAAGTTCATAGCTGGCGCGATCGCAAATAATCGTTTGCGCCGATCGCACAATCGCACTCAGCTTATAGGCATCTTCGGCCCGAGCTGTCATCACCAAAAGCTCCTCTCCCATGAGACTATGAACGATGACTTCAGCGGCTCTTAAAATTCCTGGGCTAAGGCTGACAAGCCCAATTGAACTCCCTTTTGAGGAGTTGGTAATGAGCTGAATTTCTTGACTGTAGTCGTAGATATCGACCGGGATCACGCGCACTGATTTGGGCGCCGCAATCGCCTCTGCTTGCCCAATAAAGTAGCGCGTTGTCACGACCGTTCCGGAACGGGTCTGATCTAAAACATCACTCAACTCTTCAAGCGGCACAAGCTGAACCGGAATTTGCAGGGCTTGCTCCAACTCTTGCACCATCAACTCGCCAGCACCAATGTCTTGCTGGGGGGCAGTCACCAACACTCGCGCACTGCACCGCAGTCGCCAGTCAATTTCGGCCAAAAACAGTTCTCTGGCTTGGCTTAGCGAGCAGCCCTGATTGAGCAATTCATCTAAACTCTTTTGCACCAGCTTATGAGCTTCAGGATATTGAGACAAAATGGGCGATCGCGCCTTAGCCCCTCCCTCATCTCCTTGGGAACGCACATAAATGCCTGAACCCGCCTGAGCGTCGACAATTCCGAGTTCTTCAAGCTGGCGGTATACTTTGCTGATGGTGTTGCGATGGAGCCCCGTTTGCATCGCTAGCTGCCGCGTGCTGGGCAGGCGATGACCCGGTGGAAACTGGCGGGAGGCGATCGCAAATCGAATTTGATTATAAAGTTGGGTTGATGCAGGAATTTCGCTATCGGGCTGAATATGAAACTGAACCATTTATGAAGGCTCCAAGGCGTGGGGAGATAAGTCAGATAAATCTTTGGGATCCTACGTTAAAGCGTAATGATGAGCAATGGCTTCACGGGTAGGTTTACGAGCGACTCAATAGTTTCAATAATTACAGATAATTGGCGGAGAAAGGTAGAGTTGACTGGCGCTGAAACTTGATTGGGCAAGCCAATCATGATTTGAACCACCGTACGGCTTATCCTTAAAGCGTGTAGAACTGCCTCCTATCGAGATATCAATTATGACGGACTTTGAAATTCGGACGGCTCGACTTCAAGTTCAGAATCAGGGCTTAGACATCGATGCCTATCTAGCAGAACCAATAGCCGAGGGGCCATTTCCGGGAATCGTAGTTTTGCAAGAAATTTTCGGCGTCAACGCCCATATTCGAGACATTACCGAACGATTTGCAAAGGCAGGCTATGTGGCGATCGCCCCAGCGTTATATCAGCGTCTTGAACCCGAGTTTGAAACCGGATACACTGCCGAAGACCTCGAGATTGGTCGCGAGTATAAAGCTCGAACGGATGCTGACGAATTGCTCGGGGATATCCAAGTCGCCATTAACTATCTTAAAAGTTTAGACTCCGTAACGTCTGATGCAATCGGATGTATTGGCTTTTGTTTTGGTGGGCATGTTGCCTATCTGGCAGCTACATTGCCCGATATTAAAGCAACTGCCTCATTTTACGGCGCAGGCATCACAACCTGGTGTCCAGGCAATGGTGCCCCAACGGTCACGCGAACCTCTCAAATCAGCGGTAAAATATACGCCTTCTTTGGGATGGATGATGCGAGTATTCCGCAAGATCAAGTTGATATCATCGAAGCCGAACTCCAACATCACCAAATCCCTCACCAGGTGTTTCGATATCCGAATGCAGGACACGGATTTTTCTGCGACCAACGAGACAGCTACAGTCCCAAGGCTGCTCAAGATGCCTGGGGTAAAGTCCAAGCGCTATTCAATCAAGAACTACGGTCAGCGACCTCTTGAACGAAGCGTTTGAATAGTTCGCGCATAGGCAATGCCCAATCCATCACTCAATATTCTTACCAGGACTTCATAGAGGCATGATGTCGAATTTACCCAGAATTGATTATATTGGGAGAACTCTAAACCCTTGTTGACCAGGGTTCAGCCGTGGCTATGCATACTCTAGGAGGCTAATTTGTCCTTTTCGTCTGACGACTTCGCAAAAGCTCTCGAACAGCATGATTTCAATTTTCAGAGAGGCCAGGTTGTTCGAGGAAAAGTCTTTAGCCACGATGCAACCGGAGCTTACATTGACATCGGCGGTAAGTCTGCGGCCTTTTTACCCATTGATGAGGCATCACTCACCCGGGTCGCCGACTTGTCTGAGGCGCTACCCATTGATGAAGAGCGAGATTTCCTGATTATTCGCGAACAAAATGCAGAGGGTCAAGTGACACTCTCCATTCGGCAATTAGAGCTTCAAGAAATATGGAAGCAGTTTATTGACATGCAAGAGGCCGACGAAACGATTCAGGCTAGGGTCAGCGGCGTTAATAAAGGGGGCGTGACGGTTGATGTGCAAGGATTGCGAGGCTTCATTCCGCGATCGCACTTGATTGAACGTGACAATCTCGAATCTCTGATTGGTAAAGCATTGACCGTTAGTTTTCTTGAAGTTGATCCCGATCGCCGCAAGCTGGTCTTGTCTCATCGGCTTGCGGCCCAAGCGGCAAGCCTTACTCAGCTTGAAGTAGGTCAGCTAATTGAGGGCAAAGTTTCTGGTATCAAGCCATTTGGCGTTTTCGTTGACTTCGATGGCACCACTGGCTTACTCCATATCAACCAAGTCAGCAAAAATTACGTTGCCTCGCTAAATTCCCTCTTTCAGTCAGGGCAACCGATTAAGGCAGTCATCATTGACATCGATGAGATCAAGCGGCGCATCTCGCTGTCAACCAAAGTTCTAGAAAATTATCCGGGCGAAATGCTCGAAAAGATGGACGAGGTAATGGCAGAAGCCAACGCCCGTGCTCAAAAAGCGAGAACTGCGCTAACTCAAGAAGGCTCAACGCTTCTAAATGAGTGATTATCCCCTCGATCAACTGTCTTGCAGTCGTCTTAAAACACTTAACAGTTGGTCAATTTCAGACTCTGTCGTGAAATAGTGAACGCAGGCTCGGATACAGAACGGATCTAAAATCGTTCGCAACATCACATGCTGGCTTTCTAATGACCGAACTAGGTGCTGGTGAGCAGAATTGTTGCCCCCGTCGAGTTGGAACGACACCAATCCTGCCTCAGGTGGAGCCGTGCGTAAGCACGTAATCCCTGGCGTGTGGTTTAACCCGGCCCAGAGGTATTCACTCAAAGCTCGAATCCTCTGATACCGATCGTCGCGAGATCCCCAGTCGTAGTGGGTGGCGATCGCCGCTCGTAATCCGCCATACAGACTAAAATCAGAGGTCGCCACTTCAAACCGCTGTCCATCTGGTTTCCACCCCGTCGGAAAGCCTGCTTCATTTCGGGTCACGCCCCGCCAGCCAATAAATGTCGGATTCAACTCATCGAGTGCATCAGGACGCACATACAGTCCTCCAGTCCCCGCTGGACCACACAGCCACTTATGTCCGGTAAATGCGTAGAAATCGGCTCCCAATTCAGCCAAATTGAGTGGCAAAACCCCTACAGATTGGGCAGCATCCACAAGAACTTGAACCGGCTTAGACCGAGTTGGATGCGCTCGACACGCATGAACAATATCTCGTAACGGCAACACTTGCCCTGTGTTCCAGAGAATGTGGCTGACTACAACCAATCGAGTCGTAGCGCGTAGATGCTGAGCGACCACATCCACCGGGTCGCCCGCATTGAGAGTTGCCATCAGCGGACACGTGGATATCTCAACTCCAAAGCGGCGCTGAATTTCCTGGACGGCTGCGATTACGCCAGGATGCTCACAGTCTGAGAGCAAAATGTGGTCACCCGCTTTCCACTCAATTCCCCACAATGCAATATTGCAACCAACCGTCACATTTTCAGTTAGGGTGATAGTCTCTGGAGCAACCCCAATCTCAAGCGCAATCACCTGACGGGTTTGATCGGCTTCTTGAGCAACCCACGTATTGACTTCTCCACAAAATGGCCCTGCATGTTGGATATATTCATGGGCTCGTTGAATCGCAATCAACGACGCTTGAGGCATGGGGCCCTGTCCGCCGTAGTTGAAATATGATTTGTTAGCTAATGCTGGAAATTGCTGACGATATTGGTTGAGATGAATGGTGTCAGAAGACGCAGAGGTCATGATAATTATGCAAAACCTGCAAAAGATTACAAAAACAGTCGACTGTAATCTACAGAATTATAAAAAATCTAAATATACTCCCCAGGTAGATATATGCGATTGGGCGATCGCATCCCCAATAAAGCGATCCCCGCTGCAGACAAATCGATCAAAATCAAGTTAAAGTCATAGAAAGATATGCGATCGAAGTTTATGCTGATCTGCATTGATCCGTTAGTCATCTCCTTCTCCAATAGGCCCACCCATGCTCGGAGCCGAGGGATTTGACTGCTGAGCCATTAAGGAGCCATTTATCAGAGGCTGAAACAAAATTTCTAGCCTCGTCATCTCGGGTGGGATCCGATCAATCCTCCTCGTGTACATCATCTCGTCCGGGCCTTCTTAAATCTCCCTTACAGCTTACTGACGAACTTCTACTAAATTTTCAGCGCTGCAAGCGCCGAGCCTTCCTCGACTCATATGGCGATTCAGGACAACGAGACTCGCCGAGTGATTATTTGCTTAAGCTTCACCAAGACAGCATATCGCATCAGCTATCTGTTCTGTCAGAAAATCCAGCCCAAGAACCCAACTATCCTCGTCGAAATTGGAATGCTGGGGCACGAGCGACGCTGGAGCTGATGCAGCAAGGAGTTGAAAGAATCTCTCGCGGAGTGCTTCAACATACGCTTGAAAATGGAGTTCAACTGATTACGTCTCCTAAGCTCTTGGTCAAGCAGCCTGGCTACTCTATTTTTGGTGATTGGATCTACGTCCCTATTGACATTAAACTTGGCAAACGTCCCAAGCTAGACTATCAGATTATTGCGGCATTTCAAGCCTACGTTCTCTCAGAAGTGCAAGGAGCATGGTCAGAATCGAGCTGGCTAATTTTAAGACAGCGTGGGGCTTATGAAGTCGATTTGGTTGAGCAGCTTCCCCGAATGCAGCAAATTTTAGACCGCTGCATGGAGATGCTAATTACAGCCCGAGAGCCTGACGTTTTTATTGCGCGTAATCGGTGCGATTTGTGCCACTGGCTGAGCCACTGCTATGGGGTCGCCCAAGCAAATCAACACTTGTCCCTATTACCCGGTGTTACGCCGAGTCGCTATGCTCATCTTCAAGAACTAGATTTAACTACCGTTGAAGCGCTGGCAGCAACCCCTCCTAATGTCTTGGCTCCACTTCCAGGATTTGGTATTCACGTCGCTCATCGAATCGTGCGCCAAGCGCAGTCGATGCTGCAAAACTGTGCCCTAGCTGCACCCCTGCAACGACCAGACACCATTGGGCCGCTGCTTTCTTCAGAAGAATTGCCAACCTCAGACGTCGAACTATATTTCGATATTGAAGCCGCCCCAGAGCAAAATTTAATTTATTTACACGGGATTTTACTAGTTGATCGCCGAGCTAACACCGAAACGTTTTATCCCCTTTTAGCAGAAAAGCCGGAGGATGAACGCCGCATTTGGGAGCAATTCCTAAATTTGGTTTGGCAATATCCTTACGCCCCCATTTTTCATTTTTGCCCCTATGAGGTTCAGACTGTCAAGCGTCTGGCAAACGTCTACGAAACGCCTGATTCCTTGATTCAACCTCTGATTAGACGCTGTATTGACCTGCATGAGCGTGTGACGCGCACAGTAGCATTGCCGATCGAAAGCTATGCTCTTAAGCCCATTGCTCGGTGGCTAGGATTTAATTGGCGTGACTCAGATGCGAACGGGGCTCAATCAATTTATTGGTATGATCAATGGCTCAATACGGGCGATCGCACCTATTTAGAGGCAATTTTGCGATACAACGAAGATGATTGTCGAGCCACCCAGCACGTCAAGGATTGGCTGGTAGAGTTTGTACACAATGAATTTGTTAATCAATGATTTGACAAATAATTGATTCATTAGGGACAATGGAAATTGCGCTAAATTTGAACGCACATTGAGGGACTGTAGTTCAATTGGTTAGAGCACCGCCCTGTCACGGCGGAAGTTGCGGGTTCGAGCCCCGTCAGTCCCGTAGAATTAACCCATACGTTATCACTTAGAGCGAATGCGTGTCATCGAATTTCATCGAGTTCTGTATCAGATTCGATGAAGTTTGCTTGAGATTTCGGTCGCATGTCCGGAAAAAGCTCTCAAATTCAGAAAGAAGGAGCAGCTTTAGGATTTCTCGCGCGATGTAATCCAGAGCATTGAGCGAGTCCATCGAGTCGATCGAAAGGCAAACTGATATGGAGACGATTACCTATACAGGGGACTTGCAGCGGCTACGGAATCACCTTCAGGCTTGTATTCAAGCCTGTATTAGCGATGATCCCGTGCATATTCAATGCACCATCCGTGAACGGCATTTGGTCGTCTTGGGCCAGCATCGAGATGATGCGGTGCTTGATCCAGCCCAGATTCTACACATGATGGAGCGACGGATTCAAACGTTGCAGATTCAATTTACCCAGAGTGTCCGCCTTTATCTTCGCATCATCGGACAAAGGCAGCCGTATGCGCATCGTCAGTTTGCAATTCAACCTCCACCGCCTTCGATTCAGCATATCCCTCGACGATGGAATCCTTCCACATCAGGCTGCGAAGAAATCTGGATTGAAGATGACGATGATCTCGAACTCCTCATCGAACAACTGACTTCGTTTGATTCTCCCCCCTCTCAACCCAACATGCCATCTCCAGTATCATCATCGTCTGATCGCCACACCAACGAATCTCAATCTTCAACGTCTCCCGTAACATTGACCCTCTCGGATGAGTCCAATCTGTTCACGCGTTTTCAAGACACCTGGCAGCGTTGGGCTCAGTCATTCGGTTCCCAGCCAATATTTCAAGGTTCCTCGGGAGAGCCGGCTTATACCGAGAATTCGTCAGCCTTAGTCGTATCTCAAGACTCGTCGCCATCGCATCAATTATCTTGGCTTGGTCATCTCGACACTCAGATTGCGATCGCGCTAGGCATCACGACGCTAGGCGCAATTGGAGGAACCTATGGACTCACTCGCTACTGCTTAATTGGGTCTTGTCCAGAATTGCAAACTGCTCAAGCGCTCCGCCAAGATGTAAAACTCAGTCTAGACCAAGCGGAAACTTGGGATGATTTAGATACGGCTTATCAGTCAATTGAACGAGGAATCTCGTTGCTAGAGCCCATCCCCGCGTGGTCGCAACACGCACAAGATGCTTATCCTCTTCTAGATGATTATCAGACCCAAGCTAAGCAGATTGATCAGCTTCTTGCCATCGAACAGGTTGCAAACGAGGCTCGTGAAGCAAGCCAACGCCCAATTTATGACATCAAGGTATGGAGAGATTTGGAATCGCTCTGGCAATCAACGCTTCCATCATTAGAAGCAATTCCTCCTGACAGCGATTTGTATCCATTTGCACAACAGCTTTTACAAACTCATCGCCAACAGCTTGCTCAGGTTGAGCATCAACTCAAGCTTGAAGAAGTTGCCAGTCAGATTTTAGACTTTGCTAAAGATTCTGCCAAACAAGCACAAATGAGGAGATATCGAGCCCAGACCCCCCAAGACTGGAAACACGTACAAGAAACTTGGGCGATCGCACTCGATCAGCTCCGCCAGATTCCCCAAGGTACGATTGCAGCAATCGATGCTCGACGGCTGCTGCTGTTCTATGAGTCATCGCTAGAGGACGCAACCGTTGAGGCAGGAGCAGATACTCTACCCAGAGTCGCTGTCGCTGGGGGCAATACCAATCCAGAAATACGACGCCTCGAAACGGAACTAGACAAAATCTGCTTAGGGGAATCCCCATTTTGTCGGCTAATATCGGTTAGCCCAACCATTCGAATCGAGCTAAATGCTAGCTATATCGATGCAGTTATAGCTGCAAGATCAGCGCGAAATAATGACCTAGAGGCGATCGCCACCCATCATCGAAAACTTCTTGGACAAGGATTTGACCACATCGCAAATACGTTTAATCGGCCTTTAGAGATCTACACGCCCGATCAAGAACTGCTTGAACGACATCAGCCCTCTTCCTGAGGAATGCAGATTCAATCCATTCACCATTCCGGCAGAAGAGGTTTGACCTTGCCAAGCTCATAAAAATGCAAATCTCTAGGTTGTCAATCCCATCCCCGCATGAGACGTTGACAACCTAGATCCAGGTATAACAGGCTTTTCGCCCACTTAGGCTCGTCGCCAAATCTGACGAATATCTCCAGGCATAAAGTCTGAAATTTCTTTGATTCTTTCTGGAGAGAGCTCTTGCTTAAATGCAGAGAAAATGGCTTCTGTGACTTCAAGAGGGTCAATTCCCCTCGAAATTCCAGCCTCTTGACTGATTCGAAACACAAACGTCTCTGGCTTAATTTCAAGAGGAGGACGAACTCGACTTAAAACACGGACTACAGGATTAGTATCTTGCCAGAGTTGGGCCAGTTCACACTCTGCCGTCCCACTGTCTCCAGTGGACATGATCTTTCCTTGAAGTTCCAGCGCAACGCGATCAGATGCTTCAGTCGTCATTACATCGCGCATTGTACGGAAGACGACTTCGGCCACATCTCTCGCGTCGTACAAATCCTCTAAGCTTGCCGCTCTTTTT
The DNA here is from genome assembly GCA_051117335.1 of Elainellaceae cyanobacterium. Taxonomy (GTDB): domain Bacteria; phylum Cyanobacteriota; class Cyanobacteriia; order CAZCXK01; family CAZCXK01; genus DBGGTD01. The sequence goes on from JBNPEB010000028.1 coordinate 34,259, forward strand.
ACCCGCTCTAGAAACAGGCTGTTTGTCGTATTTGTCATGGGATTGGAAGCAGATTGCATAACGGTGAGCCTACTAACTTCAATTACCAACGATCCCACAGCAGTCTGAGATAGACTGCCTCGATCGCCTAAGGGATTTAATAGAACATTCAACGGTATTCGTTATACGTAAAATTAAATCTTTCTGTTACATTTCTTAAATAATTGCACACTTTCTTAACATATGCAACATTCCACTCTCAAAATCAGCCTTTAACTCCGCTTCCTGTTTCGCTAGGAACGATATATTGCTGCATAAAAATGAAGAAAATAAGAATCGGGACGATAGAAATGACGGAGCCTGCCGCAATCAGTCGCCAGTCGAGTGAAAAAGAACCCGCTAGCTTAGCAACCCCAAGCGGCAATGTGTAATACTCGGGGCGATCGAGGATAATGAGCGGCCACAGAAAATCGCTCCAAGACCCGATAAACACAAAAATCGCAAGTGTGACAAGAGCGGGCCGCACCGACGGGATCATCACATGCCACCAAATGCCCAAATCGGAACAGCCATCTATCCGGGCAGCTTCTTCTAGCTCTTTGGGCACTCCCCGAAACGCCTGGCGCAAAAGAAAAATACCAAAGGCTGAGGCGATCGCCGGAAAAATGATGCCTAAATAGGTATTTCGCAACCCGAGTTGAACAGTCAAAATATAGAGCGGAATCATCACAATCTGAAACGGGATTAAAATCGTCGCCACAATCGACGTGAAAATGAAATCCCGACCTTGAAAATTGAGACGAGCTAGGGGATATGCTGCCAACGAGCAGAACAGCAAGTTGAGAGCAACCGTGAGTACTGCCACAAGGGTGCTGTTAAACAGATATCGCCCAAACGGGTTGGTCTGCCACACCTGCACGAAGTTTTGGAGCGTAGGCTGTTGCGGAAGAAACTGGGGGGGAAACTGGAAGATATCCTCCGTTGGCGCTTTGAATGATGTACTGACTAGCCAAATTAGGGGTAAAAGCATCGCCAGAGCGATCGCCCCTAGCAGCACATATGTCCGGATGTAGCGCCCGATCTCCAATTTCTTAATCATTTTGAATGCTGATCAGTTGTGCATGTCTAGCACATTACTTAGCACATTGTAAGGGGACGTGATTTGCTCACGTCCTTCACGAGTTCGAGCAATTGAGTGTTACCCGACGACTTGCACGTCTGCATTGTCCCGCTGGGGATGCAATACTTTGCCATTCCGGAGAGCAGCGTGCAATCGATTAAGCGCATTCATGTATGCATGGGCAGACGCTACCACAATATCTGTGTTAGCAGCATGTCCTGAAAACAGGCGACCCTCATGACGCAGTCGAATCGTCACTTCACCCATGGCATCAATTCCCTCGGTGACTGACTTCACCGAAAACTCGATGAGCTGATTAGGAATATCGACGACCCGATTAATCGCCTTATACACTGCATCAACGGGGCCTGTTCCGGTAGCAGCATCCGTTAGTTCTTTGCCGTCAGGGGTAAGGATTGTAACGGTTGCTGTCGGACGAGCGCGATCGCCACAGGAAACCTGAACGAGCTCGAGATGAAATGCCTCAGGAGCTTGTTGAGTTTCGTCATTGACAATTGCTTCTAAATCCCAATCACTGACTTCCTTCTTTTTATCTGCTAGCTCCTTAAATCGAAGGAATGCGCGATTCAGGTCTTGCTCAGATAGATCAAACCCCAATTCATGAAGCCGAGTCCGGAACGCATTTCGTCCTGAATGTTTGCCCAATACAATTTGGTTCTCAGTCAAACCAATTGACTGAGCATCCATAATCTCATAGGTCAGCTTGTGCTTCAAAACGCCATCTTGGTGAATACCAGATTCGTGGGCGAAGGCATTTGCGCCAACAATCGCTTTATTAGGCTGTACAAACATACCCGTCAAATTAGAGACGAGACGGGATGTTTTATAGATTTGGCGAGTGTCAATGTTGGTCAGAGGCTCCTCCGAATCAGCCGAACGCCCCAAAAACGGATTGTAATGCTGCCGACGTACATGGAGCGCCATGACCAGCTCCTCTAAAGCCGCATTACCTGCGCGCTCTCCAATCCCATTGATGGTACATTCGAGCTGCCGCGCACCATTCTTGATCGCCTCTAGGAAATTTGCGACTGCCAGCCCCAAATCGTTGTGACCATGCACAGAAATAATGGCTTGATCGATATTAGGCACATTTTCCTTGATGCCGCGAATCAGACCACCAAACTCACTTGGTGTTGTATAGCCCACCGTATCAGGAATATTGACGGTGGTTGCACCTGCGGCGATCGCTGTTTCTAGAACCTGATACAAGAATTCTGGATCAGAACGGCCTGCATCTTCTGGCGAAAATTCCACATCATTCACAAAAGACTTCGCATAAGCAACCATATCTGGCACAATCGCCAATACATCGTTTCTAGATTTCTTCAACTTGTACTGCAAGTGAATATCCGACGTAGCAATGAACGTATGGATTCGAGCATGAATCGCTGGCATTAAGGCATCTGCAGCCGCCTTGATATCTTGACGAGTTGCTCTAGCGAGTCCGCAGATAATGGGGCCAGTGTCGGTTCCAACCGTTTCTGCAATCTTATGAACGGCCTCAAAATCGCCAGGGCTAGCAAACGGAAAGCCTGCCTCAATAACGTCTACGCCTAGTCGAGCCAGTTGCCGGGCAATACTCAGCTTCTCATCAACATTTAGAGTCGCACCGGGAGACTGTTCACCATCCCGAAGAGTCGTATCGAAGATAATAATGCGTTCAGGCTGAGAAGTTGTATTCATGGCAATTCACTGACCCAACAACAATGAACATAAAAGACAAATTAGCAACGCGTTGATCACTATTTTGGGCGCTTATGCATGCTCCCCAAAACATGCCGCCCCAAAAATATACAAAGCTATAATTATATCGCAGCTCAAACTAGAATCCTAGGAAAAACTCCAACCGCAACTGAGTGAGCGCTTCAATTCATCTCAAATTTAAGAGAAAAAACCCAGACAATCATCGAGCGTGACAGCTCGCGCTCTACAAACCGTCAATTTTTTCAATCCGGTCTCGAATATCGTTGAGATCGATATAGCGATCAGTGGCATTACGCAGCTCGCGAGCAATCATTCCTTCAGTTGAGACAACGGTAATGTGAGTACTTTTTGAACGCAATAGCTCAATGGCGCGCTCAAAATCACCATCCCCACTAAACAGCACGACACGATCGTATTGCTCAACCGTGTTAAACATGTCTACAACAATTTCGATATCTAAATTCGCCTTCTGAGAATATCGCCCGGAGTTATCATCATAATACTCCTTAAGGATTTTAGTCCTGACGGTGTACCCAAGACTAATCAGAGCATCTCTAAATCCTCGTTGATCCTGAGAATCTTTGAGCCCGGTGTACCAGAAAGCATTAATAAGCATTACATCCGGGCCACTGGTAAAGTGTTGTAAGACCCTCTTCGGGTCAAAAAACCAGCCGTTTTTCTGCTGAGCGTAGAACATGTTGTTCCCGTCTACAAAAATTGAGAGACGGTTCATAGATGACATAGAAACTTATACCTAAAAAATATAGTGATGAGGATCAACTAGGAAATTCGATAACGGCTTAGATGCTTCCAAACCTAATCATTTCAACGCCTTGAAAAGCAATGAGCGACTCCGATCAACGCACATATCTACTAAATTTAGTGATATCAGACATTTAGCCTTATTTTGTAAGTTTATGAATAACCTATCTCTATCTAATGACAATTTCCTCCCTTCTCATTTACACTATTGAGAGTTAAATCCACAGTATAGAGAGCAGAATCACAAAACTCAATTCCATACACGTTTTATGTATACGCTCTATGCGTAGTAATACTCTTTATGAGTGGCAATAAAGATATTTCCTTATTATAAAGGCTGAGCTCTTTCTTGTGGTATCAAAAAAATGTGGGCTTCACTTTGAACGCTGAGATCAATGGAGTAGGTGAGAGTAAGTATCGGATACCTGACTGATTTCTCAATCGAGAAGAGAGCTATATCAACAGAGTTAGAGTTTTACTCTCTTCCTAGGACAACATCAGCATCAAATCCAAATTTTTGTCTGAGAATTAATCAGGACTTGATAGGCACGGTTGTCCGTTAAATCAACTACTATTGACTGCCTTAGAAGATAAACATGGCTCAATTGTGGCGATAACGGATTGAGCCAGGGCATTGAAGTCGTACCCCCCTTCTAAACCAAATAAAATTCGAGAGGTCACGCTTAAGCAATAGGTTGTGAATATCCGATAATCCTCAGGGCGAAGTGCGATGCTTGCAAGTTGGTCGTCATAGTTTGCGTCATACCCTGCGCTCACAATCAGGAGGTCAGGATGAAAGTTCGTCAGAAATGGAACCACTTCATCTTCGAAGAGAGGCTGGTAGTCTTCAATCGTGCTTCCGGCAGCCATTGGCAGATTGAGCACGTTGTTGAATGAGCCTCTCTCCGAAGCATCTCCCGTTCCTGGATAATGGGGAAACTCATGTAACGAACAGTACGCCATGCCAGGATGATTTGTAACAACGGCCTGTGTCCCGTTGCCGTGATGCACATCCCAGTCAAGAATTGCAACCCGATTGACGTTGGGCTGCTTTAATGCGTAGCTGGCAGCGATCGCCGCATTTGAAAACACACAAAATCCCATGCCGTGCTGTGGCATCGCGTGATGGCCTGGCGGGCGAGCAATCACAAACGCTGGGGTTCCCGCTTCAAGGACTCGATCAACTCCATCGAGCCAAGCACTAACGGCTAGCAATGCGACATCATAGCTGCGGGAAGATAAGACTGTATCTGCATCAATATGTCCTCCACCATTCCGGCACAGAGTTTGAACTGCATCAACATACCGCTTCGAATGCACAGCATAGATTGCATCCATTAATCGGTTGGCGTGGCTCTCAGGCGGAGTAGGCAACTGCCAATCTAGATTATCTGCCCAGGGAGACGCTTTTAGGGCAGTCGTAATGGCAGTCAGTCGACCTGGATTTTCGGGATGGTATGAACCAGTTTTATGGTCAAGGAACTGATCCGAATAGATAATAGGCATCATAAATAGGGCACCGATTCAGTTCAGTAGATTTAGTTCAACAGATTTAGTTCAGTAGTCTGGAGCTCGAATGTCATGAGTTGAGCGTAGGATGCAGCAAATAGATAAAATTCTCAGGTGCCTATAATATTCGTCTGGGAATCCTTCAATCGAACGATTCAGCAACGCAGATTCTTCGAATTTTATAAACTAACGTGCATAAACCCAAGAAGAGCTGAATAATCGTCGCAATTGGATGCAGCAATTAGCTACACTATCATGCAGTTAGGATCAAGCCCTACTATCGCTGAGAAGATTATTGTGACTCCTATCGAGTTTGGCGTTTTTATAATATCGCTGCTCATTGCAGTTACGGGTCAGTTTTTCTTGAAGTTAGGAGCCTTAAAGCTTGGCAGAGTGACTCCAGAAAATATGGTCGGACATGCGTTGAGCATCATTACAACCCCCGAATTGCTTGGGGGATTAGCGTTTTATGGATTAAGTGCCATTACTTATATTCTCCTGCTGACGCGCGTTAAACTCAGCGTCATCGGCCCATCCGTCGCGTTGAGTTATGTCCTTTCTGTCTTAGTCGGCTATTTCGCCTTCCGAGAGTCTATTACCCCTATGCGGATTGTTGGATTGGGGTTCATCGTATGCGGTGTGTTGCTTGTCGTTTGGCAAAAGTCTTAGGTAGAGCAGGAAAATTTTCTGGATTTGTTAATTTTGCCAAGAATGGCTCTCCAAAAATCCGTCGAAACTCGAAACTTATCGACGTTTAAGATTACGATTTATCAGCTTAGAGTCTCATGAAACGGTGATAAATTGATACGTTCTACACGTAGGTCGTTGTAGATAAGTCTATCTACTTCGTTGACGGGATACCCTAATTGACTAAACAATTGTTTGCGTGTGGCAGTTAGGATTTTGTCGGCAACCTGCAGAATCCCTGTAAGAGGATGCTTTAAAGTATCCTCTAAGCAAGGGCGATCGCTCCCACCTAAAACACAGGTTTATGCACAGCATCTAAATAATGGCTAGCCCGTATTTTTTACTATTGAATCTTAGATAAGGCGGAGAACTCAAGATATTTTCTTTACCAGGACTTTGATATTTTCTTATTTCCTATTAATTCTTACATTCTTCAGCTTCGCATCTCCTGTAAATATTTCATTTCATATATCAAACGTAGTCTTTTAGACTGTATTGGTTAAATTCTCTTGAATCGATCAGCTAATATATCGCGGCTTGCGTCTTTCAGTAAACTCTATTCTCATCTGGCTCAATCGCTGACAATCAGAGTCCTGATGTGCATCTGAATTTTGTCTTTCAAAGACATATAGCAATCCTAGATATGATATGAGCAGTGGGCCAAGCTAAGCCCGCCCTACTGCTCATACACAATTCACACGCGATTTAGGATCGCTGTAGTTTCTGCCTAAAAAATGTTGGAGACAAGCCCAAAACAACTATTAAAAATTAGCCGATTTCCAGACACTGATTCTGAAAAGCTTTGTCCTAGTTGGTTCTTAAGGCATTTCTCAATCCCTCAGTCATGAGGACTTTAGAGTTTATAAACCAACCCAGCAAAATTACTCGGAACCTCCCGCTTTCAATCATGGATTTGAGCCAAATATCCAATTTATTTCCTCGCAAACTCAAGCAGTCTAAAAACAAACTTTAGCAACGCAAAACATCGGGAAATTATGCTAAAATTCAAGAGTTAAATCTTTATCCAAGGCGCTTGTGTAACAGCTTCAGATGCCTTTTAAGAGTTTATTCATGCTGTGCTGTTCCAGGCTTAATTTTTGAAAGCGAGATTATTCGGAGTCTTTTAAGGTATGAGTACTCCTCAGGAGCGGATTATCCCGACCGATCTGCGTAACGAGATGTCTCGGTCTTATCTCGAATATGCGATGAGTGTCATCGTGGGTCGAGCATTACCAGATGCTAGGGATGGTCTAAAACCTGTTCATCGCCGTATTCTTTACGCCATGCACGAATTGGGTTTGAGCGCTGATCGCCCATTTCGAAAATGTGCCCGTGTTGTCGGGGAGGTGTTAGGTAAATATCATCCCCATGGGGATACCGCAGTTTATGATGCGCTCGTGCGGATGGCGCAGAGTTTTTCGATGCGTTCTCCGCTGATCAACGGGCATGGGAACTTTGGTTCTGTCGATAACGATCCACCCGCAGCAATGCGATACACAGAGTGTCGCTTGCAGTCTCTGACTACAGATGCACTTCTCCAGGATATAGAAGCAGAAACGGTTGATTTTGCAGATAACTTTGATGGTTCGCAACAAGAGCCAATTGTTCTCCCGTCTCGCATACCCCAACTCTTACTCAATGGGTCTTCCGGAATCGCGGTAGGAATGGCGACAAATATTCCACCCAATAATCTAGGAGAACTAATTGACGGGCTAATTGCACTGATTCACAATCCCGAATTAACGGGTCGAGAGTTGTTGCAGTATATCCCAGGGCCTGATTTTCCCACAGGTGGGCAAATTCTGGGGACAAGCGGAATTCGAGAGGCATACGCGACAGGACGTGGTTCAATCACGATGCGGGGTGTAGCCACTATTGAAACTGTTGAGTCGCGCGGGCGCCCGAGTCGTGAAGCCGTCATCATCACAGAGCTTCCTTATCAAACAAACAAGGCGGCTCTCATTGAAAAAATTGCTGAGATGGTTAATGATCGTCGTCTAGATGGCATTTCAGATATTCGAGATGAGAGCGATCGCCGTGGAATGCGTATCGTCATTGAGCTAAAGCGTGATGCCTATCCGCGTGTAGTACTCAACAACCTTTACAAGCAGACTCCGCTCCAGTGCAATTTTGGGGTCAATATGTTGTCTCTCGTCAACGGAGAGCCTCAAATTCTGGGCATTCGGGATTTGCTTCAAGTCTTTTTAGACTTTCGAGTTGAAACTATCATCCGACGGACTCAATATCAGCTCCGCAAGGCCGAAGAACGGGATCATCTTCTGCAAGGATTACTAGTTGCGTTAGCAAATCTTGACTCCATCATTGAGCTCATTCGTCGCGCTGCAGATACGCCTACGGCTCGGCAACAACTTGTCGATTCCTATGAGCTCTCCGAAACGCAAGCTGATGCCATCCTGCAAATGCAGCTCCGTCGACTGACTGCGCTTGAGGCTGAAAAAATTCAGCAAGAACACGAGGATTTACAAGTTCGAATTGTTGATCTGAGAGATATTCTCGCGCGTCGAGAACGTGTCCTCGAAATTATCGAGACAGAAATTACTGAACTTCGAACCAAGCATGCGACTCCTCGCATGACTGTCATCGAGCATATCGAGGGTGAACTTGAAGATATCGACTTGATTGCTAACGAGCAAGCCATCATTCTCCTTACGGAGCAAGGCTATATCAAACGAATGCCAGTTAATACGTTTGAGGCCCAAAATCGAGCGACTCGCGGCAAGGCGGGTACTCGGATGAAAGAGGATGATGGGGTTGAGCATTTCTTAAGTTGCTTTGACCATGACAGTGTTCTCTTTTTCAGCGATCGTGGTGTTGCCTATTGCGTGAAGGCGTATCAAATACCGACAGGGTCACGAACGTCTCGCGGTATCCCAATTGTCCAGATGTTGCCTATCTCCAGAGAAGAAAAAATCACGTCGATTGTGCCAGTTACTGAATTTACAGACGACGAATATCTCGTGATGCTGACTCAGGGTGGTTACATTAAGAAAACAGAGCTTTCAGCATTTAGTAACATTCGTGCAAACGGCTTAATTGCAATTTCCTTAGAAGAAGGTGATCAGCTCAGGTGGGTGCGCCGCGCCCGCGCCGAAGACAGCATCATCATTGGCACCCGACAAGGAATGACGATTCATTTTAGAGCCGATCACGCCCAGCTTCGTCCGTTGAGTCGCCCAACACGTGGCGTGAAATCCATGTCGCTTCGTAGCGGCGATGAACTGATCAGTATGGATATTTTGCCTGGACAATTGGTTGAGAGTTTGGTGGTCAATCAGTCTGACGACATCATAGATGATGAGTCTGACGAATCAGAATCTGAGTGTCCGACGAGGGAGCAAGGTCAAGGCCCGTGGGTTTTGGTGATTACGACAGCGGGATTAGGGAAGCGGGTTCCTGTGGCTAATTTCCGGTTGCAAAATCGAGCGGGCATGGGACTGCGCGCGATCAAATTTCGTAAGCCCAATGACCAGCTTGCCGCGCTGCAAATCGTTGGTGAGAATGACGAAATGATTTTGGTGACCAGTCGAGGTATTATTATTCGTCAATCGGTTAATGCGATCTCGTGTCAATCTCGCATGGCAACGGGGGTTCACGTCCAACGATTAGATGACGATGATGCCATTGTTGCCGTTGCACTCGTGCCACCTGAAGCAGAAGGAACTGCCGAAGCTAGCGAAGTCGATGAGTCTGGCGAAGCGCTGAGTGAAGCTAGCGAATCGACGGATATCGAGGAAAGCGAATCGGCGGACAGCGAAGGATAGAAATCGGCAGAGTTTGAGAGGAGTATGGACATCGAGTGCTAACGGTTCAATCCTTGATTTTCCATATCCGGAAACGCTTTCGTCTAGGCGATCGCACGTTATCGATTTTAATTGCGTTGCTGAGTGGTTTAGCCGCTGGGCTGTCACCTGCGCCAACCAATCTTTGGATACTTGCTTGGGTTGCTCTGGCGCCGCTGTGGGTGCTAGTCGTCGGATATTCTAAATCACAGCAGGCACGTGATCCCCAATCTGAAGGTCGACGGTTCTATTCCTGGTTTCCCGTGCTTTTAGGAATAGCCTGGGGGTCTGGTTATCATGGTCTTGCCATATTTTGGATTACAGGAGTTCACCCCATGACGTGGATGGGGGTTCCTTGGCTGGCTAGTTTGGCAATCGCCCTATTCTGCTGGATATTTGTTACTGCCTGGGGAGCACTCTTAGTCGGATCGTGGGCAGGTCTGTTTCAGCTTCTATTCGCCTGCACTATTAAATTTAAATCAACGCGGCTGCTCAAACCAACATCATCTCCGCTACTTCGAGTCTTTGCAGGTGTGGCGCTTTGGAGTAGCTTAGAAGCCCTATGGCTATTGGGTCCTCTAAACTGGTCAACACTTGCCTATACCCAAAGCCCGACCAATCTGATTATCTTGCACGTAGGGCGACTGTCTGGTCCTCTAACCGTGAGCGCTGCTCTTGTTGCAGTCAATGGGCTGCTTGCAGAAGCCTGGCTTAGCAAGCAGCCCACTCACGTTTTGCCCATTCGCCAGACTACACAGTCTCGACGAGCTAGCCGATATGGGGCGATCGCCCTCGCACTATTTGTCGCATGCCATGGGCTAGGTTTTATTCTTTACAGTCGACCGCTTTCCTACTCCCCCCAGGATGCATTAAAAATTGGAGTCATTCAGGGCAATATCCCCAACACTATTAAGCTTTATGATGAAGGCTGGAAACGAGCGATTGAAGGCTATACCACGGGTTATCGGCGACTTGCTGACCAAGGAGTCGATGCGGTATTAACCCCAGAAACCGCTCTCCCGATCATATTGGCTGACCAATCATCCCTTCGATCATCTTTCTTTCGAGCCATTTTAGATCGAGGGGTTTTAGTGTGGCTTGGGGCATTTGGGAAAGAGGGTAATTCCATCACTAATAGCCTGTTTACGATTACAGGTGAAGGAGAAACCGTTGATGAGTATCGAAAAGTGCGCCTCGTACCGCTGGGAGAGTACATCCCTTTGCAGCAATGGATAGGACGTTTAGTGAATCGACTCTCGCCACTCGATGCTCATCTCGTTCCCGGTATACTCAATCAGCAGGTCGATACGCCTCTCGGCCGGGCGATCGCAGCTATTTGTTATGAATCTGTCTATCCAGACCACTTCCGCGAACAAGCAGCGGCAGGTGGAGAGTTTATTATCACAGCATCCAATAATGCTCATTACAGTGCTGCGATGCCATCTCAACATCACGCTCAAGATGTCATGAGATCTATCGAAACCGATCGGTGGGCAGCCAGGGCAACCAACACCGGCTACTCCGCATTTGTGGATGCCCATGGACGAACCCTATGGCGATCGGACATTAACACCTATGCATTTCATGCCGAGACGATTTATCGTCGCCAAACTCAGACACCTTATATCCAATTTGGAAACTGGCTAACGCCCGTCTTATTAATATCAGCATTGATTTGCAGAGTCGGCGAGGCTTTTTTTGAAAGACAATCCTCTCAAAATCTATTTTTTTGAGATAGAAACTGAGCAATTCGCTCAACAGCTGTTTCAAGCGTCGACGGATCATGAACCAGGGCAAATCGCACGTATCCTTCACCCGATTTTCCAAAACCGGCTCCTGGCGATGCGGCAACTCCCGTTGACTCAACTAATTGAGAACAAAACCCCATTGAGTCGTTTCTCCAAGGTTCCGGTAATTTTGCCCACACATACATAGTTGCAGACGGAGTCGGCACGTCCCATCCAATACGGTGTAGCGCTTGCACAAATGCATCCCGACGCTGACGAAACGTGTCAACCGTTTGCCTAACAGGCTCTTGGGTACCTGTCAGCGCGGCGATCGCCCCGTTCAAAATGCCTCGATATTGGTTAAAGTCAATCAATGCCTTGACGCGCCGCAATGCCTGAATCAGCTCTGCATTCCCAATGGCATAGCCGACTCGAAAGCCTCCCATGTTGTATGACTTTGACATGGTGAAAAATTCGATCGATACGGTTTTATCTCGATCCGCCTGCAACACCGACGGAGCAACCGCCTCGTCAAACACCACGTCAGCATACGGAAAATCATGAACTAACGCTAGATCGTGCTCCTGACAAAAGCTGACCGCTCTTTGGAAAAAAGACAGTGGAGCGATCGCCGTTGTCGGATTATGCGGATAACTCAACACCATCATGCGAGCCTGAGCAAGCACGGGAGACGGAATATCTTCAAAAATCGGTAGAAACCCGTTTTCTTCCTTTGACGGCATTGCGTAAACTTGCCCACTAGCAAGATAAACCCCTCCCGCATGAGACGGATATCCGGGATCTTGTAGCAAAGCAAAATCTCCAGGATTTAGGATAGCAAGCGGCAAATGAGCCGTTCCCTCCTGGCAGCCAATGAGTGCTAACACCTCAGTTTCTGGATCGACCGACATGCCAAAACGCTGCGTATACCACTGAGCAGCAGCGTCCCGAAAAGAACGAGTTCCGTGAAACAGTAGATATCCGTGCGTGCTGCGATCCTGCAACGACTGAGCAATGGCATCCAACACATGAGGCGCTGCAGGCAAGTCTGATGATCCCAACGAGAGATCAATTAAATGTCGACCCGCCAACTTTGCCCTCGCTTTTGCGTGATCCATATCCGCAAAAACATTGGCTTTGAAGGATTTTGTACGATTTGCAAATCGCATAATATTATCTATCTAGTTAGGATTGCACCCGCATCTAGTAGCTCAAAACCATATCCCCTCTTATCCTAAGTCGCTGGAGAGACATGCATTTCTAAGAGTTCGGTCAGTTGGGCTTTGCTGACAGCACCTTCAACAGACTGAATAGCCTGTCCATCTCGAAACATTGCCAAGGCTGGAACCCCCTGGATATTGCATTTCGAAACTGCATCAGGATTCGGATCAACTTCCATTTTGACAACCTTCACATGAGGGTATGTCTCCGCGACCCAATCCATAATGGGGCTCATCAGACGACATGGACCGCACCATGGAGCCCAAAAATATACTATGACAGGCTTATCTGATTTCAAGACCTCTGAATCAAACTGTGCATCTGTAATCGGAGAAACGCCAGACGTCATATCAAATTCCCTATGACTCAATTGCAAGATTTTGCAGTCTTCTTCCTCTAGATTACCTGCCAAAGGCACGCTTCTGCAGAAGACTTTAGCCTGAAACAACATTACTCACTGATGCATTCGTACAGTTTTGAATCAAGGTGGATATCTTATCCAAAACGCGTAGGTTCTATGCCATCCGACCCAACACGATTATAGTCGAGGGCAACGCATAGACTTTAGAACCCCGAATTGCAGATATCCATTAGCTACTAGCGCGGCATCTGCGACTCAAGACAACCAAATCCAGTGGCAAAAATAGCGGAAGTTTCACAACTCTAGCGCGAGCATCTCGCTCACCTCGCGGGCAAGCTGGCCGTACTCTCAAATGGTTGGCTTATTTCTGCCAAACAGTACTAGATAAGGGAACACTGCACAATGAGGAATGCTAGAGCTTAACTTCGATGTCTACCCCTGCAGGAAGATCCAACTTCATTAGTGCATCGATGGTTTTCGACGAAGGCTGGTAAATATCAATGATTCGTCGATGAGTTCTCGTCTCGAAATGCTCACGAGAATCTTTGTCGACATGAGGCGATCGCAAGACACAATAAATCCTGCGCTTCGTCGGAAGTGGAATCGGGCCAATTGCCGTTGCATTGGTTCGATTAGCGGTATCTACAATCTTCTCACAGGATGTATCAAGTAAACTGCGATCAAACGCTTTCAAGCGGATGCGAATTTTCTGCTGCTGAATCGTTGCCATTAAACTGTCTACCCAGTTAGTTACTTCAAATTCTGTTGTCTAGGTTCAGAGAATGCAAGGCTATCAACGGCCCCTCGTAAGAAGGAGTTGATAGCCCGTCACAAAGTTTGGATAATCTACTTAAGGATTTTGGAGACGACTCCAGCACCAACCGTACGACCGCCCTCACGAATTGCAAACCGCATTCCTTGCTCAATCGCAATCGGGTTAATCAACTCGACGGTCATCTTGACGCGATCGCCAGGCATCACCATTTCTGCTTCAGAACCATCATCTGCCGTAAAGGCACTAATCGTCCCCGTTACGTCAGTCGTCCGAACATAAAATTGAGGGCGATAGCCCGGAAAGAAGGGCGTATGACGTCCACCCTCTTCTTTCTTGAGAACATAAACCTCTGACTCGAACTTAGTGTGGGGAGTAATAGAACCAGGCTTAGCCAAAACCATGCCTCGCTCAATATCCTCTTTCTGAATACCTCGTAACAGCACACCAACGTTATCTCCAGCCATTCCCTCATCGAGAGTTTTCTGGAACATCTCAACGCCAGTTACGGTCGTGCTTCGGGTATCTCTCAGGCCAACGAGTTCAACAGTTTCGCCGACTTTAACCTTGCCCCGTTCAATCCGTCCAGTGGCAACTGTTCCACGGCCAGTAATTGAGAAGACATCTTCCACAGCCATCAAGAAAGGCTTATCAATATCCCGCTCAGGCGTCGGAATATATTCATCAACCCTATCCATCAGAGCGAGTACTTTATCAACCCACTCATTATCTCCCTTGTTGATGGCTGGATTCTCTGTTAGTGCTTCTAGCGCTAGCAGAGCAGAACCAGAAACAATTGGAATATCGTCGCCAGGAAAATCGTAGGAACTCAAGAGCTCTCTAACCTCAAGCTCGACAAGCTCCAAAAGTTCTTCGTCATCCACTTGATCCTGCTTATTCAGGAAAGCCACGATATTAGGAACGCCGACCTGTTTTGCTAGAAGAATATGCTCTCGCGTTTGAGGCATAGGGCCATCTGCTGCAGATACGACCAAGATCGCTCCATCCATCTGAGCAGCACCCGTAATCATATTTTTCACGTAATCAGCGTGACCAGGGCAATCTACGTGAGCATAGTGGCGATTTGCAGTCTGATATTCAACGTGGGCTGTATTGATGGTAATTCCCCGAGCTTTTTCCTCAGGAGCTGCATCAATCTCATCATACTTTCGAGCCTTACCGCCACCGGTAACGGCCAAAGCCATGGTGATTGCAGCTGTAAGCGTCGTTTTACCATGGTCAACATGACCAATGGTACCGATGTTAACGTGAGGCTTGTTTCGTTCAAACTTTGCGCGTGCCATGAGTTACGTCTTCCTCTCTCTGACTCTGTATTGACTATGCGTTCCCTTTGCTTTTAGCGATGACTGCCTCAGCAACATTGCGAGGCACTTCATCATAGTTGCTAAACTCCATGGAGAATATGCCCCGACCTTGCGTTTTGGATCGGATATCAGTAGCATATCCGAACATCTCGGCCAAAGGCACCTTGGAAGAGATTTTAGCAATGCCTTCATCTGATCCCATACCCTCAATGTGACCCCGGCGAGAATTTAGGTCCCCTATCACATCACCCAAAAAATCTTCAGGGACTTCCACCTCTACTTTCATCATAGGCTCTAACAAAACGGGAGCAGCTTTAATCACTGCATCCTTAATTGCCATAGATCCTGCGATCTTGAACGCCATTTCCGAAGAGTCAACATCGTGATAAGAGCCATCGACTAGAGTTACCTTGAGATCGATGACTGGGTAACCCGCTAAAATTCCTGATTCGCAAGCTTCCTTCATTCCTTGCTCAGCAGGCGAGATATATTCTTTAGGAATGGAGCCTCCAACGATTTTAGAGACAAATTCAAATCCACTTCCGGGTTCACTAGGCTCAACTTCAATGACAACATGACCGTATTGCCCCTTGCCACCGCTCTGCCTAATAAATTTTCCTTCAGTCGTGATCCGCTTCCGAATTGTCTCGCGATACGCAACCTGTGGAGCACCAATATTAGCTTCCACTTTGAACTCGCGCAGCATGCGGTCTACCAAAATTTCGAGATGAAGCTCACCCATGCCAGCAATCACGGTCTGGTTCGTCTCAGGGTCTATAGACACTCTAAATGTCGGATCTTCATCAGATAAAGACTGCAATGCCTTCGAAAGCTTCTCCATGTCTTGCTTCGTCTTAGGCTCAACAGCAACAGAGATTACAGGCTCTGGGATATACAAAGATTCTAAAATTACAGGCGATTCGCTATCACAAAGGGTATCCCCAGTAAAAGTATCCTTTAAGCCTAGCGCTGCACCCAAGTCGCCAGCACGCAGCTCTTCGACCTCAGTACGCTCATCTGCCTTTAAGACAATTAACCTAGAGATCCTTTCCTTTTTGTCTTTGTTAGAGTTGTAAACGTAGCTACCCTTCGCCAAAATTCCTGAATAAACTCTAAGGAATGTCAGACGACCATACTGATCTGACATGATTTTGAACGCAAGCGCTGCAAGTGGCTCTTCATCAGACGCGTGGCGAACCGCCGTTGAGCCATCGGAAAGCAATCCCTGAATTGGAGGGACTTCGATCGGTGCAGGCAGATAGTCAACGACCGCATCAAGCAACAACTGAACCCCTTTATTCTTAAAGGCAGATCCACAGAGCATCGGCACCATTTTGCCTTCAATAGTTGCTTTACGAATCGCTGATCGAATCTCTTCCTCAGTAAATTCCTCACCTTCCAAGTACTTCTCTGTAAGCTTATCGCTGGTTTCAGCGACCGCTTCGATCAGAATCGCTCGATACTCATTAGCGAGGTCACGAACACTATCGGGAATATCCGTATCGACCATGTCCATACCGAGGTCGTCGTTATAAATCCGAGCATTCATGCTCACTAGATCTATGACACCGCTGAATTGATCCTCACTGCCTATCGGAAGCTGGATCGGTACAGCATTGGCTCGCAGGCGATCGCGGACTTGATCATAAACTCTGAAAAAGTTTGCGCCGGTGCGATCCATTTTGTTGACGAACGCAATGCGAGGAACTTTATAGCGATCAGCTTGGCGCCAAACGGTTTCAGTCTGCGGTTGGACTCCGCCCACAGAGCACAAAACAGTAATCACCCCATCCAGAACCCTCATCGAGCGCTCTACTTCGATGGTGAAATCTACATGCCCAGGAGTATCGATAATATTAATTCGATGGTCTTTCCAGTTCGTGCTAATCGCGGCAGCAGTAATCGTAATTCCACGCTCTCTCTCCTGCGCCATCCAATCTGTGACTGCTGTCCCTTCGTGCACCTCCCCCAGCCTGTGAACGACTCCAGAGTAAAACAAAATCCGCTCTGTCGTCGTCGTCTTGCCTGCGTCAATATGGGCAGCAATTCCAATATTTCGTATTTTCTCAAGTGGAATACTACGTGCCACAGCCACCTCCTTAACCTCTGGCGCCATCCTCGTTTACCGCATCTGTTAAGATTCTATACTCTTACATCTCAACAAGGCTGCCTTTCCAAACGTCAATATCGATAATGGGCAAACGCTTTATTCGCTTCCGCCATACGATGAGTTTCTTCCCTCTTTCGAATAGCACTGCCTGTTTCGTTTGCAGCATCCATTAATTCGTTAGCCAACTTCATAGCCATCGAACGCCCCGATCGCTGTCGAGAGAACTGGATCAGCCAGCGCAGTGCCAGCGCAATGCCACGCTCTGAACGAACTTCCATCGGGACCTGGTAAGTGGCTCCTCCAACTCGGCGGGCCTTAACCTCAACGAGAGGAGTCGCATTTCTAACAGCCTGCTCAAAAACTTCTAGAGGATCTGAATTAGTACGTTCTTCGATCACCTTAAAAGCATCATAAATGATCCGATAGGAAAGGGACTTTTTACCAGACCGCATGATGCGACAAACCATCATACTGACGAGACGGCTATTATATACCGGATCCGATTGGGTGGCACGCTTTTGAGCAGATGTACGGCGAGACATACAAAATTCCTAAAATTTTCCGAAAGATTCTAAATAGATTAAGGTTTAGAGCGCAGATATCTCTAAAGTAACCGAAACCAGCCAAAAAAACTCTCCCTAGCATAGCAGAACTATGTCTGAATGCAGGTAATCTCTATTCACCAATACTCGAGAATGGCTTCTCTGGAACGTCTATCCTTTAGGACGCTTGGCTCCATACTTAGAGCGGCTCTGTCGACGGTCTTTAACCCCCGCTGTATCTAGCGTTCCGCGAATAATGTGGTAACGCACTCCAGGCAAGTCTTTAACGCGGCCACCTCGAATCATGACGACCGAATGCTCTTGCAAATTATGCCCGATCCCTGGAATGTAAGCTGTCACCTCGAAGCCAGATGTCAATCTAACCCTCGCCACTTTGCGGAGGGCAGAATTCGGCTTCTTAGGAGTCGTGGTATACACGCGAGTACATACCCCTCGGCGTTGAGGACAGCTCTTTAACGCAGGAGACTTAGTCTTTTGCTTGGTTTTACGACGTTCGCTACTAATTAACTGTTGAATTGTGGGCATGGGACTGGCTTTACTTTGCCTCTCTAAAAACAGATCCAAATTTGCAACAGTCTACTATCTTAGCGGCTAGAAGAAATCATTGTCAATCTAGAACAAAGGTTATGATAAATCACTAATGTGTTGAGTTTATAGAAAAGGAATTTCCACATCCACATGTCTGACTAACATTGGGATTATAAAATCGAAATCCACCACCCATGAGATCCTCAGAATAGTCTAGGGTCAATCCTGTCACATGATCCCAACTTTCTGTATCGATTATGACTTGAATCGATTCACAATTAATTTCGCGATCGCCAGCCAAAATTTCATCCGAAAATTTGAGCACATAATAAAGGTCAGCACACCCTCCAGGCTGTACGGATAGACGAAATCGAGCGTTAGGATTTGCGTTTTTTTTCTTTAGCCGCGTGATTTCAGCGATCGCGGCTTTACTCAACTGAATCATGATTCACTAGCCCAGACACAACGTAGCTAAGGACATGACTCAATCGTATAGGGTCTCAATTGCGAACTACAATATAATTTTGCTGATTAAGCTTTCTAAACTGGTTAGACGTCCTAACCCAAAAGCGTAGCGCTACAACACACAAAGAAGGAGCCTTTAGAGACTCCTTCTTGCAAAAGAATAAACCTAACCCAATCTACTGTAGCGATCCTATAATTGACCGCTTGATAGACTCACTTGCCATTTGCACGAGCATAATCATCCTGGAAACGAACGATATCATCTTCCCCGAGATATTCGCCATTTTGCACTTCAATCAAAATAAGAGGGATCACACCAGGATTTTCTAGTCGATGACTCGTACAAGGGGGGACATAAGTAGATTGATTACTGAACAATAGGGTCTCTTTGTCATCGCAGTTAACTTTTGCTGTTCCAGAAACAACAATCCAGTGCTCACTACGGTGATGATGCATTTGCAGGCTTAGGCGATGACCAGGCTTTACCTCGATACGCTTTATTTTGTAGCCTCGCCCTTCTTCGAGAACTGTAAAAGATCCCCAAGGGCGGAGTTCTGTAGCCGCAACCCCTTTCGGAGCGCCAGCGGATAATGGCAATGCAGGCGATTGTGTAACTTCTTTGGTTTGAACCACAATACTCTCTCCTTGGATAAAACTATAAATCGAATACTTGGTAAGTAGATGTAGATATAGAACTTTACGAATTGAACCCTACACATTAAGTTCCAAGAGCATCTGCGGGGTTATTCAATCTGCGGGGTTATTCAATATGACGTTCATGCAGCAGCATAAGAGAGCGATTAGGCGATATAGCTAAAGCAGTGAAGCCATGCAAGTTTGTTTCATAACTGAAGCCAAACATAACAGATTCTCTCTAGAGAATGTCACCCGTATTCTTCGAGATTCATTGAATCTGTGCTAATTCTTCACTCAAGCCGATAGAGGCTTTATAGAAGCTTCAAAGCTCGTTTGAATACGCGCGTACGCACGCAAGATTGCATAGATGTTCAAGGCTTAGACGAGCGCTTCTTAAAATTGAGAGGCTCTAAAAGCTTGGCTGCATGAAAATGCCGATTCCGTTGTGTACGCGGGCTGCCGTCTGTGGAGAACGGTTAAGAATTTGCCCTCCCAGATAAAGGGTGGTCGAACTTCCTCCATCTAGATTGAGTGCGTCTACAACATTAAGACGTTGCATAATTTGAGCCATTTCAGACAAACTAGGTCCCGTTCCGTTCAGACGATTATAGGCTGCTGCAACAATCAGGGTATTTTGATCAGTGATGCCGATGGCGCTTCGAGGGGCTCTTTGACGAATGAACGCCTCAGAAAACTGTTCAGAGCGTGGGTTGAGGACGATTTGACGATTTTTAATCAGTAGCGGCCCCGCCCCGATAACGTGCGGATAGCGTTCGAAGTCTGATGGAAAAACGTGAGTTTCTCGCTGAAGAGATGTTCCGATAGGAATCGCGTTTGCCGCTGTTCTGTAAGACCGCAGTGCTAATAGGTATCCATTACTCGGAATCGGAACGGTCATTTGCCCTCCGATGGAGCCAACTTGCTGGCGAATAACCCGGTCATTTTCAACGGTGACGACTATCTCGTGATCAGTCAGCGTTGTGTAAGTGGATCCCCAATCTGATGTGTAACGAGCGATGCCTGCTTGCACATAGCCGCTATTGAGATGAAGAACGGGAAATTGCTCTCCTGTAGCTGTCTGAATCGTTTCTTGAATACTGAGCCGACCCATGAAAATATTGCCCGAATCATCCCAGGCGATCGCCCCTCGATTTAAGATAGGCCCCGAAATCCATCGGTTATCTTGACGAATCGCGCCTAAGGGAAGCTGATTGTTGCGGTTGAAAAACCCACCATTGACAGCGGCGATCGCCTGCCAGCGTTGAGCCGTCGTTAGAAGGGGCGCAATGCCTATCGCAGCGGAAGGATTACTCCAAATCGGTTTGAGCGTGAGATCCGGCTGCCGGGGATCGATTTCTAGCCAAACCACTGGATAATTTGAAGTTGATCCAGCGTTTACCATTTGCTGTTTCCATCTGATTCCTGGCGACCAACGAATATCGCGCTCGGGGATGCGATCAGATCGAATATCCATGACAAGTCGATTGGGGTTTGCCAACGTCCAAACGTGAGATCGCAAATTGGGTGGGATATTAAGCTGAACTACTGTTTGAGCCCCTCTCGACTCAACGGATATCGATCGCAGCAATCTCCCTACTCTTGAATCAAGGCTGCGCAGGAGCAACGGCTCAATAGATGCGTCAATCGTAATGGTTGCCCGCTCGTTTTGTTCGGTGAGTTGCCAAGGAGTGGGACGGTCTAATTCAACAACGATGCGATCGCCCCAATTTTGTTGCCCCTGTCTAATCCCCAACACCTTCGACGGAGGAGTCGTAATCTGAAGAACAGTGCCAGTTGGTTCAACCGTCCAGCCGTTTTGTTGGGCAAAGGGGGTGATATCTAGATAGCGATATTGCTGATCCATCCATGTCGAAAGAACAGGCACCTCGCGATTTGCCTGAGAGAACCATTGAATTGGTTGTTTAGAAGAATCTGCGGTATTAAGGCATTCAAACCCCAAAACACCTATCAGACTTGCATCTGAAATGCCAACATGTTGCGATCGCTGACTCCAGGTTGCGGGTAATGCCCGCCCATTGAGAAAAAGTTGATTGCCCTGGTGAGTAAACGGCATCAAAGAGGACGCATGAACCCCATTAGACACCCAGGATGCGCTACTCAATATGGGAGAAATCTTGGGGTTAAGCGATTCGGCATCTCCTCGGCTCGAAATCAAATACAGAGTAGAGACTAACAGGATGCCAACCGCAATCATTGATCTAAACCGCCTGACCCGTCCAATTTGACCTCGCGAGCGGGTTTGTGCTTGAAACCGCTTGGAAGAATGCTGTCGTTTTCGGAGTTGAGCCACAGTTACCCTAATTCTCCCCAGTGAATTGAGAAACTCAAACAGTATTACCAGTATCGTCAACGCTAGTCCGGATGAGTAAAATTTTTACGGAGTTTGGGGCTGATTGGTTTTACACAGCTATAGCAATCCCAGATGGGTTGTGAGCGGTGGGGCGACGCCAGCCCCACCGCTCATACACAATTCACAAGCGATTTAGGATCGCTATAGATTCTAGGATCGCTATAGTCTTAATGCTGGTTATTGCATCTTTGAGAAGATTATCAAGAAACAATGACCTGACAGGGGCAATTTTTTTTTCGAGTCGCCCATCAATTCAAGGTTTTAACTTCATAATGGAGGAAGCGAGTCAACGATCGTGCTGTGAACTCAGAAAGCATGATGAGTAACGAATGATCTTAGGCCGATTTAATATCAGTGTCTAAGTATTAAAAATTCCAGCTGGCGAGAGCTTTGGCCCAAAGAGGCTAGTTTCTTGGTTAAGTTTTGGGGATTGTCAGATCACAATACTTTCTATAAGATTTCTACACTCGTATTGTGAGTTTGTCGATTGGGGTCAGTCCTTAACGGTAGCTTATCTTTCAAGCGACATTTTTGCTCATCATTAGGCGGTTCAGGTTTAGAAATTAAGCTTCGATGTTGGATCATTAGGTGCTCGGCAAGAGGCATTCAACCTTAAAGGTCTGACATCGCAGTCTTGACACCTGACATCAGCGTTTAGTCAGAAGATTACTGTTGTCCCTAAGAGCACTGTGTAATAGTCTCTCTAATAAGGGAAAATCAGTGGATACATTTTCTGCTGGATCTAGCGTTAGAGCTTCATATTTAAGCAGGACTAGAAATCCTAAATTTTTTGACGAGCATTTTTGACGAGCATAGTGCTTTTGTCCGATGTCGTCATCAACCAACACCAATCATTCGATCACGTGTCGGAGTAGTTCAGCGTCACAGGCGATTCTAGATAATCTTATGGGCAATATGAACGTGAATCAGGAAAAGTTTAAGAATCAGGGATTGAATGCAGGATTTGCAGGGCAACGATGGCTAGTTGAAGAGCGTGATGCCTGCGGGGTTGGCTTTTTAGCCGATCAGTATGGTCGTGCTAGTCATACCCTGGTTACTCAAGCTCTTTCTGCATTGACGTGTCTAGAGCACAGAGGAGCCTGTAGCGCTGACCAGGATTCTGGAGATGGTGCAGGTCTAATGACAGCAATTCCCTGGACACTGCTGCAAGAATGGCTGAGCGAACAGGGAATAGCGTCTCCGTCGCCTGCCCAGATGGGGGTTGGCATGATTTTCTTACCTCAACATGAATCGTCTGCGTCTCTATCGCGTCAAATCATTGAAGATGTCATTAGAGAATTGGGCTTCAAGATGCTTGGGTGGCGGACTGTTCCAGTGAAGCCAGATGTATTGGGCGTTCAAGCGCTAGAGCATCAGCCTCAAATCGAGCAGTTGATTGTGCAATCGACATTTGAGGGCGAAGAGCTAGAGCGCGAATTGTATCTGCTGCGTCGCCAAATTGGTCACTCAGTAGCAGGTGAACTGTCGTCAGATTTGCCGAATGACGTCGCTGAGGGGCTAAAGGATCTCTACATTTGTTCATTCTCGTCTCGCACAATCATCTACAAAGGAATGGTGCAATCGTCTGTATTGGGTGAGTTTTACACTGATTTGACCAGTCCTCTCTATGAGAGCTCTTTTGCGGTCTACCATCGCCGCTTTAGCACCAATACAATGCCGCGTTGGCCTCTCGCTCAACCGATGCGCTTGTTGGGACATAACGGAGAGATTAACACTCTGTTGGGAAATATCAACTGGATGATGGCGCGAGAAGCGGATCTCGATCATCCGGTCTGGGGCGATCGCCGTGAGATACTAAAGCCCATCGTCAATCCTGAAAACAGTGACTCGGCAACTCTAGATAATGTGGCCGAGCTGTTGGTTCATTCAGGGCGGAGTCCTCTTGATGTTCTGACGATGATGGTGCCGGAGGCCTACCAAAATCAACCTGATTTGGTCGATCATCCTGAGATTATTGATTTCTATGAATATTACAGTGGGATTCAAGAACCGTGGGATGGTCCGGCGCTTCTAGTTTTTAGCGACGGCAAAAAAGTAGGGGCATGTCTTGATCGCAATGGTCTGCGTCCGGCTCGATATGCGTTGACCCGTGACGGCTATGTGGTCGTCTCGTCTGAGGCCGGTGTGGTTAGCTTGGCTGAGGAAGACATCATAGAAAAGGGTCGGTTGGGGCCTGGGCAGGCGATCGCCGTTGATTTGGAAACCCACGAGGTCCTTAAAAACTGGGACATCAAGCAGCGAGTTGCCAGCTCTCAACCCTATGGTCAATGGCTGAAAGATAACCGCTTTGATTTAGAGCCACAGGCTTTCACGTCCTCTACTCAGATGTCTGCTAACGATTTGTTGCGTCAGCAAACCGCTTTCGGCTACACCACCGAAGACGTAGACATGATCATCGAAGCGATGGCATCCCAAGGCAAGGAGCCGACCTTCTGCATGGGAGATGATATTCCACTCGCAGTTCTCTCGGATAAGCCGCGCCTTTTGTATGACTATTTCAAACAGCGATTTGCACAAGTCACAAATCCCCCCATCGATCCGCTTCGAGAAAGCTTAGTCATGTCTTTGTCGATGCAGTTGGGTGAACGCGGTAATCTGCTGGACGAACGCCCTGAATATGCTCGCCTGCTAAAGCTGAAGACCCCTGTCTTAAATGAGCGTGAGCTCTCAGGGATCCAAAATTCCGGCTTTGAAGTTGAAGCGCTGTCAACTCAATTTCAGATTACCGGAGGCCCAAACACCCTACAGAAAAGTGTCAATGCCTTGTGTGAAAGGGCAGCAGCAGCAGTTCGCACAGGCAAGAAGATTTTGATTTTGAGCGATCGCCTCTCGCTTTATGGGCATGAACAAGGTTTGAATGAACATGATAGCTATATCCCCCCGATGCTTGCCGTAGGAGCGGTTCATCATCATCTCATCCGACATGGGTTGCGCATGAAAGCATCCATTGTGATTGACACGGCTCAATGCTGGAGCACTCATCATTTTGCAGCTTTGATTGGATACGGAGCAAGCGCTGTTTGCCCTTACTTAGCATGGGAAACAGTGCGTCAGTGGTGGTCAAGTTCAAAGACTCAAACGCTGATGCAGAAAGAGCGAATTCCGTCTATGACGATTGAAAACGCTCAGGAGAATTATCGCCACGCGACGGAAGCGGGATTGCTCAAAATCTTGTCTAAGATGGGCATTTCTCTGTTGTCAAGCTATCACGGGGCTCAAATCTTTGAGGCCATTGGCATTGGGTCTGATTTGTTAGACCTTGCGTTTGCAGGCACTACATCACGAGTGGGTGGCTTGACGATTGCCGAACTCGCTCAAGAGGTGATGGCATTCCATCAAAGAGCATTCCCAGAGCTTACCGCCAAAAAGCTAGAAAATTTTGGGTTTATTCAATATCGACCGGGCGGTGAATATCACATGAATAGCCCGGAGATGGCAAAAGCGCTGCACAAAGCCGTTGCTGATCAAAACTATGACCATTACCAGGTCTATCAGAAGCATCTGGAAGGTCGTCTGCCTGCCGCGCTACGAGACTTGCTCGATTTTCAGAGCGATCGCCCATCGATTTCTATTGATGAGGTTGAGCCCGTTGAGGAGATTGTCACGCGGTTTTGCACCGGGGGAATGTCGTTGGGTGCCCTCTCGCGTGAAGCGCATGAGACATTAGCAGTTGCCATGAATCGCATCGGGGGTAAGTCTAATTCGGGAGAAGGGGGAGAAGACCCCACACGCTTTAAGGTTCTCAGCGACGTGGATGAGCGGGGGCACTCGAATCTGTTTTCACACCTGAAAGGTCTTAGAAACGGCGATACCGCCAGCTCTGCCATTAAACAGGTCGCGTCAGGACGATTTGGAGTCACTCCCGAATACTTAATGGACGCAAAGCAAATTGAGATTAAAATTGCTCAAGGCGCTAAGCCCGGAGAAGGCGGACAACTACCAGGACGCAAAGTGAGTCCCTATATTGCCACGTTGCGGCGCTCTAAGCCTGGAGTTCCGCTGATCTCGCCGCCGCCTCATCATGACATTTACTCTATCGAAGATTTAGCTCAACTCATTTTCGATCTCCATCAGATCAACCCCGACGCAAAAGTTTCGGTGAAGCTGGTGGCAGAAATTGGAATTGGTACGATCGCAGCAGGCGTTGCTAAAGCAAATGCTGACGTGATTCAGGTGTCTGGGCACGACGGCGGCACGGGAGCCTCACCGCTGAGCTCGATTAAACATGCGGGTGTACCTTGGGAACTGGGTGTTACTGAGGTTCATCGAGTCCTCATGGAAAACCAGCTCCGCGATCGCATCATTCTCCGGGCAGATGGCGGGCTCAAAACCGGCTGGGATGTCTTGATGGCGGCATTGATGGGCGCTGAGGAATATGGGTTTGGCTCCGTTGCCATGATTGCCGAAGGGTGCATCATGGCTCGAATCTGCCACACCAATAACTGTCCCGTTGGGGTTACTACCCAACAGGAGAAATTGCGAAAGCGTTTTAGTGGAACTCCAGACCATGTCGTGAATTTCTTCTATTTTGTCGCTGAAGAGGTGCGATCGCTCTTGGCAAGGCTGGGATATCGCTCTCTCAACGAGGTTATTGGGCGCGCTGATTTGCTAAAGCCTAGAGACGGTGCCAAGCTGTCAAAGACGGCATCTCTGAACCTTGACTGTTTGCTTCAGCTTCCAGATACCCGTCACGATCGCACCTGGCTAGACCACGAACTGGTTCACAGCAATGGTCCTGTTTTAGATAACCAATTGCTGATCGATCCCGACATTCAGTCGGCAATTGCTCAGCAGAGCGAAGTTCAAAAATCGTATGCAGTTGTCAACACAGATCGAACGATTGGGGCTCGGATTGCAGGGGCGATCGCCAAGCAATATGGCAATACGGGCTTTGAAGGGCAGATTGTGCTTAATTTTGAAGGCAGCGTCGGGCAAAGTTTTGGTGCCTTCAATTTACCCGGAATGATCCTCAATCTTACAGGAGAAGCAAACGACTACGTCGGCAAAGGCATGCACGGCGGCGAGATCGTCATCAAACCCCTACCATCTGCTACGTATCTTCCCTCTGAAAATGTCATTGTCGGGAACACCTGCTTATATGGAGCTACGGGCGGCACCCTCTTCGCAAATGGACAAGCAGGAGAGCGGTTTGCAGTGCGTAACTCAAAAGGGCAAGCAGTCATTGAGGGGGCAGGCGATCACTGTTGTGAATATATGACAGGCGGGGTCGTCGTGGTCTTAGGTAGGGTTGGACGCAATGTGGGCGCTGGGATGACCGGAGGGTTAGCTTATTTCCTTGACGAAGATGAGACCTTTCCGGCCAAAGTTAATCCCGAAATCGTCAGAATCCAACGAGTGTTAACACCTGCCGGAGAAACGCAGATCAAGGGTTTAATTGAGGCCCATGTCAATCGCACCGGGAGTCCGAAAGCGAAACGTATTTTAGATAACTGGTCTAGCTACTTACCAAAATTTTGGCAGGTAGTACCGCCTTCAGAAGAAAATATGCCCGAAGCAAATTCTGAAACAGCCGAAGAACGCGTATTGACTCCGGCTAAGTAATCTAAAATTTGCTGAGAAGAGCGCAGCGGGTTTGATATGTCGACCTCGCTGCGTTTTTTTGACTTCAGTTCACCGTGGCTTGCGAATTCACCGTGGCTTGCGAAAATACCATGTTGATTCAGCCGATGTAGCTGAATTATCCTGTGGCGTCCCAGGAACCTCGATGCTCGGATCGTATATATAAGCCTTACGCTCTCACGTTAGGACGCTGAACGTGTGTAGACCCCGCGCAGCGTGCGGGGGGCTACACAAACCTAAGCCCGTAGGGCTATAGCAATTGCACATCGCTATAAATACACACGATGTTGAAGCGCGAAAATATGGCGTGCGATCCCCAGACTCCAAGCCTTTAAAGGGCCTGAAATGATTGTAAAAATCTTAAGTTGCTGAGCCAATCGGCTAAGCCATTAAGAATGAGCTGCACCCCTACTGCCATTACAAATAAACCTAACAGTCGGCTTATGGCATGGATACCTGATTCACCCAACATTCTTAGCAATAGCGTAGATGAACGCAGTGATATATAAATAACAGCTCCAATCAAGATAATCGCAACGGATACAGCAATTAAGTTCAGAGCAGTTTCAACAGACAAGTCGCGCCCGGCTTGAGCAGAAAGACCCAGTGTCACAGCGATTGATCCCGGACCTGCCAGCATCGGAATCGTCATTGGCAGGAAGGAAATATCTTCATGATGATCGACCTTCAGAGCAGCTTCTTGGTTTTCAGAAGCTGTTAGTCTGGGTTTGGCATTCATGGTTTGCCACGCTGCATGAAATACTACAATCCCTCCGGCAATTCGTACCACCTCTAATGAAATGCGGAAAAACCGCAAGAAGGCTCCCCCTACAAGCACGAAAAAGATGAGAACAAGGATCACATAGATGGCAGTTTTACGAGCAAACCGCCATCGTAACTGCTTAGATGCACCAGGCGTCAAAACCAAGAAGATGGGCACGCCGCCAATCGGGTCTACAACGGGAAACAGAGCAGCTATACTGCCCAACATAAATTCTAAAAATTGCTGCATGCCTCAGGAGCCAAATTAAGGACGCAGACAATACCGAATGCGACTTATTCTCCAGTCACAGACAGATTATCCACCCAAATTCTAGGACAGATTCCCCCCGGCATAATTTCAGAGTCAGACTCAACAAAAATGATGGATTTCAGCAGGTCGCGAAAATCTCCGGCAATCGTAGCAGAATCAATGCTGACGCGCTCACCTTTGTTAATCAACCAACCATCAAAGGGGAGTGAGAACGACCCTTGTAGAGCACTCACCCCGGCATGAAGAGCACTCAAATCATCAATCAAAATCACATTCTCAGCCGTGTCTAAGCTGTAGCGTTGACCTGCAGGGTGCCCTGCAAAAACGTGATAGAAATTGGAACTGACTGTGACTTTTGCCCCAATATTGGCATTTCCAGTTGGCGTTGCATGCAGCCGTTTTGCAGTTCCTGCACTGTGGATAAGACTCGTCAGGACACCATCGGTGATTAGAGGAACTCGACGAGTGGGCGTTCCTTCACCGTCAAAGGCTTCTTTGGCAACATTGTCAGGATGTAGCGCGTCATCGCTGACCGATAGCAGGGGCGATGCGATTTGCTGCCCTAATGAGTCAGGAGTTGATAAACTTTGCTTATCTAAAATGCTCTGGGCATTGTATAGGTTTGAGAAGGCTCCTAATAGACTCAAAAATGCTTCAGGCGAAAAAACAACCCGATACTTTCCAGTCTTGATTTTCTGATAATTCAGATGGCTGATTGTTTTCTCGGCAGCTTCTTGCAAGCAGCCTTCGATGTCGAGCGTTTCTAGATGACGCGCCACTTTGTAGGCCCCTGCGCTGCGGGGCTTTTTGCCATCTTGTTCAGTTTTGCTGTAGAGATAAATTGAGGCATACGAGCATGCCTCCTGACGTAAAGCCCCATCGCTGTTGAGATAAAACTTATTAATATCTCGTTGAGAGACGCCATTATACGGCACGCCAGCGATCGCCGGATGAGCCTCTAAAAGCGCTTTTTCTGCTGAAACCAACGTTTCAATCAATCGAGAAACAGGAACTTGAGGCGCCGTTTGGTCGCCAAGCTCGGCAATAGGTAACGTTGCCTCTGGGCTAAAGTCGGGGACGTGTTCTTTAGGCCCAAACGCGCTCGCATCGTACGCAGTCTTCAACGCCAGCTCAATTCCTTGAGCATCAACATCGGTCGTGGATGTTACCCCAATCGTATTGTCTGAATTCCAGACGCGAACAATAACGCTGGAGCGCTGAGATGCTTTGACTTGTTTAGGTTCACCGTGATCAACTTGCACGTTGGTTTCATCGACGGATGAACCATAAATGTCATATTTTTCAATGCCGAGTTGACGTGCATTGGTTTCCGCATACGATGAGATATCTTGAACAGTTGGCATTGCTCCCTATCGCCCTCCCACAGTAATTGAGTCTACCTTTAAGTGAGGCTGCCCGACGGTAACGTAAATGCTGCCGCTTACAGATCCGCAGAACCCCGCAGCCAGTCCTAAATCTTGAGAGCACATCGAAATCTTGTTCATGATTTCCTTAGCCTCCCCAATTAAGATTGCACCCTTTAACGGCTTCGTCAGCTTACCGTTCTCAATCAGATACGCTTCCTCAACGCCAAAGTTAAATTCGCCCGTGGGTCCGACGCTGCCACCGCCCATCTTCTTGCAATAAACGCCTTTGTCAACGGACGCAAATAGGTCATCGATCGAATAGTTACCAGGTGCAATGTAGGTATTTCGCATCCGACTTGCTGCCGCATAGGTGTACCCTTGCCGACGTCCGCTGCCCGTGCGAGGATGCCCTGTGCGGATCGATCCGGCCCGATCTGATAAGAAATTCTTTAACACTCCATTCTCGATGAGCAGGGTGCGCTGGGCTGGCATGCCTTCATCGTCCATGTCGATCGTGCCAAAAGCCTGGGGAGAGAGCCCTTCATCCCAAGCCGTCAGGCTCTCGTGGGCAATTTTTTCACCTTTTCGCTCGGCAAAGGGAGTCGTTTTTCGCTCAATTTGAGTGGTTTCGAGCAAATGACCGCAGGCTTCGTGAAAGATGACTCCGCCAAATTCATTCGCCATGATAATCGGATAGGTGCCTGATTCGACATAGTCGGCGTACAGCATTTTGCCAGCAGAGTCAGCGACCTCTTCGGCAACCGATTCGTAATTCCAACTCTGCAAGAAATTGGGATCGCCTGTGCTTCCGACTCGCTTGCTTATAGACGAACGGTGGTCATTTTCGGCACACAGTAAATTGCAACCGACAGATTGAGTTAAGCGAATGTCGCGAGCAAATGTGCCATCGCTTGCCGCCACCAATACCTCTTGCCAATCGCGAAAATAGACTGCCCGACGAGATTGAACATGACTCGCTTTCCGTTGGAGTTGGTGAGTTGCGCTCAACAGCACATCTCCCATATCCTGCATTGAGCTGCTACTCGCTAGCCAGTTTTCCTTTCCGCGAGCGGATGCATAGTCTCGCAGCAATTCGAGATTGATTTCAGGGACATGGGCATAGGGTGCGGGCATGTGTAATCCCAAAATTGAAAGCCCTTTTTCTAAAGCGGTTTTCAATCCTGAAAACGATAGGTCGTTGGTGCTAACGTAGCAGTCTCCTTTGCCGCGAAAGACCCTAACCCCTGCACCTGTCGATAATCGGGGGGAGATGCTTGTAATCGCATCATCTTCAGCGAGACAGCTGACGTAGCTGACGCGCTCTAGAAAAAATTCTACGAAGTCAGCGCCCGCTGCGCGCCCAAGACCCAGGAGAGTGGAGAGCGGAGCTTCCCAACTTTCGTCGAAGCGATCGCGCGTAGATGAATACTGAAGCGTGGGCAGTTCTCTAGAGAGCAATAGCGTACTTGGCGACATGTTACGTCCTCAGTCAGCAGAATAGATGAGATAAACCGGAAACTTTCGCGTTTCCTTAGTCTAACAAACTCCCTCTGCTCCCGACCGCGTGCTCATCGGGTCTTAAGCTGCATCGAGCACCGCATCAATCTTTTTAGCCACCTCATCAATCCGTTCCATGCCGTCTACTGTGGCTAATTTGCCTTGTTGCGCGTAGTACGGCAATAGCGGTTCTGTTTGGGCATGAAATGCATCCAAGCGATTCTTCATTGCGTCTGGATTATCATCGGCGCGACACTTAAATTCGGTTGAGCCGCAAATATCACAAACGCCTTCAACCTGCGGACGTTTGAATGTATCGTGATACCCCTCTCCGCACTTGGCACAGGTAAATCGTCCGGAGACTCGCTCAATTAGCGCGTCTTGGTTGACTCGAATCTCGATCACTCGATCAAGCTCAGTGCTCTTGCCAGCAAGCATTTGATCGAGAGCTTCGGCTTGGGCGATCGTGCGGGGGAACCCATCTAACAAGAAGCCATCGTCACAATCGGGTTGCTCAATCCGCTCTGCAATCATGGCAACCATGATGTCATCGGGCACCAGTTTCCCTGCATCCATCATTTCTTTAACGTGATGACCTAAGTCAGAGCCTGACGCAACAGCGGCTCGAAGCATGTCACCGGTTGAAAGCTGTTTGATTCCCCGTTGCCGCTCGAGGCGTGTTGCTTGAGTTCCTTTCCCACTGCCGGGGGGTCCAATCAAAATCAACTTCATTCTCTAGTCCTCGATGATTCTAAAGTGTGAGTCTTTAATGTGAGTCTTTCGATGATGCTAAATCAGGTCAGTGCTTGATGACTTCGGACGGCTTAACATATCGATTTTCTTTATACACTAGAACGATCCATCCGGTGCGATCGCCCGATCTCCATATCAGGCCAGCTCCCAAAAATCAGCTCCAAGAATTGTGAATGTATTTGTATTTAAGATCATCTCTCTCAGTTAGAGTAAACTAATGAACTCATCAATATCCGTTGAATTGTTGTCAGCAGATTGATAGCGTAAGCACAGGGTAATTAAACCGTGTAGAGTTTAACGATAGATTTCAGCGGAGTCAGTGCCAAGATCGGTCTAGATTATAGT
This sequence comes from Elainellaceae cyanobacterium, assembly GCA_051117335.1. Lineage (GTDB taxonomy): Bacteria > Cyanobacteriota > Cyanobacteriia > CAZCXK01 > CAZCXK01 > DBGGTD01. Next base: position 66,516 of record JBNPEB010000028.1, read on the forward strand.
TGGCTTGAAGCTTACATTTCTTTGAGGAAAATGGCAGGTGTTAGACGCGGACAAGGTTTAGTTCTTGGGGGCAATACGCTTCGATTAAACAATGATTACTGCTTTAGTTCTTCTGGTCGCGGTTGGAATTTTGGGTTGGGGCTTCTATCGAGCTAAACCGTATGGCAAGGTAGGCATATTATCTTGGCTTCAGTCGGTGGCGCTTATGGCACCCTGGCTTATTTTCTTCGGGTTGTTTGCTGCAGGAATTTATCTCAATTTGATTGGTATTCTGGTGCTTCTAGTGATATCAACAGGAGTTTATATTTTTCTAGGCAATCGACTCAGGACAGAAGGGCATCGCTTCAATCGTTCGAATCGATTCTTAAGCTCAGACGATCCGATTCAAGAAGGAGCTAGCGATGCATCATCGCCCAATGGATCAACCTCTACACCAGAGTCTCAACCCTCGGCAGACGATATCGATGCCCCGAAGGCGAAGCTGATTACTGAAAAAGTCCCGACTTCCGAGAAATCCAACGGTGCTCAGCCAAAAATCTCTGAGGATGATTTGAAGTCTATTCAAGGGATATTTGGCATTGACACGTTTTTTGTAACCGATACAATCCCTTATCAGGACGGGGTGATCTTTAAGGGGAATTTGCGGGGCGCCCCCGATATCGTTTATGAGCATCTTTCTAAGAGTTTGGCAGAACGCATGGGCGATCGCTTTCGACTATTTTTAGTGGAAGGGTCTGAGGGTCGCCCGACTATGATTGCGTTGCCGAGTACCAATGACCCCAAGCCCACGACCACCGTTCAGAAGATTGTGGCTGCACTCTTGGCGATCGCTACAGTTGCTACCTGTGCAGAAACCACAGGGCTGTTATTGGGGTTTGATGTCTTTCGAGATGCCACTCATTGGGCAGAAACCTTGCCCCTGACAAGCTTGATTCTGTTGGTGCTAGCCGTTCATGAAATCGGACATCGAGTATCAGCCAAGCAGCACAATGTTTCCCTGAGTCCACCCTTTTTTATTCCAACCTTGCAAATTGGGTCGTTTGGTGCGCTGACCCGGTTTGAATCACTTCTGCCCAATCGCACTATTTTATTTGACGTTGCCTTCGCAGGGCCAGCAGCAGGGGGGGTATTATCTCTTGGATTGCTGGTTATCGGTCTAGTATTATCCCATCAGGGTAATTTGTTCCAGGTTCCAACTGAATTTTTCCAGGGGTCAATTCTTGTCGGAACTTTGGCACGAGTCATTCTAGGGTCTGCGTTGCAGCAACCCTTGGTGGATATTCACCCTTTTACGATGATTGGGTGGCTTGGCTTGGTGATTACCGCGATCAATCTCATGCCAGCCGGTCAGCTCGATGGAGGGCGAATTGTTCAATCTATTTATGGGCGCAAAGTTGCCAGACGCGCAACCATCGCGACTCTCATTGTTTTAGGAATAGCGACTCTAGCTAATCCGCTTGCTCTTTATTGGGCAATTGTCATTTTGTTCATCCAGCGAGATTTAGAACGTCCAAGTCTAAATGAGCTATCTGAACCTGATGATGCGAGAGCCGCATTAGGATTGTTGGCATTGTTTCTAATGGCAGCTACCTTGCTTCCGTTAACCCCTGGCTTAGCAGGTCGACTTGGCATCGGAGGTTAAATATATGGCAGTCGTTCCGCCTATTTTGTTGGTTCTGGATATCAGTACCCTATCCACCACGACCACGCGGGACTGGCTGGGATTCTCGCGAGCAGGGGTTTGTTATCTGCCTCAGGTCATCTACGAAGAGATGCGCTTTCTCTATGACCGATCGCCTGATCCTGACTTGGAGCGCACCGCCAGAGAATTCAACCGATTTTACGCGACGAGTGGCTGGAAAATTACTGAGGTGGTCGGGCATCATCCGTTGCTGAAGTCTTCCACAGGATATGGCTTAACCCGGCGCACCCGCGTTGGGCTGGCGGTTGCTCGCTGTGCCTATGGGTTGGCACAGCAGCATCCTGCAAGTTTAGTTGTGCTGGTTGCAAGCGATCGCTCCATTCTCCAGCGCATTTACGATATTCAGACCCCTAATCTGACGGCAATTCCTGGCTCAACCCTATTGAACTGGAGTCGCACCGGGCAACGCCCTGTCGCCATCAGCCAAAAACTCCAGCAAATGAAAGCAGCCGGAACCTTTCACCCAACGCCCCTAACCACAAATATTAAACCCAGCACCAAACCACCGACGCCAACCGCACGGGGCAAGCCGCACTCACCCCCCAAGCGATCGCCTCCCGCGCCCCATCGTCGCCCAACGAGTCGATCCATGGGGTCCAATCCGGTTGATATTGGGCAGTTGCTTACCGGATTATCTGCATTTGCAGCGTTGGCGATCGCAGGCCTACTGATCTGGCTAATTTTCTTTAGCGAAGGATTTCGTCAATTTCGGGATCAGTCATCTCCTCCCGATGAAGTTGGTAGGACCTCTCAGCCAACTTCGCCGTAAGCACCTCTGTTGATGCTGCCAAGCTGATGCTGCCATCCGATGCCAATTGTGAGACTGCCTTCTTTGATAAAGGTTAGCAGAGTGTTGGCGCAGGTCTAGTCACATTGAGCGAATGCTCCACTACGGCGGCGATCGCCTGCCCCCTCAAACCAACTCGGGGCGGGCTGCGTCACCGTATGCACGCCTCCGAAGAACAAATTGTGCTGCGTCCATGGAAGAATTACGCTGTCAGCGGGCAGCATAGCTGCTCCTATATCAACGGCAACTCCGGGTTCGATATTGAGCACGCCATTTTCCCAGTGAATCCGCCCCCGATTGACCGCATCATTCACGGGCATCTTGAAGTCAATTAAGTTCGAGATAATCTGCAAAACTGCCGTGCGAATGCGATTAGAACCGCCAGAACCCGTCACAATTTCGGGATACTCAGCCCCCAGTACAATCGTAGGCGCCATCATCGATGAAATTCGTACATTTTCACGCCATTGGTGAAATCCAGTTGGATGTAAGTCAGCCTCACCTAGCATGTTGTTCATCATGATGCCTGTTCCGGGAATCACATACGCTGATCCTTCTCCGTTTGAAGCTGTAACACTGGCTGCATTTCCGTTCTCATCAAGAACGCTGATGTGCGTCGTGCTCCCCCATTTATTGGTGACGTTAGCAAACAAATGATGATAGGAGTTGAGATGGTTGGCTGATAAGAATGTTTGTAAAATATTGGGATCATATAAGTGCTGATCGTAGCCGTCCGCACGGGCTTGATTCGTTAAGCTCATGGCGTGGGCGAGCATGCTCACATGATCTGCTGAGCCAAATTCTAGCTGACTCAGATCAAGAGTTGAAAGCAATGCCAACGAAAATGCGATGAGTGCACCTCCGGAGCTAGGAGGTGGGTTTGTCAGCAGGGTTTTGCCTCGATACTGGGTCGTCAGCGGAGTTCGCTCGATCACTCGGTAGTGACGTAAATCATCGAGCGTTAAATAGCCCCCTCGATTCTGACAATCTCGAACAATCTGGCGGGCAATATCGCCTTCATAGAACTCTTGCACCCCATGATGCATCAAATAGGTGAGAGTCTCTGCCAAATCGGGTATACGCAATTGCTCTCCTGATTTCAGCAGCGTTCCCTGAGGAGCAACCACTGATTTCATAGCATCGTCTGCCAACAAGATGGGAGAGAGAATATCGAGACAATAGGCCTGGAGCTCGCTCAGCTCTATCCCATATTTTGCGTAGTGAATTGCAGGTTCAGCGACGATGTGAAGAGGCAAGCGACCCAATCTTTGGTGAACGTGAAAGACACCTGCGATCGCCCCTGGGACTGCCATTGATCCCAAGCCGACGTGAAATTCCTGGACTGCCGTCCCAAAATCGACCTGAATCGGATAAAAATCGATCTGATCTAGCGGCTGTTTTTGCCGCGGCGTTTGGGCAAAGAAATCAAACAGAATCTGCTGATTTTGAGCCGTATGCGCCAGAAAAAAACCCCCACCTGCAGGGGAGGTGAGTGCGGGTTCAGTTATAAACGATGCCAGAACAGAGGCGATCGCTGCGTCAAACGCATTGCCCCCAAGCCGAAACATTTCAAGCCCAGCTTCAACCGTTTGCGAGTGCCCCGCCGCGATCGCACCACGAGTTTTTGCCATACGCATCACGCATTGAGAGAAGTTTCGTTATCGTCCTGCAAAGCCAGGACAGGCGCAAGTTTGCAGATTTTGTTCTGACGGAGCGGCTTTAACGGCCCCTCTTAGTCTCCTGAGCACTAATCTTCTGAACACTAATCTTCTGAGCACTAAGAACGTAGTCGAAGACCCCGTCAGGGACTTTGGATTCCAAACACTCTAGCGAGTTTTCGGATAGGCACTCAATGCCCCCGGCCCTACCCTTACGCTCGAGAAACCATCCGGAATTACCTGCCAGACAACCGAAAAGTCGTTTCAGATAGATTCTGCGATTTTCCATAACCATCAGGACGGCAATGCAGACAGATCAACCCATTTCGCTCCGTATGTGCACGGCTTATTCTACAATCCATCGCCTAATTCTCTTTGCCTGTTTGGCGTTGGCTACCGCCTGTAGCAGTCAGGCGTCTCCAAACACGCCAACTCCCGATTTATCTAGGTCAGCTCCGAGTCATCCCACTAAGCTCGTGTGGGCACGAGCCGGGGATGCAGAATCGCTTGATCCCCATCGCAGTTCAACCATTTTCTCATGGCACGTTCTCGATCAGATGTATGACACTCTGCTTGCCTTTGGTGAGGATGGGCAGCTCGTCTCGAATCTTGCGAAAGACTGGTTAGTCAGTGCAGACGGCAAGACAATCACATTTGTACTACATGAGGATATCGTGTGTCACGACGGCACACCCTTTGATGCTGACGATGTGAAATTTACGGCAGATCGTGCCCTCAATGCAGATCAGCCGAGTCTGACTCAGGCAAGCTGGGGGCCTGTTTCCCAAGTCGAAATCGCTGATCCGCTTACGGTTAAATTTAGCTTTACAGAACCGTTCGCCGCATTTCTGCCGTTCATGGCCGATCCGTTTGCTAGCATGATCTGCGACAGCAATGCTGAGCTAGGGGACGAATTTGGAACTCACGCCGCTATCGGCACAGGCCCGTGGCAACTGTTAAGTCGGACTCCTGGCTATGAAATCGTCTTAGAACGCAATCCTGACTATGTGAAATACGGTCGTCCAGTCGCAAATCCTGGCGCTCCTTATCTAGAGCAGCTGGTGATTCACCAAATTTCCGAATCGTATACTCGCTTGTCTAAACTTCAGGATGATGAGGTGCAGCTGATCTCTGATCCCCCCCTGGATGAAATGGAGGCGATCGCTCAAGATCCTCATTTCAAAACCGTTTTGGCAGAAAATACCGGACAAGCGATCTTTTTGCAATTCACCCTGTCGCGCCCGCCCTTCAACGACATCCGTGCTCGCCAGGCGATCGCCCATGCGATTGACCCCGATGCTGCGATCGCCTCTGCTTGGGGAGGTTGGGTAACCCGAGAAAAATGTCCTGCCGCGGGTGGCATGTTTGGGAATGACCCAGACGTTTGCGACGGGGTAGATTATGCCCCCGATCCAGAAGCAGCAAAAGCTTATCTAGCCGAACTTGGCTACAGCGCAGACAATCCATTGGAGGTTACGCTGATAACCTGGCTGGGCGACAATCGTGAAAAAATTGTGGATGCCTTAAAAACTCAGCTGAGTGACGTTGGGATCAGCGCTGACGTTGAAATAATGGACATCAGTACCATGAACAGCCGAGTCAAGCTAGAGAATCAACGCGACACGGGCAAGGGCATGTTTAATCTAATGGGCTGGGCATGGTATGACCCAGATATTCTCTATGCGCTGTGGCATTCGTCGGGTGCATATGAAGGCTATCACTCTGACGAGTTAGACAGTCTTTTAGAAAAGACCCGCACCACCATGAACCCGGACGAACGGCTCGTTGCGGTTCAACATGTGCAGACCTATCTGCTCAAAAACGTCATTATGATCCCGGTTTATACGCCAGGCTGGTCATGGATTTATGCCTCTAAATCAGACATAGAGGGGTTCAAGATTGGACGCTTCAACCGTCCGCTCTTCAACGACGTGAGAATTAAACATGCCAGCACACCAGACCCCCAAGAATAGATATTGATTGCAGATTGCTAGAATTGTTGGAGTTAAACCTTGTTTCACTTGAGGCGTGCGCGTGACAGCCAAAATCACAAAGCCAGAATGGTTGCGAGTTAAGGCTCCCCAATGGGAGCGAGTTGGGACTGTTAAGGAAGTCCTACGCGACTTGAGTCTCAATACTGTTTGCGAAGAAGCGTCTTGCCCCAACATTGGAGAATGCTTTAATAACGGCACTGCGACCTTTTTAATTATGGGACCGGCGTGTACGCGTGCCTGCCCCTACTGTGATATTGATTTTGAGAAAAAGCCGAAAGCCCTCGACTCGACTGAGCCTGATCGCTTAGCAGAGGCCGTTCGCCGGATGCGCCTTAGGCATGTCGTGGTGACCTCGGTGAACCGAGATGACCTGCCCGATGGAGGTGCCTCACAGTTTGTCGATTGTATTCGAGCCATCCGCGATCGCTCTCCAGAGACAACCATTGAAGTTTTGATCCCTGATTTGTGCAGCAACTGGACTGCCTTAGAAACTATCCTAAACGCCCAGCCCGAGGTCTTAAATCACAACACCGAAACGGTGCCTCGGCTCTATCGGCGGGTGCGTCCTCAAGGAGACTATGCCCGCACCTTAGAACTTTTAAACCTATGTCACCAAATCTCCCCCCGCGTTTATACAAAATCAGGCATCATGGTGGGCTTGGGTGAAACAGACGAAGAAATTCGCCAGGTGATGCAAGATTTGCGATCGGTGGGCTGCGATATTTTGACCATCGGGCAGTATCTTCAACCCAGTCAAAAGCATCTTGAGGTTCAGGGATTTATTACTCCGGGGCAATTTGCGGCATGGCGCGACTTTGGTGAATCGATTGGCTTTTTGCAAGTGGTCGCGTCGCCGCTGACCCGGAGTTCTTACCACGCCGAACAAGTTCAAGAGCTGATGCGGCAATATCCACGTTAGAGGATGCTTTAAAAGTCCCGTTTTTTGTTGCCGTTGCGACTAACGTTCTGTTGAAAGAGACGCTTTCCTGAAATTACTGAGACTCTTGAGATGGCTGACGTTGACCCAGCTGAAACAGCTTACGCCCGGTGATGCTTTGCACATAGGCGCTGCCGATGGTCAGCAAAAAAGCAACATAGCCCACAGCCTGTACCAAATAGAGCCGTTCAGTGTAGCCAAAGAAGGCTTTGAGGAGGACGCCCGGAAATTTTTTGTCGGGCAGGATGGCGCTGGTATCCCAGATCTGAGGGCCTAGGATGCAAGAGGCAGATGATAGGCAGAGTGATGAATAGTGAGGATCAAGCTGAGCGAGCATGCTAACTGCGCTATCAAAATGACGAAGGGCACTGACCACCAGACCACAGACAATTAGCAGTAGCAGAACCCCCATCACTTGGAAGAATCGGCGAAGATTGATACGAACGCCGAGTCTAAATAGCAAAATGCCAATGCCCACAGCACCCATCAAGCCCGCGATCGCCCCGGCAGTTGCCATTCCTCCTTGCTCAAATTTGGCAATGATAAATACAACCGTTTCAAACCCTTCGCGTAAAACTGCGACCGCGATCAAGCCAAACACCCCCCACCCTGCTCCCGTGTCACGCAGGGCTGATGTGATCGAGTCTTCAATTTCGCCTTTCATCGACTTAGCTTGCTGGGTCATCCAAATCAGCATCCAGCTTAAAAGGGCGATCGCCACAACGCCAAACACGCCTTCTAAAGCAGGTTTCAACACTTGGGCATAGCCATTTTCACTGGTCTGCAATGCAACCAGCACGCCACTGAGCAGCACACCAACCACCACGCTCGCGCCAATTCCGGCTCCAATCCCTGAATAAACCCACGGATAGAGCCGAGTCTGGTTAACTTTTTTCAAATATGCCATCACAATCCCGACGACGAGCGCGGCTTCGACCCCTTCTCGCAGAGTGATTACAAATGTCGGGAGGGCTGCGCTAATGTCCATCCGGTTTCCTCAAGCAGTCACTAATTCTTGATCTTACGTAGATTGCAGTATTTGGGTAGGCACGCACCGAAAAGGGCGATCGCCCCCTATCTTCAAACCTGTTACGGCTATCCTCACTAGGTCGACGGAATTAAATTCTTTAATTTAGAACTGTAAAGACCACCCAACTGACGCTATTTATTACTTAAACGAATTATGATGTCTTGGATCACGCTATTAATCTTTTTCCGGGGAGTCGTTCTTATCCTGATGCAATTTGGTAGCCCGCCCCCTCTTTAATTCTGGGATTGCGCCGAACTTTCCCAGTTTAGGTGCCTTTTTTAACAAGCATTTGGCTCAGACCGAGTACCCTATAGGCAACGACCATCACGTCCAATCATGTCTAGCGTTCTGGATCCATCGATTGACCGCAAAATTCGCAAAATGAACGAGCGGTTGCTTTGGCAGCATCCGCTTCTGCGCGAGCAAGGCATCGATCAAACTCGTTTTACCCTTGATGATGGTCAAGCTGACGATTCAGAGTTTTCATTCCTCGTGATTGGGGACAGCGGTTCAGGCCCTCACTCGGATCACCATCCTCAGCGACGCATTGCTGAGCAAATGTTGCCGCATCACTCCGCATGTCGATTTTTGCTCCATACGGGGGACGTGATTTATCAAGTGGGTGCCCGGGAGCAGTATTTCGAAAACTTCATCAAGCCCTATCGAGAATTTTTGTTGGGCGGCACCCATCCTGATCAGATTCCATTCGACCGGATGGTGTTTCAGCGTCCGTTTTTACCCGTGCTAGGGAATCATGACTATTACAATGTGCCATTTCTCTATTGGCTAGCGTTCCAAGGGATGCGGTCATTCTATTGGTTGACAGGGCAAAAACTGAGAATTGATATCGGCTGGCAAGGATCCCAAACTGGAAACGCGTTCACGCGAGCATTTCTAGATCCGCTCAAGGCGCTCCAGCGTTCAAATCAGCTCAGCCAACATCTCGAGCGCTATTACACCGCTCCCAGTGATACGGGGCGGTGTTTGCGCTATCAGCCCGGCCTATTTACACGCTTACCCAATCGCTACTACACGTTTCGCTATGGCGGCATCGATTTTTTTGCCCTTGACTCCAGCACATTCAATGCGCCATCATCGCTGCCCCATAGGCAATTGGGCGATCGCCAACTGCTGACAGATGAGTATCAAGAGCTTCAGCATCAAGAACAGCAAATTCGAGAGGAGGCGTCTCATCTCAATCTCAACCTGCCGGACGGGGCAGAGCGAATCGATGATCTGCGTGCCAAGCTAGAGCAACTCGAAGAAATGAAGCTTGATATCGAAAAGCAATTGGCAACCCCCGAAACAACGGATATCGATATCGAGCAGCTGGTTTGGCTCCAGCGACGGCTGATTGAGTCGTGGCGAAATCCTGAGGTTCGAGGGCGGATTATTTATTTTCATCATCCTCCCTACGTCACTGAAATCACAAAATGGCACCAGGGGCAAACGCTGGCAGTGCGTCACCATCTCCGTTGGGTGTTAGACAGAGTGGCCGATGCAGTAGGAGAGCAGGCGTCAGGGCGATCGCTCGTTGATTTGATTTTGAACGGTCATGCCCACTGTTTTGAATATCTCCGCACGATGGACACCGGCCACGCAGACTCTCATCTTAATTGGATTGTCTGTGGGGGAAGTGGGTTGAGTTTGCGCCGCCAACGCCCAGAAGGGGCTGAATTATACGAAGACATGCCTCCCACCCAGGATTCAACCGATCTCGAAGCCCGATTAGTCGCCAAATCCCAGGTATTCGTTGGGCTGAGCGGTCACAAGCTAGAACGGCGGCGGCCTTACTCCTTCTTGCGAATCGATGTCAAACCCGGATGCCCACCGACGTTGATTGTGCGTCCGTTTATCTCAGAGCGATATCACCAAACCTGGAGCGATCGCGCCCTCCAACCTCTGGTTCTGCAATCTTCATGACGTCTTCGTCCTAACTTAATCACTTCTTCACTTTAAAGTTGTCAAGCAATGATATGACAGAGGTGTAAACCCCCGAACTTATACAATCCGGGCATCCACACGAGAGTATGCACGATGAGTTATGAACGAGTGCCCGAAGAACTGTTTCAGACTAATCAGCAAGATACGTTGCGCATCATGGCGATTGGATCACCCCGCTTGGTCGAAAGTTACATTGCTCTGATGTATAAGCAGCACTTTGCTTATCCTGATGAATGGTCAAAGCCTATCTCTGTCTCCAAGTCAGGCGATGTTGCTCGCATCTTGACCAAGCGAACATCGAGCAATCAGACTCTACCCAACCAAACTTCTGACCCGGTATCCCATCATTAGGCGTTCGATCAGGTGGCTCGCTAAAATTTTGTTAGCATTTGCACGAGCCAACATCTATGTCGATCGGAATTAAAGCCATTGTTTTGGCTCTTGTAGTCGGGATGGCGATCGCAGCACAACCTGCACTCACTCAACCCCCCGCGCCCCAGCCTGACCCACAATCATTGAGCGATTCTCCTGCCGAAATGCTGGATTCAGACTTCTGGATTGCAGATTCACAAGATTTTCGCGCCGAACTGCTTGCCAATCAAATCTCTCTCTCAGAGTGGCTTGAGCAAATCAACCAGTCCGACCTCGACTTTCTCTGTATTGGAGAAGCTCATAGCGGGATCCATCGTCAGTTTTTGGCAGACCGCGTCATTCCAAATCTGACGATAGACGTGTTGATGCTGGAGGCAGATCCAACCCAGGTCGAGAACATTCTGAATGCGGTCGAGGCGGGCATAGAGTCTGTCGGGCTGTTGGGGGTCGATATCGCAGGCATCATTCGCTCAGCGCAGGCCAAAAATCCGCAGATTCAAGTCATTGGAGTCGATGAGACTCGCCAACAGTCTGCCTGGAGAAATCTAGAGCAAATTCGATCAGAGCGACAACGGTTGAGCCGAGATGGGTTTATCAGCCAAAATATTCAAACCCATTTTCAATCGGGGACTCGCTACGTTGCCCTATTTGGAGCAGGGCATTGTGCTGCGTATGCCATCAATCTGGGGTATTCGCGTCCCTTTTTTCGCCATTTGATCCAGTCGGTTATTTCCCCAGAAAAAGCCAAAAACGTACGGATCTTATCGTCATCCCAAGCGAATTCTTTTAAGTACGCGATGGATCGAGCTGGATTCAGTCAAGATACGACTGTGATATCCAACACCCAAGATATTAAACCAACTGCATATAATTTCCATTGGGATTTCAAATCTTTTCTGGATCCCTATGACGCTATAATCTATTTCTCATCGCCTTAAACTAACGTCCTATAGCAATTCCAGATGGGTTGTGAGCGATTTAGGATTGCTATAATTGTAGGTTTTATGCTTAAAAAAAGTCTGAGAGTCCCGTTTAGACAATGGGTATTTATAATCATTGGATTCGGAATCTTAATTCGGCTGGTTCAGTATCTCCACAACCGCTCACTCTGGGCAGATGAGGCTAAGGTTGTTCTTAATATTGTGAACAGTTCCTATCTCGATTTCTTTAAACCACTTGACTATGACCAGGCGGCGCCCGTTGGTTTTCTGATAGTTGAGAAACTGTTTGTTCAAATGTTTGGAAATAATGAATATGCGCTGAGACTATTTCCGCTCCTGGTGTCAATCCTTTCTCTTTTTATTTTTTATAAACTAGCGAGATACTATCTTAATCAAACAGGAACATTGTTCGCTCTGGCTTTATTTGCAAGCAACCAATATCTGGTTTATTACGCATCAGAAACCAAGCAATATGCTAGCGACGTAGCAGTCGGCTTATTCGTATTTTGGGTGTTACTCCATAGCCACACTCAGGCATTGACCCCAGCTCGAACTATATGGACAGGTTTAGTGGGAGCGATCGCCATTTGGTTTTCACACCCCGTTGTGTTTATTCTTGCCGGGGTTGAGCTTGTTTATCTCATCTCAGACCTACGCAGGTATCTAACTAACCGTCACGAGAGCCAAATTGCGCCAGATCAAATTGCAACAGATCAAATCGGTCAGAGGCTAGGCATTTATGGTATCTGGCTGAGTAGCTTTGTAAGCTTTTACGCAATTTCGTTAGCTGATATTCGAAGCAATAAGTTCTTGCCCTTTACATGGTCAAATGAGTTTCCCGAATCGCCATGGGATGTGGGCTGGTTTTTTGAAACAACGCGCCTTTTTTTCTATAAACCGTTGGGCTTCCCGCCCGTCATTAGTGAACTCGCATGTTTGATGTTCTTAATTGGCTGCATCTCGCTATTTAAACATCGGCGAGTTCATCTCTTTGTGTTAATCACTCCTGCTCTACTCACGCTTACAGCCGGATATCTCCGCCAATACCCGTTTGATAATCGGTTAGTGCTATTCTTGGCTCCCTTCTTGATCATCATTCTTATCAAAGGATTAACGAATGTCCTGGCGCACGTCCGCTTCAAAAGCACTGTGGCAAGTGCTTTAATTGCAATCTGCATCCTAGGCTTTCCTGTAGCAGAAGGGTGTTTGTTTTTAATAAAGCCTTACATGCTTGAAAACATTAAACCCGTCATGGATTATGTTAGAGATCATCATCAACCTGGTGATGAGATCTACGTGTTTCAAAAGGGGAAATTTCAGTTTCAATACTATGCCAGTCGGTATGGTTTCACACCTGATGAATATAAAATCGGCATCGATTTAGACGATGATCTCACCCAAACAATATCAACTCAAGACGAGAAAATTGGGTATCGAAACGATATTAATCAATTCAAGGGTGAACCTAGAGTTTGGGTTTTAGTCTCCGATTCTCGGCTGCGAGACGAGACTGAATTTGTCATATCTCATCTAGATAAAATCGGGCAGAAAATTGACTCCTTCAAGAGTAACGTTCCTACCTCATTTGTGAGCTTGTATGACCTGTAATCAATGATGGCAGCGCGACGCATACAGCTCAATAATTGCATCCACCACATCATCAACTGAAAGCGTATCGGTTTCAATTTCGACCGCATCGGGGGCTTTACGCAGCGGGGCGATCGCCCGAGTGCTGTCTCGATAATCTCGTTGGTAGATTGTGCGTTCGAGGTCTTCTAAACTTTCATCTGGTTGACCCAAATCTTTCAAGTCTTGCTGACGACGACGGGCTCTCTCCTGGACTGAGGCAGTGAGATAAATTTTTAACTCTGCATGAGGAAAAACGTGAGTACCAATATCGCGCCCGTCCATGACGACTCCGCCCTCACGACCATAGTTTCGCTGCTGTTTTACCAATTCTTCCCGAACAGCAGGCTGAGCGGCGATCGCCGACACATGAGCAGTGACATCAGCACTTCGAATATCGTGAGTGACATCGTGCCCATTGACCCAAACTCGACACAGCCCCGGCAATGGACTGTCAGGTTCAGGCTCTCCCTGAGCAATCTGAATGGTGCATTGGCTCGTCAATTCTGCGATACCGGGTTCGTCATAAATATCAAGCCCAGACTTTAATGCCAGCCAGGTAACGGCTCGATACATCGCGCCAGAATCCAAATAGAGGAGGTCGAGCTTGCGGGCAACCAGTCGAGCCACTGTCGATTTGCCTGCGCCTGCGGGTCCGTCAATTGCGATGATGGGTCTGCGGTTGCGTAACACGATGTTATCAATTAAGCGAGTAGAGCCTAGATAAACAGCGATCGCCAGCAGCCCTGATTCATTGATTTGCTCCAACGGAGCCAGTGTTTGAGGGTGAACTAAATCCACATAATCGACTTGGACGGTAGGCTCCGTGGAAAGTTCCATTTTCACCGTATTGAGCAAATCTGAGCGATCGCGCACCCCCTGAGAAAAGGCGTGTTTAGCCTGATTTAGGCTGCGGGAAAGAACCGTGGCGCGTTCTTTTTCTTCAATCGTTAGGTAGTCATTGCGAGAACTCAATGCTAACCCTGACTCGTGTCGAACAATCGGACATGGCACAATTTCGACTGGAATATTCAAATCATGAACAAGCCGCTGCAAAATCGCGAGCTGTTGAGCATCTTTTTGCCCAAAATAGACGCGATCGGGCTGCACGATTGAGAGCAGCTTGGTAACAACGGTTGCAACGCCTTGAAAATGGCCGGGACGACTCCGACCACATAAAACCGCCATCATCTCAGCCGGAGGGATCACCTGGGTGAGGCGATCGCGATTTGATATATCAGAGGTGCCGTACAGCTCTGTCGGGGTCGGCGTAAAAATAACATCGACGTTCTCCTCGGCGCAGAGCTGATGATCGCGCTCCGGAGTTCGGGGATATCGCTGCAGATCTTCGTTGGGTGCAAACTGGAGAGGATTAACAAAAATACTCACCACTACGACATGATTTTCGAGCCGTGCCCGACGAATTAGGCTAATATGCCCTGCGTGGAGCGCGCCCATGGTCGGCACTAAACCAACCGTTTGCTGACGGTGAGAGGCATCCTGGCGATCGCCTCCCCGCTTCAAATTCGCATCTGACTGGAACCGATGCAGTTCCAAATAGCGACGTAATCCCGCAATTGAGGTAAATTGTCGCACCAGCTGTGACCTATTTGACTCAACCCTCCGCATAGTAGTCTACAAAATTCCTGAGGGAGATGCCTCCCATCGTCCCATTCCGAGAGCAGCACAGTGGAGCATGTACAGCAGAAATTAGAAATCAGAAGGCAGAAGAAAGATCAATACCTGCTACGGTGTTGCCAGCGTCTTACACCAATTCTCGATTTTGGATTTTCGATTTTGGATGGACGGGCATAAGTCCTGATTGGATTCCAGCCTGTTTATCTGTAGTCCTACTTCGAAGAATTGGTCTTAGCAAATCAAAAAAGGACTCGACATTGCCAAGTCCTTCAACAGTTTCTAATGGGGCACGATGCTTGAACTCTTGGACGTTTCTAAGCAAACGTTATAGCACCCTATTAGAAAATGAACATGATTTAGTTGCGGTTGGATGCAGTATCCGATGCGCTGAGAACATTAATTGTGACTGGCGCAACTCCGGTTTGAATCATGCCAATCGCACGAGCAGCACCTGCGGAAAGATCGATCACCCGTCCTCCACTAAATGGACCTCGGTCATTAATCCGGACGACCACCGATAAACCATTGTTTCGGTTCGTGACTTCGACCATCGTGCCAAATGGCAGGCTTCGATGGGCAGCGGTCAGAGCATTTTGATTAAAAACCTCGCCACTGGCACTCCGGCGACCATTGAAACCCGGTCCATACCAGGATGCCATCCCAGAAATACTAAACTGAATTGGCCCCAACGAAATCTGCTGAGGTCGGGAAGGAACCCCTTCAATATGGCTCAACGGATCAGCGTCGCCGAGCTGTCGACGAAGCCGATTCGTCGCTTGCAGAGCATCTTCTGCGGAATCATTGGTTGAATCTGGCAAAATCGTCTGAGCATTGATCTCGACGAGATCATTGTCATCAATGCTGATCACAAAGCGTTCGCGGTCAGCATCCCAACGAACCTCAACAGATTCGGCATCGACATTGTCCCGGTGTAGCTGATTGAGTCGAGCAGCGACGGAGGTGGCCCGCCAAACCGGATCATCGCTGTAGTCTGCGTCTGCAAGACTGGCATCGGCATCCCCTTGCTCCGGATGCGACCGCTGACCCGCAGGTCTGCCTTGTGAATCGCCCTGTGCGGCGGCGACCTTAGGCTCTTCGCCTTCCATACGTCGAGGCTGAGAACGACCTGCCGATGTCGCAGTACGAGTGTCAGCAGAACGACGAGACGCATTCGTTTCGCCCGACCCTAAAAACGTCAAAACCGGAATATCCCGAACATAAAGAGTTGCGGCTTGTTGACCGTCCATTTCGTGGGAATAGATCGTGGCGATCGCCTCGTCTACTATTTCAACCTCCTCTTGGGACTGGTATTCCCCAACTTTGACAACCTCGATCGGAGATTGAGTCGTGCTCAAAAGCGAATCAATGCTAGACAATTCAGCAGAAGAGGAATCCGAGGTAGACGCTTCAGGAAGGGCTTCTCCTGGAGGAACATTGTTTCCTGCTTCTTCGTCAATGATCCCGGACTGACCAGCTTGACTCGACGGAGACGCACCTAGAGCCGTAAGAATTAGGGCAGCTGTGAGACCACTCCAAAGTCTTTGATTCATAAAGTTCCTTTTGAAAAGCAATCAAAATTCAAAAACTAGGCTGGAACTAAACATCTCGACATGATGTTCATAAATACGGTCAAAATGCTTCGCTTGACTATCAAGTTGTAGTCATTACGAGTTTGCATTTTGTTTCAGAACTGTAACAAACTAACACGACTTTTTTGCTTTGGGGATCAGGGGTCAGCAAAAATCCCCCCTAACTTCATAAAACCTTCACATTCATGTTTTTGCGTGAAACTCTCAACCAATATAACTTTGAAGGCAATTTATGGGAATTTTAAACTTCATCAAAAATTCACAAAGATTTTAGATTTTCTTTAGAATTTTTCGTTTAATTTATGTTCCAAACAATAGGATTTTCCTCAAATCCTTCGGAAATATAGACTACACAACTATTAAGAAATGAATATACGCAGTTATTAACGCATGAAGTCAGATCCTCAAATGCGTTTAGGCAAAAATAATGATTGATCAGGCACATTCACGGCCAGCTATATTTTCTAGCCACAGCTAAATAAACGGAGATTCATCACCCGTTTAGCATAATTTGATTTTTCTATAGAAAATAAAGCTGTTAGATCATTCAGTCCAGTTTTGGCTCTCACACAAACCGAAGCCCGTCGTGCTATGGGCTACAGAAGCCTGAGCTGAGAATCCTGCTCGTCGCGGGCGTCAGAGTAAGCGGGAAGCTCATCTTGAGCCGTTTTAGATCGTAAGCTGCTGGTCGTTTTGTAGAGATTTGGATTGTCTAAGTTGAGATGAGCAGGATCAACCGTCAGCGTGTGAGCGACTGCAATCATTTCTTCGGCAATATCATCCAGGTCAGGACGGCTTGCTAGATAGGTTTTAAGCGCATCGAGCGGTGACAGCCTGCATTCAGGGCCTAATTCTGGAATTCGAGGACGGGCAAGCTGGCTAATTAATTCTGGATGAATCGTATAGGTGTGAGCAGCGGAGAGCGCAGAATGGAGCGTCGAACTCTCCACAGAGTCAAGCTGATCTGGGTGAAGCTGATAGATAAGGCGCACGACGGCATCTTCGATTGATGCGGAGGCGATCGCTTCTAATAAGGTGTTGTGGAGATCATCGGCCTGAGATAGATCAACTCGAATCGTCTGAAATCGACGCACCGGGAGCGGGCAAAATTCAATGTCAGCCGATCCGCGCTCGACGTTTGCTAAAACAAACCCCTTATCTTCATCTTCTTCACTAAAATCGACTCGCTCGATACTGCCAGGGTAGACAATCGGCGGCTGATCGCAAAGAACTTGATGGCGGTGGACATGTCCGAGAGCTACATAGTCAAAGCATGGGCGATTCAGCAGCGCCATCGGCACAGTGAAGCCTTTTCCGACTGCCAAAAATCGCTCGGCGCCATATCGCGCCGTATCTGTCATCAAATGGGCGAGTAAAACGGTCGGAATATCCGGATTGAGCCCGCGAATTTCACCTTCGAGGGCAACCCGCAGCCGATCGATGAGCAGGTGATTTACATCGGCAAACGAAAGCCCCTCCGTATCAGGACGTGTCAACAGGGCAGAAGGCGTTAACCAGGGAAGCGTCAAGACTTGAATCGCACCGTTCCGAGTCTGAATTAAGTGAGTGGCAAGGCGATCGCCCACGACAAACCCTGGTACACCCAATGTTCGATAAATACAAAGACTCGCTCCCCCTTGCCCTTGAGCGTGCTGATCATGATTGCCTACGAGTAAAACAGTGGGGATTTCGGCATCAACTAATCGCCGAAACTGGCGGGCAAATGCCTGCTGAACAATGGGTGGCGGTGTTGCGTCAGGAAAGGCATCTCCACCAAACAAAACCAAGTCAACGGGTTCGGCGATCGCCCGATCAATACAGCGCCCGAGGGTGTTTACAAAATCTTCTAAGCGAGTGTTGAGGCCGGTTTCGGAGTTGATTTGCCCATGAGAAAACCCGCTCCCCAAGTGAATATCTGAAAGATGAAGAATTTTGATCATACCGAGACATATGCAACAGCAGCCGAGAACAGTTCACATGTTCTTCTCGCAGCATACGCGATTCTGACCAATTAGCGCACCCCTTATCACGGGATGAATATGTATTAAAATCGAGTGTTTGTAGCAATCTATAGCCTTACGCTTTCGCATTAGGACGCCGAACGTGGTGCCTCGCGGCGCGGGGGGCACGCACAAATCCGGATCCATAGGCTGTATCGGAATTGATCTCTCACCCGATTTCTCGTCTGATTTCATTTGAAGAGTACGACTAGTGAAGGGATTGGGCGTAATGTCGACATCTCCAGTTCGAGTCTTTATTATTTTGGGCACCCGTCCCGAAGCGATTAAACTAGCCCCCGTCATTCAACAGTTTAAGCGATCGCCCAACTTTGATACTCGGGTGATTCTCACCGGGCAGCATCGGGAAATGGTCGATCAGGTCATGCAGCTTTTTGATATCGCTGCCGATGAAGATTTAGCGATCATGCAGCAGCAGCAGACATTGACTGATATCACATGCCGCAGTCTACGCGGCTTAGAAACCCTGTTCCAGACGATGCAGCCCCAGATTATGTTGGTGCAAGGAGATACCACCACAGCATTTGCGGCGGCGATCGCCGGGTTCTATCACAAAATTCCGGTCGGGCACGTCGAAGCAGGGTTACGCACAGACAACCTTTTCAATCCATATCCGGAGGAAGCCAATCGACGGCTCATTTCTCAAATCGCGCAGCTTCATTTTGCGCCGACCACCATGGCAGTTGAAAACCTGCATCATTCAGGCGTATTGGGTGAAATTCACCATACGGGCAATACGGTCATTGATGCGCTCTTGTCGGTTGCCGATCGCCGACCTGATTGCTCGATTCCTAATCTAGACTGGGCAAACCATCGCGTATTATTGGCAACCGTCCATCGCCGCGAAAATTGGGGCAAGCCTCTCCATACAATCGCACAGGGATTCCTTCGCATTTTAGATCGGTGCCCAGATACGGCTCTGTTGTTGCCCCTGCATCGCAACCCAACGGTTCGTGACCCCCTCCAAGAGATGTTAGGAAATCATCCCAGGGCGTTTCTCACCGAGCCACTTGACTATAGCGAACTCGTAGGAGCGATTCAGCGCTGCTATTTGGTGCTGACGGATTCTGGCGGATTGCAAGAAGAAGCGCCCAGTCTAGGCAAACCTGTGCTGGTGTTACGAGAGACGACCGAACGACCTGAGGCGATCGCCGCTGGGACAGCCAAACTCATCGGCACCGATGCAATTCCCATTTTTAAGGCAGCGATCGACTTGCTCGAACACCCAGACGCCTATAACACCATGGCAAATGCTATTAATCCGTTTGGAGACGGCCATGCCGCAGAGCGCATCTTGAGCGCGGTTGAAAAATATATCCAGAACTAGAGATCAGAGGCTGCTGTTGCCTACTCCTCAGGAAACTCGATCTCGGGAGGCGGCTCATCCAACAGTTGGCTCTTAGATTCCTTAAGCTGTTTCCATAGCTTCTTAATTTCGCTATATGCCTCCTGAGGCGCAACCTTCCCCCCGGTTTCCAACCCACAAATTAGGCTGACCCGATTGGCAAACTCTTGGAGATTGGCATTGAATGCTAAATTTTGAGGGGTGAATTTGCCGTAGTATCTCCCCCGCGGATAAAGGAAACTTTCCTTAGTTTGATCGTCTTGATTATTAGGTTTGTCTGTCATAGAAGCATCAAAAAGCAGGATTACGTTAATCTCAGCGCCTTGTTGCAATAATGTTCAATCGTCCAAGCTAAAATCATTCAAGCTAGTTAAACTGCGGCATTACGCACAAGCACCTTTAGGATTCCCAGTTACGATAAGACATATAATCTATCACCATGAATCGCTCTAGCAGACGGTTCTCAAAAATCGCGCAATCTCAATCTGGAAAGTAACAGTTTGGTAGCCTCAATAAAGCCTTAATCTGTGAATCTAGCTTGAAAGACCAGTACTGCTGATTGACTGATAGAAGATTCTGCATTGGGTGAGAAAACCTCGCCCCTACAGAATTTCGGACAATGTAGGGGTCAGGTTACCTGATCCTTTGAATACGATACCGTCTATCGGGACGAGATCATCTATCCAAGGAATAGAGATTCGGGCCAAGGAATCAAGATTCGGGAGGGATGGGCAGATCGGGGCATCAATATCGGAGACATCATGCCGTCATTACCTGCTATTGCGATCTCCTCCCAGTCGATTTACTGTCGGTCTAAGCCAATTTAGGGGGATATTGGATGAAAGCTATTGAAACGCTTGTTGCTCAAGGAGCTGTTGGGCGATCGCCACCGCATCATGGGGTGATTGGGCCATCCAAACCTGCTCGCCCGCGAGTTGCTGAAAAAACCTGTAGGTTTCTAGAGATTGATTGAGCAAAATGACGGGCGTCTGTTCTTTGAGCGCTAGTGAAATTTCAGAGGTTGTACCTGCGCCAATGCCACAGGCGATCATCACATGGCTAGAGAGCGCATTGATCGCGTTCCGAGCGTTGCCCATTGCCGTCACGATTGGAATATCGACAGCAGCAGACATCGAGGTGCGATCGCCTCCTGGCAAAATTCCGATTGTTAATCCGCCAGCGTCCTTAGCCCCTCGACTGGCTGCATCCATGACTCCGGCATTACGTCCTCCTGTCAAGACCACCCATCCACAGCCTGCAATGAGTTGACCGAGTTGATACGCTGCTTCGCAGTCATCCAACCCTGCTCCGTCTCCAGGCCCCATGACGCCGATGATGACGTGGGTCGGTTTATTCGTTGAATCCGTCATAAATAAACATTCGAGATACGCAATGCTGAGCGGCTATAACAGGAATGTATAGGCATAATAGAGACGCGATCAAGACGCGATGAGTATAGGGAGGCTATGTCGTTAGTTGGTTCGAACACCCCTTATCCTACCCCGATGCCATTTGTATCGGTGGTAGTGCCGATCTATAACGGTGAAGCTGATCTACCTGACCTGCTGAGCTGTTTATGGCATCAAACATATCCCCCGGATCGCGTTGAATATGTGTTGGTAGACAATAATAGTGGCGATCGCACATCAGCCCTGCTAGAAGATTCTGTGCAAACTAGCCGCGACCGAGGCATTTGTCTGCGTACCTTGTGTGAGGCTAATATTCAAAGCTCGTATGCCGCGAGAAACACCGGCATCAAAGCGGCTACCGGAGAGATCATTGCATTTACTGACGCAGATTGTCGTCCTCAACCCGACTGGCTCGAACAGTTGATGCGTCCCTTTGCTGAGCCCATGGTGGGGATCGTGGCTGGAGAGGTCGTGGCTCTTCCGAGCCGCAATGCGCTAGAGCGATATGCCGATCGCCAAGAAACGCTTTCCCAAAAGCATACGTTGGCACATTCGTTTTATCCTTACGGGCAAACTGCAAATCTGGCAATTCGGCGGCAAGCGCTAAAAACGGTCGGTCTATTTCGTCCCTATTTAACAACCGGAGGAGACGCCGACTTATGTTGGAGAATCCAGCAGGAAACGGCTTGGCAGATTCGCTTTGCAGACCAATCGATTGTCAAACACCGTCATCGGTCGACTCTGACTGAGTTGCGTCATCAATGGGCACGATATGGTCAATCCAATCGCTATCTATATGAACTGCATGGCGTCGATCTCATGAGAGAGTTGACGCTTCGAGAAAATTTATATCGATGGAGTCGTTGGCTACTAAAAGAAGTGCCCATTATCGGTATACGTATGATGACTCGACACACACCTGTTGACGCTCTGCTAGATACTCCACTGGGGTTATTTTGTGCGCATGCACGCTCGTTAGGGCAACGACAGGCTCGATTGACAGAAAATGCTCAACAGATTGACTGGCTTTCTGACCCCGCACCCAACCTCTCGATAGATTCGCCTAGATGATAATTCAGACAAAATGAGGGGTGGAGACTCCTTAGCCAATCCATCATTAAACTTCAAGTTTTATAAACATTTGAACTCCATACCTAGTCTGTAGTGATAACTAAACGACATGATAGGGAAACGCGATACAAATATCTTTATTCAAATAAATTTTCTTATGGATCTATAGCAATGTGCAATTGCGTCAAGTATAGAAACGGTGATGTGGGGCGCGGCGCGCCCCACATCACCGTACTTAACTCAAGCGCATACCGCTATAGTCTCGCCATTCTCGTTAGGATAGCGTCTTGCCCCGTTGGGATCATTGTTTGCTCTGCTTCAACGTGAGGTTCCTGTGAAGCCACCTCGAGAGTTTCGTCAGTTTAGCCCTCTATCGTTTTTGGCTTTTGACCGCGTGATTTCTAAATTTTCTTCCCTGCCATTGAGCCGTCACCATCCCGCCAAGTCTCCCGTTTGGCAACTCCTTAAAGGGATTTTATATGGGCTGAGTATTGCCTCAATTTGGGGAGTAGCGCTACCTGTCCTAGCAGCAGAACGGATTACACTTCGGCTGGGCCCCGTTGAGCAGCCGATCGCCCTTGAAGATCTGGAAAATTTTGCAGAAACGGGAGAGGTGCCTTCTGGGTTGCGACTATTCGCACCGCTGCTAACGGATGATGTGCAGCAGGCGTTGCAGAGTCATATTCAGCTCAATCCAGATGTGAGCGATCGCCTTGTTGACGATTTATTGAGGTCAACGGAAGGGGGACGTTTGCTCGAAACCTTAGAGCTCGCGATTCCAGAGAGTGCTCCTGAAGATATTCAGCAGGCTCTCAAGCTTGCCGTTCATGACCAGGACGGACTGAGTTTGTTGGGATTTTTGCGCGCGTTTCCAGAGGAGACCATTACGTTAGATACCACGTCGGCGATCGCCCTAGCCTCCCAACTGAATCTGCCCTACTGGCAAAGTCATGCACTCAGTTCAGTGCTAGAGCGAGAATTAACCATTCCGTCTGACCCTTTCTATGCCCCATTTGACCCAACCGCCAATGGGCATGAACGCGTCCGTCAACAAACGTTGAAGTTCCAAGACAGGGAGCGCGATCGCACGATTCCAGTTGACCTGTATTGGAGTCGCTGGAGCCGGGGGCCCCTCGTTGTCATTTCTCATGGCTTTGGGGCCGATCGCCGATTTTTGAGCTACCTCGCTCAACACCTCGCCTCCCAAGGGTTGACCGTTGCCGCGTTAGAGCACCCCGGCAGCAACGTGGCGTGGCTAGCAGGTATTACGCTTGGCGAATCGGGCAGTGGACGATTGAGTGATATTCTCCCCGCAACTGAATTTATCGATCGTCCCAAAGATGTAAGCTTTCTTTTGGATGAACTCGATCGCCTCAACCGATATTCCAGCATATTGGGCGGTCGTCTCAATACTGACAAGGTAACGGTCATCGGGCATTCGTTGGGGGGCTACACGGCGTTAGCGTTGGCAGGTGCGACATTAGACATTGCCTCTTTGCAACAGTTCTGCAATGAGCGGAGTTTGGTTGAGCTTTCTCCCGCGGATTGGCTCCAATGCACTGCCACCGACTTATCTCCGAATCAGCCGAGTTTCCGTGATACCCGTGTATCTCGGGTGATTGCGCTCAATCCAGTGATGGGCCGTATTTTTGGAATGTCTGGGCTATCGATGATTTCGACGCCCGCGATCATTTTGTCTGCGACCGACGATTCCATTACGCCTGCTCTCAGCCAGCAATTATTGCCGTTTTCGCAACTCACAAATCCTGACCAGCTGCTGCTAACTGCCATTGGAGGCACTCATTTGAGCGCAGGCGACCCGGCTAATCTCAACTATGCCTTGACTCAGAGCCTATTTTTGAGAGAGAGACGGCGAGAGGAAACTGACGGACTTCGTCAGATGCTGCAAGGCATTAGCCTCGCGTTTGTTAAGCAAGATACGCCCGAAGCTAAACTCTATGAATCATTTCTAACACCGGATTATGTCCAGGCATGGTCGACTGATTCTATTAAGCTGAGGCTCAACCACGACGTTCCACCCAACCTTCATGACTGGTTTCAGATGGCAGCAGGCCCGCTGGAACAGGTCGTGTCTCCAACGGTGCCCAAGCGTGCTAACAAGCATCAATCAGAGACTGTATTCACCACCAGCATTAATTATTTGTCAAAAAATTTGCCGCTGATGATGTTTATTCCTCCGCTGAGCTTGCCGCTAGCGGCGTCTCGGTTCTTTAGTCGTCCTAGACGTCGGGTGCGGTATCGTCGGCGATCGCGCTCATAACAAAAGACACCGAGGGCGATCGCTCGATGTCGTCCATCGGAGTAAAATTCCAATATCGTTTGCTCGCGATCGGTTGCTGATACAATCATGACTTCACCAGAGTATTGGCCGGGCATGATCACTCAATAGGGGATAGAGCATTTGGAATGAACTGGCAAGACTTGACAACTGCTCAATCAGAACAAGCCCTCTGGTTAATTGGTGGCTTGATGTTTTTGATGCTAGGGATGCTAGTAGGAGAACCTAGCATCGCTGCAATTGGTTTGGCTGCCCTAATTACGGCGATCGCAGCTTTAAACATACCGTCTATGGCGGTCCAAATGTTGCTGTGGAGTATTTTGTCTATTTCATTAGCGGTCGTGATGCGCGGCATGGTGCCCAAGCAGTCGGCTGAGCTGCAATCCAATATTGAAGCCGAAGTCTCTGATACGATTCCTCAGGGTGGAACCGGAGAGGTGGCCTATCAAGGATCGCTCTGGAAAGCTCGGTGTCAAGTCTCAGACATGGCGATCGCCACAGGGCAAGCCGTATATGTTTTGGGTCGGCAAGGCAATACACTGATTGTCTTGCCGATTAATTTTTCAGATGACACGATTAGCGATCGCAAACGTTAGAGTTTGGTAGCAGCTCAAATTCATCTGGCAAAAATGGCCCATCGGGTGCAGATTCGATAGTGCCATCGCCATTTTCTGATCGTTTTTTAATGAAGTATGTTCCGGATTGGGTCATACTTGAAATTTTGCCGATGCGCCCTTTTGAAGCTCCTTTGACTACTTTGACAAATGTTTCAGTCGTATAAGGATGCTCAATATTCAAGGGATAGGAATAATTACAATCAGATTGCATTTTGATCGCCTCAGGTTGCATTAATGGACAGGTAGGATTGCTATATAGCAATCTCAGATGGGGTTGCGAGCGGTGGGGCGGGCGGCGCCCGCCCCACCGCTCACACACAATTCACAAGCGATTTAGAATCGCTATATCAATCACGAATCTTTAACGGCATCCAGTTCTGATTCGTGCAGAAAAAGAGTTGTTTGCTTGCTCATTCGATGAAGATTTTGGTCGGGTTTTATTGGCATTTCGACTGCATAAAGCCAATCTGTCGAGTCCATACGGCGAGTTTTAATTCTTCCACTTCCTCCCGCAAACGATACCCTCTGATTCTGATGAAACTTAGGCATTTTCAATGCCCTGCCATTCCTGGAGATAGACATTCGGATATTCTCCTATATTCAAATTATTCGGCATCAATACAACTGCCAAACATACATTCAATACGCAGATTAAGGTGATGATTAATTGGCGATCGCTGCTAAATCAGACCTTGAATCTGAACAATGCAAAATCTTTTGAGCACGCTCCAAATTGACTTGAGTCCCCGTGACAATCAACAAATATCGTCCAGCTCTGACTTGGGTTTCATATCGCAGCGCATCTTTTTCAGACATGCCGAGACTCGACAACATGCTGGTTAAACTACTTAACGCATTAGTGTCTAAATCATCGCCAGCGGTTTCTTCAATCAACTGACCTAAAGAACTTGTTAAATAACCCGCGACAATTACAGAGCCAACCCCTGGAATAAAAAGGAGTCCTGCACCTTTTAACAAGCTAAATAATCCCCCAATCCAGACACCAAAATGGACGTCTTCGTCCTTCCCTAATTCTGCTTGCCCGTGCCAAATTAAAAACCCGTGAATATTATCTGTAGTTTTATAATTCTTTCCGAGAATCGATAGCTGATTGGTATTAAAGCCAGATTTTTCTAAAATTTTAACAGAGTTTTCTACTTCAAATTGAGTCGCAAATGTTTCTATAATTCCGCTGATATTTTTCACCTCGCTCTCCTCCAATTCGTTCCAATCGGTTATAAATTTTCACCTTCAAGACTCAACACAAGGCAAAAATCAGACGAGCAATACTCGCCTTGATCATGCATCAAGTGATCGATCATTTATTAGTTTCGCATTGCAAATTTCTCTCAGAGTTCGGATCGATAATGAATGTCTTCTTTGAAACTTTCACCACTATCCGAGAGCCAAATGCTCAAATTTGGGCGCTCTCTCTAAGAGAAATTTGCCTTGCGATAAAACTGATAAGACAAGACTAATTTCGTCTCTATCTACAGTCAGTGAGCTTAATAATGGATGGAAAGTTCCTTTATTAAAAGAATCGTTAGAAAACTGGAGTGCTCGGAACAGTTCCTCAACCTTGAGTGTCTATGAGAGAGTTTAATACCTTCCAAAAATGCTATTGCGATCTACGCTAATACTCTAAGTTGGCAACTGGGGCAAAGATAAGCAAAGATAAGCAGAAAGTTAATAAAAATTCTGGAGCCTAACCGCTTTGCCTAAGTATTTTTTCTTAGGAAGCGGGTTCTCGAAGAATAAACTGCTGCTATACAAGCGCAACTCAACGTTGTGGGTTCTTGGAGTCAACCCACCAGAAACCAGACGTTGCCATCCAACTTTAACCAACAGAATAAGCGCCCTATCCCCTTAAATAAGGTTTATTTGTAGATTTATTTGTAGAGGAGACTGTTACTTTTTTCTAACCATTTAAAGTTTAAGATTCTGCGTTCGATACATTGAGAATGTATCCATTCATACGACCATTCTTGAGACTGGGTACATCTCGCACATGAAGAGCCTGACGACCTTACTTGATATAGCGATTCCTAAATCGCTGGTGAATTGTGTGTGAGCGGTAGGGCGGGTGACAACTGCTCTACCACTCACAACTCATTTGAGATTGCTATACTCAACCTCTTTTTCAAGTAAGTCTATTTACTCAGGCTTTAATTAAACCTCATCCAAGTTCAGAACTGGAGTTCTGCCCATGAAAAAACTCCAGCTCTCGAGTTGCACTTGGTATAGATTCAGATTTCAAGAGAATGTCGCCTGTTTACGCTTGTTTAAATGACACATCGTCTTAGTTTAGATAACTGGTTTAGATAACTTTAGTTTTTAAAATGCCTACTCGACGGTACACAAAGCGTTATCGAGGTGTCCTTTTAAGCGTAGCTGGATGGGAAAAAATCCAGGCGCGAATTTCTCAATTAGAGAACGAAGAAAACGAACGATATACTCCTAAAAAAATCTCGCAAAAGTCTCAACTGATTGATTCACAAGGGCTGCACCCAGCGACCGTTAGAAAAATTTTGCGGCGTCAGGTCGGGGTTGACGAAAGCTCAATTCGCACACTTTTCCGCGTCTTTGGGGTAGAAATAACCAGTGATGATTATGTCTATTCACAACCCAATTTATCGCCAGACGAACAAGCGCAAACCCAATTTTTAATCCAAACATCAGCCCCAGAGCCTCTGAAGAATTGGACAGGCGTGCAAGACGCTCCGGATGTCTCAACATTCAGCGGACGCACTCGTGAACTCACGATTTTAGAACAATGGGCTGTTCTCGATCGCTGTCGATTGATTGCCATCTTAGGCATGGGAGGAATGGGAAAGACGTCACTCGCCGTAAAATTATTTGAACAGGTTCGAGTTCGATTTGAATATATTGTTTGGCAGTCTCTTCGAGATGCGCCTTCATTGACTGAAACCATTAAGCGGATTATTCAGACACTTGACGCATACGATGGGGCTGATTTGCCTGACAGTTCTAGTAAGCTTATTTATCAACTATTGGGCTATCTGCGATCGCACCGATGTTTGATTATCTTAGATAATTTTGACGCTGTACTCGATCGCCACCGGTCAGATCCATCTTTGATCAATCAATCTCTGAAAGGTGAACAATATCATCTCAATTATGAAGACTACAGCCAATTTCTAAAACGAGTTGGAGAATCTCAACATCAGAGCTGCGTGATTCTAACTAGCCGAGAACGCCCCGAGCCACTCGTTGAGTTAGTCGGCGCGACGCTCCCGGTTCGCTCATTACGACTAGAGGGATTATCGGGAGATACAGCAAAAGAAATCTTCCACCAAGCAGGGTATGTTAAAGCCACTGATGCAGAATGGGAACGCCTGATCGAAACCTATAACGGAAATCCTCTGGCCTTGAAGATCGTGTCGAAGGCGCTTCAAGAACTGTTTGATGGCAATGTTCGAGAATTTCTTCAACAGGGTCAATCCGTTTTTGGAGGCATTCGTGATTTCTTAAAGCAGGAATTTGATCAGCTCTCTTCGGCTGAAAAAGACTTGATGTATTGGTTAGCCATCAATCGAGAACCCGTATCGTTGCAGGAGTTGTTCCCCGATGTTCTTCCGTCTCTATCAGGGCATTGGCTCGATGTGGTGGATTCGCTGCTGGGGCGATCGCTGATAGAAAAGCGAAATAGCCGATTTACGCTTCAACCCGTGGTGATGGAATATGTCACCGATTTTTTGATCGAACAGATTTATCAAGAGCTAAAGAATGCCAACATTCAGCTATTTAGCAGCCATGCTCTGATCAAAACCACCGTCAAAGACTATCTCCGAGAGGGGCAACGGCGGCTCATATTACAACCCATCGCAAACCAGCTCCATACCAACTTTTCTCCTCAAGCCCTCGAACGACAGATTGGTTTGATTTTGAAGCAGTTGCGCAATCAGAGCAATCAACAAGGTGGCTATGGCACCGGCAACCTGATTAATCTGTGCGCGTATTTAAATATTGATTTAACGGGCTATGATTTTTCTGATTTGCCGATTTGGCATGCAGACTTGCAATACGTTAATTTGCGGCGGGTCAACTTTTCTCATGCTCAATTCGCGAAGTCAGCGTTTACTCAACCCTTTGGGAGTGTGTTAACGGTTGCGTACAGTCCTGATGGCAGGCGGTTGGCAACCGGAGACAGCAGCGGTGAGGTGCGTCTTTGGGGCGTCGTTGATGGGCAACCCCAACTCGTTTGTCGAGGGCACAGCAATTGGGTGTGGTCGATTGCCTGGAGTGCAGATGGGCGATCGCTTGCGAGTGGAGGGGATGATCAAACCGTCTGTATTTGGAATACTCGCACGGGGCAGTGCGACAAAACCTTGAGGGGGCATAGCAGCTTAATTTGGTCAGTGGCGTGGAGCCCCGATGGACGAACCCTCGCCAGCGGTAGTCAAGATCACACCATTCGCCTCTGGGATATTCAAACGGGGCGGGGTCTGACTGTATTGAAAGGACATACCCATTGGGTGTGGTCAGTGGCATGGAGCCCCGATGGAAAAACCCTTGCCAGTGGTGGGCAAGACCAAACCGTTCGCCTGTGGGATATTCAAACGGGGCAGTGTCTGACCGTACTGGAAGGACATACCCATTGGGTGTGGTCGGTGGCGTGGAGCCCCGATGGAAAAACTCTCGCCAGCAGTAGCGATGATCACACGGTAAGGCTCTGGGATGTCCGAACTAAACAATGCGTAAATACACTGTACGGGGCGAGCAGCGGAGTTCATTCCGTTGCCTTTAGCCCGGATGGAAGAACGCTGACGGGAGAAAGCTGTGACAAAATTGTGAGACTTTGGGACACTCAAACCGGCACCTGTTTGAAAACGTTGCTAGAACACGATAGCTGTATTCATTCTGTTGCCTTTAGCCCCGATGGAGACACCTTAGCCAGCGGGAGCCATGACCAAACGGTTCGCATTTGGGACACCCAAACCGGACAACGCCTCAAAACGCTGTTGGGATATATCAATTCTGCCTATTCAGTCGTCTTTAGCCCAGACGGACAACTTCTCGCCAGCGGCAGTCAAGACCAATCTGTCAGGCTTTGGAACCCTACGACAGGGCAGTGTATCAAAACGCTCCAAGGTCACACCAGTTGGGTATCTTCAGTTGCATTTAGTCCAGATGGACAGTATTTAGCTAGTGGGAGTTATAACCATCGAGTGCGACTGTGGGATATTCGCACCGGGCAGTGCATTAAAGCCTTGCAAGGACACACTGATTGGGTCTCATCAGTCACATTTAGTCCAGATGGCACCGTGTTGGCAAGCGGCAGTGCCGATCAAACCGTGCGGCTATGGGATACGACCACAGGGGAATGCATGAGTATCTTACAAGGGCATTCCAATTGGGTGTTGGCTGTCGCGTTTAGCCCCGATGGGCAAATCCTTGCCAGCAGTGGTGCCGATCAGACCATCTGTCTATGGAATCTCCGCACCCGACAATGCATGAAACACCTCCACGGACATCTAAATTGGGTCTGGTCAGTGGCGTTTAGCCCTGTTCGTGAAACATCCTCACAGAAGTATAGTCAAATTCTCGCAAGTAGCGGGCATGACGATGATCCGACGGTTCGGCTTTGGGATGTTGCCACAGGGCGCTGTTTGAGAGTGCTTCAAGGACATACCAACTCGGTTATGTCGCTTTCATTTAGTCCTGATGGGCGGGCGATCGCCACATGCAGTGATGATCAGACAATCCGACTATGGAGTGTTGATACAGGTCAGTGCCTCAGGATTTTGCGAGGACATTCTGATTCGGTGACCTCGGTTGCGTTTAGCCCGGATGGACGCTTTCTGGCAAGTGGCAGCGAAGATGAAACACTGAGGCTTTGGGATGTTAAGACGGGGGCATGCCAAAAAATCTTAAAAGCAGATAGACCCTATGAAGGCATGAATATTACGGGAGCAATCGGGCTTGCAGAAACCCAGAAGGTAATGCTCAAACTGTTAGGGGCAGTTGAAGAGTGAGCTACTATTCACTCGTAATATTGGATGTCTCAATATTGAACTCTGCGACCTTTGGCTTCAAATGCTTCTTCTAAGCGGTTGAGCGCATAGACATAGGCAGCAGTACGGAGCGAGATCGACAAATCTTGGGCGATCGCCCAGATGTGCTCGGTTTCTGCGGTCATTTTTTCTTCTAGACATCGATTCACTTTCTCAAGCGTCCAGTAGTATCCACTGCGATTTTGTACCCATTCAAAGTAGCTGACCGTCACCCCACCTGCATTGACCAAAATGTCAGGAAAGACATAGATGCCGTTTGCTTCTAAGATTCGGTCTGCGTCAGGAGTCGTCGGCCCATTAGCAATTTCAAAGATATACTTCGCCTTAATCTGGTCGGCATTCTGAGCAGTAATTTGATTTTCCAACGCTGCTGGAATCAACACATCTACGTCGAGGGTGAGTAGATCCTCATTACTGATCACATCATGCTCAACCACATGGCAAACCGTTTCTTTGCAGTAGACGGCTTTCATCGTGCGACTGGATTCTTTAAACTGACGGATGCTGCGAATGTCTAACCCCTGCTGGGCATAGATTCCACCTTTAGAATCACTGACTGCCACAACTCGGCATCCGGCTTTGGCAAGTAAATCAGCAACGACAGCCCCGGCGTTGCCAAACCCTTGAACCGCAACGGTTGTATTGGCAGGTGCTTGACCCAATTTCGCAAGAGCAGTAGTCATCACAAAAAAGGCTCCCATCGCGGTAGCGGTTTCTCGCCCGAGGCTGCCTCCCATGACGACGGGTTTGCCTGTCACCACCGCCGGTAACGATTGTCTGCGAATGATGCAGTATTGTTCCATCATCCAGCCCATGATCGTAGGATTGGTATAAACATCGGGAGCCAAGATATCGACATCAGGCCCGATAAAATCGGCGATCGCATTCACATAGCCCCGGCTCAGCCGCTCCAGCTCACCACTGGAAACCGATTTAGGGTCAAGCGTGATTCCCCCTTTCGCGCCTCCAAATGGCAGGTTCAAAACAGCACACTTAAAGGTCATCCAAAATGCGAGGGATTGCACCTCGTCGAGAGACACATCGGGATGAAACCGCACCCCACCCTTGGTCGGCCCTCGCGTATCGTCATAGCGCACTCGATACCCCTGAAACACTCGCAATGACCCATCATCCATTCGTACTGGAATCGACACATTGAGGCTTGCCTTTGGATATTTCAACCGCTCAATCGAATCGGGAGAAATCGTCACGTAGCGAAGCGCT
This sequence comes from Elainellaceae cyanobacterium, assembly GCA_051117335.1. Lineage (GTDB taxonomy): Bacteria > Cyanobacteriota > Cyanobacteriia > CAZCXK01 > CAZCXK01 > DBGGTD01. The sequence continues at coordinate 98,752 of JBNPEB010000028.1, forward strand.
TTTTCTAAGCGTTGACCCGCATCAGACATCAGTGAACTCGACATTAACTAACTCCTGCTGAAGAGAATCGTTTCATATGACAGGTGGTGACTACTCTCGACCAATCCAGTATTGAGGCTTACGTTTGTGATGCGCTATAGCTAGAATCCGAATTAAATCGTCATTAGTAATACGGTACAGAAGTGAGTAAGGAAATTTAGGCAGGCTCTGCCAACGGATGAAATATGATTTTTGTCATTGCAGAGATGCGCGAATTCGTTGAAACACCTCTTCAGCAGGAATACCAATAGTCTGATCGCGATTCACGGCTTCATCACGCTTCTCAGCTTCTTCAGCCCAGCTATCTGTGATCTCCGGGTCTATTTCGTTGTCTTGACCTAATCGTTCGAGTAATCGCGCTAATAAAATTACTTGAGAATCTTTTGGAAGTGCAAGGACTTCGGCTTCAAGCTGTTCGAGGGTCATGGTCAACAACCTAAACTCTTCAGTGCAATACTACCTATTGTACTGGAAGCAGATAAGTCGAAACCTAAGTAGTTCAGCGACTAGGGGATACAAACAAACCGAATTGTACGGCTGCAATTAACTTTTCTGGCGTTGCTGAATTCAGGAATGATTTTGGATCGTGAATCATGACTGTACGGGCAAACGGCCGTCACTGGTGTCAACTTAAGCCCAAACGGAAATACACGATAGGGTGGAACTGTTGGAGACCAGCGAGAGAGGAGGCAAGGACTATGGCCCGCAGTCGCCCCTGGAGTGATGCCAATGCA
>JBNPEB010000063.1:0-99361 GCA_051117335.1 Elainellaceae cyanobacterium
CTGTTTCTCATTGAGATGCGGCAAAATCGTGAGTAGTTTTTGGGCAAGCGGATCGTCATCTGTCATGAATCAATAGTAGATCCATTTGACCTGAAAGATGTAAAAGTTATTTCCTTACGAGTCCTAAGCGGTGAAACAGAGATACTGTCGCCAAAAATCTGAAAAGTACGATCTATAAAGCACGATCTATTAACCTAGCAGCAAAAGAACTGGCATAGCTCGGAGTAGATTGGGCGGAGTCGAAATTCACAGATTGGCAGACGCTGTGGGCTGAGCGTAGCCGACGACCATGCTACAGCACAGAATATACCTTTCAGGAGTTTTGTCAGCAGCGCAGTATTGTCTAGAGTGGGATTAGAGGATGTTTGAAAAGTAGCCTGGGCAACTAAAGTTCTCGTGACAGAGATGCTTTCCCCCGGAACGCTGCGCGACCGCGCGGTCGCGGGTTCTACACACGTTTGGCGTCCTAACACGAGATCGTGAAGCTATATATCCGAAAACTCGCTAGCGTTTTTGGAAATCCCAGCCCCCCTGACGAGGTGTTTGGATCGGTTTTTTAGGTAAGGGCTGCAACCGATACTTGAGCGGCAATATTGGCTGCTAAATCACGCAGCGCTTTCGCCGAAACTGAATCGGGGTGTGAAATCAAAATGGGCACGCCGCGATCGCCCGCTTCTCTTAGAGCAATTTCTAGTGGAATGCAGCCTAGCAAGGGGGCGTCTAACTCTTGAGATACTTTTTTCCCGCCACCCGATCCAAAGATGTCATAACTCACGTTGAGTTGTGTGGGTGGCACGAAATAGCTCATATTCTCAACGATTCCAAGGATTCTGACTCCCATTTGCTCAAACATTTTCAGCCCACGACGCGCATCAAGCAGGGAGACTTCTTGGGGAGTGGTGACGATGACCACTCCTGCCAACGGGACTGCTTGAGATAACGTAAGCTGAGCATCACCCGTGCCGGGTGGCATATCTACAATCAAGTAATCCAATTCTCCCCATTCCACTTGATAGAGAAACTGACGAATCACACCATTTAGCATGGGGCCTCGCCAAATAACAGGTTCATCAAAGCCGATAAAGAAAGCCATCGATACCAACTTCACGCCGTAGTTTTCGGCTGGTTTGATTTCCTGATTTTTGATTCCAGGTTGTAGGATCAATTTGGCATCTTCAAGCCCTAGCATTTTATGGGTATTGGGGCCATAAATGTCAGCATCCAGTAAACCAACATTGGCACCCGCCTGGGCGAGAGCGATCGCCACATTGACTGCGATAGAGCTTTTACCCACGCCTCCCTTGCCGCTTGAAACGGCCAAAATATTCTTAATGCCCTGAATAGATTGCCGATCTGAGGACGGTTTTTGTTGAGGAATTTCGGCGGTAACTTTGATGTATACGTCTTCTATTCCAGGTAGTTGCTTGACAGCGCGCTGACAGTCTTCAACGATGATGTCTCGCAGAGGGCATGATACGGTCGTCAAGACTAAAATGAAGCTTACCCGACCATCTTTGATCCGAACATTGCGAATCATATTTAAGTCAACTAAACTCTTTTGGAGTTCAGGATCTTGCACAGGGCGCAACGCGTCTAAGATTGATTTAATTTTCATCATGATAAAATAGGGTTCCTGCCCAAAAACGACGGGACTACCTGACGCTGGGTGCGCGAATTTGGCATTAAGCTTTTCTGGAGGTGTAGCCCTACAGGCTCAGGTCTGTGTGTAGAGTCGCCGGGTCGCGGGGGCTCACCACACGTTCAACGTCCTAACGCGAGAGCGTAAGGCTGCATTAGACCAATTCCCGATTTTGGACTTTCGATTTTGGATTGGTAGGTGAGAGCTGAGTGGTCTTCAGAGTTTGATCTATACCTCTACTTCGCAGAATTGCTCTGAAAATAGATTTTTATCGTTGGAGGTGACGCCGCTGCGTCATGGACGATTGGTATTAGTTCCTCGTGAAACTACTCTCGTTTCAGTTGAAACCCGTAATTACTCACCTAAAACGTTGCCTAAATCACTGATACTACCTGGCAAGATATCCTGAGGAGTCCATAGCCTGAATAATCGGCTCTGATAAACCTTGAGCTTGGTTACGCCTTAGAAAGGTTATACCTCTTCAGGTTTGAATAGTAGAGTTTTAGTATCAGGTTAGATTATTAAATATTGGCACTGTACTCAAAGGCTCAACCCCATAGTTAACGCCTTCTTAAGAGAAACGAGAGGGGGCGGGAACTAGTATTTTTCGAGAGGGGGACGAGTATTTTGGGGACAGGGGACGAGTATTTCATCGATGCTGAGCAATAGCAGGATTCGACATACTCACTGTCGTTCTAGACTTAAATGCGGGTCGATTTTTAGAATTTCGCGGAGCATGAGCCGATCGCTGCCGCTGGGCTGAAATCGCCCCTTTTCTACATCGCGAATCCAACTCTGACTCTTACCCATCTCCTCTGCGAGCTGTCTTTGACTCAGCCGCAGCTCTTTCCGCGCTGCGAGGATCTGATCCCCTGAAAGAGATGCAATAGATGAGTGAGCAGAGCTAGACCGTCTGCGGCTTTCTCGACTCTGACGTTTTTTAGCTTTTGGACGCGACGGCTTAACTTCCCATGTCTCAGGAAGGTCGAATCTGAGAAACCGCGCATTGATCAACCGTCGCCACTTGCCACGTGGCGCAGAGTCGGTCATGCGCTGTTCGCGTCCACCATCTTCAATCCAGAAATCAAGGGCGGCTTCAGCGTCATCTGGTAAATCGATGATCTTTGCCCACAAGGGTTGAATATCAGGTGGATAGGTTTCTGGATCAAATACTGGGTTGACACCGTGATAGTACAGTGTCTCCAAATCCCCCTCGAAGGTTTTGATGAGGCGCTTTTGCAGTGAGGATTGAGTAAAGGCTCGTCTGAGGCGATCGTCGCCATAGGCAACCCGCATTAACGTTTGAGCCGTAATCCGCTGGTCATGCCCCATCTTAGTCTTAAACAGTAGCCAAAGTAATATCCGCATGGCACCTTCGTGCTGCTGCCAATTGCTCATGACTTCTGGCAGAATGCTACTAGGCAAATTTCCGTACTGATAAAATGCCGAATGATTCCAATACCCATGTTGATTTAGGAAGTGCCGCGACCATTCCCCTGCCTGGATATGAAAGGTTAACCCCACAAGATGTCTACACCCTAGACTATCTTCCTCAAAGTGTTGCTGAACGTCGTTTAACCGCCAAATCCTGTCTTTGTCTGTCGTAAATTCGGGAACTTTTCCTCGACGAGGCCATTGGATACTTCCGACCATCAAACAGGGTTGCTGGGCGAGTTCTTTGATGAGTCGGAGCTTTTCGAGCTTGCTCAAATCTTTGCGTTTATCCAGTCCTAGATAGCTCTCAATCTGGCGATCGCTAATGACAATTTCGTTTTCCCACGGAGCCTCAATGTTGGTCGCATGGGCAGCATAGATCAAGTGGAGACAGGCTGAACGAATATCTAAATTGGCGATCGCCTGCTCCGCCTTCTGTGGGGCTAATAGCGACACATCATCATCGGGATCAAGTGACTCTGTAATCCAAAATGACACCTGCCCTCGCCCTTGATTGACCTGACGCTGATAGACATAGTGCCCATCATCATCAGTTTGCCAGGGAAGGGATTGATTTTGTGTCAGGACATTGCATAGTTCCCAAATAACGATGGCTGACGCAAAGGTATTATTCTTTCCATTCAGAAATAAGTCGAGGCTCAGCATTGGACGCTCTTGCTTTTTGCAGCGTCCTTTCTTGGCTTGCAGCGGAATTGGCGACTCGACGGGGCAATTGGCAACGCACTGAGGTTCTAGGGCAACTCCCTCACAGCGATCGCACTCCATCGGGTCAATCCAATATTCATCCTCAACGACCTTGATTGCCCCAGTCGGACACTGTGGCGTACAAATAGAGCACTGAGTGCATGTCTTAGTGATGGAATAAGCCATGAGCGTCTTTGAGCCTACCTACAGTGGAAAAATGTAATTCAAAACGTGTAAATCGATCGGGATCACTGATTCTCAACCTACAAGCCGTGAGTTGTCATTCAACGTATCGCGCTTAAACCGACACAGGCTTGCATAGAACATCAACTATCCGAACGATCAAAAAAGTCTATTAATTACCTTGCCATCGTCAACAGGAACAACTATATTGAAAGAGTCTAAAAGTTAAAAGAATCTAAAGACTTCTTTCTACCCTTAATATCTACACTTGTCGGGTTAAGTTTCTACTTATTCTAGATAAGTTATTTTTCTTTAATGTGTCCTACGTTGCAAAATGCTGTGTTTATAGCAAGCACTTTGAGAGCGTTTCATAACAAAGCTAAGACCTCTTATCTCTACACGCTCAGAGGATGTTTTAAGAGTTGACGTTATGTTATTTCGAGAATAGTGAAGCAGACTCGTAGTGTGCTTAACGCTAGAACCCAATCTCTGCTTAGACGGTCTGGTATTGGCAGAACGACGGGATCGTTCCGGCTTGCTCCAAATTGAATACAGTTCAACCAGTCTCCGCGATTTTTCCCAGCAACAACGATTTTGGTCTTTATTTTTTTTTAAGAGTTAGTCAATAGATTTAACCAAGAAGATACCTGTAAATACCTGCGCTTAATTAGGAATTGTTTACAGTCCTTATATGACTCACATCCTCCTAACGATCACCCAAAAAACTGTGAGCTAATATTAGTTCTGCAAATCAAGATTATAAATTAATTTAGGGTAGAGGCGTTTCGCAAACTCCCCTACCAATCTGTCGTTCCAATTCCAAGAATTGATATTACTCTGCGAAACGCCTTGGTGGATGGTGGTCAGAACAGTGGCGCTTCAAGATACCTGGAATGTCGTGAACCTGAACATAGCTATATTGGATTCCCCCAGGTTCAATGCGAAGAGTCGGCCCGTGTTTGCAGTTTTTCAGACATCCATCGGTGCTAATAGTTACCCGATGGTCTAGCCTTTGTTCCTGAATAGCGGTTTGCAACGCCTGTAATAGATGGGTGCTTTCCCGCTTACCGCATTTTCCCCGCGTACATAGACGAAGCGTAAATCTGGGTGGTGTTTGCTCAGGAATCTGAGGATTGGAACTATCGATTAAGGCGTCTTGCTGGGAAATAGGAACGACTCGCAATGCGTTTAAGCCGTCTTTCGTAGGGCGACCCCAAACCTGAATGGTTGTACCCGGCTGAATTGTTTGGGCGATCGCACATCCAATGGGCTTTGATAGTTTGATAAAAGATTCGCTTTCATGATGCTGAAGACGTAATCCTTTCAAGTATCCTTTAGAGGACAGTGTGCCACCCAGATACGTTCCCTGAATCATCTCTATATCGGCTGAGTAGGAACTGGGATCATAGACGTTAAATGGAATCGATGATGATGTCATATTAAAGGCTCCAACAGCGTTCTAACCAAGCAATGCCATCGCGTCGAGGTGCAGTTGTTTGCTTGACAACGCTCCAAAGCTGAACTGCAGCGATCGCACTATCGATTTGCACATGGAGTGGTTGCCCCATTGCACACCAGCACGGAATCGAGAGTTGATTCAAACGATGGTAGATTTCCCACCGAACGATTGGATGAATTTGAACCGATTCATAAAGGTCAAGGTTGGGAGCGATTTTGGGCTTGATAGAGTCCATGGTGATATCTCCAGTGTGATTGTGTGCAGTGTGATTGTGTGCAGTGTGATTGTGTGCAGTGTGATTGTGTGCAGTAGGAATTGGTTGCTAACGAATTTGAGAGGCTAACTATAATGATTTGAATGATGTCGAGGTAATATCAGTTCTTGAAAGTAAGACATTTGAAAGTAAAGCAATACTTATAGCGTGTATTTAAGACGGAACTGCCAGTTCGGTAAGGCAAACGGCCATCCGTCTGTATAGGTAGGGGCAAACGGCTGTTTGCCCGCTTATGTTTAAAAAATTGGGAAAGAATTTGAAAAAGGGGTGGGATATGCCGCCCTCGCCCACCCCAACGAAACGAGGAGAGAGTTAGTTGCCGTTGCGATTGAATGCTGGCGTGAGGCTATCGTGCGCTAGGAAGTGGCTATTATGGAAAGCACGATCTTCGGTTTTGAGCAAGACTTGCTCATACAGATAGCGGGTCGCGCGATCGCCCAGGCTTTCTGATTGAGAGGCAAGCTGTCGTAATAGGCTCACCATAGTTTGCTCTGCGGCGAGAGCATTTTCAACCATCTGCCGACACGAAAAGATGCCATCAGGTTCGGGCGAAAAGCAACACAGTTCTGCGAGACGAGCAAAGCTGTTGACCGGAACACCACCCAGCCCATTCAGACGCTCACCAATCTCATGAATGTGTTCTCGAACGTCGTCAGCACTGTCTTGAAACCAGGTGTGAACCATGTAAAACTCACTCCCTTCCGTCACAAAGTGCTGCTTTTGATATTGCAAGTAGAGGGCTTGGAAGCTGGCTAGAACAATATTGAGTCCTTCGCACACGGGAATCGTAACTGTCGTGTCAAGGGAAATGGGATTGGATTGAACCTCTCCCCACGCTTGAACTAGATTCTCAGTTGCTGTTGTCATGTTGATCTCCTTTAGATATTGAAGAAGCGTGAAAATGCTAGGTAAACTGGATTGGAATGCGGATCTACCAAACGTAGCCGCCCGTTATCATTACGTCTCAGAGAAATTTGATCTCCGACTCGTAAAGGCTTTAAAACTGGATGCTTGGCATATGACCAAAAGCCAAGCTCTGTGCCGTCAGCCACTTTGAACACAGCATAGGTGCGATCGCCCAAAGCAGTGGCATACGTCCTGAGCGATATCACGTGAGCGTCAATGTACCTTGCCTTTGCTCTCATGCGCGTTGTCTTGGGTCCAGCCATTCTTAAATGAGAACTAATCATGCTGAGGGACTCCTAGATGAGATCGGAATATGACATGTAGATCGGTTTGCGCGTTTAATCAGCTTGCATTCGGTAAGACGGGCAACCAACAGGTTTGCTGAAGATGCCGCATGTGATGGAATAGCTGCCAGCAGTAGGTTTCAGGAAGTCCGCAGGCGATCGCTCCTCTTAGCACCACATCAAAATACCAATCATTGGGTGCCATCTCTCGGAGGAGTTTATTCACAACAACATAAGTACGGACATTACGGTATTCGCGATCGCGACAGGTAACGTGAATAAACTCATGACGATAGTAGTTGAGATGGACGCCCTCCCGACTATCTAGCAAGGGACTGAGCCGATCCGGAAGCTGATAGAGAACGCCGTACACTTCACCTGTTGTGCCTTCGATGAGGTCGAGGGCACCACAATTACGCTGAGCAGAGTAGTGGTAGAATCCCAAGCGATAGCCTTTGAGAGTTGCCACCCCGATTACATAGGGATGAGTGTTTTCTCGGAGCGATCGCTTTAAATCTACAGGACACATACAAGACCCATAGGCAAAGTAGTAAAACATCTTGGTTCTCCCATATGCAGTCACGCCACGGGCATGAAGCACGTATGCAACTTATACCAATTCTCGATTTTAGATTTGCGATTTTGGATTGATGGCCACCAGCCTTGCAAGAGTTCTAGCCTGTTCATTGGTAGCCTTACTTCGAAGAATTGGTATTATTTAAGCGAGTTTAAGCGAGCCGTTTGGCATCTACGGTTTTTGGCAGTTGGATGGGGTCGCCCAAACCCGAAACGGATAGCTGCCATCCATTCGTCAATGTCAAAATTCGCTGATTGCCTTCTGTAATATGGCTTACGACCTCCTCTTCCAAGTCTTTTTTGGCGACATACACTAACAGTGTTCCAGCCGCATTCTCGCGCAGCATGACTTTCATTCGCAGTACCTCGTGTAATAGTGGATGGGTATCAAGATCAGTCTCTAATCAGCAGAAGGCATGGGTTGAGTCCTTTGTGGCAATCAAGCTGAGCAACTCTTCATCTGTCAAGCTGCGCTTGGTTTGGGTAGACCAGCTCCGAACGGCTGCTAACACCGATTTAGAATCATTCGGATCTAACGTAATGCCGTAGCGCTTCAGGATGGTTTGCAAGCCGTGTCGTCCTGAATGCTTCCCAAGAACTAATCGATGCTGTCTACCCACTTCACTCGGATCAAACGGTTCATAGGTATTCGCGTCTTTCAAAATGCCGTGGGTGTGAATGCCGGATTCATGGGTAAATGTGTTTTCACCGACGACGGCTTTCCAGGGCGGCAATGGGCTATTAGATGCTCTAGCAACGAGCCGTGATAGCTCAAGCAAATGTTGGGTTTTGATCGGAGTTGGCAGCCCATAGATCCGCTTGAGTGCCATGACAACTTCTTCTAGGGCCGCATTGCCTGCTCGCTCACCCAGCCCGTTGACGGTCGTATTAACAGAGGTCGCACCCGCTCGAATTCCGGCGATCGCATTGGCAGTGGCCATTCCCAAGTCATTGTGGGTATGCATTTCAACGGGAATATCGAGGTTTGACACTAGCCAGCGAACCTTTTCATAGGTCGTTAGCGGATCGAGAATGCCCACTGTGTCACAGAAGCGAAAGCGAGACGCCCCCCACTCTTGAGCATATTGAGCCGCATCAAGTAAAAAGGTTTCATCGGCGCGAGATGAATCCTCTCCACCCACGGACACCCACAGCCCATGATCGACTGCAAACGTAATCGTCTGCCGGAGTTTCTCAAACATGTCTCGCCAGCGACGAAACTTGGCGTGGATTTGCACCTCTGAGACTGGAATCGAAATATGCACGCGCGTCAGCCCACACGCCATGGATGCTTGCACATCGGAGATGACGGCTCGATTCCAGCCAGTGAGGTGAGCGCGCAGTCCGAGTCGGGCGATTTGGGCGATCGCCTCGGCTTCTTCTTGCCCCATTGCCGGAATGCCCACTTCTAATTCATGAACGCCGATTTCATCGAGAAACTTGGCGATTTCTACTTTTTCGTCAATAGCAAAGGCCACTCCGGCGGCCTGCTCACCGTCTCGGAGGGTTGTCTCATGAATGCAGACTGGCTTATAAACCGGATTGCAGGCCGGATAATCATCGGAACGATTTGAAGAATTCATGGGAAGAGGATGGGATAGTTCGAGTGATGCATAGCTCATAGTAGTGCCCTCAAACGGGAGAAGATGTGCGCCAAGGGTTTTGGGTAAGGAATGGCTGTTGCTCTTACGGTCGCAGGTTGTAATCCACTAGATTGTTGTCATTTGGGTTTGTGAACTGCTGTTTGAAACAGCCTGTCTAACACGAACACATAGCTAAAGGCAAATACACTGAAGAGGGTAAGCACAGCAAAGGTAGAAACCATCAGACACCTCCGAGGTGGCAATAGTAAAATGGGTGAGTCTTAGTCATAACCGGCCGATTTGACGTCTACGTACTGCAACACCGGACATATTGCACCTTGGGCATCAAACCAATCAAAAATTTGTTCTAATTGCTCAATCGTGATTAGACCGTACTTCCACAACAGCATGGAAAAGGAACCATTGCTCAGGTCAGGATCACGCAACACGACCGAAATTTCTCGGTCTGACACAGCTAAATCCTGTTTCAAAAACTGGATAAATCGGAACATGTTACGTGGGAGTTCCATTGAAGTCTCCTTATCAGGTGAAAATAATAGGTAGAGCGAGAACGAAATACCGATCAAAGATGGGGCAATCTTTCTTCGACCGCAACCCTTACAGCGACATCAAGAATTTGACTTGCTCTTCGAGTTCTTCAATGCGGTCTACGAGTTGACGAATCACCACTGCTTCAGCATCGGGTAGTTTATCGTGGTCAAGAGGGCAGGTCGGCGCATTGGATCGACAGATATTTCGTCCTGGAACCCCAACTGCGGTGCAATGAGCGGGCACATGACGCAGAACAATAGACCCGGCACCAATCCGAGCGTAATCGCCAATGTGAATGTTGCCTAAGACCTTAGCTCCGGCACCAATGACAACGTGGCTGCCCACGGTGGGATGGCGTTTACCCGCTTCTTTCCCGGTGCCTCCCAGGGTGACGCCTTGGTAAATCAAGGTATAGTCACCGACGATTGCTGTTTCGCCAATTACTACCCCCATGCCGTGATCAATAAACGTTCCGCTGCCAAGGGTGGCTCCAGGATGAATCTCGATTCCGGTAAAGAAGCGAGCTACATGAGAAATCAAGCGCGGCACAAAAACCACCTGGCGCTGGTGCAGCCAGTGAGCCAGTCGGTGACAGGCGATCGCATGAAGACCGGGATAGCACATCAGCACTTCAAACCAGTAGCGAGCTGCTGGATCCCGATCAAAGATAATCTGAAAATCAGCCACAATCGGCAGATTTTGAAATGCCTGAACGAGCCTCGCGAATCCTGACTTGCTGACTTGCTGAGTGCCGTCTGGCGTCAGATGAGCACGTCCGGACAGCACTTGGTGAGAGTCTTGCTCAGAACAGAGAGGACATTGACCGGGAACGTTCGCGTGTGAATGAACCCCGTGTGAATGAACCGGATCAGATGATGATAGCTCACAGGAGAAGAGAGAACTGAGTGACTGTGGCATGGCTCCGCACTGGTAGCAGTTGAGTTGTTCTGCTTATACCAAGTGCGATTGGAAGAACTGCCTGATTTGAGTGCGATCGGATTACTAAACCTATTAGATAATGTACTCAAGGCTAAATGCCCTTCCTATCAGGCGTTTTCTTTTTTTTTCAGGCAAAGGTGTCAGTATTATTTAGATAAGGAACAGGTATTTACAGCCAATAGGGACTTGAAATTGTGTACTCACTCCTAATCCGTTCTCTATCAATACTTTCAACTCGATTTGAGCCGAGTACTTTGACCTGACATGTATGTACTCATCCCCATCACGCCAATCCTCTGAAATGAAATGTAATGATTGAATTGCAACACCGACTACCAATCACTATTTAAATAGATACATTAGATACAGAAATAATAGATGGCGATCGCTCCTCCCCTTCATAGAGCGAGCATAGAGCAAGTTTTGAGTACTCATTAGCGCGACTTGTGAATGCGCTAAAAACGGCTGAATTGCAGCATTAACGCGGGTTTGAGCTGAGTACAAAAATGGTAGACCCGTTTACCAGAAATACCTGACCCTAACGTATAAAATACCCGACCCCCCTCCCCAATAAAAATTTAAACCCTGATGACGACGCGGTTTGAGCCGTTGAGTACAGTCCTAATCACTCAATAACTCTACGGCGGGGGGGTAGCGTGACTGGCTTGAACGGGGTTGGTATAAACCACATAACGACAAACACCAAGACCTCCATTCCGGAGCGTTAAGGTCAACCCCCATCTCCCCCGTCCCGTTCCCACCGTCCACCTTCACGCCGTAGAATCAATGACACCACCATCACCCAGCGCGATCGCCCAAGCCCCTGCCATTGATCTAGAACTCACAAAAAACCAGGTCAAGGCTAAAAAATCTGGCGGCTGCGGTTGCAGCTCTACCGGAACCTCCGATGACCTCGACGCTGCCCTCAAAGCGAGAATCGAGAAACATCCCTGCTACAGCGAAGAAGCCCATCATCACTATGCCCGGATGCACGTTGCGGTGGCTCCTGCCTGCAACATTCAGTGTAACTACTGCAATCGCAAATATGACTGTGCGAATGAAAGTCGTCCGGGTGTGGTAAGTGAACTGCTTACGCCTGAAGAGGCCGCCCATAAAGTCTTAGTCGTGGCAGGCAAAATCCCTCAAATGACCGTGTTAGGCATCGCTGGCCCCGGCGACCCCCTCGCAAACCCCGAAAAAACATTTCGTACCTTCGAATTGATTGCAGACAAAGCCCCGGATATTAAGCTCTGTCTGTCTACCAATGGCTTGATGCTGCCGGATTATGTGGATCGCATCAAAGCGCTCAACGTGGATCATGTCACGATCACGATCAATATGATTGACCCTGAAATCGGAGCCAAGATCTATCCCTGGGTTCACTATCGCCGCAAGCGGTATCGCGGCATTGAGGGAGTTCGCATCCTTCATGAGCGTCAGATGGAAGGCTTACAAGCGCTTAAAGAAGCCAATATCCTCTGCAAAGTAAACTCGGTGATGATTCCTGGAATCAACGACCAACATCTAGTTGAAGTCAACAAAGCCATCCGGGAACGGGGAGCCTTCTTACACAACATCATGCCGTTGATTTCAGCCCCAGAGCACGGCACCTACTTTGGCCTAAACGGTCAGCGTGGCCCCAATCCAAAGGAACTCAAAACCGTTCAAGATAGCTGCTCTGGCAACATGAAAATGATGCGCCACTGTCGTCAGTGTCGGGCAGATGCCGTCGGGTTGCTCGGTGAAGATCGCAGCCAGGAATTCACCAAGACTAAGTTTATGGATATGGAGGCAGACTATAGCCTGGAGAAGCGTCAGCAAGTCCATGCTAGTATTGCGATCGCCAAGGCTGAGATCGAAGCCGCTAAAGCCAAGAAGACCAACGGTTCCGCAGGGGCAAGCAACTATTCATCAAAGCCAGATAGCCCCAAGATTCTCCTTGCGGTTGCAACCAAAGGGGGCGGATTGGTCAACCAGCACTTCGGTCATGCGAAAGAATTCATGATCTACGAAGTCGATGCCAATGAAGCCCGCTTTGTCGGACATCGTAAGATTGATCACTACTGCCAGGGTGGATATGGCGAGGAAGCCAGCCTAGACGGCATTCTCCAAACCATTTCAGACTGCAAAGCAGTCCTAGCCGCCAAAGTTGGCCCCTGTCCTCAAAAGAAATTAAAGCAGGTCGGACTCGATGTCGTCGAAGCCTATGACGTCATCGAAACCGTTGCCCGCGACTATTACGACCAGCATGTGCAGACCGTGTAGCGTCAAGACGCGAGGGTTATGTCCCTGCCTATCACCTTAGGAGGTTACCCCATGCCGTACGCAATTACGAATCAATGTATCGGATGCGATCGCTGTTTATCGAGTTGCCCCACTCAAGCGATTCAAACCAACAATCAACAGTACTGGATTGACACCCATCAATGCACCAGTTGTGAAGGAACCTACAGCGTGGCTCAGTGTTGGGCGGTTTGCCCCACCAATGGAGGGTGTATATTTTTGGCGAGTGATATTCCGGCTGGAGACATCAATTCGTCTCGCCCCGGAGATTACTGGGATTCTTGGTTTAATACCTACAACCGCTTGATTATCCAGTTGAAATCATCTCAGTTGAAATCGTCTCAGCAATCAAACTACTGGCAATCATGGTTTGATTCCTATGCAGCTACCCTATCGCGCCTGCAAACTTAGCACCTGTAGCTGTAGCCTTCCGTTAGTTTGAGTCCCCAAACCTTTAGTTTTGGCCTCTGAACCTTTAGTTTCGTTGCCTAAACCGTTAGATTCATCTCCCAAACCGTTAGTTTCAGTTCCTAATTCCAATTCTTCGAAGTAAGGCTACCAATGAACAGGCTAGAACCCTTGCAAGGCTGGTGGCCGTCAATCCAAAATCGCAAATCTAAAATCAAGAATTGGTATAAATCGTTAGTTTCGACCACCAATCCTCAAGTTTCAGACTCCAATTTCTAAGCCTCAGCGGAGTATAAGTCATGACCGTGATTTATTTGGACAACAATGCAACCACGCGTGTCGCCCCCGAAGTCGTTGATGTGATGCTGCCTTACCTGCGCGACTTTTACGGCAACCCGTCCTCGATGCACAACTTTGGTGGACAGGTCGGTCAGGCAGTGCGAGACGCGCGATCGCACGTTGCCCAGTTGATTGGCGCAGAGGACACCGAAGTTGTGTTCACCAGTTGCGGCAGCGAGGGAAATAATACTGCTATTCATGCCGCGCTAGCCGCCCAGCCCGATCGACGCCATATCATCACCACCGAAGTCGAGCACCCTGCCATTCTCAATGTGTGCAAGCACTTAGAAAAGAAGGGCTACACCGTCACCTATTTGAGCGTAGATGCCCAAGGACAGCTTGATTTGATGGAGCTAGAGGCCGCAATGACGGGCGGCACAGCGCTGGTCACGGTGATGGCTGCTAATAATGAAACCGGCGTGCTGTTTCCGATAGAAGAGGTAGGGGCGATCGCCAAGGAGTATGGTGCAACCGTTCATGTAGACGCGGTACAGGCAGTTGGCAAAGTCCCCATCAACTTAAAAACCAGCACTATTGACCTGCTCACGCTCTCCGGGCACAAGCTCCATGCCCCCAAGGGGATTGGTGCTCTCTATGTGCGACGCGGCTTCAAGTTCCGTCCGTTTCTTCTGGGAGGACACCAAGAACGAGGACGGCGGGCAGGCACTGAGAATGTTCCCGGACTGATTGCTCTGGGAAAAGCAGCAGAGTTGGCATATCAAGATTTACATCACGATCTCCAAGGCACTAGTCCAGAAAAGCTGCTGCGCGATCGCCTAGAGCAAGGACTGTTAGAGCGTATTCCTAATAGCGCTGTGAATGGTCATTCGATTCATCGTCTACCCAACACCACGAATATCGGCTTCAAATATATCGAAGGAGAAGCGATTCTCTTCTTGCTCAACAAGTATGGAATCTGTGCCTCTTCCGGTTCAGCCTGCACCTCTGGCTCTTTGGAACCGTCCCATGTGCTGCGAGCGATGGGATTGCCCTACACCATTTTGCATGGATCAATTCGGTTTAGCCTGTCGCGATATACCACAGCAGCAGAGGTTGATACGGTGCTAGAGGTCATGCCCGATATCGTAGAACGGCTGCGGGCTATGTCACCCTTCAGCAATGACGAAGCAGGTTGGCTGCAAGACCGCAGTGAAGCAGTAGCAGTACGATGATTTTCTCCCGATTCTCCACCCTCTTAATCAATCTCTACTTCATTAATTAGGACAACAACCATGTGGGACTACTCAGAGCAGGTACTTGAACATTTCTACAATCCGCGCAATCAAGGGGCGATTGCCACTGCTGAAGAACCCGGTATTGCAGTGGTCTATGGTGAAGTGGGCAGTATTGCCTGCGGAGATGCCCTACGGTTGCACCTAAAAGTCAAGGAAGCAACAGAAACCATTCTTGATGCGCGATTTCAAACCTTTGGCTGCACTAGTGCGATCGCCTCGTCGTCAGCCCTCACTGAGATCATCAAAGGTAAGACCCTAGATGAAGCCCTCAATATCACCAATCGAGACATCGCAGATTTCTTGGGCGGCTTACCGGAAGCCAAAATGCATTGCTCGGTGATGGGTCAAGAAGCTCTCGAAGCAGCGATCTACAAGTATCGTGGCATCGAAGTCGACCACCATGACGACGATGACGAAGGCACGCTCATCTGCTCATGCTTTGGCATCACCGAGAATAAGATTCGCCGGGTTGTGATTGAGAATGACCTCACTGACGTTGAGCACGTCACCAACTATGTCAAAGCCGGGGGTGGCTGTGGCTCCTGTCTCGCAGGTATTGAAGATATCCTCATTGAGGTTCAGCAGGAAAAAGCATCGTTAACAAGCCGAGTTGTGGCTGAACTGACTCCTACGCTTCCCTCTCCCCAGCCGTTAACGCCAATTCAAAAAATCACGCTCATCCAACAGGTCATCGAAGAAGACGTACGCCCGGTATTAGTAGCCGACGGTGGCGATGTTGAACTCTACAACGTTACCGGAGACACGGTGCAAGTCGTGCTGAAAGGAGCCTGTGGCGGCTGCGCCAGCAGCACCAATACCCTCAAGTATGCGATTGAAGCCAGTCTCAAAGAGCGTGTACTTCCCAGTTTGGTCGTTGAAGCCATTTCATAGAGGCTGCGATCGCGCCAAGACAGACCCAGTGGCGATCGCCCTTATCTACTTCCCTCACCTTTTGTACTGTTTCTTTGGATTGCAATGTTGACTCCCTATCCAAACTTTGAAGCCTGTGTTGCCCCGCGACACGCCTCGCGAGCACCTCCATCCATTCACTCACTAGTTAATCTCTCTGGTATGGATGTGCAAGCAACGGCAAATCGTCCACCTGCGGAGGAATTAACCATCAACCCCTAATCTTTGCATCCCACACCTCACGTAATAACCGCATCGAAAATCACTCACAAGGAGATTCTCCAACCATGAGACAAATTGCATTTTACGGAAAAGGCGGCATCGGCAAATCCACCACCTCTCAAAACACCCTGGCCGCGATGGCTGAACTGGGTCAGCGGATTATGATTGTCGGCTGTGACCCCAAAGCAGACTCCACTCGCTTGATGCTCCACAGCAAAGCCCAGACCACCATTTTGCACCTCGCGGCTGAGCGGGGAGCCGTCGAAGACCTAGAGCTTGATGAAGTCCTGCTAACCGGCTATCGCGGCGTAAAGTGCGTTGAGTCAGGTGGTCCAGAACCTGGTGTCGGTTGCGCGGGTCGAGGCATCATCACCGCTATCAACTTCCTAGAGGAAGAAGGCGCTTACGAAGATCTCGATTTCGTCTCCTACGACGTCTTGGGCGACGTCGTGTGCGGCGGTTTTGCGATGCCCATCCGGGAAGGCAAAGCCCAGGAAATTTACATCGTGGTATCGGGTGAAATGATGGCGATGTATGCCGCTAACAATATCGCCCGTGGCGTTTTGAAGTATGCTCACTCCGGTGGCGTGCGTCTAGGCGGACTCATCTGCAACAGCCGCAACACCGACCGCGAAGTTGAGCTAATCGAAGCCCTAGCCGCGAAGCTCAATACCCAGATGATTCACTTTGTTCCCCGTGACAACGTGGTTCAACACGCTGAGCTGCGCCGCATGACGGTGAACGAGTATGCTCCTGAAAGCAAGCAGGCCGGCGAATATGCCCAGCTTGCTGAGAAGATCATCGCCAACAGGAACCTCACGATTCCGACGCCCATCACCATGGACGAGTTGGAAGAACTGCTGATTGAATTCGGCATCCTTGATAGCGACGAGAAATATCAGGAGGCGATCGCCGCTGATAAAACAACCGCCACTGTCTAGCTGCTGTCTGGCTACTAACTCTCTGAACGTCCAGGGATACTGAATTGAATGAGGCATAACAGAGCCAGGGAATGCAGTCGAGCCAACTCACTCGCGAGCACGCATAAAAGTAATATAACGGGCGATCGCACTGCTCCCACTCTGTTCCCCCACTCTTCCACTCTTCCACTCTCCCCTTTCCTAATTCCTCCCTACGCAAACTTCCGATATAACTTGAGAGGGCACTATGGCAAACGTAGAAGACAAAAAAGCACTGGTACAGGAGGTGCTAGACGCCTATCCTGAGAAAGCCCAAAAGACTCGCTCCAAGCACCTCAACGTTCACGAAGAAGGCAATTCTGATTGCGGCGTCAAGTCTAACAAAAAGTCTGTTCCTGGCGTCATGACCACTCGTGGCTGTGCCTACGCAGGTGCGAAGGGTGTGGTCTGGGGACCCGTCAAAGATATGATTCACCTCAGCCACGGCCCCGTTGGATGTGGCTACTACTCCTGGTCAGGACGCCGCAACTACTACATCGGTACCACAGGAGTAGACACCTTCGGCACCATGCAGTTCACCTCCGATTTCCAAGAGCGGGATATCGTCTTCGGCGGCGACAAAAAACTCGACAAGCTGATCGACGAAATCGAAGTTCTCTTTCCTCTCAGCAAGGGTACTACAATCGAATCAGAATGCCCCGTGGGTCTGATTGGGGATGATATCGAAGCCGTCGCCCGCAAAAAGGCCAAGCAGTATGGCAAGCCCGTGGTGCCAGTCCGCTGTGAAGGGTTTCGGGGGGTCTCCCAGTCCTTAGGACACCACATTGCCAACGACACTGTGCGGGATTGGGTACTACCCAAAGCCGATGAGTATCGCCAGCTTCCCAACGGATTTGAACCAAGCCCCTACGATGTCAACATCATCGGAGACTACAACATCGGTGGAGATGCTTGGCCCAGCCGTAAACTCCTTGAAGACATCGGGCTGCGGGTTATTTGCCAGTTCTCCGGTGATGGCACCTTCAATGAAGTTGTGATGACGCCCCTTGCCAAGCTCAACCTGATCCACTGCTATCGGTCAATGAACTACATCTGCCGCTTCATGGAAGAGAAGTATGGCATTGGCTGGCTGGAATATAACTTCTTTGGCCCCGCCCAAATCGCCAAGTCTCTGCGGAAGATTGCGGCTCAGTTTGACGAAACGATTCAAGAAAAAGCAGAAGAAGTGATTGCCGCAAATCAGGTTCGCATGGATGCCATCATCGCCAAGTATCGCCCCCGGTTGGAAGGCAAGCGTGTGATGATGATGGTCGGTGGGTTGCGCCCCCGCCACGTCATTCCTGCCTTCGAAGACCTGGGCATGAACGTCATCGGCACCGGCTATGAGTTTGGTCACGGCGACGACTACAAGCGTACTGCCGACTATGTGAGCGACGGCACCGTCATCTATGACGACGTAAGCGGCTTTGAATTTGAGGAGTTCGCAAAGCAGTTGAAGCCTGATCTGATTGCCGCAGGCATTAAAGAGAAGTATGTCTTCCAAAAGATGGCGCTTCCCTTCCGCCAAATGCACTCCTGGGATTATTCCGGACCGTACCATGGCTATGAAGGATTTGAAGTCTTCGCCCGTGATATGGATCTAGCAATCAACAATCCTACTTGGAGCCTGATCAATGCTCCGTGGAATACGTAGACGACTCGAAGCATGATGGAGCGTGGGAGTGATGGAGTGATGGAGTAAGGAAACATCTGAATCACCCCTCACCCCCATCCCCACCCCATCACCCCATCACCCATTTACCCATCCACCCATCCACCCCCCATCCAGCATTTCTTTCAAAAGGAGCGCACCATGACTCAGACCCCAGACAATAATCTAACTCCTGAGCAAACACCCCAACCGACGACTGTTCCACCTACGGTTCCGACTGACCCTGGCAAAATTCAGGATCACTTCGACCTGTTCCACACCGATACCTACCAAGACTTGTTTGAGTACAAGCGGCAGTTTGAAGGGGCGCATGACCCAGATGAAGTGGCTCGCATTGCAGAGTGGACAAAATCCTGGGATTATCGCGAAAAGAACTTTGAGCGAGGAGCGCTGACGGTTAATCCTGCCAAAGCCTGTCAGCCGCTGGGTGCCCTGTTTGTTGCTGCTGGGTTTGAAGGAACACTGCCTTACAGCCACGGGTCGCAAGGATGCGTTGCTTACTTCCGTACCCACCTAACCCGCAACTACAAAGAGCCATTCCAAGCCGTGTCCTCCTCGATGACGGAAGATGCAGCTGTATTTGGTGGGCTCAACAACCTCAAGCAAGGCTTGGAAAACTCCTACACGCTCTATAAGCCCAAAATGATTGCTCTCTGCACCACCTGTATGGCAGAAGTCATTGGGGATGATTTGGGAGCGTTCATCACCACGTCTAAGAACGAGGGGCATATCCCTGAAGACTTGCCCGTACCGTTTGCCCATACTCCCAGCTTTGTCGGCTCCCACATTACAGGATACGACAACATGCTGAAAGGGATTCTCAGCACTCTAACGAAGGGCAAAAAGGCAGACACCACGAATGGTAAATTCAACTTCAACTTGGGCTTTGACCCCTACGTGGGCAACATCCGAGAACTGAAGCGGATTCTGGAGCTATTTGGCATCGATTACACGGTGTTGTCAGACAACTCAGATGCATTTGATTCTCCAAACACGGGCGAATTCAAGATGTATAACGGGCTGACGACACTAGAAGATACGGCTGACTCGATTAATGCCGAAGGCAGCTTCTTCTTCCAGAAGTACACCACACCCAAAACTCAAGAATACATCACCAGTGAGTGGGGGCAAAAGACCTACAACTTCCGTCCGTTTGGCATCAAGGGCACTGATGAATTCTTGATGGCGTTGTCTGCAATCACGGGTAAGCCAATTCCCCAGGTGCTACAAGATGAGCGGGGTCGTGCAGTTGATGCCATGACGGACTCTCAAGCCTGGATTCACGGCAAGCGCATTGCCCTCTATGGCGATCCAGATCATGTCACGACTCTGGTCAACTTCTTGCTAGAAGTAGGCGCTGAGCCAGTTCACATTGTTGTTACCAACAGTAATGAAGGCTTCGAGTCAGAACTGCGAGATATCCTGGCTGCCAGTCCTTATGGACAGGGTGCCACGATCTGGGGCAAGAAGGATCTATGGCACTTGCGATCGCTCCTCTTTACCGAGCCTGTAGACTTGCTGATCGGTAACTCCTACGGCAAGTATCTCTGGCGTGATACCCATACTCCATTGGTTCGCATTGGCTACCCGATCTTCGATCGCCACCACATGCACCGCTACGAGACATTGGGATACCGCGGCGCGACAAACCTGCTCAACTGGGTGGTCAATACTATCTTGGATGAACTGGATCGTAAGACCATCATTCCGGCAAAGACCGATATTTCGTTTGATTTAATTCGGTAATGCCTGTGGGGGCGATCGCCATTCGGAAGCGTCTCCGGCGGAGAAATCGCCCCCCCACCATTCGTCTCTATAACACCAATTCTTCAAAGTAAGGCTACAAATGAATAGGCCAGACCCCTTGCAAAGGTTCTGGCCGTCAATCCAAAATCGCAAATCCAAAATCGAGAATTGGTATAACCCCATACCCTGACGGAGAATCCATCATGCGTCTCAGCGAAGAAGTCGAACTAGATGCCCCCCCTATTTATGAAATTGGAAGCCGAGTCCGCACCTGCAAAGTCATTCGCAACGATGGCACCTTTCCAGGAAAAGACGTGGGCTTTCATCTCGCTAAAAAAGGTGACATTGGCTATATCGTCGGCATCGGCACCTATCTGCAACGCGCGTACGTCTACTCGGTGCATTTTCTAGATTCTAACTTTGTCGTCGGTTGCCTGAGCCGAGAATTGGAATTAGCAGAAGATCGCCCGATTCAAAGCTTGAACGGTGATGATTAGTTCCAACAGATATGTGAATGAGTAAACGTAGGATGGGCAAAGCACCGCGTGCCCATCGCATCAGAAGACCGGCTCGATACCTCCCCTCTATTTTCCGCACTCCTACCCTCAGACGGCTATGAAACTCACCCAAGGCAAAATTCGTGAACTTCTGACCGAACCTGGTTGTGAGCACAACCATAAAAAAGGTGGCAAAGGCAAAAACAAAGCCTGCACTCAGACTGCCCAACCGGGTGCGGCTCAAGGCGGATGTGCCTTTGACGGAGCTAGTATTGCTCTTGTGCCAATCACCGATGCCGCGCACTTGGTGCATGGACCGATCGCCTGTGCAGGAAATTCATGGGGCAGTCGGGGCAGTCTTTCATCCGGTCCTATGCTCTACAAAATGGGCTTCACCACCGACTTAACCGAGAATGACATTATCTTTGGGGGTGAAAAGCGGCTCTACAAAGCCATTCAAGAAGTGCAGCAAAAGTATCATCCTGCCGCTATCTTTGTCTATTCCACCTGCGTTACTGCGCTGATCGGAGATGACCTCGACGCAGTATGCGACTCCGCATCGCAAAAAGTCGGAATCCCCGTCATTCCTGTCCAGTCTCCCGGCTTTGTGGGCAGCAAAAACCTGGGCAATCGCCTCGCTGGAGAGGCACTGCTGGAGCATGTCGTCGGCACTGCCGAACCCGACTATATAACCCCTTACGACATCAATTTGATTGGTGAGTACAACATCGCAGGAGAGATGTGGGGCGTGTTGCCACTCTTTGAAAAGGTTGGCATCCGCGTGTTGTCTAAGATTACGGGGGATGCCCGCTATCAAGAAGTCGCTTATGCTCATCGTGCCAAGCTCAACGTGATGATCTGCTCAAAGGCGCTGATTAACATGGCGCGAAAGATGGAGGAGACATACGGCATTCCCTACATCGAGGAATCTTTCTACGGCATTGACGATATGAACCAGTGCCTGCGCCATATCGCTGAAAAATTTGGCGATCCGGTGTTGAAAGAGCGAGTCGAGGCGGTGATTCGAGAGGAAACAGCCCAGTTGAATCAGGCTCTTGCCCCATTTCGAGAGCGGCTGAGCGGCAAGCGGGTTGTTTTGTATACAGGTGGCGTGAAAAGCTGGTCAATCATCTCAGCCGCCAAAGACTTGGGCATCAACGTCGTCGCCACCAGCACCAAAAAAAGTACAGAAGAAGACAAAGCCCGCATCAAAGAGCTACTGGGCAAGGATGGAATCACGATTGAGAAGGGCAATGCTCAGCAGTTGCTTAAAATTATCGCTGAAACCAAGGCGGATATGCTGATTGCAGGCGGACGAAACCAGTATACGGCGCTTAAAGCTCGGATTCCGTTCCTTGATATTAACCAAGAGCGACACCATCCCTATGCCGGATATGTAGGCATGGTAGAAATGGCGCGAGAACTGAACGAAGCCTTGCATAGTCCCATCTGGGCACAAGTGCGAAAAGTTGCTCCATGGGAGACGGAGGGTGGAAGTGAGAATGGGTCGATGGGTCGATGGGTCGATGAGAAGAAGGGTAGATGTGGGAATGAGTCGATGGGTCAATCGGCGGATGAGGAGACAGAAAATGCGTCTTCCCACTCCCCTACTTCCCCACTCCTCTACTCCCTCACTTCCCTACGACCTCAAACTAAAGTCGTCACCCGTCGCAAGTCTGCTGCTGTCAACCCTCTCAAACAAAGCCAGCCCTTGGGCGCATCCCTAGCCTTCTTAGGACTTAAGGGTGTCATGCCGCTGTTTCATGGCTCTCAAGGCTGCACGGCATTTGCCAAAGTCATGCTGGTGCGCCACTTTCGGGAAGCCATTCCCATGTCCACTACCGCTATGTCTGAAGTGTCTACCATTTTGGGCGGTGAGGAAAATGTGGAGCAAGCCATTCTGACTCTCGTTGAAAAATCAAAGCCGGAGATAATCGGACTATTTACCACAGGGCTGACCGAGACTCGCGGCGATGACATGGACGGTATTCTCAAAACGGTGCGGATACGCCATCCTGAATTGCATGATGTGCCCATTGTATTTGCATCAACGCCTGACTTTAAGGGTGCCTTGCAAGACGGCTATCAAGCAGCAGTCGAAAGCATGGTGCGATCGCTCCCCCAGCCCGGTGAAACCCGCTTTGACCAAGTTACTGTTCTCGTGAGTTCGGCCTTTGCCCCCGGCGATGTGCAGTGTATCAAAGACATCACCGCTGCCTTTGGCCTGCGCGCGATCGTGGTGCCGGATCTGTCAACCTCACTGGATGGGCACCTCGACGACTCATCCAGTACGACAACGAGCGGCGGCACGCCCCTAGCACAGTTGCGAGAGATTGGCAGTTCGGTCTACACTCTCGCCCTGGGAGACAGCATGGAAGGAGCCGCTGAGATTATCCAGCAGCGGTTTGGCATTCCCTATGAAGTATTTCCATCCTTGATAGGGCTAGATGCAGCCGATGAGTTTGTGAATGCGCTGGCCGATATTAGCGGGGCAGAGGTGCCAGAGCGCGATCGCCATCAGCGATCGCAACTCCAAGATGCCATTCTAGATACCCACTTCTTCTTTGGCGGCAAGAAAGTCTCTCTTGCATTAGAACCCGATCTCCTACATGCAGTCGCGTGGGCGCTCCATCAGATGGGAGCAACGATTCACGCCGCTGTCACCACAACCAAGTCTAAGTCACTCAAGCAGTTGCCAGTCGAAAAGGTCACGATTGGAGATTTAGAAGACTTCGAAGAACTAGCGGTTGGCTCTGACCTGCTGATTGCCAACTCTAATGCAGCGGCGATCGCCCGTCGGCTCCATATCCCCCTGTATCGGCTAGGCTTCCCGGTGTTTGATCGCTTGGGCAACGGTCAGCGTTGCACGGTAGGCTATCACGGCACAACTCAGCTTTTGTTTGATATCGGCAATCTCCTGCTAGAAGCCGAGGAGGAATCATCCCACGCTCAGGTTAAAACCTGGACAACCGGGAATTAGCTCATTGCAGGGGCAAACGGCCATTTGCCCCTGCAAAACTTTCCTTACCCTTAATGTATTGAGGAGATCCATTATGAAAGTTGCATTCACCACAGGCGACTCGATTCATATCAACGCCCACTTCGGATGGGCAAAGAAGATTGATGTCTACGACGTGAATACCGAAGGCTATCAATTTTCCCAAGCCCTTGAATTTGCTGGAGATCTCAAAGAAGACGGCAACGAAGATAAACTCGAACCCAAAATTCAAGCGCTAGATGGCTGCACGATTGTGTATGTGTCTGCCATTGGGGGGAGTGCTGCTGCCCGCATTATTCGCAAAGGCATTACTCCCATCAAAGCCAATTCGGAAGACGACAAAATCGAAGACGTGCTGAATCAGTTTGTGAAGACGTTGCGAGGCAATCCGCCTCCTTGGTTGCGCAAAGCGTTGTTAAAAGATAAGCCCACCTTTGAAACCCTTGAAGAAGAAGAGGAAGTTGTTGTATGACTGCTACCCATACTGCTCCAACTGCTACTGCTCAAACTACCGAAACACCTGTCAATGTTGAAGACGCACCATTCTTGCAAGCTATCGTTCAACAAATCCGCGCGAACGATCCCTATGGTACCTATCGCAACTGGAGCGATGAACTGCTGCTCAAACCTTATATCCTTTCTAAGGCTGAGAAGCGGGAGATTTCTGTTGAAGGTGATGTAGATCCCATCACGAAAGGTCGCATCTTTGCCTTCTATCGGGCGATCGCCGCTCGTATCGAGGAAGAAACCGGAAAGCTTGCCACAGTTGTGATCGATTTAAGCCATGAAGGATTTGGTTGGACGCTGATCTTTTCAGGCCGCTTGATCTTGGTATCAAGAACGCTGCGAGATGCTCAGCGGTTTGGCTATGCGTCTCTCGAAAAGCTGAATCAAGAAGGGGAAAAACTGATTCAAAAAGGAATTGAGATGGCGACCCGTTTTGGTGAGGTTTGTGATTTGTAGGGCTGGGTTCGCATTGGTAATACCTGTTTGTGGGCGAACCGCCGTTTGTGGGCGAACCGCCGTTCGCCCCTACTGTTGAATTATTTTTCTGATGTCTGTCATAAATCACCAATGAATCAAACAACAACCATACCTCCAACGATTGACGAGCTAAAAACCAAAATCCGCAAGCTCAACAGTAAAGCAGGGCAGATGAAGATGGACTTGCACGACATTGCAGAAGGACTTCCCAACGATTTGGACAAACTTCCCGACGCAGCCGCCAAAACCTATGACCTATTCTGTCAGCTTCAAGCCCTAAGACAACAGCTTCGAGTTCTAGAGAATTCCTAATAGGAGAATGCCCCATGAGTCAGTCTCTCGCGATATTTAACACCCTGTCCACTGCTGAGGAGTATCTTCAGTTTTTCGGACTATCCTATGACCCACAAATCGTCAACGTCAATCGACTTCATATCTTGCGAAAATTTTCTGGATTGGTTCGCGAAATCGATCGCGATACCAGCTTGAAGGACACCGAGCGACTGGCTCAATACCGGATCGCCTTGCAGAATGCCTACGCTCTATTTTTAACCTCATCCCCACTAGAGCAAAAGCTGTTCAAAGTCTTCAAACAAAAGCCCAAAAATGTTGTACTGCTGTCGGAGGTTGTGACGGAATAGCAGCAATCATGAGGATCTGTCAGACCACCATCCGTTCTATATCAGATCAAGTCATGACAGCCTCTCGTAAAGTCCTTGAACTAGCCCCCCCCCCACAGAATCCCCAGAATGAGTTGAGGAAACATCCCGTGACTATTTTGACTCCTATCGAACTCGATCGCTATCGCCGCCAGATGATGTTGCCCGGATTTGGCGAAGCCGGACAACGCAAGCTCAAGGAAGCAACTGTTTTGGTCACGGGAGTCGGTGGCCTCGGAGGCACGGCTGCCCTTTACCTGGCTGTTGCCGGAGTCGGCAAGCTCATTCTGGTGCGGGGCGGCAATCTGAAGCGGGACGACATGAATCGCCAAATCTTGATGACCGATGATTGGGTAGGTAAGCCGCGAGTGTTCAAAGCTAAAGACACTCTCGCTGCCATTAATCCTGACATCGAGATTGATGCCATTTGCGAATTCGTCACGGTAGACAATGTGGATGGTCTAGTGCAGTCGGCGGATCTAGCCCTAGATTGTGCCTTTGATTTTAAAGAGCGTACCTTACTGAATGCCGCTTGTGTAAAGTGGGATAAGCCCATGGTGGAAGCTGCTATGAACGGCATGGAAGCCTATTTGACCACCATTATTCCGGGTGAAACACCGTGTTTGTCGTGCATCTTTCCAGAGATTCCTGAGTGGGATCGGTGGGGGTTTGGGGTGCTGGGTGCCGTATCAGGTACCCTCGCTTGCCTCACGGCGTTGGAAGCAGTGAAGCTGATTACAGGACTGGGCGACCCCTTGCTCGGTAAGCTGCTGACTATGGATTTGGCCCGCGCTGAATTCGCCAAGCGCCGACCGTATCACGATCCAGAGTGTCCGGTATGCGGGAAAACCAATCCTGCTAATCTATCCAGCCTCAGTGATACGTTTCCGTCAAAGTCCTTTGTTGCACCTCTCGTAACCACTCTCTCAATGTAACGCTGCTGTTCTACGCGAGATTGTTCGCCATGATGGTATCACTGCTGGTCTTGGGCGGGGCGATCGCCCTGTTCCGAGTAACCCGTCTCATTGATGATGAAATCTACAAAATTATTGGCGGCTTGAGTGGATTGACCTGCATCTTAATTAGTGTATCCCTGGCGCCGTGGTTGCTAAAAATCGCCATTATCGCCCTACTGCTAACCTTACCGACCTGTTTTCAAGCACCCGCAAAACCCCCTATCCACTGCCCTCGACTGTGTGTTGCACGAGGTCGATGTCATATCCCTAAACCTCGATGTTTGGGATGGGTGCGATCGCCCCTCCGTAGAGAAAACCCACACTCAGAAAAAAACCACACCCATCAACGCCTCAACCTGAAGGAGAAAACCCATGATTGTGACCTTGACTGATATTGCCGAACTTCGCCTACGTACGTTTGTACGGGCATCGGATGCTGCTGCCTCATCCACACGGGGCGTTCGTTTCTCAGTCAATGATGGAGGATGCAGCGGCTACGAATACGGGGTCAGCATTGTCAATGCCCCGAAAGATGATGATATTGTCCTCGACCATGGAGCTCTCAGGGTCTATGTCGACCACCAAAGCGCACCGTTGCTCGAAGGGATTGTCATCGATTATGTAGACAGCTTGCTAGAAAGCGGCTTTAAGTTTACCAACCCAAACGCCACGGATACCTGTGGCTGTGGCAAATCGTTTCAAGCAGGCGACTGCACGCCAGCCGCTGCACCCTGTAGCTAGTTGATGATCTCAGCAAAGATAACACTACTCTGTCCATTGATCTGTTTCTCTCCCCAAGTGTCTATCCTAATTTATCCAACGGAGAACATACACCATGACTACTCACAACGTTCGCCTCATCAACAAAAAGCGTCAGATTGATATCACCATCCCCGTTGACGATGACACCTATATCTTTGATGCCGCCGAAGACCAAGGATTAGACCTACCCTCATCATGCCGATCGGGTGCTTGCTCTAGCTGCGTGGGCAAGATCGTCGAAGGCGAGGTCGACCAGGAGGATCAGTCATTCCTCGATGACGAGCAGATTGCTAAAGGATATGTGCTGCTATGCGTCGCCTATCCCAAGTCAGACTGCACCATCAAAACCCATATGGAAGCGTATCTCGTTTAGTGTCAACCTTTTGCAAATACAGGAATCGGAACCATGGCAAAGATTGGAATCTTTTACGGCAGTACCTCCGGTGTCACAGAAGAAATCGCAGAAAAAATACGTGACGAAATCGGAGACGACCTCTGTGATTTGTACAGCATGGAGGAAGATTTTGATGATGTCGATGATTTATTGAAGTATGACTATCTACTTCTCGGTTGTTCCACCTGGGGAGCCGGAGAAGTCCAGAATGACTGGCGTGAACCCCTATTTGATATGGAGGTTGAAAAGCCAGATTTCTCAGGAAAAACGATTGCCCTGTTTGGTCCAGGAGATTGCAAAGGTCATAGCAAACATTTCGTCGGGGCATTAGGACTCCTCTATGACCAATTCAAGGCGCTAGGGGCAAAGTTAGTAGGGGCTGTGTCAGCAGACGACTATTCTTTTGAAAAGTCCACTGCGATTCGAGACGGCCAATTTGTCGGCTTGGCTCTCGATGAAGTCAATGAAAGCGACAAAACAGATCAACGGATTGCAGATTGGCTAGAGTTGCTCAAGGCTGATTTTCCAGCACTCGCTACCTAATGGGGCGATCGCCTATAGAGGCGTACACGCTGCGCCTCTATAAATCCCCAATCTGTAGACGTCAATCTCTCCTACAGGTGTGCTCGATGCTGCAAGGGTTACGCTGCACGGACTACAAAGCACAACGAATATCATGCTTTCCACTGCTCCCTCGTCTATTTCTTGGTTTGCTGCCTCAGCAGATGTTAAGGCACTGCTGGCGGCATCTGGCGATCGCCACTCACGTCAAAGCCATCGATGACCAGCGCGAATTTGGGGGTGACTTCTTATACAGCATCTTGATAGCGTCCCCTGATAGTGACGACGATTGACATCAAGGAGAGCATGCTATGGGTTCTAAAGACTGGGTTGTGACCAATGATGGACGGTGTGAACCACGCCCGTCTCTGCGAGACTGGGACTTGATCCGAGAAAACTATTATTTCCATCAGTTTCTCAGCGAGATCATCGATATCTTGAGTCAGGCGCATCCTGAAACCGAAGAATGGGATCTGCTCCCCCAAATTCGGATGCGAGTGCGCCAACTGGTGATGAACTCATACTGGGTGAGAACCCGCTACACGGCCCCAAATCCTCAAACGGGCGTTGACGTGTTGACCCTCTATGATGAGATTGGCTATCCTCTGACGGTGCAAAATGAAGTCCGCGCCTCAGGTACCGCCTCTACGATTCACAATCATGGAACATGGGGCATCGTCGCTGTCATCAGCGGTAAAGAAGAACATACCTTCTGGCGACGGGCTCCGGTGGATGGATGCCCCGATCGCATCGAACGAGTGGGGAGCAAAGTACTCACATCAGGTGACATCCTCAGCTTCATGCCCGATGCTATTCATCAGGTGAGAGCGATCGCTCCTGAACCCACTCTCAACTTTTGTTTGTATGGAGACACGCAACCCCAATCACGCTTTCGCTTTGACCCACTCTCGCATACCGCAAAACAGTTTTAAGACGTTACCAGATACGGGATTAGGGAAATGGTGGGTCAGACGGGTCGGACAAATGACTGCGCCTTGGAGATCTCGAATGACCGAACTGCGACCCACTCCTGGTATATCAAATGGGTTCCGGATGATCGCTAAACACATACGCGTTATGGAACGCACGTTTATCTTGTGCAATACTATAACCACATTTCACGATCGCTCAATCACTGGCGATTCATAGGCATCAAGCCCACTCAAAATTGCTCGTCTAAGCTCACTGTTCATTTTGGTTGGCGAAGGAGACTCTGACGGCTTGGGATGCGATGACGTCTCCTCCTTATGATCTTGACCGGGCAACTCCTGACCGGCTAACTCCTGACCGGCTAACTCCTGGGGTTTGGCTGTTTCTACCTGGGTCAAGACCGTCGCTTGGAGTTTGACGACTTCCATCAAGTTTGCACTTTGCTGCCGATACAACACAATTTGCTCATCCGTTGCTTGCCATTCTGTGCGATAACTAACCGCTAGCGCATCGAGTTGAATGCCATATCTTTCTCGGATTGCCTGCTCCAATTCCTCTGCATCGATATCAGGAAGCGCAATCAGCCGAATCAAGACGGCTTCATTGGGTTGCCGCTCAATCGATTGAATTACTATATCGGGGACACTATATTTCACCTGCACGTCATCGATTGACAGTAACACCGCTCGCCAGTCAATGCCATCATTAAACTGTAGATCAACGGTATTTGAAATTGCTGGAGAGAGTTTAACCGTATCTAAAACAGGTGTTTCATCCAAAGGTGCAGGTTCGCTAGGCTGTTCTTCATCATCATCATCTGACACCTCAGGAAAGACAGGGGGTTCCTCCTCCCAAACGACTCCGCTGAAATTTGTCGTACTGTCAACAGCCCAATCTTCTACAGACGCTCCTGACAGAATGGCATGAGCAAAGTTAGTTCCGATCGCCTGAGTTCTGAAGAGATTGGCTCTAGATAAATTAGCGCCTGTTAGATTGGCACCATTTAAGTTTGTGCGAATCAGATTGGCTTCACTCAGATCGACGCCGCTCAAATCCATCCCGCTGAGATCAACGCCGATTAAGTTAGCCCGGCGCAAATCACTGTCTCGAAGAATGGTACCGCTAAGCGCTGTTCCTCGTAGGTCAACCCCATGAAGGCAAGCGCGACTTAAATCTGCATTGTTAAGATCTGCCTCGCTCAAATTAGCGCGACTTAGATCTGCGCGGCTGAGATTTGCCTGACTTAAGTTGGCTCGACTGAAGTTGGCATCCTTTAAGTCTGCACCTATCAAAATCACGCCATTCCGATCTTGGCCGCTGAGTTCTGCGTCGCTCAGGTCGGCACGACTGAGGTTTGCGAGTCTCAAATTTGCGCCGCGAAAGTCAGCGTTTGTAAGATTCGCTTGGCTCAGATTGACTTGCGTGAGATTTGCCCATCGCAGCATGGTCTGCCCAAGGTTTGCCTGATTTAGGTTGGCTTGGCTCAGATTTGCCCAGGTCAGGTTTGCATCACTCAGATCGGCGTGGCTGAGATCAGTTTGACTGAGGTCTACCCACTTAAAATTGACATGGGCAAGAGTGACATGACTGAGATTTGCCTGACTGAGATTGGGGGTGACTGGATCTTTCTTCCTCCACTCATTCCAGGCTTCCACCCCTTGCCTGATTAGAGCAAGATGTTCTGCAATGTTCATCACATTAGCCTTTCAGCCCTACTATTTTCTATAGTTGCTTGTTACGATTTGCTGCCAACTATCAAGATCTTCAGCCTGCGAATTTAACCATCAGGTATAAAACGTGGACATCACTATACAGGATGATGAACCATCTTTATCATGTAACAAATTGTCCCTTTTTGAGATGATGCAACGCTTGAATAACAATGCCCCTAGCATATTGACTCATTGCCAATACAGGCACCTGGTTGACATGTACTTGATATTGAATATACGGCCCTTGATGCAGCATAGTGACTGCATCTTTTGGATGAATACCCGCCTTCAGAGAAGTCACAGCTACAGCGTCATCTAACTGGATAGCAGCCCAGTCATTTTGAGCAAAGCGCTGATAGAGCATCGGATAATCCAATGTTTCTCCAATCACTTGCTGGGCTTGAATTAGATACTGCTGTCGAGCGTGGTGTCCTAAAGCCTTGGCGGGTTCTTTAGGTTGGAGCGTCATGGATGAACACGGCTATGCTGCCGCTTCAGCATTACTGCACAAATCGCCTAGCAAGGCATCTTCGTTACTATCAGATTCATCATCTGCGACCTGAGTGGAGATGTGAGCAGCAGGTACAGCATCCGGTGTTTGATCAGAGCGAATAGTATGCACCCGGATGGATTGAATCCTTAAAACCTCGGCGATCGCCTCTTTGATTTCGGTTTTCAAATCTAGTGCGATCGCCCCCGGACGCTCAACCTCAAATGCCTCACAGAGAACTTCAATTTGACGTGAAAGCATCTCCACCGCATCTTGCGCTATCGCTCGAAGCTCATCATCGGTCACGTCGTTGCTGTCTTGGTAAGCAAATGGTTTATAGAATGCCACCATGGCATCTACCCCCTT
Organism: Elainellaceae cyanobacterium; assembly: GCA_051117335.1. Classification (GTDB taxonomy): domain Bacteria; phylum Cyanobacteriota; class Cyanobacteriia; order CAZCXK01; family CAZCXK01; genus DBGGTD01. The sequence continues at coordinate 31,617 of JBNPEB010000063.1, forward strand.
TCGCTTTCCCTCGCGACTATTAAAACGACGATTTTTGATTAGGTATTGAAAGACGGCTCCAATAACCGAATCGACATCGGCATTAAACGCAAATTGAACCCGCTGGCGAACAGCCTTCTGATTGGCAACCATTGCACCCGCATTATTAAGCTAAAACCTCGCTGTACTTGCTGATGAGTCCCTGAAACAGGCCATAGCAATCTGCCATTCGCATCACTAAGGATGGATTATCAGTCGCCTCAGGCAGTTTGGTGACGATTTCGTCGAGTTTTTCCTGTTTGCCATCTGCGAAAATAACCTGATCGGTCATTCGGAGTTGATCAAAGTATTGTTTGATCGTTTGCTCCATGACAAACGCTGCACCACCGCTAATAATGATATCTGATGGCCCATCCGACAGTTGACCCAGCAAATTATCTTGCAGATACAATCGAGATGTTCTCCAATAGGCGTGTCGAACCGCTTCAACCGCTGCCGCAAAGTCATAAAGTTCGCCGCGCGCTTGTGAGATTTGAGTCGTCTTATTGGTTGCTAATGCTGCCATCAGCGCAGGGTAGTCAGCAGGTGTGATTCCACAGCTTCGTGATACCCGCTCAAACACCGTCCAAAAGCCAGGGCCATCAGAATTAGACTTGGCACTCTTGAGGCTTCCTTGCTCGAAACAAAGAACGGATAAATTTCGATGTCCTAGCATCAAAATAAACGTGCGGCGCTGGTCGATTGAAACGCCCATCCCTTCAAGCTGAGCCTTGCGGTTGAGATAGAGGCCAAACCCTTCTGGGCAAAACTTGAGACTCACACGGGCTTGCTGAGCCATCCCTCTAAACCGGAAATTTTGAGCCGTTTGAGTCAGTTTTGCAGCAATTTCATCTTTCGTATTCATTTCTGTCAGGGGCAACGGCAGCCAAATGACCGCTTCATACTGGTTCGGCAATCGCTCTTTGTCTGCGATGACGCCTAGCGCCGCAATGATTTTGTAGACAGCTTGATTGGCTTTGTTTTCGGTCATGCTGTTGCTATCTAAAAATGCTTTGGCTGCATCGCCAACCAAAATCACTTCATTGCCGACTTGGAGCCAAGCATGGTCTTGCGGACGACCTCCTGCATTGAGAACCGAAAGTGCCAAGGTGGTTAATCCATCGGCAACGCCCGGTCCCATCCAGAGGGCTTCTTGCTGATTATCTTGTACTTGGTAAAAGAACTTGGAACCCGATGTACCAATGTCCCCAGCCAGGTAGATGGTGGAATTAGCGGTGGTGGTCTGAGTCATGAGTGTAGAGGAGAACGCTACACCCGCATTTTAAGTAGTAATACCGAGATTTGGTTAGTGATGACGAGCATTCTTTGCAATAACTTCAAGAAAAAGGGAATTATTCTCGTTTTATTCAATTTATGGTTAATTTTGGTTATAAAGTAGCTAAAAATAAATCCTGAATTGCATGATAGGGTTGGGTAGATACTATTACAGGGCGCAGGATAAATGCAGATGCCATGAATCACTGCTGTTTATTCATTCAACTGCTGAAAAAGAAGCTGAAAAATAAATGGTGAGATATTGCTGTTTATCCTTTCAGCCATCGAAGACGAAATCAGGAATGCTCTGCTATTCGCGCAATCACTACGTTCGTATAGAGCGCCAACATTCCTTTAATCTGTTCAACTATTCGACCGCAAAACCGTGGTAGAACATCCGTCAGACTCCTTATCACCCAAATTGTCTTCCCCGGCTCAGCCGCTCGAAGTGCATCCATCTCCCTCGGTGGAGAACGGATCTGAAGGCGATCGTGAACCCGTTGTTCATGAATCTGCGGATGAATGGGCTCATACCGATTTAGACGATCAGCAGCTTGACATTGCCGAGCGCAACTTGGCGCTTAAAGAACGACAAATCCGACTACAAGCCCGGATTGTAGAGCTCCATGCTTATGAAAAAGACATCCTTTTTTCTAGAATGTCTCGCCGAATCCAGCACATCACTCAAGGAATTGTTGGAGTGGCGATGCTCGGAACTGGAATTGCGTTTACTGCAATCGACCATATGATTGGTCCCTATTTCATCGGTGTCGGTGCAGCAACAGCAAGCTTCAGCTTGAAAGACATCGTTCAAGTGAATCGCCCACCATCCCTTGATCGGCAAGATGAATCGGTATGAGTTCTCCTGCGCGCATCCGACTATCGTTTCTTCATCTATTGGCATGGGTCATATCAACCGGGGGCACCGCTGCTCTCATCTATTTGGCATGTCTACCCAGTGGCGTTTTCGAAAATCGTGTTGATCATGAAAAGCCAATTCGACAGGTTTCGTTCTTTTGGGCAGGGGTCTGTAGTTTCGTCGCATTTGCGACCTCTCAACATATCATTCGATATGATGCCGGACCCGAAATCAATGAATGGTCCGATATTGAACAGTTTCTCAAACTGGTTGGCAGCAAGGATGAGCTAGACCGTCAACGAGGCATTATTTATTTACAGCGAGTGAGTCGCAAGGGCGATCGCATGAGTGGCTTAAACCTTAGAGATTTAAACTTTAGTGGCGCGCACCTTCCTGACGTCAACTTTAAAGATTGCGATTTGAGGCGAGCCAATTTCACTGGCACGAATCTCAGTAAAGCAAATTTGTGTGGAGCCAATCTAGATGGGGCCAACCTCAGCCGCGCCAACTTAATAGGGGCAGACCTTTCCAAAGCGAGTCTTCGGGGAGCCGTGATGGACAGCGTCAATCTCAACGACGCGACCCTTCATAGCGCGACTCTCGATGGCGCAAATCTGAGTCATGCCAGCATCGATGGCACCAATCTCACCGAAGCCAGTTTCAACGACGCCAATCTTCATGGCGCCAATTTCCACCGGGCAAAGCTTTCTAGAACCAAATTTAAGAACGCAAATCTGACCAAAGCCAGCTTCGATGGAGCTAGCCTCGATAATGCCATGCTTGACGGGGCAAATCTGGAGAATGCCAACTTGGAAGGCGCAAATCTCATGAGTGCCAGTTTGGTCGATGCTAATTTTAAGCGAACAAATTTGTTTCAAGCGAATCTTTGGGAAAGCTTTGTGGGTGATAATTTGAAAGCCGCCCTGTTGTGCAGCACGACGATGCCGGATGGGGCTGTTGAAAATCGAGATTGTCCAAAAACCACTGAGTAGCCCGTGTCAAAACACCCGTGCCGATGGACGATCTATCACCCTCATCCGATAGATGAGCCCGTGAGGGCAAATCTCGTAGAATAATTAGAGAAAACATCCGAACAGATTCAGGGCGATCGCAGTTCGTTAGCGCACATGACTCATCCTCATCAAACTGACCCGTCTTCCGATGATTCTCCGCAGATCAATCCATCGGCTGACCTCCAGACATCAGAGTCGCAGGATACGTCACTACGGCAGCGAGTCGCAGGCGTGTGGAACAGTGCCACGACCCGATTAACCAAGTTGCTTCCCGTTGATCGCGCCGCACGGACTGCTGTGCAGTGGTTTAGCATCGATGAAGAACAGGTCGCAGAAATTTTAGACCGCATTCGATCTGAGCTCCCGACGACAGAAGCCTTGCTGATTGGCAAGCCCCAGGCCGGAAAAAGCTCAATTGTGCGCGGATTGACGGGGGTATCTGCCGAAATTATCGGGCAGGGGTTTCGTCCCTATACGCAGCACACCGAACGCTATGCCTACCCGTCTGACGATCTGCCCCTGCTGATCTTCACCGACACAGTCGGCTTAGGGGACGTTGATCGAAATACCCAAACGATTATTCAAGAACTCGTCGACGATCTGAACATCGATCGGCAGCGCGCCCGCATCTTGATTTTGACGGTCAAAATCAATGATTTTGCAGTCGATACGCTACGCCAGGTCGCTCAGCAACTCCGCAACCAGTATCCCTCCATCCCGTGTTTACTAGCAGTGACCTGTTTGCATGAGGTGTATCCTCCCGATGCTGACGACCATCCAGCGTACCCGCCTGACTATGAGGAGGTTAAGCGGGCGTTTACGGCTCTGCAAGACTCGTTTGCTGATTTGTGCGATCGCGCGGTGATGATTGACTTCACCCTCGAAGAAGATGACTATACCCCCATATTTTATGGGCTAGATACCTTAAAAAATGCCCTCGCCAATCTTCTGCCCGAAGCCGAATCGCAGACAATGCACCAATTGCTCGATCAGGGTGAAGCGGGTCGCCAACTAGGAAGCCTGTATCGAGACGTAGGGCGTCACTACATGACCGCCTTTTCTGTGATGGCGGCGACGCTGGCTGCGGTGCCATTGCCGTTTGCGACGATGCCTGTTTTGACCGCCTTACAAGTGTCGATGGTGGGGCTGCTCGGCAGGCTGTATGGGCAAACGCTGACGCCATCTCAGGCGGGGGGAGTCGTGAGTGCGATCGCCGGAGGGTTTTTGGCTCAAGCGGTCGGTCGAGAACTGATTAAATTTATTCCTGGATTTGGCAGCGTGATCGCAGCATCGTGGGCGGCTGCCTATACCTGGGCACTCGGAGAAGGTGCCTGCGTTTATTTTGGGGACCTCTTGGGTGGGAAAAAGCCTGACCCTGACAAGATTCAGTCGGTCATGCAAGACGCCTTTAAGACCGCGAGAGAAAGATTTAAGGGAATTCGCCCCTAACGGCGATCGCGTTTATATTAAAAAATGTGAATCTTTCTCATACGTCCGATGGGGCAAAGGAGCATCTGTGACTACTGATATTCGCCTGCAACGAGATAGTCTCACCGAACCTGATGGGCTGAATCCTGCTGATGATTTGCCCTTCCAGTGGACAAAGCAGTGGTATCCGGTTGCAGTCATCGAATGCCTCGATCCGTCTCGCCCCCACCCCATCCAACTGCTCGGCAATGATCTGGTGATCTGGTGCGATCGCACGGGGCAGTGGCGCTGCTTTGCGGATGCCTGTCCCCATCGCTCGGCACCACTATCAGAGGGCCGGGTGGAAGCAGACGGCACGCTGCTCTGCGCCTATCACGGGTGGCGGTTTGCCCCAGACGGGGGCTGCGATCGCATTCCCCAAGCTCCAGATCCAGCCACCGAGGCCAAACACTGCGCCAATCCAAAGTCATGTGCGATCGCCTATCCGACTCAAGCCCGTCAGGGGTTGCTGTGGGTTTGGGCGGAACCGGGATCTGAAGCACAGGTCGAAAGCCAGCTCCGAGAGCCTCGCCTCATCCCAGAGCTTGAACAAGGCTCTGATCGCGTCGTGAAGATGTTTTGGAATATCCGCGACTTGCCCTACGGATGGGACTTTTTCATGGAAAATGTGGCAGACCCTGCCCACGTCCCGGTTGCTCATCACGGCTTGGTGGGCGATCGCTACAACGACGCAAAGTACTACGACATGCCGCGCATTCGAGAGATGTCTACCCAAGACGGATGTGCATTTGGCGTCACTCCCACGGCTTCCACAATTCGAGAGGCTGTTCACGACTTTCAACCCCCCTGCCACATGCGAATTGCCACTACATTTGATGATGGTGGAATGCTGATTTTAGCCCTCTATGCCACGCCCACGCGCCCCGGATGGTGTCGCCACATCGGGTGTCAAGTTTTGGTTAAAAACGATACCGGAAAAACACCCAAAGGGCTGGCATTTTTTGCGCTTCCCATGCCAAGCTGGCTGGGGCATGTTCTGGCATCGCTGTTTCTCCACCAAGATTTAGTATTTCTCCATTATCAAGAAAAGATTGTAGCCAAACGGCATCCTCAACGGTGGCTTGATCAGGTGTATACGCCCAATCCGCAAGACAAAATGGTCATTGCCATTCGTCAGTGGTTAGAGAAACGAGCGGGCGGCGCCATTCCGTGGGCATCATCGAGTGACCTGCCGCCCCCCGAATACGACAAGCAAAAACTCTTTGATGTCTGGGCAACTCATACCCAACACTGCCAGATCTGTCAGAATGCGCTCAAAACCATCACCCGCATGACTACCACCCTATTTGCACTCGCAGTGGTGGGTCTGTTACTGGGCATTCTCATCGATGCGCAGTATGTGGCAACTCAGGCGGCGATCGCCACCCTCGATCATTTGCCCTTCTCATGGAGTACGGTCATGCCGCCAGCGGGGGTTTGGCTGGCATGGGGAGGCGCAGCGCTGTGTGCCGTGGGAGGCTATCTGCTCAAGCAATTTAGTCGGCTCTTTTACGTCTACGAGTTTGAACATGCTCATAATGATTAAATTCCACTCAATTCAATTTAGGGAAATAGGTCAGCCTGATCTAAATAGCATCCAGATCGATCCTTGTCGGAAAGAATAGGCGGCTCCGTGCAATGCCAATCAATCGCTAACGACGGTTCATTCCAGGCAATGCATCGTTCATGCTGCGGTGCGTAGTAGTCTGTCGTTTTATAGAGCACCTCTGCCACAGGGCTGAGGGTTAAAAACCCGTGGGCAAACCCTGGTGGAATCCAGAGCTGACGCCTATTGTCTGTATCTAACATGCATCCGATCCACTGCTTAAAGGTTGGAGAACTTTTTCTTAAATCGACCGCCACATCAAAGACGGCTCCAGCAACAACCCGGATCAGCTTTCCTTGAATGTTTTGAATTTGATAGTGCAAGCCCCTCAGCACATTTTGCGTTGAGCAGGAGTGATTATCTTGCACAAAATGAGCGTCAATCCCCGCCTTCTCGCTAAATAGCTTCTCATTGTAGCTTTCATAAAAATAACCTCGACTATCTTGAAAGACCCGAGGTTCGAGAATTAACACATCTGGAATCGATGTCTCTATCACGTTCATGAGTTTCTCTCGTCAGACCAAAATTGCATCAGCTCAATTTCAGTAAATAGCACGATTTTATTCTTGACAAGATGGTGATCGGATTAATCAACGAAAAATCTCCGCCAAATGACTCATCAAGCTATCAACAAAATAGGGCATTTTTGAATAGGCAGTAGCAGAAAGTCCAGGCAATGATTTAACTATAGCCATGTGCGCGTCAAGTACAGAAACGGTGGTGTGGGGCGCGCCGTGCCCCACACCACCGTACTTACCTCAAGCGCATACCGCCGCTATATAGGAATCCTGGGATATGAGCAGTGGAGCGAATGAGGCCCTCCCCACTGCTCATACACAATTCACAAGCGATTTAGGATCGCTATACTTCTGTAGGCTGCATCACGATTTGAGTCACGATTTGAATCAAGAAAATGGGAATGAGGATCATGGCATTAAACTCTGATGTAATGGATGGGGATGAGGTGTTACATAACATTGATCCACATATTTCCGAAATTCTGAATTTACCGCCAACTATTAAGGTTTCAGAACTACTTGAGGCGATCGCCTACGAAATATTTTCATCGAATCACTCCCTCAACGGGACTTCATGCGAAGCATTGAGATACCATCAAGACCAATGGCAACGCGGGACACTTCGCCTGTGTATCCAGTTTTGTCCCGATCCGTGCAATCTACCATTTGATGAAGTTCAGGGACCACTCAATAGTGATTGACCAAGGCACCTACACAATTGGCAGAATTGGCAGCGCTGATTGCTCTAACTGATTGCTAAACCTACTGCCCGTGGATGAGCCTGGTTATGAGCATTCATCTTGCAGGTCTGCTGCATATGAACATGATGTAGGGGCGATCGCGCGATTATAGCCCAGTTCAATATCCCACTCAGTCGTTTGCTGATTATACGTTGCAAACACCTGGGCTTCTCGGGTATAGGCAGTAGTTGCACGCGGACGTAATCGGAACGTAAACGTATACTGACTTACTCGTCCATCATCATTAATGACGTGGGGTGATTCGGCAGACGGACCATGCATCGATGGTTCAGCTTCAATCAGACTGACGCCACCATTCTCCCGCTCTGCAAGCTGGCGAGCAAAATTCTTTGCCTGGTTCAACCGGTTTGACTGCTCAAACAAACATTCAAATCGAGCACTGACAGTAGGCGATGCTTCGCAGAGCGCGGTAATATCGTCTACTTGACTCATTAAAATCGGTTCTTGAGCCGTAGCAGACCTGTGAACCATGCTGGATAGTAATAGCGTAACTGTGAGCGAACATAGAGGCCCCATGGCGATCGCTTGAATCCTTCTCATATCGAAGTCCTTTCAATGGTGAGTGATTAACTCTATAGGATACGCGAGACACAGTTAATGACTAAACTAAACCCAATTAAGTTCACAAAAAATTGGTAGTCTGATCTTCCCAAACTGCACCAAGTCAAAGTCCAATAATGCTAGGCACCAAATCCTGATTTTTGTCTACCTTTACTTGCCTTTGCTTTACTTTTAGACTTGTTTTTATTCACGTTCAGCAGCGCATCTTGGAATAAGGTGTGCAAGTGTAGAGGAGCGCTAGCAATTTCAGGCAGTTCAGGCTCTAAGCGTTTTCCAAATGATTCTAATGCCGAGTCTAAATCCTTGGCTAAATCAAAGTCTGGGCAATTTAACACTCGCCGCAAGCTTGTTTCTAGCTGACCAGGGTATTGCTGAGCAAGATGGCGCCACACATGAGGATTAATGGCATCATTTTCTAGATAGCGCTTTACAAGCGCATCTAAGGCTTCAGTCTCTGGATTGTCCGTCGATTCGCTTGCTGATTCTAACAACGTTGTCAGTTGACGATAGTCGGTAAGGAAGCTTTGTCCCCATCGAGGATGAACAATGACCGTGACTTCGGGCGCCTTTCGTAAGATTTCTGGCAGATCGACTTTAGGCATAACCATCTTGATCGATTTTGGGCTATCAAATAGCTGGCTGACAGTTGAATCGTTTGCGCCTAACTCTGCTGCGGTTTCTGTAACGTCAGTTTGAGACACACCCGCTTCCTTAGCAATCTCGCTTAACGGTTTAGAGCTGTCAATGCCAGAATCTTCTAACCGACGTTGAGCGACCTGATCTTGAAACTCTTTCAGCTTTTTGTCGAGCTGATGCCCTGGCAAAGTTACTTCATCGGTATCAAAAAAGTCAATAAATTCTTGATGGTAGCGTTCTACCGATCGCCAAGATTCTTCCAAAAGCTCTGGCGCATCTCCATAGAGATGTTGCTTGAATCGATTTTTGAAATTGCCGATCGCCACTGCTAGTTTAGGTTTCCCTAATTTCCCCAGCAATTGGATGGGGCCTGACCATATCCAATCGTTGTCGGTGAGAGGGGAGATACGCGCTACGACAATTTCTCCAGGGCTCAGTCGGGCTAGCTTAGCTTGATCTTGCAACCCGTTGAGCCTGATTACATATCGCTTTTCGGTCAACCAGTTAATGCACTCAAAGCCATCAGGCAACACCTCAATGACTTCGAATAACCCATTGAAGCTGCGATTCCAACTAGTCAGTAGGTAGCGATCGCCCTCCGAAAGGTCTTGATTACTATTAAGAAATACATCAATGGGTGTCTGACCTTTGATATCTCCTTCAGTCAGAAACATGTCGATCACTAAGGCGTTTTGACTGGCATCTTGATAATTGACGCTGGACCAATGTGTCAATTGCTCGGCACTAAATTTCTCCAGTGCGATCGCCACATCATCGTCAGCCTCTAACACAAAATCAAGTAATGTTTGCTTCAGCCTCTTAGAACTTACACAGATATCAGTAGAATCGTTCATTTAGATCAGCTTCTATTACAACTCGTAACACTTTCGCCTAAAAATACTCAAGCTTGTAGCGTCTACCATTTAAGTAGATACTACAAGCTTATGGCGTTAGAAATTCTAAACTCTGATTCGCTTTGCACAAGAGACTTTGCTAATCAAACTAAGTTCAACAGAATATTGACTTTAGGGTATTGACCTCGCAACCTATCACATGCATTATGCAGCACTGCGGCTAGCAACGGCGTAGTAGATAAACAGTGCAATAATCGCGCCAATGACTGCCAGAATAATACCGCCAATGCTCAAACCCGATGCCGTGAGCGCCAATGTCCCCGTCGTGATGAGGTTGTAGAGAATACCCCCTACAAAAGCACCAACGATACCTAGCAACAGCGTACCTAAAATGCCGCCACCCTGATGTCCAGGATAGATGGCTTTGGCGATCGCTCCTGCAATCAGACCTAACACGATCCAAGCTAAGATATTCATCTAAGTTCTCCCAAAATCCAAAATAAAAGGACGTTTAATCCCTTATCCTTAGTGAATCAGATCAGCCTATTGGTTAACGACATCCTAAAGAGGCATTTTAGAGCTATGTTAGCTCGCTCCAAAGACGTACTAATGAGGTGTTAGCAAACGAAGTTAACAAATTTTGAGGAAACGTTTCAAAGAAATGTCGCGTTCCTCGCAACTTGCCTGATTTGGTCGTAGGCAATCAATCGTGCAATGTGTTCGGAATGTCGAACTTTGAGGCGATCGCCCTTAACGTTGAAACTCATGTTGGGTTGCAGCCCAGTTTTGTATGTGTAGCCCCGCTCGCGAGCAAGATGCCCGCACTACAAACATTGATAAATTTGCAAATGTTGGGATGCTCCCCCTGATGTTTGGCGATCGCATCTTTGAATCTATGGCGTTAGCATCCTTGAATCTATAGGTCTAATAGGATGAGCAACCCTATTTTTCGCAAAATCTAGGAAAAAGAAATCTTGCACCATTTTGCGAAAATGGTCATTCTGATTCACATAACTGTTTAATGCTGATGGAGGCAACGGCTAATCCCATTACTCCACTCGCAGAGACGACATGTGGCATCCAATGCCCCCGCCACTTAGGTCAATCAAACTATGAGTGCATTAAACGACACCTTGAAACAACTGGTTGCGGATGCTTGCACCCATCCCCCCCGGAGCGTGGAGCGGCAGCAGTGCATCCAGGACATTTATCGACTGGTGATGCGGTCAAGGAAACTATGGAATGAAAACACTCCTTATTATGGAGATGCCTTTCAAGAAGCTTGGGAGTATTGCTGCCACCATTTAGACGAGTATGACCCGACGCTCAGCGCCGTCACCACCTGGATTGACAATCGATTGAAATGGACGCTGAAGAAATGGCGCGATCGCCAAATTCGTGCTCAAAATCGAATCGCCAATCCTGTGTCAACAGAGGATGGCACGACGCTCACCCCACTCGATACCCTGGCATCCAATCCTGGTATTGATCGAGCCGAGCAGATCTGGCAACACACGCTCAACTGGGTGCAAACCGATCCAGAGGGCAAGCTACAAACAACCTGTTTCCGTAAGCGTCCAGACATCAACGCTCAAGTGCTGTTTCTCAAACGCTTTCCATCTGAAACACCCTGGCAGGATATCGCCCATGAGTTTGATCTCAATGCAGCAGAAGCGAAAGACCTGCCCAAATTCTACAATCGCAATTGTCTGCCCCTCCTGCGAGAGTTTGGCATTGCCCAAGGATACTTAGAAGAAAACCAAAAATAAGATTCCATTCAACACGGTAGCGATTATGATTGACCCAATTCGAGCAGAGGAGGTAGCGGTGCCCGTCTTTATCACCCAAGAGGCGCGACAACTCGCTCAGCAATTTGCCCAGCAGCAGCCCAATGAGAACCGGGCACAGCAGGTGTGCCTAAATACACTAGCCGTTTGTGCAGTGAATAATTACTTGAAGATTCTTGGCATTCCGTCTGATCCATCCAACTGTGATAGCTGGAATGCGTTGATGCGAATGACTACCAATGTGGCTGATTTAGAGGTGGTTGGACAGGGACGAATTGAGTGTCGCCCTGTGTCTCCATCAGAGCAGAATGCATCAGTGTGCTATATCCCCACCGAAGCACAGGACGATCGCATTGCCTATGTAGTGGTGCAGGTTGAGGCAGATCAGCCAAACGCTCTAATTCTCGGCTTTGCAGCTCAGGTCGAAGGTGAAGTACTGCCATTGAACCAGCTTCGTCCGATGGAAGAACTCCCTCTATATCTTGGCCAGTATAAGGCTCGAACTGTTACCAATCGCATGACTCAGTTCACTCAATGGATGCACGGTCAGGTTGAAGCGAGTTGGCGATCGCTCGATGACTTATTGGGGACACCGTCATTGAACTATCAGTGGCGAAGTACGCGGTCGGCTGAGACAGACTCAGTTGTGCCAGCCTTATCGCGGATTACACGCGGCAAATTCTTAGAGCTACCTACCCATCAAGGAATTGAAACGATTCTACTGATTGCAGAGCTGATGCCTAAGTCAACCACAGAAGTAGACATTGCCTTAAAAATAGTACCCCCAACTAAGCAAGTGTTTTTGCCAACGGGATTGGAAATGGCTGTTTTAGATGCAGTCGGTCAACCCGTAATGCACGCCCAAGCACGAGATGAAAACCGCATGATTGAGCTAGACTTTCATGCCGAACCGGGCGATCGCTTCTCGTTGCGAATCAAGCTGAGAGATGTGACCCTGGATGAATCATTTGTGGTGTAAACGCAACGAATTAACAAAAGCCCATGAGTAAACGCGCTGTCTTAGAGCTAAAGGGCAACCTCGATCATCAGGGGTTTTATGTCACGTTGCACATTGGGCAGAGCGACGTGGCTGCCAGCACTAGCATTGATGGCTATCTTCCGCCTTCTACTCGTTTATCGAAGCAGCTCACTCAATGGCAACACGACTATCGCCGCCTTTCTACACCGACTCGTGCAATAAAACCTTACAGAATCAAATACGATGGCACGATTAATCCAATAGAAACCTGTATAGACTCTGCCCAGCAATTGGTTCAGCAGTTTCAGCAGTGGTTGCGTGCTGACTCGTTTCGGGATATAGACGTGCATTTGCGACAGGCACTCATGCCCAGTGATGCAATTCAAGTACTCATTCGTACTGCTAGTGCTGAGGCTCAAGCGCTTCCCTGGCATCTGTGGGATTTTGTTGAGCAGTATCCTAAGGCAGAAATTGCCTTGAGCGGGATGCGATCGCATCCCGGCTTGAGCGAGCGTAACGCAGCAGATTCAGATCAAACGCTGGTGAATATTCTAGCCGTGCTGGGCGATCGCCAGAATATTGACATCGATAGCGATCGCCAGTCGTTAAACCAGCTCCCTGGAACCCAGGTTGAGTTTTTGGTAGAACCGTCCCATCACCAACTCAATGAGGCTTTATATGAGCAGTCTTGGGATATTTTGTTTTTTGCAGGGCACAGTGAGACAGAGCCAGAAGGTCAGGGAGTTTTGCGGCTAAATGCAACCACCTATCTGACGATCGATGAGGTCAGATATGGGCTGCGACGGGCGATCGCCAATGGGCTAAAGCTTGCTATCTTTAATTCCTGTGATGGCTTGGGCTTGGCGCGTGACTTGGCTGATCTTCAACTGACCCATATGATTGTGATGCGAGAAGCAGTTCCAGATGCGATCGCCCAGCAGTTTCTCAAGTATTTTCTGAGAGCTTTTGCTCAAGGTCAGCCACTGCACTTGGCAGAGCGAGAAGCACGAGAACGATTGCAGGGGTTGGAGAAGGACTATCCCTGTGCAAGCTGGTTGCCGATTGTCTATCAGCAGCCTGGAGCCTTGTCATTAGAGTGGTCTGATTTGTTCAGTCCAGACCATCAGGCAGCTAATCAACTATCGCCTGCCGCAGATTCAAGTGTTGCAGCATCCAGCCAAACAAACTCTCACCGTAGAGCGTTCAGGAACTATGGAACGGCTCTAATTTGCAGTGTACTGGTATCTAGCTTGGTCGTCGGAGTGCGATCGCTCGGTGGTTTACAAACCTGGGAACTGAAAGCCTATGATCACTTAATGCGTGTTCGACCGGGTCAAAACGCTCCAGATGATCGAATTTTGATTGTTGCTGTCTCAGAGGAAGATATTCAGTATCAGCGCAGTCAAGGAATGGAGATGGAAGGATCGTTGTCGGATGATGCTCTGCTCAAGCTCTTACAGAAGATTTCACCCCATCATCCTAGCGTTGTTGGACTAGATATTATTCACGACTTTCCGTTTAGCCAAGCCTTGCAGCCGCAACTGGCTGATCAAGGTTTAATTGCAATTTGTCGAGCTAGAAACACCGTCAGCAATCTTGCAGGTATAGCTCCTCCAACAAAGAACTTTCCAGAAAACCAATTAGGGTTTAGTAATATTCCTCTCGATCCAGACAATGTGATTCGTCGCCAATTTCTGGGGATGCCACCGGATGAGATTTGTCCAACCGAGCAAGCTTTTAGCTTCCGTATCGCTCAAGACTATTTAGAAAAGCGAGCGAATATGTCAATGGAGTGGATTACGACTTCTCCTAATGAAAGTCAGCAGATCCGGCTGGGCCATCAAATTTTTCAACGACTTCAGCAAAAAACGGCGGGCTATCAGCTTTCTTCAGAAGATGCAGGAGGCTATCAAGTATTAATCAACTATCGTGCTAAAAGTCCTGAGAAAGTCTATTTAAGGGAGATCCTTAGTGGTTCCTTAGATTCTCAACTTAAGGGACTGGTGGGCGATCGCATTGTTTTAATTGGAGTTGTTAATCCGCAAATCGACACTCATCTAACACCCTACAGCAGGGGAGGAACAGCAGAACGAATGCCTGGAGTCGTTGTACATGCCCACATGATTAGTACAGTCATCAGTACAGCCCTCGGAGAACGCCCTTTACTATCAGGGTGGGCAGAGTGGACAGAGATACTTTGGATTGCAGGATGGGCAATGGTGGGAGCAATCGTTGTCGGATGGTGGCGATCGCCCTATTTGCGAGTCATCAGTTTGTTAGTTGGATTAACGACGCTGTGGGGAGTATGCCTTTTGTTATTTGTTCAAGGATGGTGGGTGCCGTTAGTTCCCTCAGCATTAGCCCTGGGACTGGCGGCAATGTTTAGTCTGAGCCTCTACAAAATGTTTGAACACAAATGAGCTTCAAACGTATAGATAGTCTTAAATCGGTGTTGTTACGTCTAAATCCTGAATTATGCTGATTAAACCATTTTCTCAATTAGTTTCATTTAGTTTATTAGGTAGCCTAATACCAATTCTTCAAACTCAGATCATACATGAATGCTGTGCTGGTAGTTCGCGAACTACCCCTACGGAACCTATTGCTTTACTTTATCAGACCTTATCAATTTCTTCTAAAGCATCTATTTCATTCCAGGCTAAAGATAGCCATTGGGGAGAGCGGCATACCGGAAGTCAAACTTCAGGCGATCCCAGAGACGAGTGTCCTCAGGTAGACGTACCTCTAACGGCGCTAATGCCTGATACGCACTGGGGCAAGAGCACGTCTCAAACACCGACTTTTTGGTTTTATGTGCCCTACACATCGCAGCAAATTGATCGCGGAGAGTTTGTTCTTCAAGATGCAGAGGGATTTGACGTGATTGAACCGATTCAATTCGCTTTACCTGCAACCCCCGGCTTTGTCAGATTAACCCTTCCTGAGTCTGTTCCTGTGTTGGAAGCTGGAGTTGACTACTCTTGGGCATTTCAGCTTTATTGCGATCGTGAAAGTCGGACTCCTATTTTTGTTGAAGGCTGGATACAGCGGGAGATTCCGACAGACGAGATCAGCAATCAACTAGAGGCAGGGCTAATCCCGACCTATCAAGTATATTGGGAAAATGGGATCTGGTTTGATGCAGTTGATGCACTCATGCAAGCATGGCAGGAACACCCCACGAATGGTGTCCTAGAAACTGAGTGGATTCGATTATTGCAAGAGGGTGGGCTAGACACTGAGGCCCTTCCCGCTGACCCGATATTAGGAACTGTGATTTTGAGTGATTAGTTGCTAACTCAATTGGAACGCTGGCGGTTAAAACCGCGCCTAAATTTGCAAAGTCAGCCTACGCTGACTAATAGCCGTAGATCAAATAGGCGGTGGCTTTCGACTGCGCCCAATCCACTATTTTTGAGTGTTGAGCGTAGTCGAAACACGTCTCCAACCTCGCATATCAGCATCAACCCCATGCCTGTGTAACACTTTGTTGCAATAAGCTGAGGATTTGCGAAATTTTTCTCCCTAAACCGATAACTATGGCGGAAGCTATGAACACAGCTTCTGATGTCATGTTGAAGAGGATCGCAGCCGCTATGGCAAATCAAGTCCGTTTGAATCCGCTGTTCTCGCTCTGGCTGCTCCCAGTGCTGTCATTGAGCGGCTTGCTGAGCCTCACGTCGCAGAAAGCCTCTGCTCAAATCACGCCTGATGCGACGCTAGGAGCTGAGTCGTCTCGCATCAGGGCGGTGAATCAGATGCGAGATTTGGTTGAGGGGGGTGCGATTCGTGGGGGAAATCTCTTCCATAGTTTTGAAGACTTCAATATTGGCGAGGGTCGAGAGGCTTATTTTGCCAACCCTGCGGGTATTGCCAATATTCTGAGTCGGGTGACTGGAAGTAATGTCTCCGATATCTTGGGCACATTGGGCGTTGATGGCACAGCGAATCTGTTTTTCTTAAATCCCAATGGCATTATCTTTGGCCCTAATGCTCGTTTAGATGTTAATGGATCGTTTGTGGCGACGACAGCAGATGCGTTTCAGTTTGTTGAGTTTGGAGAGTTTAGTGCTCGTAGTCCAGAAGCTCCTTCACTACTCATGGTCAATGTTCCAGTTGGACTACAATATGGCATACAAATACCAGGAACAATTATTAGTAGGGGTAGCAGATTATTTGTTGAGGAGGGACGAAGTCTTATCTTGGCAGGGGGAGAAATTCAATTGAATAATAGTTTTCTTGCTATTGATTTTTCTGAAGGAGGGCAAATTGAGTTGGGTGCAATTGGCGGAGAAGGAACAGTTGGCTTAGTCCAAAATGGTAGTTTGTTTAATCTAGAGTTTCCATCAAACTTAATACGTTCAGACATATCTCTTGCTAACAGAACCATATTAGATGTGCTAGCTGAGAACGGAGGCAGTATTAAAATCAACGCGCGGAATTTAAACATCTCCAACAGTGAGCTTGTAGCAGGAATTGCTTCTGGTAGAGGATTTGCTGGAGCACGGGCAGGAGATATCGAAATTCATGCATCAGAGTCTGTTAGATTATCTGGCTCGAATATTTTGAATTGGGTTAACACCAGAGCAACTGGCAATGGAGGAAATATTATTATCACCACAAGAACATTTGAAATGATTGGTATAAATAGAGGAATATCTGTCAGTACTTTCGGCAAAGGAGATGCGGGCAGAATAATTATTGATGCTCGAGATCAAGTTTTTCTTGATAGCAGTCTCGTTTTGAACAATTTAGGTACTGATGCTATTGGTAACACTGGTGGAATTGAACTTGCAACAGGAACTCTTCGCCTCATCAATGGTGCTCAAGTATCTAACAGTATTTTCGGGCGAGAAGGGGATTCAGGCAGAATTGTCGTTAACACACGTGGGCTAACCACTCTAGATGGATTTAATGGAACTGCTTCCAGCGCCTTGTTCAGCAATGCTGGATCTAACGCAGGCGGTGATTCTGGCGGCATTCAGATTTCAACAGGGGCTCTATCTATAACTAACGGTGCTCAGGTATCTGCCGAAACACGAGGTAGTGGAAATGCAGGCTCTATAAGAATTGATGCTCGAGATCAAATTTATCTTGATTCTTCAGGTAGCAATGGTCCTAGTCGCATTATAAGTACTGTAAGAGATTTCGCTACAGGTACCGCGAAGGGGGTAGAAATTACTGCAAATTCACTTGTTTTAACAAGAGGTGCCGGGATTTTTGGAAGCACTCGTGGATTTGGTGATGCAGGTTCAGTGTCAATTCGAGTGGAAAACCTTGTTCATTTAGGAGGTTTAAGTGCCCAGACTGGGCGCTTTAGCGGAATCTTCAATACTACAGAGGCGATTGCCAATGGGGATGGTGGAACTATAGATATCCATGCTCAAGATATCAGATTGACAGGTGGAGCAGTCATCTCTACGGCTACGTTTGGAGCAAATGATGGTGGAGATATTACAATCAACGCTGATACTTTAGAGGCGGCTAATGGTGGAGAAGTACTCTCTAGTGCTTTTGGTGCTGGTAGGGCTGGTAGTGTAAGATTAAATATCTCTAATAATCTCATCTTACAAGGGAGCAACCCTATTTATTTTGAGGTGGTAGAGTTACTTGGCGAGAACTTTAGAAACATTATCGATAATGTTGGTCCAGCAAGCGGAGTATTTGCTGTAAGTAGAAACAGCGGAACAGGTGGCAACATCATTATCAATACTCCTAGAATAATAGTTCAAGACGGAGCAGAAATTTCTGCTGCTACTGGTCCAGAAGTATCTGAAGAACTTGGAGCAATAAATAATGGCTTTGGTCGTCCTGGAAACATCTCTATCAGAGGAGCAGATTCAATCATACTCTCTGATAATGGTTCAATTTCTACATCAGTAGAGCCCGGTGCAAATGTAACTGCTCTAACTGATGATCCAGGCAACCAAATTGAGATACAAACCCGTCTTCTCGCTTTGTCAAACGATGCTCAAATAACTTCTAGTACTTTTGGCGTAGGTGATGCCGGACGAATATTTATACGTGATGCCGAGTCTGTTTCACTCACTACTGATAGTTCTATTTCCACTGCTGTAAACCTTGGTGCAGTTGGGCAAGGTGGTAGCATTAGTATTCAAGCTGATTCAATTTCTCTAACTGATGATGCACAAATCAGTTCGAGTACCGATGGACAGGGAGATGCAGGACGTGTAATCTTGAGAGCCAGTCGCTTCACTGCGCGGCGAGGGGGACAAGTTCTGACTTCAACAACTAGCAGCAATGATGCAGGAAGTATCAGTTTAGATATATCTGATCGAGTATTATTAAGTGGCGATCGCACTGGGCTATTTGCCAGTACAGAATCTGACTCTCTAGGTCGAGGCGGAAGTATTGATATCTCCACTAGACAGTTAGATGTTCAGGATCAAGCTCAGATTGCAGTCAACAGCCAGGGATTAGGACAGGCAGGTAATCTTGAAATTGCAGCAAACACTGTGCGCTTAAATCGAGGCAACTTCACGGCTGAAACCATATCAAGTAGAGGAGGCGCAATTGGGTTACAAATTTCTGAATTGCTCAGTCTTGATAATGAGAGTCAAATTTCTACTTCAACTCAAGAGGGTCAAGGTGGAAGACTAGAGATTAACGTCAATCGCCTGCCTACCAATCGAATTGAGCTGAGTAACAGCAGCCGCATTGCAACAGAAGCACAAGGAAGTGGAGATGCAGGAGATTTAGGAATCAATGTAAGACAGCTATTTGTTCAGAACTCAGAAATTTCGGCGTCTACCCAATCTGGGGTTGGAGGAGGCATTGTTTTGCGAGGGCTAGATACTCTTCAAGTCAGTGATGGCGAGATTTTTGCCTCAACCAATACAGGACGTGCTGGCAGTTTGAGGATAGAAGCCTTTGATAGGATTGACCTCCGTGGAGAAGGAGGGTTGTCCGTTGAAGCAGAAGGTAGTGGAAGGGCAGGAAGTTTGACGGTTCAAGCTGAAGCACTGAGAGTTCGAGAGGGTGCATCAGTTTCTGTCAGTAGCCAGCAAGGCCGAGCTGGGAATCTTACGATTGGGGCTGATACGATTCAGCTCGATACAGGCAGCCTAACGGCTGAAACGAGACAATCAGGAGCCAACATCACGCTGCAAGATTTAGATTTACTGCTGATGGACAATGAGAGCGGAATTTCTGCCGAAGCGTTTGGAGCAGCCAGAGGTAGCAACGTCAGCATCAACGCCATTGACGGTTTTGTCATTGCTGTGCCTGACCAAGATAGCGACATTGTTGCCAATGCCTCTAGAGGTCGGGGCGGTAACATTCAGATTGCGACACAAGGGATTTTTGGATTAGTAGAACGCCCTGCTATTCCAGGTAACGGCACTAATGATATTGATGCGAGCTCTCAATTTGGCACTGATGGAGTTGTTGTCGTGGATGATTTAGGCATTGACCCCGTACAAGGAGTGGCTGAACTCCCCATTGATACTGAAGCTCCACCGCTCAGTCAAGGATGTCAACCGGGGATTGATGGTCAAGGACGCTTTATCAATATCGAGCAGGGCGGCATTCCTACCAATCCATCTGACCCGATTAGTAGCAGTGGGGGCTGGGAAGACATCCAGCCAGCAAATGCTGAAGAGAACGAACTCCCAGACTCCCAATTACCCGACGAGATTATCGAAGCAGAGGGATGGCAGGTCAACGAGCAAGGGCAGGTCGTCTTACACGCAAACATGACTGAAAGTTCTACCGTCTTTGACTGCCAGTTACAGTAGAGATAGGCATCAAGTTTTTAGGATGGGCGATCGCAACCCATAGGAATGGTGAGATGCGATCGCCCCACCACCGCTAATGTGCAGTGATAGATCCTTCATCACCCGGTTCATCTGCAATAGAGAGTGGTTGATTGCTGAATTCTGAAGCCATCAAATGACGACCGAAGCTGGTCAAAACCGTTTCTAATGTCGGCAGTAGGTGATTGACCTGCTTAAGTCGAATCAGGATATCCCAAACTGGTTCTGCCTTTTTCCAGGCTCCTGTATAGGCGAGATGGCGCAGTCGATCCGCTAAATGCTCCTTTGTCCAAGCACCTCGAATGATTGCATCCCAACGGTAGAACTCTCGATAAGAACGCCAGTATCCCTGCTCTAGGGTTTCAACGCTCATCTGCATAGGGCGATATACCGCATGACGGGTATCATATCGATCCCAGTTGTGAATCGTAATTCGCTTTTGCGCTGCCATCCGCTCGTAAAGCAGCGTTCCTGGATAGGGAGTCAGAATATGAAAGGTTGCTGTCTCAATTCCTTGAGTGACTGCCCACTCTACTGTGCGATCGAACACCGTTTCATCATCGCTATCCATCCCGTAGACAAAACTACCATTGACCATCACCCCATGTTCTCGTAGGCGTTGAATTGCAGTGCTGTAGTCGCGATTCAAATTGTGGTATTTGTGCTGCTCTTTCAGATTATGTGGATTGAGCGTTTCAAATCCAACGAATAGGCTGCGTAATCCGGCGGCTACTGCCTTTTCTAGCAGTCCGGGCTGCAAAATTGACTCTACCGTTGCGGCGGCCTGCCAAACCCGTCCCATACCTTTCATTCCTTCAAACAACTCTGCTGCAAACGTGGCGTGTCCAAACAAATGATCATCTAGAAAATAAAGGTGTTTTCCCGGCAGTCGATCGATTTCGGCTAGGGCATCATCCACGGACTGAGTGTAGAAGGATTTACCTCCCTTGTAAAATGCATCCTTGTAACAGAAGTCACAGTGATGTGGACAGCCTCTAGAGACGACAATTGAGTTGGGAACAAGATAGTGATAACGCTTGATCAAATCTCGGCGAATTGGTGGGACACCCACAAGGGTTCTGATCTTAGATTGATAGATCTTAGCTGGATGCCCAGCTCGAAAATCCTGGAGAAACTGAGGCCAAGTATCCTCCCCTGGCCCCAAGAAAATAGTATCGGCATGTTGAGCAGCTTCTTGAGGCAATGATGTGACATGCAACCCGCCCAGAACTACGTACGCTCCTTTACGTCGGTAGTGGTCTGCCAATTCATAGGCTCGATAGGCTGACGTAATGTAAACCTGAATTACAACTAAATCCGGTTCATCGTTGAGATTGAGAGATTCAACATGCTCATCTTGTAAATCAATCTCGTCTGCTTCGTCGAAAAATGCAGCGATGGTGGCTAATCCAAGGGGTGGGAAGAGGTGGTACTTGATGGGTCTCCAGAAGGGGCTTAGAGCCTCAGTCAGCGCAGGCAAAATCATTTTGACTTTCATAGAAATTATCCTTTCCTAATTAGGCTAATTTTAGTTAGAGCCAATTACCAACGAGCACGTAAGGGGACCAAAAATAAGGACGCTTCCAGTCTCTTAATCGCTCAGCGCCTTTTTCCCATAGATTCAGTTGTGCCTGATGCAGGGCTTTGGCTCTGCTAATGTCGGGATACTGGGCAAGCTGTCGATAAAACTCTTCCATCATTACTGCTGCTGATTCATCGTCTACAGACCAGAGGGTCGCCAGCGTACTTCGCGCACCTGCCCGGACGGTTAGTCCGGCTAAGCCCAGTGTGGCGCGATCGTCGCCAGTGGCGGTTTGACAGGCGCTCAAGACGAGAAGCTCAACGTTGCGACCTTCGACATCACGAGTTCTTAACAGATTATCTAGATCTTCTGCAAACAGTGGATCATCAGATAACGCAATAAATGTCCTAGACGGATCAGAGCTAAACACTCCGTGACTAGCCAGATGCACGATAGAAACATTATCAAACTGTAGTTGACGTTCTAGATTTGCTTTGGTGAATGTTTCATTGAACAGGACTTCAGTGGGTAATAACGACTGAATCGCCTTGAGTTCGTTCTCTACATTCTGGAGGGGAGAGAAGTTACCGTCTCGAAAGGGATGAGCGAGGGATTCTGTTGATCCAGCAGTCAAGACTTTGATGGGCTGCGTTAAGGGTTTAGGTTCAACCACCTGCAAACTTGGCGCAACGGCGATCGCATATCGTTCTATCAAATACTGCTGGCGATCGCCATCCCATAACGCCGCCATCGGTAGGTTTCGGAGTCCACCATCTAAAACAAACACGAGTGTTTGAACGGCGCGATTCTCTGATGAGTCGGTGTTTGTATCTAATACCGATTTAAAGGGTCGGATCATCCAGTCATAAAGCTGCTTGGCATCGTGTTGAGCCGACCGCCAACGACGAGGAGCGGGCAAGTCTTGATAGAGCTGGGTCGTTAAGGCATCAACCTCTGCCTTGGAAACCTGCACGCGAGAGCGATGGAGGGATTGATCGGGCAACTGAAGAATAACTTCTAGGCGATCGCTCAGAATGATGGGATACACAATTGCCGCTGTCGGGTCGATGACCCGGTCACTAATTTGCACCGGATCGATATTGCAGCCCAAATAATTCTCTAACTCCGCCAACTGCAATGAATCGATGAGTTTGGTGGCGTTGCGGAGATTTTCGTCAGGAGGATCAGGCGAACTGAGGAGCAAGTCTACAAACTGGCGGTAAAGCGGCTCAACGTTGT
Organism: Elainellaceae cyanobacterium; assembly: GCA_051117335.1. Lineage (GTDB taxonomy): Bacteria > Cyanobacteriota > Cyanobacteriia > CAZCXK01 > CAZCXK01 > DBGGTD01. The sequence goes on from JBNPEB010000063.1 coordinate 54,487, forward strand.
CTCGAAACGAAAACTGCACGTCGGAGTTGATAAATAGGAGGTCTTGTCGAACCTGTTCTAGGGTTTTAACAGCCTGGTCATAGGTACGAATCGCCTCACTGGTCTTGTCCTGCTGCGTCAGAATGCGTCCGAGTTGCCATTCCCATCGGTAGCTGATATCGGGGGCTTGGATGGCCTCTGCAAGCGCGATCGCCTGATTCGTTACGGTCTTGGCATCCGTCCATTGGTCAGCCTGCTCATACATGTGTCCAAGCTGCCCCAGGGCGAGTGACTCGGCACGGGAATCTTGAAGCTGGCGAGCTTGTTGAATGCAGCGGGCTAGGATTTGAGCCAAATCTGGCCACAGTTCAGCGCTTTGGAGAGTGGCAGATTCGTGAATCGACTCTCGAACGGGCTCCTGAGCCGCATACCCGTTGAGAATACTATTCACCCCGTTTAGTTGCACGTCAATGCTGGAGCGTCCTAGCGGCAGGTCTGCAAACTTAGCCTGGAGGGTGTCCCACAGTTCCTGTACTGTAGCCCACTGAGCAGCCTCTACCTGTCTTGCTTGGTTGAGATCAGTTCGGAATCTATCCACTTGAAAGCTGAGGAGATTGGCGATCGCCTGAGTCTGGGACAACTCAGAGGGGGCGATCGCCACAGCGTCTTGATAGTGCTTGAGGGCAGCGGTTTGATAGTCATCTGCTTCATTTAGGGTCAAGGCGACCGCGCGACTCCAGCGGGCACGTTCTGTATTGCCCAAATCTAATAGAACTGAACTTTGAAGTTGATTCGATGATAGAGCGTCAACCAGGTTTGTGGTGGCGATCGCCAAACTTTCACTGAGCGCCTTCTGAGATGCGTCCAAATTTCCTACGCGGCGAAAGGCATTCCCTAGAGACTGCAACGCCATCACCCGAAGCTGAGGATCGACCTGTTGCCGAATCATTTGCTGAGTGCGTTCAAGCATGTCTCGCGCTGCAATGGTTAGTCCCAATGATTGTAGTGCTTTGGCTTGGTTGAGCTGACTACCAATCAAGCCAGAAACGTAATTCGCTGATTCATAGGCGATCGCGGCTTGCCTCCAAGCTTGTAGGGCAGATTCAGATTGCCCCCGTCTCCAGAAATACCATCCCTGCGCATTGAGCGCTTTGGCATAATATTCCCACTCTACGTTTGAGCGAGAGTCTGGAGTGTGCTGTTCAAAGAAGGCCAGACTTTGATGTAAGGTATCGTCTGCGTCTTGCCATTGACCGAGATGCTGATAGGCAAGAGAAAGGTTGCTGAGTAGGAGTGCCTGATGTAGTTCATCCTCTTCAAGGGTGTAGGCGCTGAGTGCCTGGTGCCAACTTGCGATCGCCTCGGTGAATCGTTCGGCTTGAAAGTGCTCGATGCCGGTTCTCAGTGGGTCAGTTGATGGAGATTGAGAAATATCGGCGGGGAGTGATTCAGTGGCGTGGATGGGAATCAGGGGCGATCGCACGGAGAGGCTCAGAGCCATCATGTAGCCGATGATGGCCCAAAGGATTCGTGCGATCCACTTTTTTAATTGAGGGATCTTAAGCTGGTATTTCATGGCGATCGCCCTCCCTTACTGCAACTGGCAGTCAAATACGGTAGATGGTGTGGACATGTCTGCACGTAAGACGACCTGCCCTTGCTCGTTAACCTGCCATCCCTCTGCTTCGACAATCTCGTCGGGCAATTGGGAGTCTGGGAGTTCGTTCTCTTCAGCATTTGCTGGCTGGATGTCTTCCCAGCCCCCACTGCTGCTAATCGGGTCAGATGGATTGGTGGGAATACCGCCCTGCTGAGTGTTGACAAAGCGTCCTTGACCATCAATGCCGGGTTGACATCCCTGGCTGAGCGGTGGAGCTTCGGTATCGATGGGGAGTTCAGTTACGCCCTGTACGGGATCAATACCTAAATCTTCAATGGCGATCGCGCCATCGGTGCCAAATTGAGAACTAGCGCTGATGTCATTGGTCGTATTGTTTCTTAACTCATCTCGGGTTCCTGAACGCTCCTGCATCCCAAATATTCGTAATGTAGAGATGTCAATGTTGCCGCCATTGCCTCTAAATGCAGTTGCAATGATGTCACTGTTTTCGCCGCTGACACCAATAACAAATCCATCTTCAGCATCGATAGTGATGTTGCCTCCGTCAGCACGTCGATTGGCTTCAGCAGAAACCAAACTTCCATCTTGAAGTAGAAGTAATTCAAGTCCGCTTAGGTTGACGTTTGCAGAGTCTTGGCCACTACCCGCATTTCTACCTGTTTCAGCACTAATGGTGCCTGCATTTAGAAAGATACGGTTTGCGTCAATGTTGATGTTTCCTGCTGGTCCATTAAGGTTGCGTACTGTAATCTCAGCGCGTTCGCTCAAACTGAGATTGTTAACATCAATGTGAACATCTCCAGCTTCTCCGGTAGCACTGGGACGGTTGCCAGAGAGAGCTGAAATTATCACGCCATCTTGAATGCGTAAATTACCAGTTTCAATCGTGAGTGTACCAGCATCACCTGCTCCAATGGTTTCGACTGCAATGCGACCTGGCCTTTCTCCAACTCCCCAAATGTTGATGCTGTCAGGAGCAGCAATACTCAAGTTTCCACCGTCTCCATCTGCTCTAGTAGAAGCCGAAACTTGAGCAACATTTCGAAGCGTAATGTCGAGAGTAGAGTCTCCTCGGAAGGGCTGTAGAATAAGGTTGCCCGCAGGTGCGTCTCCTCTAGTTTCGGAGAAAACCCCTACCCGTCCAGACAAATCCATTGTGGAAGCGTTGAGGAAGATGCTACCACCACGACTTCTTGGATCTGCTGTATCAGTTGCCGTTGCAGTAATCGCTGCATCGGATGCGACTGTGAGAATTGGCGTATTGATAGTAATGTCGCCAGCTTGTCCCCGACTGCTTGTTTCAACCGAAAACTCACTACTATCACTCAAGGTAGTACGCGTTGTTGCATTGACAGTGATGTCCCCAGCATCACCTCTGGCACCTTGATTAGAGCGAGCAGAAACAACAACTCCATCTTCAATTCGTAGCGTGCCTGTTCGAATCCCTAGTTCGCCTGCATCTCCTGCTCCAAAGGTCTCAACAGCAATACGTCCAGGCTCTTCTCCAACACCTTGAATGCGAATACGATTGGGAGCACGAAGCCTCAAAGAACCACCTCTCCCATTACCCAAGGTAGTTCCTGTAATTTCGCTGTTATCTAGCCTAATGTTAAGGTTTTCTCCTTCATCAAATGGAGCAAGTGTAATATTTCCAGCTCTACCCGCTCCATCAGCAGACACGGCAATTTGACTTCCATTTTCGAGAATCAGTTGCGGTGTATTGATATTGATATTCCCAGCTCTACCGTTGCCCCTGCTTTGAGCCGCAATTCCACTATTGATAAAGAAGTTATTTAGCCGAGAAACTTGAAGTGAATAAGAATTACTTCCTAAAAAGTCAGTTTCTCTATTAATTGTATCATTAGATTGGCTGACACGAATAAAATATCTACCCGGTCTATTAAAAATATAAGCAAGATAAGAGTCATTTATACTTGTACTCCCACTTCCGCCTAATGTTACTGATGAGTCATTATTTGATGCTAATAGGTTCAGATTTTCATCAAAGAGCGATAATATTGTGTCAAATCCCGTATCAAATTCACTCTCACGACTTTGGTTAGGCGGACTATCAATATCAAATACAACTTGTGTCCCGACTGATTCCACTGTGAAACTGAAAACATCTACTGTCCCCGGCGTTGTTTCACTAGATACAGAAACGTAAGGAATTTCCTCCGAGAACTCTATATTAGGATTCGTGGCACCAGAATCATCGATTGAAAAGTAATTATCTAGACTTTGAAGCATATCAGCATTTTCAAGAAATTCTTGAATTTTCTCACTTTGTTCCTCAGGAGTTTCAAAAGAAAGAGGGAAGTCAAACCTTCTTATGTTACTCTCTTCTGCTATCAGCAACGGACCAAGTTCGCCTAGTTGTAAGTTATTGTCAGGGATTTGATTATTGCCGGAAATAAGTACCTGTTCCGGTGCCTCAAGTATTACAGAACCGCCTCTACCTCTAGCTCCAAATCCCACTGCTGTACTAATGACACTATTACCCAATAAGTTAATTTTACTGCCTGATTGAAGTCGTACAGTTCCACCATTTCCTTGCCCCGCTGTTAAGCTAAATAAGCTGCTATCAGACAATGAAATTGAATCTCTCGAATTAATTTCTATATCTCCAGCATTTCCGACTCCAAACGTAGTTGTATTGAGTAATGAAAAATCATTTAACGTAACTACTCCAGCTACAATTTGAATGCCGCCTCCTTCCTCTTCCAAAGCTTCTGCCTCTGGGCCAAGACTTGATGTCAACGTACTACCGCCTAAAACTAAGTTCCCACTTGTCTCGATTGTTATATTTCCGGGGTTACCCTCTCCCACAATATCGGTTGTTACTGTAGTATTTTCTAAATTTATGGAGGCTGCTTCAATATGCACATTTCCTCCGTTCCCATCTCCAAAAATTACATTCCCCTGAATAGTTCTGTCTTCAAGAGAAATTGTCCCCTGAGCAGTGATTAAGGAAGTTGATCCTGCAGATGCCAAAGCAGTTATATCTGTCGACTCATCAGCTAGCACACCAATATCTGCATCGCCTGATGAATTGAGATCTTCAATAGTCAGATCGTTCTGGGCACTCAGAAAAATGTTCCCACCTATACTGTCAGTCATCACAGAACCGCTTTGACGTGCACCTCCAAAGATATTTGCTTCACCAAAAGAACTAAGCGTACCAGCCCTTAAAGTTCCATCAGACTGAATATTCACGTTTCCAGCAATACCAATAGCAGTTATGTCTGCATTTGTACCTATTGAATTCATCGGTGCATTTACAAGCACATCTGTGAATGAATTAAGGTTCCCAATCACAATTGACTGTCCCATTAAGGAAATATTGCCTGAGGATGTAGTGGCATTAACTTCCCCTATTTCTCCTGCTTGGGATATTTCCACTAATCCATCTATGATAGCGACAGGCTGTACTATTAAATTTGCTGCAGAATTGATATCACCTGAAACGGTTAAAATTCCTTCTGTTGTCCTAATGTCTATATCTCCGCCAATAGCAGTCCCACTAGTTTCGCCAAGAGTTCCAGCTACAGCTCCCCTGAGAGCATTCGCTTCAAAATCTTGTGAATCAACCTCGACAGATCCGCCAACCAATATACTGATAATCTCTGATTTTCCATCTATTGCGGATACGCGACCAACAATAGAGTTGAGATTTCCTGTATTCAGACCATCTTGAGCGTCTAGAAAAATCGATCCTCCTCTTGCGAAAACATTAATATCATCAACATTTCCTGAAATCCCAAATGTATCTGTCGAACCAAAAACATCTGCAGTACCGTTGACCCCTATAAATGCCGATGAATCAATTTCTTCTGAATTTAAGGTGCTTCCTGTAACCAGTGAAATCGAGCCTCCTAACCCTGCAGCACTGAGATTGCCGACTTCTCCTCCAATTGCCGTATTGGGCATGGTGAAACTTCCAAAGGCTGTAGTTCTTGCAATTGCATTTGCCTCTATCGAAGCATCGAGACTACCTACAGACAACACATCTCCTGCCGAAAAGTCTAGCCTTCCTCCAAATGCATTTGACTCCACGTCATCAATCGTTCCTGCGACTGACAAAACATTGATTCCTGAGGATGCGTTAGCTCCTATATTAGATTCAGCCAAAGATGTAATATCTTCAGAAGTTAAACTTGTGCTCGCATCTAAAACAATCTCGCCGCCAATCGCAAGTGCATCAGTGCGACCAATTTCACCTGCAAAAGCTGTAGTGAGATTAAAGGAACTTCTAACAGCACTAACCGAAATATTTGCAGTTGATGAAGAGTTTATTTCTCCAGATAATATAGAGCTTCCCGCGTTTAAGGTGATTCGCCCTCCAGTTGCTCTGGCTGTTGTCTGAGCAGCAAGGCCATCATTAGCAAACTCATCAATAGCCGTTAGATTTACAGTTGCGCTAGCATCCAAGGCTTGAGTGACAATCTCGTCTTCAGCCATCAAGATGATGTCACCTCCTCTGGCTTCGAGGTCAGCATCTCCGGTAATTGAATCGAAGGGACTTCCCCCCCCTCTTGCTTCAGCAAGTGATATAACGGTTCCTTCTATATCAATACTCCCTCGAGAATCAATAACAACATTTCCACCATCGACTTCAAGTCGTTCGTTGCCGAATGTCCTATCTACTCGTTGTGTAATAATCGTGCCAACTTCGATATCTCCTGTAGGCAGTTCTGAATTTGGCTCAAATTGATTCGTTAAGAAAACCAACCCTCCTGGATTGATAATGGTGCCTTGAATGATGATGTCAGCGCTTGTTCCTTCACCAGCAGCAGAACCATTCTGCGTCGGATCATAATTAGTAGGATCACCAACAATTTCATTAGTTATGCCATCTATCGCATTAACACCATGAGCCGTTGTTCCTGCACGAATGTCTAAGGTCAGCTGTTCAGTGCCGTCAATGACTAATGGTTCACCTTCGCTATATTGGACAGTTCCATCTATAATCTGAACTTCTCCATCTACGATAATAGGCTCACGATTAACAATGATTGCTTGCCCATCTCTTCCTGTCACATTAGCTAGTTCAGGATTATTAATCGGATTAATGGCATTGTCTGTTGTATCAGCCCCTGTAATCCGAATATCGCCGTTAATTGTTACACTACCACCAGCTAAAATATGGAGAGATGCTCCAACATAACTTTCAAAACTAACGTCACCACTTGCACGAATAATCGGATCGTTAAGGCTGATTAGATTGCCTGCATTTCTATCTAATTGCTCAATTCGAAAATTGCCTCTACTCCAAAAGTGAGCGTCCCCATTTATAGCATTTGCGCTACGCAGTACTAAATCACTACCTGAATAAAATCTGCTGTCTGGATGGTTCAGTGCAAAAATATCGACGGTTTCATTACCCTGAACCAATAGTTCTCCTTGTGACGCAGCAATAAAAGGAATCGTCTCAGAATCACGGATACGAACAGTATCAGTTCCCAATAGAGTCAAGTTCCTCCCCGCTATTACTTGACCTTGCAAATCCACTTCATTTGCAAACAACATCAAATCTTGCCCAGTCGCAAGACTTCCCTGACTTGCAATCACTGAGCCATCTCTCGGTGCAGTCCCCCTTTGCAATCCCACCGGCACATTCAATGTCAAAAGTGGAGGAGCCTCTGGATTTTTTGCGCTGAACTCACTACCATCAGGAAACGTCAAGCGATCGCCCGTACTTGCCACAAATGATCCGCTGATATCCAGTCGAGCATTAGGCCCAAAGATAATGCCATTGGGATTGAGGAAAAACAGATTTGCCGTCCCATCCACACCCAATGTGCCCAAAATATCTGAGACATCACTTCCAGTCACGCGACTCAGAATATTGGCAATACCCGCAGGGTTGGCAAAATAAGCCTCTCGACCCTCGCCAATATTGAAGTCTTCAAAACTATGGAAGAGATTCCCCCCCCGAATCGCACCCCCCTCAATCGAATCTCGCATCTGATTCACCGCCCTGATGCGAGACGACTCAGCCCCTAGCGTCGCATCAGGCGTGATTTGAGCAGAGGCTCTCTGTGACATGAGGCTCAACCAGCCACTTAACGACAGCACTGGGAGCAGCCAGAGCGAGAACAGCGATTTCAGATTAACTGGATTTGCCATAGCGGCTGTGATTCTCCTCAACATGACATCAGAAGCTGTGTGCATAGCTTCCGTCATAGTTATCGGGTTAGGCAGAAAAATTTCGCAAATCCTCAGCTTATCGCAACAAAGCGTTACATAGGCATAAAGATACGCCCATGTAACGCAACACTGTATCGATCGATCAGATTAAGTCAGGTTAATCAGCGTGATGCTTGAGAAGTCAACTCATTGAGTGAGCGTTTTTGAAAATCGACCATTAACAGCACAAGCAACTACGGCACTCAACTACAGAACAAAATCACTCGCTGTGATAAACGACGTATTATTCAGTTGAATTTCCATTTCCGCTAGTTTGTTTCCGTCACCATGCACATCGACCTGGACGATTGAAGAACTCCCAATTCGATCGACACGTACTTCGCCAGCCATTCCTGTAAACCCACGAGTGCCAATGAAATTAAAGGCTTGATTGCCTAAGAGATTTTTATTGGCATCAATGGATGATAGGTCAATCTTGTCAAATCCTCGGTCAAAATCCGTAATGACATCCCGCCGAGTAAAGCCCGCCCTACTTTCAGAGGTGCTGTAGTATTTGAACGTATCAAGTCCGTTGCCGTCAACAAGGGTGTCTTTCCCTGTTCCACCGACTAACACATCATTGCCACTACCCCCTGTGAGATAGTCATTACCGCTCCCGCCATACATCCGGTCATGTCCACTGCCTCCATTGAGATAGTCATTTCCTGATGAACCTCTGAGGCTATCGTTCCCAGCGTTGCCATAGAGCCTATTATTCCTGCTATTGCCTTGAATGACGTTATTTTTGCTATTGCCAGTGCCTCTGATAGCAAATCCGGTTAGAGTTAGGTTCTCCAGATTAGTTGATAAGGTGTGGCTGACAGAAGATACAACTCGGTCAATTCCTCCTGCTACCTCAGTTGCTACATCTCCGGAAGAATTAACAATGTAAGTGTCATTGCCAAACCCACCGTTCATGTAGTCATTGCCACTGCCACCATTGAGATAGTCATTGCCATCTCGACCATACAGACGATCGTTACCAGCAAGGCCATAGATCTGATCATTTCCTGATCTACCAATTAGCGTGTTATTACCGTTTCCACCAACAATTCTAGCCATTTTCTTGCTCCTTAAATAACCTAAGTTTTGTAGTTGAATCGTTCAGACCAACAGTCAGCATGAACGAGGAGAAATCGAGTGATTTCTCTAGCGCTGAACGCTGATTCTGAAAACCTTTTAGATTCGAGGTTGATGACTGCAGATTCTAGTGTTTAGACTTGCAGGCGATCGCCCTTAACGTTGAAACCCGTGTTTGGCGAATGCATCCTTGCCTCTATAGAGCTATAGGATGAGCAACCCTATTTTTCGCAATTTCACCCAAAATTTTTCGATAGTTCTTTATTCGGGTGGTGTACCTGCATGGCGATCGCCTGAAGTATTTGGTAAAGCTGGCGTGAAACACTTGACGCAAAAAAGCGAGCATGAAATCTCATGCTCTGCCCGCTCTAGCTTTTGAGCCTGCTATAAGAGTTCACCGTTGTAATAGACTCTGACGGAACTCACTCTATTATTTAATCCCGAACCTTCAAAAAAGCTTAGACTACCAGCACCGTAGAGAGTGTGAGTCGGGGTACCTGTGCGGTTATAGTTTTCGTGGTTAAATAGTTCGATCACCCACCCCCTTGGTAAACAAACTGATCCAGCCTTATCGTTAAAGTCAATCGTCGAAAGATTTGAATAGGAACGATTGATATATACTACTCGTCCCTCGAAGTTACGATGACCAAACATTACAGGTCCATTCTCACATTCTGGACGAGGAAGCTGTTTGTTGTTCATCGAAGCATCGCTGCTTTGGGGAGAAATCAGACTTCCCAAGCAGACGCCAGATAGTAATGTCAGAAATCCAATACGCTTGAGATTCATCACTTATACCTCTAGTTGTACAAAATTTTCTTGGACGGGCGATCGCTTTTGATAAAGTTGCATGAGTGCTGAGAGTTAGCTCTTGAAAATCAGATCTTGAGCGTTAGTAGCGAACTCAATTACTTGATTATTCACCTCTCCAACAAATCCAAGAATAAACATTATCCCAATCCAAATATCCAGATGCTGCACGTCGGTCATTGTATTGAACTTGGCAAGCCCGATTGAGATTCATTCCTTCATAGGAGACACGACCACCACCAAGAGGAACTAAGCATCGCCAACCATAGGCATTTTCTTCCACGACGACGGGCTGTGAATTATTCCCGAAAGTGCTTTTGCAATACTCTGCCAGATCTAGTCCGCCCAAATTGACATATGGTGGGCGTGGAACGGGACCCGCAAAAGCAGAACTGAAAATCCCTAAAGAAGCAGTTGTAGCCATCCCTACAATTAAGCTTAGTGTCTTTTTTTTCATTGGAATCTCTCCAAATTTTATGGACTAACGGACAAATAGTTCGAACGAAAGCAATCCTTTCACAACACCTTTTATTCCATCGGATTGCAGAAGCATTGCGTCTAATCTGTAGAGCTATAGGAATGGCGAACCCACTTTTCGCAAAATCGGTCAAAGAAACTTTTTATGGTGGAATTTTATCAACAGATGCAGGAAGCTCCCATTAAAGCTGAGGCCCTGAGACGTGCACAACTTGCGATGCTGAACGGCGAGGTTTACATCGGTAACGGCATGTTTACTTGGTCAGGCGGCAGTATTCCGTTTCCATCTGACTTGGGACTTCCAGAAACCCTCGATTTGTCTCATCCCTATTACTGGTCTGGCTTCACGATGATTGGTAGTCCATGGTAAATAGAGATATCAATGTTACAGCCTTACGCTCTCGCGTTAGGACGCTGAACGCGTGTGTTTATGGAATCGCGTTGTTTAACTGGGCGGTATCTAGAGTTTCATCCGTCAACTAGGCAATCATCTTTAAAGGCTAATGCAATTGCATAGTGCGTTTGCCCCAACTTAGTGCAAAGCTCGTCAATGATCATGAGCAAATCTAGCAAAATTTTGTCATCGTTTTCGTTGAAATTATGCAGCATATCTGATAGCGCTAGATGATAAATAACACCGCCTGTGTTTTTGATTTCAGCATTAGGGAAATGTTGATATATAGCATCTATTATCCGATCGGAGTCAGCAGCTTCTGATGGATCAGACTGAACTAGTTTTTCTTTATCAGGTCTAGTAACGTCTGTCGGTAAAAAACTAGTCTGAGCGTTTGGGTTTGATAGATATTTACTTTGTTGAAACGCGCATCGTACTTTTGTTGCGACCTCAAGCTGCTCGTCCGGCCATTGGAAGCGAGAGGCACCTACAAAATCATCCATATAAAAAAGACCGCCCTGCTTAAGGACAGTTTTACTCCATTTCAATGCTTTATCCACGTCGAACATATGATGCAATGAATTATTCCAATGCACAAACTCATACTTCTCAGGTTCGGCTGCACGCTCAAAAGCATCACCATATATGAACTGTACTTTATCGGCTACTAATTGCTTCTTAGCCAACTCTCTTCCAACAGAGATTCGCGTTTGGCTCAGCTCATAGATGTCAAAGTATTCTACAATACCTTGTTTGATTAGATCGATTTCTTTTTGTCCGTTACCTCCTCCTACAGATATGCCTTTCATAAAAGGAATTGAACGCCCAGCACGCGCCTTCACGATGTTGATTAATCCCTGAGAAAATCCGGGTATTGGTTCACCGCACACTACTCGGTTGATATGTTTGATAATGTGTGGGCTTTGCCACCATCTAAGCTTTAAGTTTTTCGACTCAGAGGTTTTCTTTGTGACGTTAGACCAATGTGCATCGATCTTTTTATTGATATCTTGCATCAAGAGCACCTCACTGGATTTATTAAGACTAACGATTCAAAGAGCTGCATGCAAGAGTTATGACAAGTCGCAGAATAGTCGCTGCCTGATTGACTGACAAATCTTTTTTTTCGCAATTTTGAGGAATTCATCGAGATATTCTCAAGCTGCTGTAACGGATTCCTGATCGAATGCTTGATCTTCGGATGCAGTATCTGTGTGGGGCGATCGCGGGCATTGATGCAGTCGAGAATGGCACTACCACTCTGCAAGACGGCTCACGGTTTGTCATGTAAACACGAATAAACTATCACCGCTGAAGATCGTACCCAGAAGGGTACTTTTTCTATCCACGTCTAAAAAATCAGATATGATTGCTCTAACCTCTATATAGCGATCCTAAATCGCTTGTAGATTGTTTGAAACGTGAATCAATCGCCATGATACCTCTATCCAGATACTGGGGAATGGTGAGGATCGATCCGGCGAGCCAAGGGTGCGGCTACAAAAAACAGTTGATACCAACAGCGCTGGAATTTATCCAACAGCGATTCCCAACCGATGTCGATACCGATGCCGATACAGTCGAATATGAGCGATCGCACTCTCTTCCTGAGCGCCATCGAGAGATTCAAACCTGTCTCCTTCGCTGGTTTTGTGCTGAGCCAGCGCCGTCAGAACGGTTTCAGTCTGCTACAGCAGGCTTGTGTCTGCGCTGCTATGTGACGTATCCCATTCTCAATGCTTGTAAGCAATTGGCAAGTCTATTTAGCGCCAGTCGTCAATTTACCTATCGAGATTTGCTGCCCTTTGTGCTCAACGATGACGGCAAAACCCAGATTTTGCTTGATCCCGATAACCAAACTCAGCATGTCTTAGCATCGGATGGCAAGACGCGACCGTCTAAGTATCGATTCTTTACTGTGGAAGTATTACGCAAGTTTGATATTCATGCTGAGTCGGCCTCTACGCTAGAAACATGGGCTTACTACCAAACTAAGCAGAATCAAGAGCTTAAGAATTTTTTATCCGAACAAGGGTTTGGCCTTCTTAGCAATTGGGCGCTGTTGAATCGAGTTGGCCCAAAGCAGTTAGATACTTTCTCGCCGCGCGATCGCTATATCATTGAAAGCTTTCATGCCGTCTATCGGCGCGATCGGCGGCGCAATGCTCAGCATCGAGGGCGGAAGTGTTCTGAGCCCAGCGCCAATCAGCTTCGGGAAATGCAGCAGTGGTTGAGAGAGCAGGGAATCAGCATCTCGACCCTTGAAGAAATTAGTCGAGAACTGCATCGGCTTGCTCAACTACTGCGTCGGTACGACATTTGGAGCCGCAGCGGCACCCCGGTTTCAGAACCCCTGAACGGATTACATCCTGACATCAATCGAGAATTCGCAGACCCCAATAGTGTCAATAGTTTAGAGGCAATCGCCCAGCAAGAACTTGAAGACTTCTGTCGGCACCAGCTGATTGCGTGTTTGGATGAGGCGATTGCTGAAGGTCTTCAAACTTACATTAACGGACTCCAGCGGCGGCGATATGCGTCGTTTGTGCCGCTGATTGTTCCAGCACTGCAGCTGTTTTATGGCGAGGGGCGATCGCAGGGAGAAATCGCGTCCACCCTAGGCTTCAAGAATCAGGTTCAAGTGAGTCGCGTCCTCAATCTGCAAAAACTTCTCAGCCAGATTCGCGGTCAGACCATCACTCGTCTATTTCAAATTCTCTCCCAGGTGATCCATCAGGGCAGACTTGCCTCTATTTCTACCAATCCAGAGTATGCCAGTAATCTACTTCATCAATTGGAACTATTTGCCGATGCTGAAGTGTTTCAGTCTGCCGCAGTCGAGATTAGAACCACCAAAAATCGAGTCATCGACAGCGTCTACGCTCAGCGACTGCGACAGCACCTCGACGTTGATCAGGAGGTCACGCCATGCTGAGTTATGCTGATTCGTTCGACGAGTTCCGCCTTTCCAATCCAGAATGCATTTTTTTAGAGTCAGACGATTATGAACGCGCGACTCAACTGAGCGATGCAGTCATCGGCGAAAACCACCAGTGGAAAGTCTATCTGCATGCCCTTGCGCTCGGGGGATTCATCCAATGGTTGCGGGATCACAGCTTGCATGATGGCTCAGATACTAGATCAAGTCTAGAGATTAATGAAACATCCTGTTCTCTGCTGCATCCTCCCATCGCCCAAGTCATTGAAGCCGCCTGCAATCTAGATGTTGCTCCGTTTAGGCTTTGTTTGATTGCCGTCGAGAACGTGATGGACGAAGTCGTGAAGCTGCCTCAGGCGGTGCTGGAGTTGCCGGAGTTTGTTGCCCATTTCTATGGCGTTATTGAGGTTCTAGAAGAGCAGGCTCAAGTCATCATCCGAGGACATGCGTCTTATTCGCAGCTGATCAACTATCGCCAAACTTATGCTCCACCAGCCTTACCGGACTGGACCTATGCGTTTCCGCTCTCGATCTTCGATGCAGAACCCAATCACCTGTTGGCTCATCTGCGCTGGCTAGAACCAGATGCCATCCCCTTACCGGATGCCCATGCCCCTCATTCAACGACCTCTATTGCTCTGTCACCCCAAGACTGGGAGAACGTGCGTGATCACCTCCAATCTCCCAATGCGCGTCTTTGGCAGAGTCTGTCATGGGAACAGGGATCAACACTTTTGCAACATCCAGAACTGCTAGAATTGCTGTACGAGTGGCAGCAAACACCCCATCCTCCTACGTCGTCTGCCCTTTCATGGGCTGATATCTATTCTCTGATCACGCAACAAACCATCAATACGGCTCACTGGTTGCGGGGAGAGGTCGATGAGCTGGCTGCAGAACTGGGATGGTTTACGCCGCCAATGCTAGCGCATCCCTCCTACGGATTTCGGTCAATTGATAAATTTGAAGCAGCGATCGCTGACCTCCGAGAACAGGGACTTTCTATTCCGCTCCAATCCGGACAAGCCTATCAAGATTTAGACATTGGAGGAATGTCGCTGCGACTGTGTGCCATTACGTGGCTACTTCCCGATCAGGCACGCCCCAGATGGGCACTTTTACTACTGTTAGGAACACAAACTGGAACGTCCTTACCCAATGGACTTACACTCCAAGTGAGCCGTCTCAGCCAAGCCCTACACCATTCTATTTCGACCACCACTGAGCTGGATGATCCGTTTCTCTATGTTCAAATCGAGGGACGCTTAGACGAGCGATTTACCGTGACGATTGTGCCTCCCGACCAGCCTGCTCAACTTCTACCCCCCTATGCATTTGATCCTGAACTGTGATGGTTTTGCCGACCCTCCGTACCGCTTTTGAGCTCAAGATTTGGCATCGAGACGAAGACCAAACCTGCTTTTTTCTGCTGCTCTGGGATAACAGGCAGCGTCAGATTTCTGCCCGCCTTCCCTATCCGAGAGAACTCCAGATTCGATATCAGCGCTGGCAACGGCGATATTTTCGATATTATCGATTTCCAGTGACTCAAGCCGTGCAAACCAGTGGCAGACTCAATCCCAGCTCGGGCGATCCGTGTCATGATTTACTCGAAGCTGAGCAAAGTCTGATTCAAGCCTTTCATCACTGGCTAGACACTGGCTCGGTGCGTAAGATTCGGCAGCAGATTCGCGACGAGCTCAGCCGCATTGCTCAACGGGCATCAGCACAGGGTTTAGGGTTGGGAGAAGCCAGCATTGATGTTTTTCTGGCCTGTGATTCGCCTGAAATCATGCGGTTTCCTTGGGAAGCTTGGGATCTAGCACCAGACGGATCGCTCATCGGGGCTGTTCGCATTATTCGCACCGTGATGGATGCTGCAACGATTCAGCCTGTGTTGCAGCCTCGTGCTTCCTATCATAAGCCCAGGGTTCTTGCGATTTTGAGCACTGATCCCAATCTATCGGTTCAGAATGATTGGCAAACGCTGCGATCGCTCTCTTCAGTTGCCAGTGTGGAGCAGGTTACCTGGGATTCTAAGGCATCCGTCACGGCGGTTAAGGCTACTATTTCAGCAGCCATTCAGGATAGTCGCGGTTGGGATGTGCTGTTCTTTGCCGGGCACAGTGATGAAACTGCGACAACGGGTGGCCGAGTGGCGATCGCCCCTAATCTGTATCTATCCATGCAAGATTTGGCTGCGCCGCTGCGTCGTGCGAGAGAACTGGGCTTACAACTCGCCATTTTCAACTCCTGTAGCGGCTTAAGTATTGCTACCAATCTCACATGTTTTGGGCTGCAAGTCGTTGTCATGCGAGAAGCGATCGCCAATGACGTTGCCCATCAGTTTCTTAACGACTTGTGTCAGCAGTTAGCGCGTCATGCATCCATCTATGAAGCTGTGCAAACAGCATGCCATCGCTTGCGTTCAGCAGCCTTTACCTATCCTTCTGCTGATTTGCTGCCCTCTTTCTTCAGTCCTGTGTATGAAACACCGTATCAGATCAATCCAGTTCATTGGAAACATCGGCTGAGAGGGTGGTGGCCTTTGCGGCAATGGTATCCGACTCAACGAGAGGCGATCGCCTTTGTCGCCATCCTGCTGCTGAGCTTGATGTATCCGGTGCAAGACTGGGGTTTGAGCTGGCGCATCTTGCTTCAATCACACTACCGCAGTTTAACTAGACAACTACCAGCGACTAAAACTCCACCCGTGTTGTTAGTTGCCATCGATCAGAACTCACTCGACCAGAAGCAGCCTGATGGTAGATCTCTGAGTGCTTGGCCGATTGATCGAATCTATCTTGCTAGTCTTATCGATCGCCTGATATCGTTGAATGCTCAGGTCATCGGCATTGATTATTACCTAGATAATCAGCAACCCGGAGAAGACGCTCTGATTCAATCCATTCAGCGAGCCGTAGAGACCAATCAAACCTGGTTTATTTTTGCCATTAGTAAGTCTCAGAACTGGTTAGTACGAGAGGCGATCGCCAATTTGAATTGGAGTTTGCAAGGAGATACTCAGTTCTTTGAATGGTTTTTGCAACGTCCCAATGATCCAACCTGTGTCGAATATTGTCCATTTGCCTATCAACTTGCTCTCGCCCATCTCTTGAACCAACAGTCTCATCTCCCGAACGGAGTTCCTTCCTCCAAATTAGAAAATCAGTCTGACTTTCAAATGGAGGTGAGTCGATATCTGCGAGAACATGATCAGTCCCCCCAAGGCTCTCCCATTGCAGCAATCATGCAGCGCCGCTCGTGGGGATTAGACACCATCATTGATTTTTCCATTCCACCCGATCACATCTATACCTATCTGCCAGCCTGGAAACTTCTGTCGCTCTCTCCATCAAATGCGCAAGTTCAGCGCCAACTTCAACAGCAACTTCAACAGCAAGTCGTCATCATTGCGCCGGGAGGCTATGACCAAGCCGAGGATAATTTTTCAATCCCTAAAGCGGTTGCTTATTGGTGTCGGGGCAGACCGTTGTTTCGTCCCAATCAAGACTGCCCAACTGTGTTCACAGGGGGTGAAACCCACGCGTATATGATGCATCACTGGCTGTCATCTCATCAGGTGGTGCGCATCCCTGATTGGTGGGTGATTTGCCTCGCAGCTCTACTAGGGAAGGGAGTAGTACTGGTGGTGATCAACCAATCCTTGCGCCATCAGCGTCGGGCAATCATTATTTTGGCTGGAACCACTGTCATCTCTGGATTGGTTGTCCTTCAAGTTCATGTGTCTGCATTAGTAGTAATTCCGTGGTTGTTTCCAACCGTTACGTTTTGGATATACATGCTTCCAGCAGTGAGGAAGTTATTACCATAAAGCGCCCCCCTGGGTACTGCAATTCGCTGAAAAAGCTGTCATGGTGTAAGCGAAATTGATCACATGTTGCGAATTCAATAGGCTTGAACACAATAACTGAATAGGGTGCGATCGCCCCCGCCTATATCTAATTCAGAGACATTCATGAGTAGATGGGCGTCAAAAAATATGGCTTCTTGTAGGATGGGTTAGCGATAGCGTAACCCATGCTGCCAGAGGGTTTGATGCGTTACGGCTATGCCTAACACGTCCTATGTTTAATTGTGACCACCTACTCATCTGACACCGTGAGTTGTCGGGTTTTGAATGTCTTAACCAGTGATTCTAAATGTACTTAGGAGAGCCCCCGTTATGTCTGATGAGAATCAATTAACTGATCAACTAGAGCACACCTCTTCGTCTTTCGATGAAACTGAACAACCCGTGACACCCCAGTCAAATGGTCGTACTCACAGCCCCAATCCTTTTGAGAGATTTCGCCTTAATCCATTCAGAAGACCTCCTCGCAGAGGAGGGTCGCACTTGACTCAGGGATTTCGCCTTAATCCATTCAGAAGACCTCCTCGCAGAGGAGGATCTCATCTAATGGAGACTCCAAGAGACGAAAATTCCAATTAACAGAAATTCAATTGACTGTTCCATCTTGCAGAGCAACTGCCTCGCCTGTCTCACTCATTTTAATTGAGATGGTTTAGCAGGCAGTCAGCAACTTCTCCCAACTAAAAGCATTTCCACTGAAGCACTTCAGAGGAGATGCTTTTTCTTATATCTAAACTGAATACGCTCAAATTCCTCACACCTATTGATTAATAGAGGGTAATCCCCCACATAGATGTTTGGAACGTGTTAGTTACTTTGCACTAGCTCCTACTAATTTTAAGCAACTTTCAAACTGTCTAAGAGCCTGGAATGGGCTCGTATGGCCTTACGCTCTCACGTTAGGACGCTGAACGTGTGTAGACCCCGCGCGCCGCGCGGGGTCTACACACAAACCTAAGCCCGTAGGGCTATAAATATGTTGCGCAACACGAGATCGAGGTGCAAATCGGGTGAGGAGAATCGCGTTTCAAACAGCCTTGAAACAAATTGATGAATTCTACCACGGGTCTACAATCATGAATAATTTCAAAAATGCTTTGAAACAGATAAAGCCCCAAGAGAATCAGGTTGATAACTATTTACTTAAAGGATTGCTTGAAGGAGGTTTAGGGGGTGTTTTACTCATCACTGAGAATGGGAAAGTACACTATGCAAATCGCCTTGCGTGCAAAATTCTCAGCCAGAGTTCTCATGATGATTGGCAGTGGGAGCGGCTGATTCAAGGAATTTGGGATCTGTATCAAGCTGTACTCGATAGCCAGGATGAATATCCTTTTGCTCACGAATCAACGCTGATGATTCCTCATGTGGGGCAGATTGTTCTACGAGGTCGGTGGTTTCGGATGGAGTATCCTGCTTCATCCCTTGTATTTCTTACCCTTGATCATCGCTATCATCTCGATCACGAGAGGGCGATCGCCAACTTAACGCACTATAATTTGACTCCCCGTGAAATGGAAGTGTGGCTCCTCCGTCAAGCCAACTATTCGTATAAAGAAATCGCAACTGAGCTGTTCATCACGCTGAATACCGTGAAGAAGCACATGAAAAACATTTATGCGAAACTCAAAGCTCACGACAGCAAGCAATACAGGAATGTCATCAGGCTTGACCAGCGCAAGATTAGCTGATTTCGAAACCTGCGGTATCCCGACTTGTTCAGGCTCCTTTGGAAAAATACTCAAATCTCTTGTCCAAAGGAGCTTTCAGTGCTCATCAGATTAAATCAGTGATGGGCACGAGCGCTCTTTGCCCATCTTACGATTACTATTAGTATCACTCCTTTCAAATATCCACATTCAATGCATCTAAAACATGCGGCATGGATAGCGCTAGACCGTATTCCGGGAAATTATCTCCGGCAAAGTGCAGGGCTGCTGCTTGCAATGTATTTTTCTCTAACCAAAATGCACCTGAATCTCCAGGGGCGCTTACTTCGGCTCCGTGTGCTGTTTGGGCAATGTGAACCACATGACGAATGACTCGGCTAAATCCACGATAGATAATCGTAGTGACGCCATCAATGCCATCGATGATACCATCCGTGATATTTGACGTGCGTCCTGACTTAGTCACTCGCATCCCCAATATAGGCTGAGCGACACCATTCACAACACCTAGCCCTAGTTGACTATTGCTTAACGGACGGAACCCCGTTAGTTGAGCGACGGCTGCATCAATGCCCTGATCCATTGCGTGTCGCGTTAACTGCGCCACGGTATATCGAGCGGTTCCTCCATCGGCATAACCCGGTTGATAGATCTTTAAACCAGGTTGAGCATAGCCTGAACTCGCCAAAACATGCCAAGCACTGAGAATCATTTCAGCACCCGTCTCCCGGTCGATGACTCGTCCCCCTAAAGTTCCATAGTTTCTATCCCAGGCATTTGAAATACTAATTCCTCCTTGCATCGGTTCATGCACGCGCGCTCGGATGGTTTGCGGTGCAGGAAACCTTGTGCGGAACTGATGAAGTTGATAGTTGGCCTCAACGATATCGACAGGAAATCCAATTTGCTCAGCCGTCACGACTCGTTGCGGATTTCGAATCGCAAACGCTTCGAAGGCGGCTCCTCTCAGCTTGCGGCGCAGATGCACTCGAACCGCAAGTTCGTCAATGATCTGTTTATTGTCTCGTTCTTTGATTCGCATGCCGACATCGATTAGAGATATGAGTGGATCGTGTAAATAAAGGGCAGCAGCTCGCTGTCGTGCGCGGGCGGCTGCAAAAATCTGCGTTGACCGAATGGGTGGCATGGTCGTCTCCTTAATTTTGCATCGTGTTACAGGAAACCGCTGGTTCCCAAGGTGCTTGAGTAGGAACCAGCGGCAGAGAGGAGGCAGACATCTTTGATTGTCAATAGGATGAATCTAGATGCCCCAATCAATCAGCTTAGTTAGAGTAATTGAGGCATGGATTCGAGTCAGGTTTGTTAATCAAGATGCACTAGCATGAAGGGCACGATCGCCCTACTAGTGTTCCTATTGGCGATAGATCAAATACCGCAGTGGAACATCGTGCTGCAACTCTGGGCTCACTCCTGGAACAAACAGGAACGGGGGTTCCCGATCGATATCCACATGATTAGTTGAGAAGGCCGCATAAGGCTGAGCTGCATTGACAATATCAGCCGTTACATTTACCTCAACCAACTGAGGATTGATGCCCGGATCAGGCGCAATAAAGAACTGAGGAATCAGAACAACAGCAGGTGCTGGATTAGGCAGCACAATGTTGAAAGTGGTGTCAGGGCCATTGGCAACATTGGTTAGATCAATGCGCTCGAATCGAACCCGGAGCGTGCGTCCGCCCAACTGAACTGTTGGAGGAACGGCAAACCCACAGGGTAGATCAACGGTCGGATTGATAAACACCAATGCTAGTTGTAGGGCCAGTTCACCCCCTGCAATCACCTTACCGGGCTCATAGGGTGGAAGGCCAATGAACTGAATGGGTGAAAGAGTGACCACATCAAATGCAACATAGTCGCAACCCGGAATCGTAACAGAAGGCTCACCTGCTTCTAGACCTAAGGTTCGCTTCTGTGACTTAGCAGACGCTTGGCGTTCAACATACATCTCGGTTTGCTCAGACAGATAGGCTTTGTAGTCTTCGATCCAAGCACGAGCTGCTGCCATGATATCTTCAGGAACCTCAATTCCTGGCTCTGAAGAGGTCACCGAGTAGTCTAAGTCATAGGCACTGACTGGGGTAATTAGTTTACGCCCTGCTTGAGCCATCATTCCATTTCCATTGGATGTGGCGAGTGTGCCTTTTTGATCGCCATTGGCTAAGGCCAAGTCACTTTTTTGAGTTGTCATTTCAGTCGACATGTCTATTCTCCTTGAATAGGTGTGATATGACGTTTGCATTGAACATGCGCGTTGTAATTCAAACTCAGAGGGGCATTGACGCCTTTCATCATTTGCTGGATTGTGTTTGCGTTGTTCAATATGTCAACTATGATGGCAAGCCAAATTTAGAACATCACAGTACCCATTGGGTACTTCTGAGGCGGCACAATATCACACTGCCAGAAAACCTGGAAGATGATGAACAGTCCTTTGGTATGCTCAAAAGGCTTACGAGAATGGCTGGAATTGAAACCGACTCATCTCTGACGAGGTGCGTTCATTGAACGATCTGGGGTGGAAAAGTTGCGCCCTGACAAACCCGATATTGCCAAGGTAGTGAAGACGGAAATGATGACAGAGTCGTGAGAATAACCGTGCCATTCGGTTGAACTACCCATCCTTGAGCTTCTGTAGGGAGTGAATCAGGAGCAGTCACTTCAGGAGTATCCCCCGTTGATGTTGGTATCTCAGATTCGACCGATTCAGGATGAAGCCAGTTGGCTTGCGTATCATCCAGGTCTAACAAATCCGTAGGGCTAAGCGGCAAACCGCCTCGTCCGGCTGTGACAAACTCACTCTGTCCGTCTGCTACATCTGACGAACATCCCTGTGAGATCGTTGCGGTTTCTGGTTCTGATGGCAGTTCGACCGTGCCCTGAATCGGATCGACATCTGGCGTGTTCAACACAATTACGCCATCTACACCAAATTCAGAACTGGCGTTGATATCGCTGTTGGGGGTCAACTGGGGCTGAGGCTCAATACCAAAGATGCCTTGCGCGGTGATATCAATATTTCCACCATCGCCGCGCACTGCATTGGCAATGATATCGCTATTTTCTGACAGCACCGATATCACAAAATCGGTTTCAATTGCGACATTACCTCCGTTGGCATCCTCAAGGGCGGCAGCCGAAATGAGGCTATTATTGCGAGCAATGAGCGCATCTCGACTTTGCACATCAACATTTCCGCCAGTCCCCACCCCGGTGGATGCGGTTAAGCGTCCTTGGTCAAGCCGCACTTGATTAGCCGTAATGTTTAGATTACCCGCTTCACCCGATCGCCCACTGACGTTCAGGTCTGCCCCGTCTAGAACTTGTAATATATCGGTGGCGATCGCCACGTCTCCAGCCTGCCCGGTGCCGCGTGTTCGTGCTCGCACTCCACTATTCGCACCATCTCCATCGACAATGCTAGGACCAAAATCCGTCAGTCGTTCAGAAAAGGTAGGATCTTGTCCTGCAAATACGGCGCGATCGCTAATATTGAGCGTGATATCTCCGGCATTGCCGCTCCGAAATGCAGTAGTAAGGATTTGCCCACCATTCACGACATCAAGCGTCGTTGCATTCACTCGAATCGTTCCACCTTCAGAGGCATTTCGAGTCCGAGCGCTAAGAACAGCCCCGTTTGTCACGCGCAAGGTGCCTGTATTCACCAAAATTTCTCCGCCCCTTCCCTCAGCCGTGGGTTCTGTACCGCTAAACAACCCGCTACTAAAGGGCACAACCTGCTGAGCCCTGGTTGGCAAGTCGTTGATGTCAATTCCGAGCAGGGCTAATAGGGTCGCAAGTTCTGGCCCCGCTGACTCCAACAGCGGGGGAATTAGATCAGATATGGTTCCTTCCGTTTGTCGGACCCCAATCAGATCCACGGATTCTGACATATTGACCTCAATTGCTCCAGCGTTGCCAGTCCCGCGCGTCAGGGTTTGAACCTCTCCACCATCGGTGACACGCAGCGATCGCCCCCGCAATCGCACATTACCCCCATTGCCGATTCCGGTTTCGCCAACGACGCTGGCAATAAAGCTACCCAAGAGTTGAATATCATTATCAGCGACTAGATCAATGCGCCCCGCATCACCAAAGCCAGTGGTACTAGAGCTGATTAGAGTATTGTCCTGAAATGAGAGCGATCGCCCTTGAATGCGGATATTACCGCTTTGTAGGTCTTCAGGACGGAAGGCATCGGACTGAGGCACATTTGCCGCTTGGCTGATTACTTGGCTGCGTTGAAATAGGATGCGATCGCCCGCTCGAATGGTCATATCTCCCCCCTGAGACTCACCAAGTAGAGTTCCGGTTGAAAGAATTGAATCGGCAACTCGAATCGACTGACCGGCTTGCAGCTCGATCTCTCCTGGAGATCCTGCACCCAAGCTGCTGGCTTGCACAACGGCATTATTTCTAACCACGATTGAATCAGAGGCTCGAAGCCGAATCGTACCGGCTCCTCCGTCGCTCAAAAGACTACTCGTGGCAAGCTGGGCTCCGTTGAGTCGAATGGTTTGGGCGGTCACGCGAATGTCGCCTGCTTGCCCATCGACGCCGAATGAAAGATTCTGGATGCCTCCCAGCGGCGTTGGCGTCAAGATGCCTCGGATGGTCAGCGTCTCGGTGGCGTTTACATCAATATCGCCTGCATTCCCAGACGATCCTATCCCCAAGCCAACGACACCTGCTCTTAGCGTGCCTCCTCTAAATAGACGAATATTCCGTCCTTGAAGGGCAATTCCGCCGGTGTCTCCGGTGACGTTGACGGTGCCCCGGTCGACGATGATGTCAGAACGCTCGATTCCTGCGGGAACGGTCAATCGCGGCATAGACTCATCGAGGACTAAGCCAACCGATCCGGTTTCTGCGATTCCAGCCAATTCGACCTGGCCGCCTTGCGCGGTTAGATAGCCGCCGTCTAGAATCACATCGCCCCCCACCAACAGCAGGCTTTGATTTGCGGGCACGCGCAAGCCTTCAGCCTGAAACGTGATTCGATTTGGCGCAATAGACTGATTAACGATGGGCTGCGCGCCCATCTGGTTGAACAAAAACGCAGATGGATCAATGGTCAGCAAGGCTGGATTAGCATTGAGATTACGAGCATCAAACATGCCGCGATCGCCAAACTGTAATGCATCAGCAGTAGTCGCGATAAACGAACCCCCCACGTCTAATCGCGCCGTTTCGCCAAAAATAATTCCGTTTGGGTTAATCAGAAATACATTGGGTACAGATCCTTGAGCGAGTGTGCGAATTGTTCCATCAATAGTCGATGCATCTCCTCCCGACACGCGACCGATAATGTTGCGAATATTAGGATTGCTGAGAAACGTAGCAATTTCTCTCGCATCCAGATTAAATCGCCCAAAACTATGAAATAGATTACGACCTGCGACCTGCCCATCTTCGACACGAATGATGTAATTGGGGCCGTCAAGGGCTCGCGGTGAGCTGAGACTACCATCAAGAGTGATATTTTGGGCGATCGCCTCTCCGCCAATCACCACACTAATTCCAACGCTACTGACCAATAGATGGGATATCAGCCGTCTTAATGTCCAAACATGCATGGTTTATCGACTATTGCTTCAGGTAAAAATATCTACCACTGCTGTAAAATCTTTGATTTTGTCTAGACGCTATCACTATAAACCCCTTAATTAACCTCTGGGCACTATCAAAATCAAACTAAAAAATCAAACTGCATACGTCTATGATGCTGAGCGTTACAACACTTCAGAAGAGCCTACAGTTTCAATCAATCTGCTTTAGACTACGGGAGGTACCACTATTCATTCAATGAGATGATTCAATTGTCCTAGGATAGGCGATCGCATCATGAAAGCTGCGTCGAGATACTGGCGATTGGTAAAACTCAATGCTAGCGGTGGGCGGCAAATCGATGAACTGGAAGATGCCCGTGCATTTTTTCGACAGAGCATCGAGGCTGCCGCAGTGTCTCCACCTCTGTCAGACGGAGCCATCCAGCGGCAGTTGTGGCAGATAGTGCAAGAGGAAAAACCGGGCTATTGTTTGGCAGAACAGTGTTTGCGCTGTTTTATTTCTCACCAAATTGATTCGACCTGTCGTCAACTGGCGGCTCAATTTGGAAACTCTCACGGATTTGCAGCCAATGATCTGCTGTTGTTTGTTTTAGACGACGATCGACCCGATCGGACAGGCGATCGCCGCACCTATGTGTCGCTAGCGACCGAGATATTGCAAACCTTTGATCCGGCTCGTGCTGGGCTGAGTACGTGGGTGAATCGCCAGGTGAAACACCATCGCGGTCTAAACCAATTTTTACTTCAGCACGGGGTCTATTTGGTGAGCGACTGGGCGATTCTCAATGACACCAAACCTCGGCAACTTCAGCACATTCTGGCAGAGTTTCATGGATTAACAGACGCAGAAGTTCAGCAAGCGAGCCAGTTGCTCCAAGCCTATCATCAAGTCTATCGCTGCGATCGCCTCAACCAGCGACTGTTGGGTAACGTGGGGCGGTGTGCGTCTCCTACTCCTGAGCAGCTTCAGCGCATTGTCGATACGATCTATCACACATCCAAGAATTCTCTTTCCTGCGAAACGGTTATGAGCAATCTACAAACTCTCGCAACCTATCTACGCCATTATCGTATTCATGTCAGAGGGGGAACCCTACCAACTGAATCGTTGGACCAGCCCGAATTCCCCATCCAGGCGATCGCCATGCCCCCGTCCGACGACGACGATGAACGTCAGCATGAGTTTTTAGCACACTATCGCCAGCAGATGTTAGCCGGGTTAGATCACGCTCTAAATCAAGTATTGAGCGATCGCCTGATTATTCTTGATCGCAAGCGCCACGTCACGCCGCAAGATTTTCTGGAAGCGCTACATGCCTTTCATTGCTTAGGAAGGTCAATGAGCGATATTGCAGCGATGTTGGGGCTCAAGGCGCAATATCAAGTGACTCGTTTGCTCAAGCTCAAAGACTTTCGAGCGGATGTGAGGCAGCGGTTGCTTGTGTATCTGCGCGATCGCACTCGTGATTTGGCCGAGTCCTTTGCCGATCCGGTTCAGTTACGTATCTTGGATAATCAGCTCGATGAATTATTGAGCGAACAGGTCGATCGCCTTATGCAGCACGCCGAAGCCGAAGCTAGCGTTGCCCAACATCAGCCCATGACCAGCCTGTTTGCTCGGCGCCTGTGTCATCACCTCAAAGTCAGGAGAACCGCATCATGATCGATTCCCCCTCCTTTCCCCTAGACATCTTTGAATGGGACGCGGTTCCTGTTGATAGTATTGAGCTTTCGTCTGACGAGATTGGGGCAGCAGTGCAACTGGCACAGACAGTCGCAGAACCGGATAGTCAGTGGGACACCTATCTTCAGGCTCTAGCATTGGCTGGCTTTCAGAAATGGTTGGGCGATCGCGCTCCTGATTTACCCTTTCAAGATCGGCACTGCTCGATTTGGCAACCTGTCTATTCTGGACTGATCGCATCTGCCTGCAATATTCAGGTGGGGGCATTCAAGGTTTGTCTGATCGTGATGGGAAGCATGACCCATCATCAGGTACACCTCCCCAGAGCCGCTGTTGAACTGCCACCGTTTGTCGCCCATCATTATGTCTTGGTAGAAATCCTTGAAGAGCAGGAGCATATTAGAATTCGCGGTTATCTTCGCTACGACCAATGGAACACCCGATTTGCACAAGCCCGACTTGTCCCTGACTCAGAGTGGACCTACAGCGTACCTCTAAGCTGGTTTTCTCTTGAGCCCAATACGCTATTGCTGGAACTCCGCAATCTTGAAGCCTCTGTCATTTGCCTGCCGACAGTGATTCCACAGCCGAGTGTCTCGCTGGAGGCCGTCCAGAGAAAACTGTCTCAGTGCGTCCCTCAACTGCAAGCAGGCATTTCTCTCGCCTCGCTGTTGACCTGGGATGAAGCAGTGCATGTGTTGATGAATCCATCGTTGGCAGACTGGTTGGCTCAGGTAAGACAGACTCCAGTGAACGAACAGACGAGATTAAATCTGCAAGAGCGGATACAAACGTTGTCGCAGGCTGCCGTAAATGCGGGATTGTGGCTCCGCAACCAGCTCGATGAGATGGCTCAAGCCCTCAATTGGCAACTTCTGCCAGCGATCGCCCCCGTTGGCTTGCGATCGCCCGTTACTGAGGGCTTTGAGTCAGTCTTAACCGAAATCACCCATCATGGGCTTGTGATTCCTTATCACGCACGAGGCGCCTATCGAGATTTGCGCTGGAGCGATATCTCGCTGCGCCTCCATGCTATGACATGGAGCTTGCTTGAAGAATCGGGAACTCAAGAATGGATCTTGCTGCTTATTTTGGGTGCACCGTTTGGGAAGACTCTTCCCCGGGATGTAACACTGAGCATTCGAGATGACACCCAGATTCTCGTCGAGCAAGCATTAACAGATTCCGATACAGATGAGTATCTCTATGCCCAAGTGATGGGCAACTGGAATGAACGATTTTGGGTAACGGTCAGCATGGGCAACGGAACGGTTATTGCGCTGCCACCGTTTGCGTTTGAATAGTGGGAGAGACTATCATGCTGACGCAATTTCGGTTAAGGGTTCAACAAATTGATCCGGTTTGCCTGTTTGAGCTGTCGTGGGGCGAGGGACAGTACCTCACGGCATCGGTGGCCTATCCAGAATCGTTGAGTCAGCACTATCACACCTGGCAGCAAACCTATCTCAGCTTCTATAAAACAGCTCCCCTGTCGGTTTCCGCTACGCCACACTCCACACTGGATGGGCCGCTGCGGGGGCGGGTGCTCAGCAGCGGCAGTATGCCTCCACCATCGATTGATTGGCACGCCAAGCTGGTGCAGGCCGAAACTCTGTTGCTTTACGAATTTCAGCAGTGGCTGCGGAGGGGAGAGTTATTTGAAATCCGAGCGGCGATCGCCCAAGCGAGTCAGCAGCTTCGCGATCGGGGCGATCATCGCCTGCAAATATTTCTCACCTGCGATCCGGTCGATCTGGCCCGGTTTCCGTGGGAAGCATGGGAAATTGGCACCGATTTTGGTGCAACGGGAGCCATTCGCATCGTGCGATCGCCCATTAACATTCGCTCTGCGGCAGGCAATTCAAAACGACGATCGGGTCGCCGCGCTCGCATTCTAGCGGTTTTGGGAGACGAAACTGGACTTAACTTTCAAGTCGATCGAGATGCAGTGCGATCGCTCTCTCGCATCGCCGAGGTCAAATTTGTCGGCTGGCAACCGGGACAGTCTGCGGCTGAGCTGAAAACGCAAATCTGTCGGGCGATCGCGGATGAAGCGGGTTGGGATGTCCTATTTTTTGCTGGACACAGCAACGAAACGTTGATGACGGGGGGAGAGTTGGCGATCGCCCCCAATGCAACTCTGACTATGCGCGAACTGGCTCCTCATCTCACGACTGCCAATCAGCACGGTCTCCAGTTTGCCCTCTTCAATTCCTGCAATGGTTTAAACCTGGCAGAATCGCTGATTGATCTGGGGCTTAGCCAAGTTGCCGTCATGCGCGAGCCGATTCATAACCGAGTGGCTCAAGAGTTTTTGGTGCGGTTTCTGCACTCGTTGGCAAACCATGATGATGTGCAAACCTCTCTGGTGAATGCCTGCCAGTTTCTCAAAACCGAGAAACAATTTACCCATCCATCGGCCTACTTGGTGCCGTCGTTGTTTTGCCATCCGGGGGCGATGCTATTTCGCATTCCGCCCAATGACTGGAAACATCAGATGCGGCGCGTGATGCCCAAACCCTACGAGGCGATCGCCCTAGCAGCGTGTTTGACATTGGCGGTATTGCCACCCGTCCAAAAAGGATTGCTCAACCAGCGGGTTTGGTCGCAGTCGGTGTATCGCAATCTCACGCAACAGATTCCTGACATGTCTGAGCCGCCTGTGATGCTGGTGCAGATTGACGAAAAATCGATTCGGCTGTCGGGCATGACCCAGCCCAATCCCATCGATCGGCAGTATTTGGCCCGCATTTTGGATGAACTGGTTCGTCGAGATGCCCAAGTTGTCGGCATTGACTATTTGCTCGATCGCCAGCAGCCTGAGAATGACCCGACTTTGGGACAGTCTATTCGACGGGCTGTTGAGCAGGGGGTTTGGCTGGTGTTTGCAGGGCTTTATTCGCCTCAGGGTGAGATCAGCGTCGGTGAAGCTACGAACATTGCCAGCCCAAACTGGAGCATGGCAGGCTACATCGAAGCCCCTCTAGATTCTCTGATGCTGCCCGATTCGACAGAAGACTGTCGGCAGACCTGTCCTTTTGCCTATGTGTTGTCAATCCTTGCAGCCATTCAGCATCCGTCGTTGATTTCGACCCAGCTCCAGCCAAGCTTAAATCGTAGTCAGGATTTGCGAACCCAACTGTTTGACACGCTAGAGCAAGGAACTGATCCACACCTGGTGGCCCTTGGGCGATCGCGCTTTCATCCTCTTAATACGTGGGCTTATGAAACACTTGGGCAGTCGTGGTTGTCGCCCATCATCGACTATTCCATTCCACCTGAGCAGGTGTATAACCGCATCGCCGCTTGGGGGTTGCTTGATCGTAATTCTGCGGTAGATGAATTCGACCTGGCTCAACCCGTGATCATTGTGGCGTCGGGTCAATATGCTGAAGCTGGAATTGATCCACTGCAATCTGACACCTTTGCTGCTCCACGCGCCCTTCGCTATTGGCGCAACCGCCAGGAACCCAGCCTACCTGCATCTTCAGACCAGCCAATTAATGCTCCCATTACAGCACCTGAGATCACGGGGGCAGAAGTGCATGCCTACGCAATCCATCATTTGCTGAATCAGCAGTGGGTGACGGCAATTCCTGACCTGTGGATGGTGGGTGCAGCAGTACTGGTTGGGCAAGGAATGGTGGTGCTAATCCGTTCCCAACCGTTTGGTGTTGCCCCATTCAATTCGCGTCATGGATCTGTCGGATTGGCGATCGCCACCCTGGGGTACGGATGGTTGAGCCTGCAACTCTATATTTCTGCTCATATGTTGTTGCCCTGGATGCTACCCACCGTGATCGTGTGGGTCTACGTTTTGCCCTCATTTCGGAGGAATGCTCATGGTTAGTCGATTTCAAAGTGTTTCAACATCTTTTTCAGTTGGTTTTCCAACTCATTTTTCAACGGTATTACTGGCTGCTCTGATTGCCGTTCCTGCGGTCATGCCTGCGCTGGCTCAACATGCTGACCCCGACTTGATTCAACCTGCTCAAACCAGAGGTGTTTCATTAGATGAACTGGTGACGTTGATGAAGCGTGACCATCCTCCGTTGGGGTCAAGGTCTGATCTATGTGCTATCAGCCCCGGACAGGTCGGCACTACGGATCACATCTGGAGCGATCGCCCCCTGTTTCTCTGGCAGGGAAATGTCAATCAAATTATCGTCCGTGAGTTTGATACTCAGGAAAATTTGTGGAGCAAGAACGTGCAGACACAAGCAACGGCCACCTATCAAATTCCCTATGATGGAATCCCTCTCCAGCCTGGGCAGCTTTATACATGGCAGTTGATAGCCGATGATTCAGTCATCGCAGAATATACCTTTGAAGTCTTGCCTACTCAAGAGCGCGATCGCATCACCACTGACTTGCAAACCTTAGATGTTCAACTCCGAACTACCCATCCAAGCAATGAAGCGATCGCCCTCAACTATGCTCAATATTTTGCAGAGCAAGGGCTATGGTCAGATGCGCTGAATGCGCTCTATCGCGGCGAGTCGCAGTCTCCTGAGCTAGAGCAAGCCATTAATGACATTGAAACCTATCTCTGTGGCGATCGGAGCAATGGATCATGAAACACCTCAGTCGGGCAGTGCAATATGGGCTGTTGAGCGGTATCACCGCCTTATTGATGGTTGTTATTTCGATACAGAATGCGGCATCAACCCCATCAATCCAATACAACGAGATTATCAAAGGCAATTCATATTCATATCAGAACGGATTAATTTATGCCAAATCCACCGTAGAAGCAAACAGCCGTTTGCCCCTACATAATCCCCTTGATCAAGGTCGTCAATTGTATGAGGCAGGACAGTTTCAAGAAGCAGCCACTATTCTTGAACAAGTCCTTCAAACCTATCAAGCCCAAGGAGATGAACTAAATCAGGCGATCGCCCTGAGCAATCTGGCACAGGTTTATGCCGAACTGGGACAATGGACAGACGCGAACGAGGCGATCGCGACAGGGCTTTCACTCCTTCAATCCATCGATGCGCCGCAGTCAGTGGTGGCTCAAGTCATGGAAACCAAAGGGCGTCTTCAGCTTGTCCAAGGACAGACCGAGCAGGCACTAGACACTTGGGAGCAAGCATCTGAACTCTATCAACAGCTCAACGACCTGACTAGACACATTCGCATCGGCATTAACCAAGCAGAAGCCCTGCAAACTCTTGGGCTTTACCGACGGGCGATCGCGCTCCTGATTGACCTGACTCACACCATTGAAGCACAGCCTGATTCAGCGAATCAGGTGATTGCGCTCCGCAGCCTGGGGGATGCTCTGCGGGTGTCTGGAGAGTTAGATCAGGCTGAGATTGTCTTGCGTCAGAGCTTGGAGATGGCCCAACGGCTTAATCAATCAGATGAAGTAGCCCGCACTCAGTTCAGTTTGGGAAATATGGCCTACGCCCAGGGCGATTTTTCTGCTTCTGCAGATTATTACCGTCAAGTCATAATGACGTCATCGTCGCCACTCACGCAAGTTCAAGCTCAGCTTAATCAGTTGAAGGTGATTGTCGAAACGCAAGCTGAAACGGTATCAGAAGCTGAGATTTTAGCCATTGTCGATCAGCTTGATCGCTTACCATCCAATCGAGACAGCATCGATGCCCGCATCAATTTTGCTAAGAGTCTGATAAGTCTTGGAACTCAATCTGATCAATCTGATCATCTACTATTGGCCGCTCAGCAGTTGGCGATCGCCCGTCAGCAGGCTCAGCAGTTGGGAGATGTTCGCGCCGAATCGTTTGCGCTGGGCAATTTAGGACAGATTTATGAACGGTCGCACCAATGGTCAGAGGCCCAATCGCTGACGGAGCAAGCCCTGCAGTTGGCTCAGCCGACCACTGCCCCCGATATTGCGTATCGTTGGCAATGGCAACTAGGGCGCATTCATGCGGCTCAAGATAACCGAGACGGGGCGATCGCATCCTATAGTGGGGCGATCGCCACGTTGCAATCTTTGCGTAACGATTTGGTGGCAGTGAGTCCAGATGTGCAGTTTTCCTTTCAAGAAAGTGTTGAACCTGTTCACCGGGAGCTGGTTTCCCTACTGCTCAAACCGGGGATTGATCCCACCCAGGCGGAGTTAGAACAGGCGCGAAAAACGATTGAATCCCTCCAGCTTGCCGAACTTGATAACTTCTTTCGCGAAGCCTGCCTGAATGCCACTGCTGTTCAGATTGATGAGGTTGATCGGCAGGCAGCAGTCATTTATCCGATCATTTTGGGCGATCGCCTGGAAGTTATTTTGAGTGTATCTGCCGAAGCTGCTTCCCCCAATTCATCGCGTCTACTACGTCGCCATACCACTGTTCTGCCGGGAGGTGCAAACGAGCTTGAACAAACTGCATCTAATTTGCTGCAATTTCTGCGGCAGGCATCCGCCAATGCTCGCGCCCTCCCCCTCGCACAAGATCTTTATGGTTGGTTAATTGCCCCCTTTGAATCCGAACTGGAAACGTACGGGGTGAAAACGCTTGTCTTTGTTTTGGACGGCGCATTGCGAAATATCCCAATGGCAGTTTTGCATGATGGTGAGCGGTATTTGCTGGAGAAATATAGCATCGCGCTGACACCCGGACTGCAACTACTAGAATCACAACCACTCGCATCACAGCGGCTAAACGTATTGCTTGGCGGCATTAGTGAGCCGCGTCAGCAATTTTCGGCGTTACCGGGTGTCGTTGCTGAGTTTCAAGAAATTGAAGAGACCGTGCCATCCAGTCGGAAATTACTCAACCAAGAGTTTACGAGTCCAGCGTTGCAGGAGGCGATTAATGCCGTTCCCTTTCCGGTCGTGCATCTCGCCACTCACGGTCAGTTTAGCTCGACGTTTGAAAATACGTTCATTCTCACTTGGGATGGAGAAGTGACCGTAAATGACCTCAATCAACTACTCCGGTCTTCTGACGTAAACCGTCGCCGCCCCATCGAACTCTTGGTGTTGAGTGCTTGCGAAACCGCTGAGGGAGACAACCGCGCTGCGTTAGGATTAGCTGGAGTTGCCGTGCGAGCAGGAGCACGAAGTACAGTCGCGACGCTCTGGCAACTCAATGATGAGGTTGCGCCCGTGTTCATGCAACGGTTTTATCAAGAACTATCTAATGAGCAGGTGACGAAAGCTGAGGCTGTGCGTCGGGCGCAGCTTTCCCTCCTTGAAAACCCCCGATATAGTCGTCCTTACTATTGGAGCCCAATTACTCTAATTGGCAACTGGCAATGAGCACATACCGTTATATAATCCATTGGGCTAGCACGACAGGGTTGGCGATCGCCTTTCTTTCTCTTTCATCAGCGTCTGCAGTGGCTCAAATCACGCCAGACGCCACACTAGGAGTAGAAGGATCGCGCCTGATTCGTAATGTTGAAGTACGAGGCAGTCTTGGGGATGTCATTGAAGGGGGAGCAATTCGCGGGCCAGCCCTATTTCATAGCTTTGATGATTTCAATGTGGATGAAGGTCAGCGAGTCTACTTTGCCAATCCTGACGCAATCCAGGCGATTCTAAGTCGGGTCACAGGAAGAAATATCTCCAACATTCGAGGAACGCTGGGTGTAGATGGAGTTGCCGATCTGTTTCTGCTCAATCCCAATGGTATTGTCTTTGGTGAGAATGCCCAGCTTGATGTTCGCGGATCATTTGTGGCAACAACAGCAGACCGCTTTACTTTTCCTGATGGTAGCCAGTTCAGCGCTGCTGATCCGCAAGCTCCTCCCTTGTTGACGGTGAATATACCCATTGGTTTACAGTACGGTGCTGCTCCTGGCACGATTCGCAATGAAGGAACCCTTTCCGTCGATCAAGGCCGCTCATTAGTGCTGGCAGGAGGACAAATTGAGTTTGATGGAGGAAGTATATTTGGTCCAGATGGGCGAGCCGAATTAATTGCTGTTGGGGGCGCAGGCACCATTCAGTTAAATGAGGGCGATCGCTCCTCTATTCCCGATACACTCCCACGAACCGATATTTCACTAACTAATAATTCTCAGGTCAACACACGGGCAACGGGTAGCGGCAATGTAATCGTAACGGCGCGAAATCTGTCTTTACTGAATAATAGTGCGCTCCGTACAGGCATTTTGGAGGGGTTAGAGGGCACAACTGTCGAGGATGGCAATATCGTTGTTGATGCTACCGGATTGATCACCCTTCAGAGCGAGGGTGGTATTTTCAACATTGCAGAGTCAGGAGCAGTAGGCAACATCGGGGATATTTTAATCAGTGCGGAATCGTTGGTACTGACCGAAAATTCCAATATTAGAACTGGATTAAACACCGCTCAGGGAGCAGTTGGGGATGTAATCATTAACGTCGCAGATGATATTTCACTGCAAGATTCATTCATCAGTGCAAACAACTTTTTGGGTAATGGAGACGCAGGTACAATCACTATCACCAGCGATTCCTTGTCGGCAGTCGATGATTCTTTCATCTTTGCAGGGATCACTATTGATGCCGATGCAGACTTGGGACGAGGTAACGCAGGAGCTGTCCAAATTGCTACTAACGACCTCCGACTTGCTGATGGAAGCTCGATTTCTGCGTTTGCAGGTAAATTTGGAAGTGCCGAGTTGACTGAACCTAGAAACGCAGGTCGTATCACGATTCAGGCCGACTCAATTCGCATCGAGAATCAGAGCGATATATTAACCTTTTCTAGTCGAGGCAATGGGGGAGACATCAACATTCAAGCCAATCAGCTGACGTTAAACAATTCAGACCTATTTAGCTCCAGCCTTGGAGGTGGACAGTCGGGTAATATATCGGTCGATGTCACAGGGACGGTGGATTTAATTGGCGGAGAGATTATTTCAATCGCGTTGAATGATTCTCAAGGAGGCGATATCACCATCATCAGTGGCGATCGCCTCCTCATCACAGACACGGGAGCTATAACGTCATCCGGGCTTGGGACAGAAGCCGCAGGAGGAGATATCGCAATTACCGCGAACCAAGTGAGCCTACGAGGGGGAGGACGAATTCTTGCTCAAACAGATGGAGCTGGACAAGGCGGTGAGATTACCATCCAGGCTACCGATTTCATCGAGGTCATTGGAACCGGTGTTATTACTCCTCCAGATGGGATAGACTTTTTATTTGATACTCCAACCCCTAGTCTCATCAGTGCAAGCACTTTAGGGGATGGGGCAGCAGGCGATATCAGCATTGAGACAGGACGGCTGCTTCTACAAGATGGCGGCACCATTGGCGCAGATAGCCTTGACTCCACTACAAATGGACGAAGCGGCAATATTATTGTGAATGCCTCAGAATCTGTTGAAGTAATTGGTACTAGTGATTTTCTGCCAGGATTTGAAGGATTTGGGGACCTTGGGTTTGATGAAGGACTCCTCTTTTCTAGCCGTCTGAGTACAAACACCTCCAATGCAGAAGATGCTGGCGATATCACAATCAACACTCAGAGACTTGCAGTTCGAGAGGGTGGGCAAGTCAGCACTAGCACCAGCGGCTTAGGGAGAGGAGGGCGGATTGAAATCAATGCCACTGAATCGGTGCAAATATCGGGCACTACCGAAGAACTTAACAACACCGACGAATTTGGCAGAACTTCAATCACCCCTATATCGTCATTTGTGCGGGTCGATACGGACAACGATGGCGACGCGGGCGAACTGATCATTAATACAGGGCAGCTATCAGTACGAGATGGGGGCGAAATCGTCGCTAGCACCACAGGAGTAGGGCAGGGGGGTATCCTGACGATTAATGCCTCTGAATCAGTAGATGTGATCGGTTCAAGACGGCTCTCGAATGGGGAACGAGTCACCAGTCGTATTGAGAGCCGGACAACCGCAGAAGGAAATGCTGGAGAACTAAATATCACAACCGATCGCCTCACCGTACAAGACTTGGGGCGTATTCTCGTCAGTACATCAGGGGGCGGGAATGCAGGCACCCTGCAAGTGGATGCCCTCGGCGAAATCCTGATTGCAGGACAGCTTCAAGAAGGCGAAACACTATTACGCAGTCAAGTAAACGCTAGCGTTGAATCTGGAGCAACTGGTCAAGGGGGGGAAGTTTTCCTCAATGCTGAATCACTTTCCATTTCAGACGGAGGTGTGTTAATTGCAAATACTTCAGGCACTGGAAATGCTGGAAGAATCAATATTCAGACGAATGGCGGTATCGTGCTTGATGCGGGTGGCCTTATTCAAACGGCAGTTAACGCAGGTGGAAATGGTAATGCGGGAGATATTGTCCTAGAGGGGCGATCGCTCACACTGCGAAGTGGTGGTCAAATTTTTGCAGGAATTTCCACAGCAGTTGGGGACTTACCAGGAGGGCGCGGTAGAGGCGGAGACATCCACATTGCCATTGAAGACACCATTGATATTGCAGGTGTTTCGTCACGGGGATTTTCTAGCGGAGTCTTTACCAATACTGAAGCGGGAGCAC
Organism: Elainellaceae cyanobacterium; assembly: GCA_051117335.1. Taxonomy (GTDB): domain Bacteria; phylum Cyanobacteriota; class Cyanobacteriia; order CAZCXK01; family CAZCXK01; genus DBGGTD01. Next base: position 91,217 of record JBNPEB010000063.1, read on the forward strand.
AGGGACGCGGAGGCAATATTGGTGTTGATACTGCCAATCTCCGCTTAGCAGATGGAGGCGTCATTTCAGCTCGGACAGCAAACCCTAGTCGTGGCGGAGACATTACCATCACTGCTGAAACACTGAATCTCCGTGGAGGCGCACAGATTTTGACCACTACCACAAACCAAGGCAATGCTGGAACCATTACGCTGGATGTAGCTAATGAGATTGATATATCGGGTCAGGATGACACATTTGCAGAAAGGCTAGGAGCATTTGGCCCTGCGACTACCGCACCCTCCAGTGCCAATAGTGGGTTGTTTGCCAATGCGACCTCTCTCGCAACTGGACGCGCCGGGGCCATTCGCATAGCCACTAACGGGCTTCGAGTGGCCGATAGGGGGGCGATCGTCGTTAGTAGTCCTCAAGGGCAAGCAGGCAGTCTATCGATTCGCGCAAATCAACTACAACTTGATCAAGGTGAACTATCTGCGATCGCCGGAGAAAGTGGTGACCAAGCAAGCGCACTGATTCAGCTTGAAGACCTTGATTTGCTCCTGCTGCGAAATGAAAGCCTAATTTCGGCAGAAGCACTGAATGATGCCAACGGAGGCAGTATTTTTATTGATGCGCCGAACGGTGTCATCGCCGGCGTTTCAGATGAAAACAGTGATATCGTAGCCAATGCCGATCGTGGCAATGGTGGCAACATTGATATCACAACGTTGGGCATTTACGGATTAGAGTTTCGCAACGTGCGATCGCCCTTCAGCGATATCACAGCAAGCTCTCAATTTGGTCTGGATGGCACCGTCATGATTGAAACACCGGATGTTGATCCGAGTCGCGGCACCGTAGAACTGCCCGATGATGTAGTAGATGCGTCTCAGCGAGTGGCTCAGACCTGTTCAGCCCGCAATTCGCTCAATGCTGATACCGGAACATTTGTCGTCACGGGTCGAGGAGGCTTGCCGCCCAGCCCTGACCATATCTTAGATGATTCTACAATCTCTTCTCATTGGGTAGAATTGCCTGCACCCATTACATCGGATTCAGCGCGCAGCAGTAGTAGTAGTAGTTCTAACCGCCGCCCCTCTAGATACGAGAGTTCTGAATCTATTGCTAGTTTAGCCATTACTGAAGCACAGGGCTGGGTTGTCAATGATCACGGTACCGTCATGCTATTGGCAGTAGATCCGTCTACTTCAAGCGATATTTCCTTATCTAGCAGACCTGTCTGCGATCACTAATATAGCGCTACGCGCTCACGTTAGGACACCTTAAATGACTGAAACAAGGCGATAGCAGGTTGGCTGCTTGGCACATTTTATTTTGCGGTCAGAGTTTTCGATGACGTAGGTTGCGGTTGAGCTTGCGAAACCCAACACAGTCAGACTTTAACGGCATTGTTGTGGTTTCCTTACGTCAACCACAACCTACAAGTTTTGGTCATTTCAGGAGATGTGTCAGGCAATCAGGATAGCAAGATCTAATTTTCTATCTTCTACTATAAAGCGATCCTAAATCGCTTGTGGATGGATTATGAGCAGTGGTGTGGGCTGAGTCCGCACCACTGCTCATAATCCATCTAGGACTGCTATAGAGTGCATACCTTCTATTAATTCAGAGGCACAGCCTAGTAGTTCCCATTTTTCACAAAATCATTGCACGTGTTTAGGAGCAATCCAATGGAATACTATTTTGGAAACAACAACAATAATCAGTTTCAGGCATCGTCTAGAGAGAATGGATGGCTACAGCCTTGGAGCATGTTTGGATTAGGAGGAAACGATATCCTCATAGGAGGGTTCCAAACTGATAGGCTCTATGGCGGTACCGGCAACGATAGACTTAATGGTGCTGCTGGGAACGACTACCTCAATGGTGGCTCTGGTAATGATACTCTAATTGGAGGGTTTGGCAATGATATTCTTCTGGGCAGTATCGGCAATGACCTGTTATCTGGAGGTATTGGGAACGACTACCTCAATGGATATGGCGGTCGGAGATACGAATATGATGTCTTAGTGGGTGGGTTGGGCGCAGATACTTTTGTTCTAGGCGATCAGTTTAGACCATATTATCGGAGCTTTGGATACGCCAGAATCACAGACTTTAACAATATAATCGCGAATGACACTATTCAAGTATTTGGGAGTCGACGTGATTACTCGTTAGACAAATCTGCAAACTTTGTAGGGAATGGCACTCCAGATACTCGGATTTTCTACCGAGGCGATTTGATTGGGATTGTGCAAGATACAACCAATGTCTCCGTACCACGAGATTTTGCGTTTGTATAGTCCTACGGCCTCAGATTTGTGTGTAGAGCCCGCGCGGCGCGCGGGTTCTACACACATTCAGCGTCCTAACATGAGAATGTAAGGCTATTTGGATTTAGAGAATTGATCTCATTCAAACGCTTGGCGCTATCGAGCCATCGAATCCTAATTTCCTAAACGATTAATTGGGGTTACACTAAAATTCATGTTCCCCAAATTTCTCCCATCGACTGCCCAGCAACTCACCGAAGCAGCGTCGATCGCTCTAGCTCAGCAGATTCAGCAGGAGGCGATCGCCACTCCTCTTAGCGATCAGCCGATTCTCACCTGCTACACCCGTCAAGGAGCCGGGGAGCGCGCTATTTTATTACTGCATGGCTTTGACAGCTCACTGATGGAGTTTCGTCGGCTGATGCCGCTATTAGCAGCGCATCATCAAACTTGGGCCGTTGATCTGCTAGGTTTTGGCTTTACCGAACGGCAAGCTGGCTTAGCGTTTAGCGCTACAGAGATTAAGCGTCATCTTTTTCACACGTGGAAAACGTTAATCAATAAGCCTGTGGTGCTCATCGGAGCCTCCATGGGGGGAGCCGTTGCGATTGATTTTGCCCTCAGCCATCCCGATGCCGTTGAAACGCTAATTTTACTCGATAGTGCCGGACCTGCCAATGGGCCAAATATGGGTAGATTCCTAGTCCCGCCCTTGGGTTTTCTGGCAACTGAGTTTTTGAAGAATCCGAGGGTTCGGCAAGAGATTAGCAAAGCCGCCTATTTTGACAAAACCTTTGCCACCGCGGATGCGGCCTGCTGTGCTGCGCTTCATCTTATGTCCCCAGACTGGAGTCGGGCGATGATTGCGTTTACGAAATGTGGCGGCTATAATCTGCTGAGCCAAGAGGCGATCGCCCACATTCAGCAGCCGACCCTAATTCTCTGGGGACAAAACGATAAAATTTTGGGCACAGCCGACGCTACGAAGTTTGAAGCGGCAATTCCTCACAGCAAGCTGATTTGGCTCGAAAACTGCGGGCATGTGCCCCATTTAGAAAAGCCGCACGACGTGGCTCACCACATCTTAAATTTTTGCTCGTAATGAATATGGGCGTTTTCCGTAGGATTTGCCAGACTATAGGCGACCCCTTCTTAATGGGCAATTCCGGTGGCAGACTCACCCCATTCAGAGCAGCTAGGAAATCGCTATCATCTCCTGTCGAGGCTCAGCAAACAAGCCGGACGCGAAACGTTTTTAGCCCAAGATGAGCAAACCCGTCAGCAGGTGGTCATCAAGCGACTCACCTTTGACACTAATCTAGACTGGGACGACTTGAAGCTGTTTGAGCGAGAGGCTGAAACACTAAAAAGCTTGTCTCACCCGGGTATTCCTCGCTACCTAGATGCCTTTGAAATTGATACCTCTACCCGCAAGGGATATGCCCTCGTTCAAAGCTTTATCGACGCAAAGACTTTAGACGACTACTTGAAAGCTGGATGCATCTTTAGCGAAGCAGACATCAAACAGATTGTGAGAGCGTTGCTGGATATCCTCGATTATCTGCATCAGCGCCTTCCACCTGTGATTCATCGAGATATTAAGCCTAGTAATATTCTGATGACCGCAACGGCAGACGCGCGAATTGATCACGTCTATCTCGTTGATTTTGGTTCGGTACACACCCTGGCAAGCAAAGAGGGGCAAACGGTGACTGTGGTAGGAACCTATGGCTATATGCCGCCTGAACAGTTTGGTGGACAGGCAGTTCCAGCCTCTGATTTGTATAGTGTGGGTGCAGTGGCGATCGCCCTGGCAACGGGCAAACATCCGGCGGAGTTGCCCCAGAAAAATTTGAGGCTCCAGTTTAAGCCGCATGTCAACCTGAGCGATAATTTCATGGCATGGTTGACGTGCATGGTCGAGCCAAATCTTGCGCGCCGCTTTGCGTCAGTTGAGCAGGCACGCAGCGCGCTGGATCACCCCCGTTGGGCGCAACTGCAAAACCGCGCCATGACCACTCAGCGTCTTTTTTGGAATGCACTCTATCGCAGCACGTTAACCGGAGCGTTGGCGGGCTTAGCCTGTGGTGCAGCAGTGGGATCGATAATTTTTCCGGTGATCGGTACTCTTCTCTTAATGCTGGTTGGACTCATGATGGGTGTTCCAACCGGAATCGGGAATGGGCTTTTTATTGGCCTAATCACTCGTCTGTGGTTCTTTCCGCTGAAAAATCCTAGACGTTATCAACAAACAATTACCTTTGCGAGTACATTGCTAATAACGGTAATGATCACCGTTGGTTTAGCCATGATTACGGATATGCTTTCTTCTCCAGAAATTTTGATTGTGACATTGATTCCAGGAATATTTGGAGGATTGTCAATGGGGGTGGCGACCCGAGCGATCGCTCAATGGTACATCGACGAAAGCCAAGCTCAATTAAAGGATGACGGGTGATGATGGAAACTTTGGCAGAAAGGTATGAAATTCGGAAACTCTTGGGAAAGAAAGCCGGACGACACACGTTTCTTGCCATTGATCTAACGTCTCAAGAGCCCGTCATCATCAAGCTGTTGTCTCTCGGCATTGACTTTAACTGGCAAGATTTTAAGCTATTTGAGCGCGAAGCTAGAGTTTTGAAGTCTCTCAATCATCCTGCCATTCCTCGATACCTTAACTATTTAGAACTCAGCACGACGCAAGGGTACCAGTTTGCACTTGTCCAGCAGTATGTTCACGGAAAAACACTCGATGCCCATCTCAAAGCTGGACGAAACTTTAGCGAAACCGATGTGAAACGCCTTGCCGCCTCGTTGCTCAAGGTTCTGATATATCTTCATTCTCAGTCGCCGTCCGTGATTCATCGAGATATCAAGCCCAGCAACATCATTTTGGGCGATCGCACTGATAATCAGATTGAACCGATCTACCTCGTTGATTTTGGCTCAGTCACGAATATTGCAGCAACTGAAGGGGCAACCATCACGGTTACGGGAACCTACGGCTACATGCCACCTGAGCAATTTGGTGGGCGAGCGGTTCCGGTATCTGATTTATATAGTTTGGGGGCAACATTGATTTACCTGATTACGGGAATGCATCCAACGGAGTTGCCCCAATCTAATTTGAAGATTCAGTTTCGGCAGTTGACTAGTTGTGATTTAGCCTTTGTCGACTGGTTGAACTGGCTTGTAGAACCCAGCATCGATAAGCGTCCGTCTTCGGCGCAGGATGCGCTCAGAAATTTAGGGCAGCTAAAGCGTTTTGCAAACCGAGCTACAGTCTTCGAGAAACCCTACGATAGTGAGATTCAAATAGATCGAGGGACTGAAACTCTGACGATTCTTCTGCCTCAGCGAGGTATCAATTTGGAGGTGGTTGCGACGCTTGCGGCTCTACTAACCTCATGGATCTTTGCGATCTTGGTCATATTAGGTGAGGGAGGCCCAAATCAATGGGGAGTTCAGGTAGTGCTGGCACCCGTCATAACGCTGCTCACTGGACGAATGCTTATGGAAAGTTGGCAACGGATTCGGCTGCATTTGAGTTCTACACACGTGATGTTGACCCGCAAGCTCTTTGGGTATCGATTGAATCAGTTGGGTATCAATACCCTTGATCACATCGAACTGATTACCGACAAAAAGACTGTCGTACCCAACACCATGCTCCAGATCAGCAGCGCTCCGCTTCAGCTTAAGAAAAGCTATGTAGACCATAAGAAAAGCCGACTAACCATTTGTAGCAGACGGATAACTGGCTCTGCAAAAAACAAGTCAATAACGATAGACCGATTTGAACTCGATAAAATGTCAACTCTGACGCGACGAGAGACGCACTGGCTAGCCTATGAGATTCGCAACTGGCTAGATACTTATTGCACAATAGCCAATGATGACATAAAAGGCGATCGCCCTTGATATAGCACGACGGGCTCAGATTTGCGTATAGTCCTAACGCGAGAGCGTAAGGTCATAGCGAAAATCAGAATTTACGATACATTGGCAAATTCGGGTGTTTGCATGGCTTTAGGCGTTGAAGCCGCTGCCGCTCCGTATACTTCACAGGAATTATTCGGGCTTTCGATAAGCTTCACCTTATAAAGCTGAGCACCGATTTGACGAATGGGGTCTTCCAGCAAATCGCGGATGTGAATGGCAATATTTTCTGCCGTAGGAACGACGGTTTCAAAGTACGGAATATCTTTGTTTAAGAAGGTGTGATCAAAGGGTTCTACCACATGATCGTCAACAGCACTTTGAAACTCTACCAAATCGGCAATCATGCCTGTGCGCGGGTCCATTTCACCTTTGATGGTGACTTCTAAGTGATAGTTATGCCCGTGCCCGTGAACGCGGGCACATTTGCCGTAAATTTCAAAGTTTTCGTCTAAGCTAAGATGCGGCAATGCGAGGCGATGCGCGGCGCTGAAGTGGGTGCTAATCGTGAGGTAAGCTTCCATATTGTTTCCTTCGTAGTCTGCCCAAAGTTCTGGATGTTCAAAAAGCTGAATGCGAACCAACGGAAGATGAGGCGCAAGTCGTTGCCAAATAACCCGCGCAAGGTTTTCTGTCGTTGGTAATGTTTGCTGAAACTCGTCCCAAACCTGATTCAAATATGAGAAGTCAAGTTGGCTGGTGACCTCTCGCTTGATGATCTGCTTTACATCGGAGAGGTTGAGCACCATGCCGTACTCGTCAAGGGCTCCTTCCATTGACACGTAAAGCACATAATTGTGACCGTGACCTGGTGCGCGGGCACAGAGGCCAAACTGCTGAGCATTTTCTGCGTCGCCCAGCTCTGGCAACCAATAGCGATGGCTAGCAGAGAACTGAGCGCGGCGATTAATTATGCACGTCATAGAAGAAGCTGTGTGTTAAGAACCATAAACCTATACGTTAACAGGATAAACTGATTCGGAGGGCGATCGCATCTGTCGTGATTTGGAGACAAACCTGCCATGATGAACGCGCAAGATATCATGACCCGCAATGTTGTCACCATTCGAGGGTCGGCAACCGTTGCAGACGCCGTGCAGTTGATGAAAGAAAAGGGGCTGCGATCGCTGATCGTCGAACGCCGCGATGCAGATGATCCCTACGGCATTGTCACCGAAACCGATATTGTCTACAAAGTCGCCGCCTACGGGCATGACCCGAAGACGATGCGAGTGTATCAAATCATGACGAAGCCCTGCATCGTGGTGAATCCTGAACTGGGGGTTGAATACGTCGCTCGCCTGTTTGCCCAGACCGGCATTCGTCGCGCTCCTGTCATCAGTGGGGAACTGCTGGGCATTATTTCTATCACCGACATTCTCAAGAGCGATTTTGTCGAAAATCCGAAAAAGCTTTTCATTGAAGACCAAATCGAGGTTGCCCGCGAAGACGCCCGCAAAATCTGTGACGAGATGGGGGCTCAATCGCCTGAATGCGCGGCGGCCTGGGATGCCGTTGAAGAACTCCAAGCAGAAGCGTCTCACCAGCGATCGCAGGCAATGTCTGCGTCTCGACAAGCATTTGAAGACTATTGCCGTGAGCATCCAGAAGCGCCGGAATGCCGGGAATACGATGACTAAAAAGATGCTGGTTGGGATTAGCTGATTGGGATTAAATGGCGTAAGTAGGTTCGCAGATCCCCGGCAGATCCTCGGCTTCTGTTTAAGACTCTGATCGCCATTCCCCAGATCTGACTCAGAAGCCGGGGATCTAAACAGAGCTAAGGGATTCGCTTGTAAATAGCCGACCACTAACAATGGCTCTGTAGGGGCAAACGGCCGTCATTGGTGTCAACTTAAGGCCTCTGTGCCCCATATTTCCTGGCGTTGAGTGTCTCGCTTGCGATGTCGTTTTCGTCTGGCTTTGATGATGCCAAGGAGTTTATGATGCT
>JBNPEB010000062.1:0-97330 GCA_051117335.1 Elainellaceae cyanobacterium
CCCGTGTGAATATGGCCGTTTTTGACCGTATGAGTGGCTTGGCATTCAGGACAGGTCGGCATCCGTCTCCAACAGTATCTTCATAACCACCCTAACAAACCCATCATTATCCCTGGGGCACTACCCATAATTTTTTTAATACTATTGAATTTGTCTCAAGTATCGCAATCCTTAGATTATGAACCGTGGGGCGGGGGGATGTCCTATTATTTCTGCACTTGACGCAATTGCAAATTGATATAAGTTTTGTCCAGTAAAAAATCCAACCTAAGATAGATTCGAGACAGTTCCATGAGTAAGGTGTTACGATGTGTAAAGGTTACATTTCGTTACTTCTATTAAAAAATGATTTTTATACTGTTTATAGTGATCGGATTAGTAGCCTGGGCGCTGCATCTAATGCAGGAAGCTGTTGAGCATCAAGAATTTTCCTTAATGCTCGCAGGTTTTTTGGTGTCATCGGCAGCAGCCGGTCTTGTCGCGGTGTATTTTTTGATGAATCACTATGTCGGCTACATGACTGAGATAACGCAACGTTCTCAACTGTATGATCAGGTTTCAGAGTACTCTTCCATAACCTATGATGCTGAAACGTTGATGCCAGAATGGGTTGACTAAGATATTTGGGTGGGGTTTCCAGGCTGATAATAACGGTTCCGATGGGATACAAATCTGATTAGAGAGTGCCACAACTCCTCTAGCAGACGGTCGAGGATTCTATGTTGTAAGGCAAGAAGTATCCAGAATTTTGTGTAATTAAAGCGCGTTTGCTCTGGCAATGCGGAGCATAACGTCTCGGTGACTCTAAAGGTAAGGAACACCGCGCAGGGAACACGCGACCGAGGGCGATCGCACTTATATGAAATCGCACTTATATGAAACGCTCTCGAAGGCAGGATGCAGCAGAGTTATGCAGCCGAGAGAGGGAATGCGGGAATGCGAGGTTCTCTCAGCACATAGCCAACTCCTCGAACGGTATGAATGAGCCGTCTATTTTGATTTATTTCTAGTTTGCGTCGCAGGTAGCGAATATACACTTCGATAATGTTAGAGCTACCAATATATTCATATTGCCAGACGTGTTCCAAGATTTGATCACGAGTAATTACCTGGTGAGGATGCTCCATCAAATATGCCAATAGGTCAAACTCCTTTGCCGTGAGGCTAATCGGGTCGCTTCCGCGATAAACCTCTCTCGCATCTGGATCGAGACTCAAATCATCAATTTTTAGAATTTTGGTGTTTTGCATTCGGCGCACGCGCCTCAGGAGAGCTCTGACTCTAGCCGAGAGTTCTTCCGGACTAAACGGTTTGACGAGATAGTCGTCTGCGCCTGCATCGAGTCCAACAACGCGATCGCTGATGGTTTGGCTTTCATTGAGTAAAATCACCGGGATTTTGTTGCCAGCCGAGCGCAACCGTCGACAAATGTCTAATCCTGATATGTCAGGCAAAGTCCAATCGAGCAAGACGGCGTCGGGTCGGGATTCGCGTAGGGCAGATAATCCTGAGAACCCTGTTTGGGCTGTTTTGACGCAAAAATTGCTTTTTTGCAGCGTTTCTTCGATCTGCTGCGCAAAATCGGGCTGATTTTCAACCAACACAATGCGTGCATTCATAGGTCTGAAAGGGTAGGTAAATCGACTAAGTAGACTCAATTCAGTGAACTTGTGCCAGACGTGATGTGCCAGACATGATGGCCAGACATGCTGTGCCAGAAGCAATATGCCAGGATATGCCAGACGTGATGTGCCAGACATGATGGCCAGACGTGATATGCCAGAAATGATGTACCAGAAGCGATATGCCAGACGTGATGTGCCAGAAATAATGGCCAGACGTGCCAAGATCTAGAGCTTGCCTGTGGGACTTAGAAATTGTGATTAGAACTTTAAGTCTGCAGAGCGACTGATGCGATCGCCCCAATACATCTCCTCAAAATAGCGTTGGATAGCGTGATGCGCTGAACGTCAACCATGCGAGGTATCATGATTTCTCCCTTTGAACGAAACATGAATTAATCAGCAAATCTATACATTAACGTTTGCGTCAACGTTAGAATCTGGGTGCAGCAATGGACTGCATGAGGCAAATCAACCTAATTTGAACATTGACGTTAACGTTAGTTTGCGATCAAAAAAATTACCCGTCGCCAGATCGTTTCTCTATCCAGTCTTGAATGAGATCGATATTGGTTTGGAGCTCTGAGCGAAATCGGCTAAGTGCATCGAGCTTTTCATCCGTTTCCCGGAGATGAAACTTAAGAATTTCTAGCACTTTACGCTTACTCGTTAATCCGGTTGGGTCTTCACAATACAGAGGAATCACAGTTCCGATCTCATCTAAACTCAGGCCGAGCTCCTTAAGCGCCTGAATTTTCTGAAGGCGAACTAATTCAACGTCAGAATAGTAGCGAAACCCTGTTCCCTCACGTTCACATGGTCCGAGAAGCCCAAGACTTTCGTAATAGCGAATCGTTCGAGGGGTTACGCCAACACGGTCAGCTAGTTCCCCGATGCGCATTTTTTCAATCACGAGATAGTTCTATCACAACTTTAACGTTAACGTCAAACTTTGGACTCATCCTTCTACCGCTTTATACTTTCCTGTAGAACCCGCAACGATTTCATCAGCACATTCCTATGAAAAAAATTGAAGCTGTCATTCGTTCATCCCAACTAGATGAGGTCAAAATTGCTCTTGTTCAAGCAGGAGTGCTAGGGCTAACAGTCTCTAATGTTCGAGGATATGGGCGACAAAGAGGGCATACCGAAACCTATCGGGGTGCAGAGTATGTAATTGAGTTTTTGACTAAGCTCAAGTTGGAAGTGGTTGTTGAAGATGACCAACTTGAAGACGTGCTCAGCAAAATCGTGGCAGCTGCCCAAACCGGACAGATTGGCGATGGCAAGATTTTTGTCTCGCCCGTTGATCAGGTCATTCGAATTCGCACCAATGAGCGCGATCGCGAAGCGCTATAACCCACTCTAATAACCCACTATGCGAGTACTTTTACCCGATCCAAAAGTCCTTCAAACAGCTTAATGCCATCTGTAAACCCTAACATTGGATCAGACGCACGTTCTGGGTGGGGCATCATGCCCATCACATTGCCCTGACGGTTGCAGATGCCTGCAATGTGATTGAGAGAACCGTTGGGATTGCTTTCATCAGTGATGTTTCCGTCTGGGTTACAGTAGCGGAAAAGAATCTGCTGATGGGCCTCTAATTCGCTCAATGTTGCCTCGTCGGCGTAGTAGCAGCCTTCTCCATGAGCAATGGGAAGCGTGATCACCTGATGGGGTTGGTAGCGATGCGTCCAGGGGAGATCGGTGCGTTCGACTCGCAGAGAGACGCGATCGCAAATAAATTGCAACTCTCGATTGCGAACCAGTGCCCCTGGTAGCAGACCTACCTCGGTCAGCACCTGAAAGCCATTGCAAATGCCTAAGACCCACTTGCCCGCTTCTGCATGGCGGATGGTCGCCTGCATCGCCGGTGAAAATCGGGCGATCGCCCCGCATCGAAGATAATCCCCATAGCTAAATCCTCCCGGTAGGATAACCACGTCTAGATCAGATAAATCATCCTCCTCATGCCAAACCATCCGAGTCGGTTGCTGAATCAAATCGCGCGTTACCATTGCCACATCGCGATCGCAGTTAGACCCTGGAAACACAATCACGCCAAATTTCATCTTCAAGTCTCCTTACCCACTAAACCCTACATCTCATCTACCCAGAGCCCACACACCAATACCCTCACACACCGACACCCTCATACTCAAGAACCTCAAACCGATAATTCTCAATAACCGGATTTGCGAGAAGCTGATCGCACATTTGGTCAAGCTGCTGATGAGCCTCCTCGTGATTGTCAGCACTTAGCATAAGCTCCACGTATTTTCCGATTCGAACCTGGTCAACGCTGCCAAACCCCAAATGGTGAAGCCCAGATTGCACTGCCGTGCCTGCCGGATCGAGGACAGACGGACGAAGCGTTATATAAATTTTTGCCTGGTAAGTTTGAGCCACAAGACTGCCTTCACGCCAATAACAATTTCTGATCAGATAACACCGCTATTCTAAAGTGGAATCGAGTGGTCTAGATGATAGCGGATTCCCTCTCATGTCTGGAGAGAATAATTTAGATTGATCTATAGCGCCCCTAAATCGCTTGTAAATTGTGTATGAGCGATGGGGCAGGCGACGCCCGCCCCATCGCTCACAACCCATCTGAGATTGCTATAGATTGGTCTAAGACGGCAGTTTTCTTCCGAATCTCAACCGTGACAAGCCGGGGATAAATTTAGGAAGATTGATCTCAGTAGGATTTGATACTCATTTTTATGAAAGCTCAGCGCACTCGAAGCCAAGAGCGTGTTTTATCCCTCCTACGCACTCTTGACCAGGCGATTTCTGCTCAAGATTTGTATGTAGAACTCCGTCACCACGGAAAATCAATGGGATTAGCAACGGTTTATCGCGCCCTTGAAGCACTTAAGCTTGAAGGACTTATTCAGATGCGAACACTGGCAAATGGTGAAGCACTCTATAGCCTCGTGCAAGAAGATCGTCATCATTTGACATGCTTACAATGCGGGGCATCCATCCCCATTGATGAATGCCCCGTTCACGAACTCGAACATCAGCTTAATCAGTCATATCGGTTCAAAATTTTTTATCACACCCTCGAATTTTTTGGACTCTGTACTGAATGCCAGCTCGCACAAGTGTCTAGTCATCCCCAAGATTAACGCTTAACTCACTCCTGATCGAGGGTTGAGGCACTATCACGAATTAGTGGGGCGTTGGATGTTAGATGGCGGAGGTGGGGGTACGGGGTGGTCTGAATCGCCAATAATAGAGCGCATCCCTTCCACTGTTGCTGGAATACTGCGAGGATCCATGAACATGACTTTGCTGCTACCGCTCGTGCCAATTTCAGTGCCCATGTCAATATAATGCTGTGCCATAAGAAACTGGAGCGATTCGCGAGCGTAGGGGTCTGACTTTAGCGTCTCTGCGATGATCCGGAGAGATTCGGCGGTTGCCTGTGCTCTCAGTACCTGTTCTTGGCGTATAGCTTGCGCTTTTAGAATAATGGCCTTTTGCTGAGCCTCGGCATCTAGAATGGCGGCTTTTTGATGAGCTTCTGCTTCAAGAATTCGCGACTCGGCTTTACCCCTGGCCGAATTAATTGCAGACTCTCGTTCCCCTTCGGATGTAAGAATTGCAGCTCGTTTGCGACGTTCTGCTGACATCTGCAATTCCATTGAGTCTTGCACGTCTTTCGATGGAATAATGTCACGCAATTCAACGCGGGTAACTTTGACCCCCCATGGGTCAGTGGCAATATCGAGTTCTCGCAGCAGCAGTTCATTGATTTCAGAACGAGCCGTAAATGTCTCGTCAAGTTCTAATTTGCCCATTTCTGAACGGATTTGGGTTAGAACGAGGTTGACCATGGCATCTCGTAAGTTTTCAACCTTGTAGTAAGCTTTTTCCAAATCCATAATTCGCCAGTAAACGACCGCATCGACAGAGATGCCAACGTTATCGCGAGTGATGCACTTTTGGGGCGGAATATCGAGGACTCTCTCTCGAATCGTTTGCTTGTATGCAACGCGATCCAAAAATGGCAGGGTAAAGTTAAGACCTGGCTCTAATTTGCGTCCGGTATAGCGACCTAATCGTTCAACCAGAGCTTTGTCGCCTTCATTGACAATGCGAACGGACCCAAATAAAACTGATCCTCCCAAAATGAGAAATATCAAAAAGCCCAATGGACCACCCATGCTACAACCTCCTCGTTGTCAAAGCAGAACTATATAAATCGTGCAAATCGCTTTAAATCTTGGGCAGAATACGTCATCATACGCTCACCACGTTGCAATGCTCGTTAGACCAAACTCGTTATGAGACTACGTTGAGATCGCCACCCATTACTCTTGGAGCAGACGCTCAGGCAAGACGATCAGAGTGTTCCCTTTGCGTTGGACGACGTAAACTTTTTCATCTGGAGCGATCGCCATAGTGGTGTCTTCGCAGTATGCTTGCCAAGAACCGCCTTCATACAAAACACGCCCCCCTTTACCAGGCGTAATTTCAGTGAGTGCAGTCGCTTCCTTAGAATCATTCAAAATGCGGGGCATCGTTTTAGGGACAAAGCGACGAGATAGCAAAATGAGAACGACTGAAAGAGCAAGCCAAATGACAACTTGCAAGCCGAATTGAGGAACAGCCAACGCGATGAATGCAACGATAATGGCGCTTATTCCCATAATGAATTCTACGAAAGCCGTAGGAATCGTGAATTCTAAAATACAGAGAATAACTCCTGCAATCAGCCACAGAAGGGCGGTAGAACTGAGCGGTGGCATGCTTGACGTATTTTGCTATTTTGCTTAAGTAATCAATCAAAATGTGAAGATTCTTAGACGTTGAGATGTGCGTAACGAGTGGCTTTAATCTGGCTTTAGTCGATGATTTCAGCCGTGCTACACTCACATGTTTTGTAATATTCCTGTCCCCAATCTATCCCAGTTGCTGCAAATCTGCCTGCATAATCAACCTATCTTGACATTTCATCCGACGTGAACGGTTTGATGGTTCTAGCTTATGAGCATTTCTCCTGAAATTTCTTCACTCTCGACTCATCGCTATGTGTGGGCTGCTAGCTCAGCGATCGCCAATTTGCCAGTTGGCGCCATGGTTGGACAACGATATCGAGTGGTTGCGCCCCAGATTTGGGATGACACGCAGTCTTCGTCAAGCCCAATGATGCTAGAGGAAATCCCGGATAGTGCTCGTCCCTACATGCGTTTGCGTCGGCTGCGATTGCATATTCCTGAGGTCTATGGATTTTGTCCTTCCCCTGACGATCGATCTCCGTTGATGGTATTAACTAACAGCCCAATCGACTCGACGGGCACCCTGTTTCCGGTGATTACTGAGGCATGGAGTGATGCATCCGCTGTACGCCAGCTTTATTGGCTTTGGCAACTGCTGCAACTGTGGGACATATTGCGGCAGGTCGGAGTCGCGTCTAGTTTGCTAATGGATGAAAATATCAGAGCGGATGGGTGGCGGGTAAGGCTGTTAGAACTACATCGCGATCCGGTGGGCAGATCGCCTGAGAACGTGCCTGAGAACGTGCCTGAGAACGTGCCTAAGAACCTGCCTGAGAACGCAGATATAAATACCGACGAGGAAGAGGTCGGTTTACCGATGACGCCTCCTTTGTGGAATTTAACATCTCGCTGGCACCCCTGGATTGACTCAGCACATCCAGATATCCGTGAATCGCTGCACGATTTTTGCGAATTCGCGCGATCGCCCGATGCAGACTGGAGCACGCTTTCAAGCCAGTTAAACCACCTTTTAATCGAGCAAGCAGCTCGTCTTCCCCTTCATCTCAACGTTGCCGGGGCAACCACTACGGGCACCCATCGCAAGCATAACGAAGACTATTGCTATCCCAATGGGGCAGAGCTGTCGAGATTGAGTGCTGATGAGTCTGATTTGCCGGCGCTACACGATTACTTGTTACCTCATGTGGCAATCGTGTGCGACGGCATCGGTGGACATGCGGGCGGCGAAGTGGCAAGCCAACTAGCGGTGCGATCGCTCCAATTGCAGATTCGAGCAATGCTGACCGAACTCAATGGGCACCCCGACCTCGTTGAACCCGATGTCGTGATGCAGCAGCTAGCAGCCTCCATTCGGGTGGTCAACAACATGATTGCAGCCCAAAACGACAGCCAAGGGCGAGAAGCACGCCAGCGCATGGGAACTACCCTCGTCATGGCGCTTCAGCTTCCGCAGTCTATCGCTACGCCTAAGGGAGTAGCAAACACCCACGAACTTTTTATTGCTCACGTCGGAGATAGTCGCGCCTATTGGTTAACGTCTCAGCGCTGCCATCTGCTGACTGTTGATGATGATGTGGCATCTCGGGAGGTCATAATGGGTCGCAGTCTTTACTGCGATTCACAAAAACGGCCCGACGCAGAAGCGTTAACTCAAGCGCTGGGAACGCGAGACGGAGCCCTGATTCACCCGACGATTCAACGCTTTATCATCGAAGAAGATGGGATTTTGCTGCTGTGCTCCGATGGGCTTAGCGATAATCACTGGGTCGAGCGCTGCTGGCGAGAATCGACTCAACACGTATTAGACGAAAATGTATCGCTTGGTGCTGCCGTCCAATCTTGGATTGACCTTGCAAATGAGAGAAATGGACACGACAACGCCTCGATTGTAATGCTGCACTGTCAGGTGTCTCGGACAGATAGTTTACAGCCAATTCAACCCAATGACGATCACGCCAATGACGATCACGCCAATGACGATCACGCCAATGACGATCACGCCGATGACGATCGTCCTGCAACTGATGAGATGGAAGACGCCGATCGAATCGCGCCAATTTTGCCAGCTCTATCCTCTGATGTAGCACAACACGATTTGTCTGAGGCGTCGAGGGCACTGCTATATGACCCAGTGGATGTAACTGAGCACCCAGATAACGAAGGTGATGCCCCCCTCACCGATGATTCTCGTGAATATCCTGCTCTAGTCGGGCTTGCCGATGAGGCCGATGAGGCCGATGGCATCTTGGAAGATTTCTTTGCCCAGCCCGATGATGATGAGGATGTCTACGACAATGAAGTCGAAGAGAGTGAGTCTATCAATACCGGCGCGATCGCCCTGGGTCTGGCAGTGTTGATATTTGCAGCCGGGGCGGCTGGAATCTTTGCTTGGAAGCAGATTTCACCCAATAGCTTTCAACGCGCTTGGCAGCGAGTTATTGAACAGCTTGATCGGCTGTGATCTCAATTTGGCTTTCTATAAACGGGATCATCCATGCAAAGATAAAAGATAGTGGAAGGTATTCCACTTAAAACCGTGTCCTTGATATAGAGAAAATCTCTGAAAAGTTTATGAAGGTTGGCGATCGCGTCCGCGTTAAAGAATCCACTATCGTTTATCACTACCCAAAGCATCGCAATGAACCCTATGACATAAAGGGGATGGAGGGTGACGTTGCAGCTATTGTGAGTGAGTGGCGTGGCAAAACCATCAGCGCCAATTTTCCAGTCCAGGTCAAATTTGAAGGACGATTTAAGGCTCATCTCCGAGAAGATGAGTTAGAGCTGGTTGAGCCCTCATAGCGGTCTTGCTAGAGACCCGATAGCACGTCTTTTATTAAACCGAGCTAATCCGAACGCTTTCGATAAAACCATCCGAGAAGATTGATGTCTCCTCGCATGTGTTCAAGTTCGTGTCGATGGCGTTCTGACGTTTGATAATACCAGTTGCAATAGTGTTCAAACTCAAGCCGATATTGCAATTCTTGCCGAAACTCATAGCTCAACTGGTGCGCCTTCAAACAGTCCATATCTGACGAAGGCTCAGGAAAAATCGGGTGAGAAAAGAATTCTGGCATCGATTCTGGCATTGTCTAGATTGGTTAAGGTGCAATAGGGTAGCTAACGACTCAGCAGTGTTTGCACAGCATCGAGATTTGATAGGGCAACCTGCAATTCGAGGATAGGGGTTTCTGCAACGCGGTGTCGCCATACTAAAACCGCTATATCATTGATGCGGGCAGGAGCCGCACAGTTAGATTGGAGTGAATCGAGTCGGTAGATTGGTTTTGTCGTGGCAATTTTGGGAAGTATATCCATCCCGACCTCCTCAGCAAGAGCGATCGCCCCAATCGGCTCAGACGGCTTAAGCCACATCCGCAAGTTGCTGTGAATCGCTTGAGTGTTGTCTTGGAACGAAACCTCCGGGGCGATCGCCACCCGAAAATTTCGCTCACATAGTCTCAACACTGAGCAAGGATGTGTTTGGTAGGTGGTTTCGATTGACTGAAACGGAGCAATTTTACCAACGCTGTCTCCGAATACTGTCCGTGCAAATTGCAGCCCATCGACGCCTGCCCAATCCCAGAGTTGGCGGGAAATCGGACGCAAAGATTCAACTCGATTCATGATCCTCTGACTCGACTCTTTGTGGGATCATAAGCTGCTAGCGTGCCAACGGTTGCCCTGACTCGACGTTTCATCCCATCCATGAAACCGACTTCAAGTTCCATGCCCATATTGGCATACTCAGGTACGACTTGCGCCATTGCGATGCTGCGATTGAGGATGGGTGAAAACGTGCCGCTCGTGATGTGCCCGACTCGCCAGCGATCGCCTATTGGAAATATACACTGCCCATAGTCGGCAACATCGTTAGTATCAAGTATCAGACCAACCGCCACTTTGGGCGGACGGGTTCGCAACTGTTCTAGAGCGGTTCTGCCAATAAAATCTCCCTTGCTTTTCATCGCCACTGCCCAACCAATACCGGCTTGATACGGAGAAATCAAGTCGTCAAACTCATATCCGGCAGCGAGGAGCCCAGCCTCGATCCGGGCTCGGTCTAAGGCACGCATACCCAATGGCAGCATTGCATGCGGCGTTCCGGCAGCCATCAATGCTTCCCAGAGTGCCCCACCGTCGGCGGGATGGACAAACAGCTCATAGCCTAGTTCACCCGTATAACCGGTTCGAGAAACGAGAACGGGAATCTTGGCAACAGTGCCTGTTGCACACCGAAAGTATCCTAGTTCATCTAGCGTTTCTATGTTTGTATCAGAATTGAACGTGACTAAGGGTCGAAGAATATCACGAGACAGCGGCCCCTGGATTGCCAGGTTATGGAGTTCTCGACTCGTTGGGATAATCTCGACAGCATAGCCATAGTCTTGAGCAACGGTTTGCAGCCAGTCCCAATCTGTGTCGCAGTTGCCGACATAGCGCCAGTGATGCTCACTCAAATGAAACACAATGCCATCGTCAATCATTCCCCCATGAGGATTGAGCAAACATCCATAGGCAGATTGCCCAATTGCCAGGTTCGCAACGTTTCGGGAAAATGCGGTTTGCAATAAATCGACTGCCTGCTCCCCAATCAGGTCAAATTTGCGAAGGGCCGAGAGATCCATGAGCGCCGCCCGTTCTCGCAGCGCCCAATATTCGGCATGATCGCCTTGATTAACAAAGCCGTTGGGCACCCAAAATCCGTTATAGTCCACCCAATTTCCGGTGAGTTCGCGAATCTTTGGGGTAAATGCGCTGTCTTGCGTCAACCGTAACGGGTGATTGGCCGCAGCGCGGTGCCCCATTGCGGTCGGAAATTGTTCTGATGCATGATACACGCGAACATGAATTGCCGTCGGGTTCCAGCCGTTCGCGGGGTCAATGTCGTCTGGGCAGGCAGAGCTGGCGCATAACAAGTCTTGGTGTGCTCGAAGCAAAACATAATCTCCCGGACGCGACCACGATTCGCAGGAGGCGATCGCCCCCTTTGCATCCACGGAGGTGTTAAAGAAAAAATTAATCGCTGCCCAGCCCGGTCGAGCTGCAATGCCGTAGGGCGCTAAGACCCGATTAAAATTGTCGCTACAGCTGATGTGCCCTGGATAACCCGCATCTTCATAATATCGAGCCGTACATGCCAGTAGGAAGCTGTCGTGGCGATCGCATGTATCTTGAATCACTTCCACGAGCGGCTGCATTGTTTGGGAGAAGTATTGACTGTGTAAGCCTGCCTGGGGCACTGACACACCATTGAGAGTGCGGGTGACAGTGCCATCAATTTCCTCAGCAAATTTGTCACCCGCAAATGCTAGAAAGTCAGAACACTGCGTTCCCTCAACATCGATGATTTGAATGTATTGGCCAGCCTTGACCCAATAGGCGATCGCCGTTGCCGGGTCAATTCTATACTCTGCGACAACCTTGCCCAGTGGCGGGGGCACATCCGCATAGATGATGCGCTGCTGAGACGCAGTAGAGGTCATCCCCATAGGTGTGTCCCAATAAGACTATAGTTTCGATTCAACGTGATATATCACGTTGAGTCCGTATCGGGTTGTACAACAAACGGAATCCCCGGAATGTCAAAAATTCCGGGGATTCCGTTTGTTGGAGGCTGGAGCGGCGCTACTCGGCAATCTGCCCGACAATTAATTCGGGGCCGTGCTGCTTTTGCGACGTTTCCGAAAGCGAATGGAGACATCATTCATCACGTTTTCCATGCCGATGTTTTTGCCTGTGGCTTTGGCTGATTGATAGGCAAGGCGAGCAGCAGCATAGGCTTCGCTGCCTGCAATGATTTGGGTATCTTCTATCAACTCATGCAGCTCACCGACGGTTTGCAAAACCGAACTCAAGGCTTCAAACAAATCTAGGTCACGGTAGGCTTCTTTCAGGTCTAAACAACCAGGCATTAGTTCTGGATGGTTTTGGGCAATGGTTAATGCTTGCACGGTAAAGGTTTGAGACTTGCGCCCAATTTTGGCAATCTGGCGACGCTGGTCTGAGGTCAACCCCATGAGAAACGGCATCTTCTGACGAATGGAGGCGATCGCCTCCATAACTGCGTCAATATCTTCTTGGGAAAAAACGGCATCAATCTTTTGAGATAGCATGTCAGTCTCCTTTGACTGAAATAGATGCACCTGATGAGCAGATGCAGGGTTGGTATAGCCCTACGCTCTCGCGTTAGGACGCTGAACGTGTGTAGAACCCGCGCGGCGCGGGGGTTCTACACACAAACCTGAGCCCGTAGAGCCGTATTCCTTAAATTCCCCACATAGCGATGACATCTAACCCGTAGAGATGCGGAAAAATAGTTGGGTGAGTTGATTAGCTCAGTATTTTTATAGATCTCGCTTTTCCAGGCAAGGGGTTTGAGGCGCTGCGGTTGAGGGGCGATCGCTTAAATGTAAGGATCAAACCATCATCGATCAGAGTTTGATCCTTAAACTTAAAGGTTGATCGCTTAAATATAAGGATCAAGCACTTAAATATAAGGATTGATCGCTCAAATATAAGGGTCAGAATGTGATCGTTAAGGGGTATGAGCTTAAACATAAGAGTTGAACACTTAAGTTTAAGGATCAATACGTCATCGATCGGGTCGCGGATGTTGGATTGGAGACTGTACAGAATTTTGTGTAAGCGGTCTAGTGTGTCGATCCACTACGTTTGATTCCGCCCACCTACTTATAGCCGCCAGACCTACTTAAACATCCTCCAATCTTTTGTCAGTCAATCAGCTTCTGCCTAGTCATAAGAATATAGGGCAGACGTCGAGCAGTTGTCGCAAGTGAGAATGATGAGGACTAAAGCAACAAATTTGTTGCTTTAAGTAGGAATGGTTTGATTCAAAGCAAGACTATTCTCGTTTAGAACGAGCCTATTCATGTTCGAAGCAAGACTGTTCCTGTTCAAAGCGAGAAAGATTGCATTCTATTCAGCTTCCAGCCACCAGCATTGAGAGTTTCATCGTCAATCAGCTCGACCCCTTATCTCTTAACGCTCATTGGTCAGGAGCAGAGCTTCTCGTCGGACTTAACCTTAAAGCGTCAAAAGGGACAGCAGAGCTGCCCCCTTTGCAATCTTGATCACGCAAACCAATCAATTACTCGATGCCTTCGATGCGGTCTTCGACCTCCTGATACAGCTCACGGAGTAAATTCAAATTTTGCTCGTTGGTGTCCCAATAGCCACGACCATTCGCTTCGAGCAGCGTTGTCACCACCTTGCGGAACGAATGCGGATTGAGATTCATCAAGCGCTGGCGCATGGCTTCGTCTTTGATGAACGTGTCATTGGAGTCTTCATAGATCCAATTGTCAACGGCTCCGGCGGTTGCTGACCAACCCATTGTGTTGACGAGTCGCTTTGAGAGTTCTCGTACGCCTTCGTAGCCGTGGGAGAGCATGCCTTCATACCATTTGGGGTTGAGGAGCTTGGTTCGAGCATCGAGGCGCACCGTTTCAGAGAGCGATCGCACTTGGGCATTAGCAGTGGTAGTGTCTGCGATGTAGGAGGCGGGCTGCTTGCCGTCTCCTCGCAGGGTTGACACAACTTTCGTAGGATCAGAATCAAAATAGTGGGACACGTCGGTCAGCGAGATTTCAGACGAGTCTAGGTTTTGGAATGTCGCATCGACTGTTTTTAGCGATCGCTCAAACAGGTCACGCGACTGATCCATCATGCCGGGATTATCGGAATTAAACGCAAATGACTTGCGGCTCAGGTACATATCCTGAAGTTCTGACTCGGTTTCCCAGGTGCTATTCTCCACGGCCAGATTGACGTTTGACGCGTACGACCCAGACGCATTAGAGAACACGCGCGTTGCCGCCTGACGGATATGAATCCCCATATCCTCAGCTTGCTGGAGCGCATGCTTGCGGACAAAATTCATCTCTACAGGTTCATCGGCTTCAGCCGCCATTTTCACCGCGCGATCGAGCAGCGCCATTTGATTGATGAACAGGTCACGGAACACGCCCGAACAGTTCACTACCACATCGATGCGGGGGCGACCCAATTCTTCTAGCGGAATCAGGTCAAGCTTGTTGACTCTCCCGAGGGAATCAGGCACCGGGCGCACACCCACGAGCCACATCACCTGCGCCAGAGACTCGCCGTAGGTTTTGATGTTGTCGGTGCCCCACAGCACGAAGGCGATCGTTTCGGGATAGAGCCCGTTGTGTTCGGTTTTTTGACGTTCTAGCAGACGATCAACGACAGTTTTGGCAGACTGAACGGCAGCAGTCGTGGGAATCGACTGCGGATCGAGGGCGTGAATATTTTTGCCCGTGGGGAGAACATCTGGATTCCGAATCGGGTCGCCGCCGGGACCAGGCAGCACATAGCGTCCGTCGAGGGCTTGCAGCAGCGCACCGAGTTCGTTATCGGCAACGACTTGCTTCAGGCAGAATTCCAGATATTCAAACAAGGGCTTGAGTGCTTCAGCATCGACTTTGGCATAGCCCGCTTGATGCAATGCCTCGACCCAAGGAACTTTCTTACCCATGTTGAGGAAATTAAGCTTGGTGACTCTAGAAACGCGTCCATCGGCGTCAGTTTGCTCGTTGACCATTGCCGCCACTGCGTCTCGTGTGGCTTGGTTGATATCGTAGAGCAACTGCACCTCGTCGAGAATGCCGCGATCGCTGTTTTGGTAAATCTCTTGAATATCGCGCCCTAGGCTTTCGGCAATGATGCGTGGCAGACTCTTCATCTCCTCTTCGGGGCGATCGAGGCTGGAAATGTTGACCAACGTGGCGATCGCCTCGGTTGCAGTTGGGGGTTTACCGATCACATGCAACCCACAGGGCAACAGGCGTGACTCGATTTCCATGAGTCGAATGTAGACGCTGCCCACCAACGTATCTCGCACGTCAGCAGAAAGCTCACCGGCATCTTGATCGGGCAACTTAATATCGTTATCGAGGTTGACCAGGCGACACTTGTCGATGATCGCGTTGACGATCGCCACGCCTCGTCCAGAATCTTTCAGGGTTTGATACGAGCCAATCAGTTCGCTCAGTTCCTTCAAGCCTTTATAGAGCCCGGCGTTTTCTGCCGGAGGTGTGAGATAGCTAATGGTTTCGGCATAGCTACGTCGCTTGGCGATCGTGGCTTCCGATGGATTGTTTGCCGCGTAGTAGTAGAGATTAGGAATGGTGCCAATTAAGCTGTCTGGGTAACATTCGCCCGACATGCCCATCTGCTTTCCTGGCATAAATTCTAACGATCCATGGGTACCAAAGTGCAGCACGGCATCCGCCTTCCAAATGCGTTCTAGATAGGTGTAGTACGCTGCAAATCCGTGATGGGGGCTAGCGGATCGAGAGAACAGCAGCCGCATGGGGTCGCCTTCGTAGCCAAAGGTGGGCTGAACCCCGATAAACACATTGCCAAACTGCTTTCCGTAGATCAGCAGATTCTGACCGTCACTATTCAGATGCCCTGGTGCAGCTCCCCAGTTGTCTTCGAGTCGCTTGTGATAAGGAGTTAGCGACTCATATTCGGGCACCGACATGCGGTAGGCGATGTTTAGCTCAGGGCTGCTGTATTGAGCCTGTGCATCGTGAATGACCATCTGCATTAGGGCTTCCGGCGATTCGGGTAGGTCGTCTACGTCATAGCCGTTGTGCTTCAGCGCTTCCATGACGCGATAGATCGAGCCAAACACATCTAGATAGGCAGCAGTTCCTACGTTACCTTTATCCGGCGGGAAGCTGAAGACGGTAATTGCCACCTTTTTTTGAAGCTTGGGCAGTCGTCGTAGGTTTGCCCATTTCATTGCTCGTTGAGCAACGGCTTCGATGCGATCTTGGAGGGCGATCGCCTTGCCGGTCGCGCCATCTCGTCCTGATAGAATGATCGGTTCGATTGCGCCATCTAGTTCAGGGATTGCAATCTGCAAGGCAACTTGGATGGGGTGCAGCCCAAGATCGCTTTCCTGCCATTCTTCCGTCGTTTGGAATACCAGCGGTAACGCTACCATATAGGGGCAATCCAATCGCTTCAAAGACTCAATCGCCTTGGGATGATCTTGGCGAGCTGGCCCCCCGACGAGTGCAAAGCCAGTTAGCGACACCACAATATCGATAATGGGCTTTTCACCCTTTGAGAGCGGATCGTAGAAGTAGGCATCGACGGGCTTTGAGAAGTCTAAGCCGCCTGCAAAGACTGGAATCACCCGCGCGCCCATGCATTCTAACTCTTGCACCATCGCTACATAGTGAGCATCATCGCCAGTCACTAAATGAGTTCGCTGGAGAACAAGCCCGACGCACGGCGCGAGGGGATCTTTCAAATCATCCGAAATATCAAGCCGAGACTGATACCAGTTCAAATATTCCTTGATGTCCTCGTACATGTGTGGCGCGAGGGGATGCCAAATGCCCATGTCTGGATAGGTCACGGGCTCTCGATACTGGAGGGAGGCTTCGCCAGGCGATCCGGCGACATTGGGGCAGACATACTTATCGGCCAGCATCAGCAAGAAATTTTCTAGGTTTTCAGACGATCCGCCTAACCAATACTGGAAGCTCAACATAAAGTTGCGGGCATCTTGAGCCTTGTCCATCGGCAGATATTTCAGCACTTTGGGCAAGGTACGCAAGAGCTTGAGCATGGCATCTTGGAAGCCTGCGCCTGAATTCTGCCGACGCTTTTTCATAAACTGGGCGATCGCACTTTTGGATTGACCCAATTGCGCCATCGAGAAACTACCCAGCTTATTGAGACGCATCACCTGCGGCATCGAAGGAAATACCACCGCAGCATCGAGGCGATCGCGATAAGGCTGCACTGCTTCGACGACCTTATCTGCCAGCTCTTCAATAAAGATTAGCGACGCGATGAAGAGATTGGCATTGGCAACATCGGCTTGAAACGCCTCATAGTTTTCTGGACTCCTGAGCTCTTCGAGCAAATAGCCACTGATTTCGATCGCAATATTGGGATTATTTGCGTTGATGGCACGCACTGCCCCCGAAAGCGCGCTCTGATATTGCGGCTCTAAAACCACGTAAACCACCTTGACTAGAGTCCGTCCCCGTAGGTCATCTGGAGCGATATATCTGACCGTAGGTTTGACATGGGTAAACATCCAGTTAGACTCCTTTATGCAACGCTGACTCGCGACTACATCATCAATCAACGGCTATTTCATGGCCTTGCATACAGCGCTAAAATCGTCAAATTTTGCTGTCTGCTGATCCTGGGAAATTCACCGCTGAATGCTGACTCTACATGAGTTTTTGTATCAGAAAACAAAGTCTCATACAGGCGATCGCGCCCCATCTGACACAATTCGATAAAAACATTGAGACAATTTGCAACAAATTTTGACTGATTTGTTGAGCACTCACTCAGCAAATATTTAGAAATGCAACGAATAGGGCGATCGACCCATTCACTCTAGATTCAGCCTGCTTTTAAACATCTCACCAGACTAAAATCTCGACCATAAAACGAGGTTTTGTCATACTCCTGTCGTCTCACGCTCCATCACTTTTTGTGATCGCCAATCTACGATAAATCGCTAATTCGTCCCTCATTTGAAAATACTCGTGCTGGCGTTGCACGTATTGGCTCTGACGATGCCAATCGCTCAGGGATATTGAAATATCGTCTGGATTGTACTGAGCTACCTTGATCCCAATCAGAGTTTCACGAATCAGCGCGATATAGATTTGCTCTAGCTTTTGGGCTTGGTGCAGAAGTTTATCGATTTGAACGATCGCCCGCTTATAGAGATCGAGTCGGTCAGCATAGAGAGACGAGGAAGACACAAGATTGGCAAGCTCATTAATGTGATGAGAATGCTGATTGAGGTGGCGAATTTCGGCATCAATCTGGAGATGTTCTTTAATAATGGGCGCAATTCTAACAGCGATTTCAAGCTCTGGATCTGAATTTAGCCGCTTACGATGTTGAGTTGTTTTAATCTCGTGTAAGCCATGCCATGCGTGAATATATTCGATGTTTCCGTGGTGGTTGAGTCGAGGGAAAATCACTCTAATTCGTGGCCCGCGCTCGCGCATCTGAACCGCAATTGGAACTCCGTAGTTTCCGATTAGCAAGCTAGAATAACAATTCGTTGCACCTCTCACCCAGACAACAGCTTGGGCATTAACTCTCCGTAGTCTTTGGTGGATTGCAATTTGAATAATCCATCCACCAACCACTACAACGATAGCTAGCACACACAAAATCGAAATCAGCATTCGTATAAGGTGTAATTGTTTGAATTTGGTAGTCTTTGAATTTGGTAGTCTTTGAATTTCTTTGGATTTGGTAATAGAGGGCTACCTTAAACCTATCCGTTTAGGATTCATGTGATTCAGAACTATTATTCAGAATATTCATTTACGTATATGCCCTGATGCTGTCTGCTGATATTTTGCTGCTCTCGAATGGGCCGGGTGAAATCACAACTTGGGTTAGACCCGTCGTCAAAGCTTTCAGACAACACCTCGATGCCGATCGCCAGCAGGTTCGCATGTCACTTATTCTATCGCCATGCCCGAATGCGAGTGGCAAAGAGGTGGCGATCGCCCAGAGCTATCCTGAGATCGATCGCATTCAAGCGGCTGAACATTTTTTTCCGTTTTTATTATTTGGCACCACGTTAGACAATTGGGACTGGCGCGATCGCGGTGTGGTTGTCTTTCTCGGGGGCGATCAGATTTATCCGATCATCATCGGCAAACGTCTGGGATATCGCACCGTCATCTATGGCGAATGGGAAACCCGCTGGCACCAATGGGGCGATCGCTACGCCGTGATGAACTCAGAGCTTGCGAAGCGGGCTCCCAAACGATATGCTCACAAATTTTCGGTGGTTGGCGACTTGATGGCAGATGTAGGGAGCAATACCGCCCATGAAGATAATCGGGCTAATGAGCAAGCATCCTGTCACCAAGCATCCAAAAATCTCGAAGACCCTCAACAATCCAATCCATCTGATACTGCTCCTCGCTCTCCCCTGATCGGCCTTCTTCCAGGGTCGAAACCTGCCAAGCTTGCTCAGGGCGTCCCCTTAACGCTGGCGATCGCTCAACAGATTTCGCACGCCCTACCTCAGACGCGGTTTGTTATCCCAGTTGCACCGACTCTAGACATCCAGACCTTGGCACAGTTCGCCAATCCTGATCAAAATCCGGTTGCTCAATTTTTTGGCACAATATCTGCCAAATTAGTTAGCCATGCCGATGGCGCCTATCTAAAAACCTCGGATGATTTGCAAATTAAGCTCTGGACAGAGTTTCCAGCCTATGAGATGTTGGCCCAGTGCGATTTTTGTTTAACCACCGTAGGCGCTAATACGGCTGAACTTGGAGCACTTGCGGTGCCAATGCTGGTATTGTTGCCAACCCAACAGCTTGATGCCATGCGCGCCTGGGACGGTATTCCAGGACTTTTAGCTAATCTCCCTGGCATGGGATCTGTATTTGCCCGCCTAATTAACGGGTGGTTTCTACGAACATCACGACTGCTGGCGTGGCCCAATATTTGGGCTGGCGAAGCCATTGTGCCTGAGTTTGTAGGTCATCTTGACCCTAGAGAAATTGCCGCCTTTGCGATCAACTGGCTAAACCATCCTGAGACATTAGAGGGAATGCGCGATCGCCTCCGCAGCATCAGAGGAAAAACCGGAGCCGCCACGCGATTAGCGCAAATTATTGAAGAAGAGATCCAAGGAGAAGAGATCCAAGGAGAAGAGATCCAAACGGAAATGAGATGATCAGGCGATCGCCCGTTTGCATAACATTGATAATCTCTCAATCTGCCGAATCACTCGTCCGTCGTCCTAGCTCATACACGCCACACCCGACACATGCCAGAATCCCGACGCTAATCGCCCAACTCTGCCCAAGACCTCGCTCAACGCCATAGTCAACAAGCCCACCGACGATTAGAAATGGAACAATACTTAATAACGATGCCAAAAAAGCATTTTGAGACTCTCGCCCTTTGCGAGTCCGCTCAAATTCTGCTGCGGAGATGTAGAGAAACCGCTCAGCAAAATTAAACCATCGATTGAGCTGTTTAGTCACCCAATCGCTCACGGGAGAAAATCCTAGATAGAGAGCTAACGCCCACAGCGCGGCCCCGGCTAAATAGGTCATGTCGATTCCGATTCTAAATACAAGGAAATCGATGGTCATAGACAGCAACCGCGCAACACACATTAGACTATCGCAATTAAGCCTCATCTGAGCCTAGAACTAGAATTCTGCTTGTGAGAAGACTCCAGATTCTGAGCCAGACTTGGCGTAGGTTTAAACCTACCGTGCCTCTTGGATCACTGCAATCGTACGGCGGTGCCAGTCGCCGTGATCAGCAGCATTGCTCCCGTCTCATCAACGTTGATGGTGCCAGTATCAATCCGAATTCCAATGACGGCATTGGCTCCTAGCTTTTCTGCTCGTTTGCCTAGCTCATCAATGGCTTCTTCTTGGCCTCTCTTAAACACTCGTTCATAGCTGGCTGTTCGTCCACCAATAATGTCTCGAATGCCTGCAAAAAAGTCACGGAGGGCATTGCTTCCGTAGACGACTTCGGAGGTGACAACCCCTAGATATGAATCGACTATTCCGCCTTGAACAACATCAGTTGTGGCAAAAATCATGGCAGATCTCCACTTCTCTCGCTTTTTCTCTATCCATTTACAGCGGTATGCGCTTGAGTTAAGTCCGGTGGTGTGGGGCGCGCCGCGCTCCACCGTTTCTGTACTTGACGCGCCCATTGCTATAGACACCAGACGTAGTTCCAACCTAGCTCAAATCCTATGCAAATTTACCAGGACTGAAACGTTGATGCCCATTTCTGGTTAAGCTTAATGGTGGCGATGATCCCGGTCTGAGTTGGGCAATGTTCACCTTCAAACTAGCAAGTCTTCTAGGAGCTCTGCTCAGATTTTGATTAGAACATGATTTCGCCCGATCGAATTAAGTACCCTAGCGACCATGAATCTGATTGGCATGAATGCCCTGACGGGGCGATTTGAACCCTGTAATCTAACATAAACGCCCATCAGATCTGGTTGAAACGAGTCAACGAGTGTGTTCGGCAATTGTGTGTGTGAGGTCACCCATGCGGCATCTAATGCTATCGATTAGGAGTTTGTGTCTGGGAGGATGTATTGTTTTCACCTCTTACACGACTGTTCGGGCTGAGGAGGTTAGACCTCGTGAGTTACAGATCGTGGTCGCTCAAGCCAGTCAATCAGCACAAAACAGCGATCGCCTCAACGATCTGCTTAGGCGTGGGCAAGAATTAGTCGAGGCAGAAGACTATGCTCAGGCGCTGTCGGTTTATCAGGAAGCAGCGACGTTGGAGCCTAGCAATGCTCGTATTTTTTCAGGAATTGGATATTTACAAGCTCAGCAGGGTGATTTGCAGGCAGCAGCGAGATCTTATGAGCAAGCGATCGCCCTCGATGGTGACAATCCAGATTTTTACTTTGCTCTGGGCTATATTCGAGCCAACCTCGATAACTATGCCGAAGCAGCCAGTGCTTATCGCCGCGTTGTCGAACTCAGCAGTGACAACATCGACGCGTATCTTGGTCTAGGCGTTGTGATGGCACGCCAAGGCAATTATCCAGAGGCGATCGCCGCCTATGAGCGTGTCCTTGAGCTGCAGCCCAATAATCTTCAAGCAGGTGAATTTATTGGAGCCGCCTTTATTCGTCAAGAGCGATATCAAGAGGCGATCGACGTGTTAGAAAAAGCGATTGAATTTGCCCCGCGTAATCAGCAAAGCACGTTGCACCTCAATTTGGGTGTCGCTTGGGTGAATCTAGGCGATTTAGCTGCAGGATTAGCAGAATTCCAGCAAGCGGCGAATCTTGATCCTCGCAATGCTCAAGTGCATCTTCAAATTGGTGATTTGCTCAGGGCTCAAAACAATATCGAAGCAGCTATTGACGCCTATCAACATGCAGCAGCACTGCAACCTAGCCTTTCAGAAGCCCATGTTCTGATTGGCGATCTTTGGCTAGAGCAGCAAGACTATTTGCGGGCAATTATTGCCTATCGAGAATTTGTCGAACTCCAGCCCAATGACCCTGACGGATACTATAAATTGGGGTTGGCCCTGCAAGGCCGCGATCGCACCCAAGAGGCGATCGCAGCGTTAGAGCAGGCTCGTGCTCTCTATGACCAACAAGGCAATGTTGAAGGCGTCGAAACGATAGAGGCGCTTCTAGATGAGTTTTAGAGCATTCCTATCGTGAAACTGCATCCTGGATAGAGTGTTGAGCAGTGTTGAGCCAAGACGGGTAGCGTTATCTGATATCGCTACCGCGCGATCGCAAAATCAATTCAGCAATGGCAAGATCGGCAGGCGTCGTAACTTTTAGATTCGTTTCTTCTCCCTCTACAATCTGCACAGGCAAACCACAGTGCTCAAATAGAGCCGCATCGTCGGTCACCATCCAGCCATTTTCGAGTCCTTGGCGATGGCATTCTTTGAGCCGACTGACTGAAAATCCTTGGGGTGTTTGCGCTGCCCAGAGATGGTGGCGATCGGGAGTCGATTCAACCTGCTGAGTTCCCGGTTTGATAATTTTGATCGTGTCTTTCACTGGAACGGCTGCAATCAAGCCAGGACAATGCTCAAGAGCGTCTGCACACCGATCAAACAGGGCGGGCGTTGCTAGGCATCGAGCCCCATCATGAATCAAAACTCGTTCAGCTTGGGCTGGGAGCGCGCTTAGCCCGTTATAGACCGATTCTTGACGGGTTGAGCCACCTTGGATAAATTCGACGGGTTTCGTCAACTT
Source organism: Elainellaceae cyanobacterium (assembly GCA_051117335.1). Taxonomy (GTDB): domain Bacteria; phylum Cyanobacteriota; class Cyanobacteriia; order CAZCXK01; family CAZCXK01; genus DBGGTD01. Next base: position 23,166 of record JBNPEB010000062.1, read on the forward strand.
TAAATCTGAAACAATATCTTTAAAGTCTTGCCAATCGAGAGGCTGGCTCACAATGCCGATCCAATGAATCCGCTGGGATGCATTAGCCGCCTTTAAGGTCCAGGCAAGCAAGGGATGCCCCAGAAGGGTGAGGAGCAGCTTATTCCGATTGCTCCCCATACGCCGACCCTGTCCTGCCGCTGGAATCAGTAAGTACACCGTTGTCCTCGCCTGCGATCGCAAACTCTTAAATATTCCGAGATCCCTGACATCGTACCGTGTTAGGAGCTATCTTTGAATCGACTGAGGCGTCTATAGACCTCTAAATGATCAAATTTGTCTTCTGGATTGGTGTCTCTTCCCCTAAAATAAGGGGCGAACATCGTAACAAAATATTATGCGAGTAGTGGCTCTTGTCCCTGGCGGGATTGGTGACCAGATTCTTTTCTTCCCAACTCTGGATGATTTGAAGCAGGCATACCCAACGGTTGATATTGATGTAGTGGTTGAGCCCAGAGCAAAAGGTGCTTATCGGGTTTGCAAATCCGTCAGCGGCGTGATCCCGTTCGATTTTAAGGATCGAAACAGTCCGGCAGATTGGGCAAATCTGTTGGGCATTATTCGCGATCGCTATTACGACATTGCCATTTCCCTAGGGAGTCGCTGGTCGGTAGGTGTGTTGCTGTGGCTAACGGGAACTCCCATCCGAGTGAGCTATGAAAACAGCATTGGAAGCATTTTTCTAACGAACTCGGTACCTCTGAAGACTGAGCAATATGCCGCTCAGATGTACCATGACCTGCTCAAAGGGTTAGATATTCATAAACCCTGTCCTCCCCTGGCGATTAATGTTCCCAAACGAGACATCGAATGGGCCGATAGCGAATGCAAACGGCTCGGCTTAGGCGAGCAGGGCTATGTTCTGATTCATGGGGGATCCAGTCGTTTAGCGCAGTCAAAAGGAATTGACAAAATTTACCCAGCTAAAAGCTGGCGAGCGATCGTGGAAGACTTTCAAAGTCGTCAGCCCGATCTTCCCTTGGTGATGGTGCAAGGCCCTGAGGATAAAGAGTTTGTGACGACACTGACCCAATCGTGCCCGGGTATTCACGTTGTTCAGCCGAGTGATGTGGGCAAGCTTGCTGCCATGATTGCGGGGGCAAATTTGATGCTTTGCACAGACAGCGCTCCGATGCACTTAGCCGTTGCGCTTCAGGTTTATACGCTGGCGTTGTTTGGTCCGACCGATCCGGGGAAGCTTTTACCTACGAATGATAAATTTATCGGCATCAAATCGCCCACTGGCAAGATGGCTGATATTTCGCCTGATGTAGTGCTGCAAAAAGTATGGGGCGGTTGAGGCAAGAGCTTAAACAATAGGTCTTAGGGATGACCCAATATGAAGCCTGCAGTGTTTCTTGATCGAGATGGGGTTCTCAACATTGAGACAGGATATATTCACCACGTTGATGAGCTTCAGCTAGTTCCAGGTGCCGCTCAGGCTGTGCGGCAGCTAAACGATCGCGGCTGGTTTTGTTGTCTGGTATCCAATCAGTCAGGCCCAGCACGGGGATATTATCCTTGCAGCCATGTAGACGCATTGCACAACCGGCTATGTCGATTGTTACACGATGAGGCAGGGGCGAAGTTGGATGCGCTCCATTATTGCCCTGATTTAAGCCCACCGGAGGGAGGCGTCGTTCCTGAATTTAGTCGATGGACGACGTGGCGTAAGCCCAATACCGGTATGCTCGTGGCGGCTGCTTGGCAGCACGATCTCAATCTGACGAAAAGCGTCATGATTGGCGACAAAGCAACCGATATCGATCTGGCTCACAACGCTGGCTGCACTGGAATCTTAGTGCAAACGGGATATGGCGATCGCGTCCTCAAAGGAGACTATCAGCATCACACCGCTCCCGACTATGTGGCACACGATTTAGCAGATGCCGTTTGCTGGATCATTCACACGTATTCACCCTCAACTAAGGCTATTTGACGAATCTGACAAACTCTCAGGCTCAACTCAGGATCACTTCAGAGCGATCTCAGTGTGATCAGCGATCCTAGTCTTAGATGAAATACATTGTTTGAGTGGTTAAGGGGGTGGAGGTCATGAATTCTCGCATTTTGTTAGTTGAAGATCAGCAAAAACTCGCCCGTATTGTTCAGCTAGAACTTGCCGATCAGGGCTATTGCGTCAGCGTCAGACATGATGGGCAAGCTGGCTTTTCAGCCGTCGAAGATGTGAAGCCGGATCTGATTATTTTAGACTGGTGCTTGCCGGGTTTGTCAGGGTTAGAGATTTGTCGTCGCCTCCGGCAGGCAGGTAGTCAAATTCCCATTATTTTTGTCACTGCAATGGACTCAGATGGCGATCGCAACACAGGTCTCAAGGCAGGTGCCAATGATTATGTAGTCAAGCCGTTCGGCATTGAGCAGCTCGTCGCAATAGTCAAAAATCATTTACGCGGCACGACTCACGCTTCATCCCCGTATCGTGCGTGTGGTAACGTATAGGGCACAGTAATGGCATGACAGAGAACTATCACGCGCACGTTTCTACACAGAGACATTCTGTACCATAATTGGGTTGCCCAGTAGAGGAGTTTTAGCCTAGTGTCGACTCGGCTTCGAGCACTTTCCCATCTGTTCACGGCACGGTTGTCTCGACGCATCGTGCTTTGGGTATTTGCGAGCATTGTCGTCATCGAAGCTATTATTCTGATTCCGTCGGTCTATCGCCGCGAACGTGAATTGCTGATTCACTTAAAAGAGCTATCAATGGCGTGGGCGAATGGGCTCATTGGAGACATGAACCCGGCTGAAAAATCAGACGACGAGATACTCGCCGATATTCAAAAACTGGTGCAAAATCCGCGCATTGTCGGAGTTTCTTTGTATCGAGATTCGGGATCGCTGATCGGCAGCTTTGGCGAATCTCCCCAACTCCTACCCTCCAGCATTCAAGGGAGAGCAAATGCAAGTCAGCTCGACCGATCGACCTATCGGTATGATGCGGCTTGGTCTATCCCCGCGATGGAAGAAAACTACATCCTGATTGTGCGCCATGATGCTTCATCCGTTAAGCAAGAACTCATCGCATTTGTCGGTCGGATTGCTGGATTGGTTCTCATTATCTCGGTGTTTGTGACCGTTGCCACCATGGTTGTGCTAGAGCCGTTGCTGATCACGCCCGTTTTGATGCTGCGACGCGACCTATTGAGAGCAGGCAAAGCGACCCGAAATGATGAGCCTCCGCCTGAGTTTTATTCCAGTTCGATTTGTCGTCACGATGAACTCGGAGATGTGATTGTGGCATTCAACCAAATGTTTAATCAAGTCACCGAAGCGATCGCCGAACGTAAACAGGTCGAAGAGTCACTCCGACAAAGTGAGCAACGATTTCGTAATTTGGTTGAGCAAGCGGCTGATGCATTTTTTATCATTAATTGTGATGGTGAAATCGTCGATGTCAATCATCAGGCGTGTGAATGGCTGGGATATAGTCGTCAAGAACTAATTAGCTTAAAGGTTCAAGAGATTCAGAAAGCATTAACGCCAGAGCAGATCCGAGAGATTTATCAAAAGGCTGACTCGGGCATTCCGGTGACGTCGGTGGGCATTCACCAGCGAAAAGACGGCAGTAGCTTTCCGGTTGAGGTGAGAACAACCTCGTTTGATTGGGGAGGCGATCGCCTCCGACTCTCGTTGGCACGAGATATCACTGAACGAAAGCAAGCTGAAAAAGCGCTCGAACGGCTTGCTGAAATTGGTGAACTTGCCGCCATGATTGTGCATGAAGTTCGCAACCCGCTGACGACGGTTTTAATGGGGCTTAATTCGTTTAAGGGCATGGATCTTCCAGAGCGCGCGTACGCCCGCCTTGAACTAGCGCTAGAAGAGGGCGATCGCCTGCAGCGATTGCTCAGCGAGATTTTGCTCTACGCCAAGCGTCAAACTCTGCAAACGACCGAAATCGATCTAAAGAAATTTTTGTCAGAAATTTTGGATACCTTACGCGGGATGCCGACATCAGTTGGGCTACGGCTAGAGTTCTACCCGACGAGCAATCCCATCATCGTCATGGGCGATCGCGACAAACTGAAGCAAGTCTTCATCAACCTGTTTGAAAACGCCAGTGATGCGTCTCCTCCCGGTACAACCATTACGTGCAAAATTTTATGTGAACCGACTCACCATCATGTGTGCATTCAAATCCACAATGACGGCGAACCGATTCCTGCAGAAATTCTCCCCAAGCTGACTAAACCTTTCTTTACGACTAAATCATCCGGAAATGGGCTAGGATTAGCCATCGTCAAACGCATCGTCGAATCCCACGGTGGACGGCTGACTATTGAATCTGCACGTGGACAAGGCACTACCGTCAGCGTTGTTTTATCTATATCGGAGTCAGCGCCAACAAGCGGAACCCAAGTCCCCGCATCATTCATTTAGGACGTCAAATAAGCTGTCTTCTAGCTCATATCCCAATACTTTGGTCATCATTTTGAGCCGATTTCGACTTGAAATTCCGTGCTGCTGCGCCCAATGTGTGATGGTAAACACTTTTTGCATCACGAAAATTTCAAGCGCCTCGGGGTTGTACTGAATTCCCTCGGTAGAGCTGAATTGGTGCGGAACCAACATAGCCGCATAGCGCCCCAGCTCTCCGACTTCCCAATCTAAGGCAATAGGCAACCAGGGATAGTATGAATCGAGCCGAATGAACCACAGTCGAATCTCAGGAATCTCTGACAATTCTCTTGGGTCGGTAGGTTCTTGGGGATAGTTGATATCAAACCGGAGTTGCTGAGACTGACTGGCGATCGCCCCGTTCTCTAACCAGCTATCCACGACAGTTCGGGCGGGCGAAATATCGAGTTGATTAATGTGCTCTCTGCTGAGAAAAATATTCGTTGCCATTGAGCTACTTCGCAGTGTTAGTATGCAACCTCAATACCTAGCCTAAGCCAGCATCGGGCGCACGATCGATTCTAGCGGAATCTACTCCATCAAAGCGGCGCATATGCTGTGATATCGGGGGTCAGTAGACATTTTGAGGCAATTCAAGTTAAAGTTGTACTGAGTTCGCATAAGGATGTATCTACATCTAACCGTTCGATTCGCTGCCATGCTTGCACTAGTCGAATCTTCAGACTCAGTATGGAGACTGGCACATCTGGTATCAAGCCTGTGGTTATCGATGGTTAGGATAGTTATCCGAGGCGTTTCATCATCATTTAAGGTTTCTTAAACAACAAGAGATTTGTCAGTCTAAGCGATGATTTTGCTCATCAGGGTGATGTTGTCTTTAGCCAGACTTTAGTCAAATCGTCAATTTTGACCCGTGCTAACTGAATATCGCCAGATGTGGGTTAGGTCTGAAGTCAAAATCAAACTTAAACTTCAACACGATTAGACACTGACTGTTAGATTTAGATAAATGAGGTGAGAATCGTTTGATATGCAAGGTGAAGTGGCTGCAAGAAAACCAATTCGATCCCTAGAGGATGCATTAGATCGGTGTCAGGCTCATGGGATGCGTGTGAGCAAGCAGCGTCGTTTCATCCTAGAGCTGCTCTGGCAAGAAAAGCAGCATCTTTCTGCTCGTGAGATTTATGACCGCCTCAATCAGCAGGGCAAAGAGATTGGACACACGTCGGTCTATCAAAATTTAGAAGCGCTGTCGAGCCAAGAAATTATTGAGTGCATCGAGCGCTCCGATGGTCGGCTGTATGGCAATGTCAGTGATCCCCATAGCCATGTCAACTGCCTTGATACCAATCAAATCATGGATATTCATGTGACATTGCCCGATGATTTGATTCACGAAATCGAGCAGCAAACGGGTGTCCGCATTACAGACTACCGCATTGATTTCTTTGGCTATCAAGCTAGCCCGTCTCCATCGTCTAAGGGTTCTCCTTTATAAGTCCACAGAGGGACGCCTTCAAGTCAATTCATCGTATTGAATAGAATTAGTTCCATTCAATAACAACTAGATATGAAACTCCTACGAATTATTCTTGGAATTTTGGTTCCACCCGTAGCCATCTTCCTCACCTATGGGCTTAGCTCAACACTCCTCATTAGCATTCTGTTGACATTGCTTGGTTGGCTGCCAGGAAGCATCCACGCAGTTTGGGCAATCGTAAAATATTACCAGAATGAGGAAAAGCAAGGCGAAGCCTACTAATAGCCTACGCCTTTGACTCACCTCTCTGCACGACGCGCTGGGATTGCTCGTTCAAAATCCTGCACAGGCATTCCACAAGGGGTATATCCTTGTAGGAGTTGAGTGGGCGATCGCCAACGTAGAGGACACTGTGCTAGACATCAAGCAGATTCGGGACAATACAGACACCGTACAAAAAAGCCTGAACTTACGTAGCGAAGGCTACGATTTACAGCCGATTCTGGAGATTGATCAACAGCAACGAGAGCTAGAGGGCAAACGGTCGCAGCTTCAGGCTCGCAGTAACGAGATCGGTAAAGCCGTTGGTCAGAAAATTAAATCTGGCATTTCGCCTCAAAGCGATGAGGTGCAAACGCTCAAAGATGAAGGCAATCAAATCAAAGCGCAACTCAGCGATCTAGAGCCTCGCGAACGAGAGCTAAAGGCGCAGCTAGAAGAAATCTTACTAGCGCTGCCCAATTTGCCAAGCGAATCAACCCCAGTGGGAGCCGACGAGGACGACAATGTTGAAGTTCGCCGTTGGGGAGACGAATATCTGCCAGATTCGTCTAAAAAGCTGTTGCCTCATTGGGAAATTGGCGAAAATCTAGGGATTCTCAACTTTGAGCGATCGACTCGGATTGCTCAAACTCGCTTCGTAACGCTGATTGGAGCTGGGGCTGCTCTCGAACGAGCGTTGATTCAACTGATGCTCGATCGCCATATCCAAGCTGGCTATACAGAAGTGATGCCCCCATTTCTGATTAGCACGGCATCGCTCACCGCATCCGGGCAGTTGCCTAAGTTTGCAGATGAAAGCTTTAAGTGCGATCGCGACGATTTGTGGCTCACCCCGACCGCCGAAGTACCGCTAACCAGCTTTCACCGAGACGAAATTCTCTCTGCTGATGATCTCCCCATTCACTATTGCGCCTTTACTCCCTGCTTTCGTCGAGAGGCAGGGAGCTATGGACGCGACACGCGAGGGCTGATTCGTCTCCATCAATTCAATAAAGTCGAAATGTATAAGTTTGTGCATCCTGATACCTCTGAGGAAGAGCATGAGCGCATGACCCGCGATGCAGAAGGAATCTTGCAGGCGCTGAAGCTTCCCTATCGAGTGATTGAACTTTGCACAGGCGATTTAGGCTTTGCCGCCACAAAAACCTACGATTTAGAGGTCTGGCTGCCGTCATCTGAAAAATATCGAGAGATTTCTAGCTGCTCGAACTGCAAAGCTTTTCAAGCGCGTCGAGGCAATATTCGATTTAAGGAATCGGGCAAGAAGGGGACCCAGTTTGTTCATACTCTGAACGGGTCGGGGTTGGCGGTCGGGCGCACGATGTCAGCCATTCTTGAAAACTATCAGCAACCCGATGGCTCGGTTCGAATTCCAGATGCGTTACAGCCGTATTTGGGACGCGAAGTTCTATAACACCATTCTGCGTTGGGGAACTGTTTCCTAATTACAAAGAGTCAGTAAAGATGCCCATTTGTTTGGGCATTATTGGCGTGGAGTTTCCTAGACTCAACATAAACTGGATTGTTTTACAGAGTGAATACGCGGCCAGGGACACTATCTATGTCCCTACGACGAATAGGATATACACGGCAAATAAACATTGTTGACGCATTTGGGAATGGTTCATGGCGATCGCAGGCTCCGGGTCAAGGCGACGATTTAAGTCAAAGTCACGAGCAAAATCAAAGTCACAAGCAAAATCCAACCAGGTTAAACCTGAAAAAACTGCTCTGACGTTGAAAGAGCGATTGGCTGAGAAAAAAAAGCGCGACCGCATTCGTAAAGAAATCATCAGCTTTACGACATTTGCGGTTTTCTTCTCGGTGCTGATTGGCTTCTTGATTGGGTTAACCATCGATCCCAAAGCAGGAATCGGCACTGGGGTCGGCGTTTTATATACGTCTTTGTCCTTCCGCTACCCTAGACACGCGCTCTGGGCATTTTTGATTTACTTGCCCTTCGGCGGCACAATCACTTATGCCATTGGCAATAATCCGCTGCTGCAGCTTGCCAAGGATGGATTCTATATTCCTGCCTTAATCGGAGTGATTCAATATTGCAGACGAGAGCGGTTGCCGATCATCGTCTGCAAACCTCTGATGATTCCGTTGATCGCGCTCTTGATGGTTTGTTTTGTAACCTTATTGCTGGTTAATGGCAGTCAACAATTTAGCAGTGGCGGTAGTGAACAACCTATCTTACTTGGCATCTTGGGGCTTAAGGTTTTAATCGGATATGTGCCATTAATCGTGTGCGCCTACTACTTGATTCGAAATAAGAACGACCTATTTTTCTTGACCCGTCTTACCTCGATTCTAATTTTGATCTGCTGCGGCCTTGCATTTGTTCAATATTTTTTCCTCAAAAATGGAATGTGTGTAGGCACACAGCTTGAACAAGGCTCCGACTTATTTAAGGCGTCTTTGGAGGCGCGCTGCTTCGTTGGGGGGGCGTTACTCTACAGCCCACAGCACAATCAAATTCGCCTGCCTGGAACATTTGTTGCACCTTGGCAATGGGGATGGTTTTTAATTTCAGCCGGGTTTCTTTCGTTTGCGTGTGCCTTCAATGATCCCAAGGCGCGATGGCGAACGATTGGGCTACTTGCGATGGGGTCGGTCTTTGTGATGTCGGTGCTATCGGGACAGCGCGTTGCACTAGCGCTTGTCCCTGTCGCGGTTGTGTTACTCCTAATCTTGACTGGGCAAATTGCGAATCTCAAGCGATTTGTCCCGATTGCCGTCGTACTTGGTATCTTGTTGAGTCTGGGGGCAGCTAGGAACCCGGAGCTAATGCAAGAGCGGTTTGATAGCTTTCAGTCACGGTGGGAAGCGTCCCCTCCGCAAGATTTCATCATCGATCAATTTTCGTGGGTTGCCAAAGAGCAAAACGGCATTTTTGGCAACGGGCTAGGGCGAGCAACCAATGCAGCGAGAGGCTTAGGGACAACCAAGCTTGTCGAGACCTATTATCCAAAGGTGCTCTATGAGATTGGGCCCTTGGGCTTGTTGTGTTTTTTGGCATTAGTCACCACGCTGACCTTTCAAACGTTCAAAGCGTATCGCTCGGTGCGCGATCGCACCCTCCGCAGCTATGGAGCGTCCTTTTGGGTCTATGTGCTCTTCATCAGCTACAACACCTATTACTATCCCCTCGACGTTGACCCGGTTGCAGTCTACTACTGGTTCTTTGCAGGGGTCGTGCTCAAACTTCCTGAACTCGATCGTCAAGAAGAACTGGACGAAGACGAAGACAAGAGTCAGCGTAAAGGTAAGAAACGCCGTCGCCTAAAACGCACTGGAAGTTTTGCATAAGTGATGAGTCATGTTGAGCGTTGGATCAATTCTGCAATTGTCTACAATTAACCCTTTTCCACTCAGGTCTTACTCTCCCAATCCTTATCTTTTCTGCTCTAAAAGGAGCGATCGCCTGTGTCCTCTCCTCTAATCTCTGTCATCATCCCTACCTATGGTCGAGAGAAGGTGCTGTGCGATACCTTGGCTGATGTTCTCAAACAAGACTATGCCAATTTTGAGGTGTTGGTTATTGACCAAACGCAAACTCACAGTTCTAACACACAAGCCTGCCTCGAACGATTAGTCGTCGAACATAAAATTCGCTGGTTTCGGCTAGGCTGGGCAAGTTTACCCGGAGCTCGCAACTATGGTGTGCGTCATGCAAATGGAGGAATTATTTTATTCATTGATGATGATGTGCAGATGCCGGAGGGGTGTTTATCGGCTCACGCTCGTACGTTTCAAGACCACCCGGAAGTTGGCGTCGTGGCCGGTCGAGTGTTTGACCGCATGAAACTATCCGACTTTGAACCGGGGTTGGAAATCGAGTATCTGCCTCCCCAAGCGATGAATCCTGGCATTGCCTGGTATTACATTAATTTGGTACATACCATCAAGCCTCAACGCGTCTTAACCGCACGGGGATGTAACATGTCATTTCGCCGAGAGATTTTTGACAAACACGGGCTTTGGTTCGATGAACGGTTTCGCGGCAGCGCCGTTCGAGAAGAATCAGACTTTTGTCTACGCATTCGCAAAACTGGATATATTATCTGGTACAACCCGGAAGCTCATTTGATTCACCTCGGAGAAGAGAGCGGAGGCTGTCATGATATCAGCACGCGATCGCTCCAATATCAGTTCACCTTTTATCACAACCATTTCTTAATGGCGTTTAAGAATCTCACCCCGTGGCAGTTTGTGCGTCTCTCGGCACGACTGTTTGATTGTCATGTGCTGGGTCGGCCTCCATGCCACAAAAGTGGTTCGCCTATCAAAATTCTGACGCGGGGCACGTTCTATTTCCTGGGTTTGATGAGCACCCTAAAGACATTGGCGCAGTCTATCTGGGATGACGGACAGATTTACAGTCGGCACGAGCGAGAGGGCTAAGGAGAGCAGGATGGAGAAACCGCGCGTTGTCTGGCTTCTAACCCACCGAATTCAATATTTCACCAATCTATTAGAGGAACTGCAGCAGCGAGGGAACATCGAGGTCAAAGCCATTTATGCCCATGAGACGGCAAATTTTCAAGATAAGGGATTTGGGCGTAAGATTAGCTGGGATAATCGCCACGAAACCTCGTTTCCTAACGATGTGCTGCCCGATTCAGCGGAGCGTCCTCACGGGCCACTCCTCAACAGTCGCAGTCGCTATCTGGATCAAGCACTTCATGAGTTTGATCCCCATATCATTCATCTAAATGGCTATACGGCTGCAATTCAGCTTCAAGGGTGGTGGTGGGCAATCCGCCATCGGGTTCCCTACTTGATTCGTTGCGACGGTGACAACATCGGCAAAAAGACGGGCTGGAAGTCGACGATACGTCGTCAGATCGTCCGTCCGATCACGGGTAATGCATCTAAGGTGATGTATCAAGGACGGCAAAATCGGGAGTTTTGGGAAAGTAACGGCGCAAAAGACCATCAGCTTGTCTGGGTACCGTGCGTGTCTGATTCTCACGTGTTTCGGGTGATTGCATTTGAAACCGAGGCATCCAGGCAGCGCTTTCGCGCGGAAATGGGTGCTGCTGTCCATGACACTGTCTTTGTGATGTCAGGCAAGCTAGAACCGCGCAAGCGTCCAGCTGATGCCATTCGCGCTCTGGCAAGGCTCAATGATCTTCCCATCAAGCTTTGGTTTTTGGGGTCGGGGCAACTCGAAGCCGAACTCAAGTCGCTCAGCCACCAGTTAGGAGTTGACAATCAGATTACTTGGCTTGGCTTTCGCAATCAGAGCCAAATTCCCGCGATTTTGCAAGCCGCTGATGTGCTTCTGCATGCGTCACAAATGGACCCGTGGCCCTATGCCATTCTTGATGGTGCAATTTCAGGAACAGCACTCCTGTTGAGCGATCGCACGGGGTCATATCCAGATTGGATGGCAGACCCTCCTGCCGGGATGGTGTTTGAATGTGGGAATGTTGAGCATCTGGCTCAGTGTATGACCACGATGGCAAAGGATTCGGCGCAGCTTATGTCATATCGTGATGCCGCGAAGACTAGAGCCGCAGACTATACCGAGTCAACGTTTTGTAACATCTTTGAGCAGGCTGTCTTTGAATGCTTACGGGTGTAGGCCAAAATCATGTATGGATAGGAAATCAGTTAACCCGACGTTCTATCCCGTTGGAATGTCTCAGACATCGCAGTGGTCAGCCCACGTATCGAGCATGACACCGTCTCTCAAAATTCTTCAGATTGTTCCGTCAATTTCTCTGGTCTATGGCGGACCCAGTCAGATGGTGCTGGGATTTTCTCAAGCGCTGGCAGACGAGGGGGCTGAGGTCACGATTCTCACCACTGACTCTAATGGGGATACGGGGCAGGCGCCCTTAGATGTGCCGCTCGATTGCCCAGTCGAGCAAGATGGATATCAGATTTACTACTTTCATTGTTCTCCGTTTCGCCGCTATAAGTTTTCTCTGGGGCTTTTCCAATGGCTGACACACCACGCCAAGGAATATGACATCGCCCATATTCATGCGCTATTTTCCCCGGTGAGTAGTGTCTCGGCGGCGATCGCCCGCTCCCGTGCTCTGCCGTATATTTTGCGTCCCCTGGGCACCCTCGATCCGGCTGACCTCCATAAGAAACGACGGCTCAAGCAGCTTTATGCAGTTGCATTAGAACGTCCAAATCTGGCTGGGGCGGCTGCCATCCATTTCACTAGCAAGCAAGAAGCGACTATTTCTGAACGGTTTGGGCTGAAAACGCACGATTTAGTGATGCCACTAGGGGTTGATGTGTCTGAGCCACTGCCTAATCCGCAGCAGATACTGGCTCAGGCTGGCATTTCGATTTCGCCTCATGTGCCGCTAATTCTCTATATGTCGCGCATTGACCCCAAAAAGGGACTCGATTTGTTGATTCCTGCTCTAGAAACCTGTTTCACAGACGGACATGACTTCCAGGTTGTCTTAGCAGGCTCGAATCCTCAAGATCCAGCCTATGAAGACTTTATTCGTCACAGCATCCAGTCGTCGCCCTTCGCAACGCGCACAACCATCACTGGATTTGTCTCAGGGCAATGTAAAACGGCACTGCTCCAATGTGCCGATTTATTTGTGCTGCCCTCGTATTATGAAAATTTTGGGATTTCGGTCGCTGAAGCCATGGCCGCTAAAACACCTGTTTTAATTTCTGATCAGGTGCATATTTACCCTGATGTGCAGCGGGGAGATGCCGGTTGGGTGTGTGAATGCACCAGGCCATCTTTAATTGATCAGTTAAAAATCGCGTTATCTGATGCAGACGAGCGCCAGCGAAAAGGCGCAAATGCTCAGCAGTATGCCCAAACGCATTACAGTTGGAGGGCGATCGCTCAGCAAGCCATCCAAACGTACCACGGGATTTTGGCAAAATCGGATACTTAATTTTCTTAATGTTCAATTTGATATGGCCCCACAGGCTCTATATACGTTCAACGTCCTAACTCAAGCGCATACCGCTATATTTCCCGATTCGGGAGCGGTGGGTCGGCGTGCTTTTGCGAATTGGTATGACCTCGCCTAGCAATTCGATTTAGAATCAAATACACTTTTTTCATGTGCCCTGTTTGTTAACTCTGAGAATTCCTCTGCGTCAAAACCCAGTTGAATTCTAAATTCTATAGCCTCACGCTCTCGCGTTAGCATATCGAATGTGGTGTAGCGCCTAAGCCGTTAGGACTATGTTATACATACGTTTCAGGGTGTTTAAAGCCGTTCTCCTGTGTCCGAATTCATGGCAGATAACCAGCAAATTGATTTATTTGGCTCCACCGAGGAAGCTCTTTCTCCGGAAGACATCAATCCAGATTTGATTCCGACGGATGTAAAGGTGCCGATTCCGCCAGGAACGTATCAGGATTTAGACCTGATGGTGAAGCACTGCAACCAATGTCAACGCTGTGGACTAGCAGCAGGTCGTACGAATGCAGTGGTTGGTAGAGGCAATCCGCAAGCAGACATCGTGATTATTGGCGAAGGGCCGGGGCAGAATGAGGATGAAACGGGGCTTCCATTTGTCGGCAAGGCGGGACAGCTACTCGAAAAGATCCTTCAGTCGGTCAAATTGGACAGCGAAAAAGATGTTTACATCTGCAATATCGTGAAGTGTCGTCCGCCGGGAAATCGGGCTCCGACGCAGCAAGAAATGGATGCCTGTCGCCCTTATCTGATGGAGCAGATTCGCATGGTTGATCCCAAAATCATTCTCTTGACGGGAGCGTCGTCTGTAAAAGGGCTCATCGGCGACAAACGAGGCATCACTAAAATTCGTGGACAGTGGATGGAGTGGGAGGATCGACTATGCATGCCGATTTTTCACCCCGCCTATTTGTTGCGAAATCAGTCTAAGGAAAAGGGAAGCCCTAAGTGGCTAATGTGGCAAGACATTCAGGCAGTTCGAGCGAAATACGACGAACTTCGTGGAGCATAAGGGTTCGGTTATTGATTCTGATGCTAGGCGAGGCCTTGAAGTAAGGCTACCAATAAACAGGCTAGAACCCTTGCAAGGCTGCTGGCCGTCAATCCAAAATCGCAAATCTAAAATCGAGAATTGGTATAATCCGCATATCCCTTATCGTAAACCCGATGACAGCATCGCATAGATGCGTTCTCTGAGACGCAGATTTGCGACCCAAACGATGCTGGACAGAATGAGCGCTAAGCCAGCGAACGTGCCGATGCTGAGCGGCTCATCTAAAAATAGGAAGCCCCAAAGCACGCCAAATATAGGGATGAGCAGCGCAACAGTCAGGGTATTGGTTGCACCAACGTTTCGAATAAGTGAAAAGTAGAGCAGATAGGCGATCGCCGTTGATAAGACTGCCAGGGCGATGACTGCAAAAATCGCTACAACAGATGGACGTTGATCAGGCAAATTGAGCACTGCTAAGGGCAACAGCAGCAAACTCGCCCCAACTTGCTGTCCGATCGCCAAATGGAGAGGGGATTCGTGTTTGAATGCCCACTTGCTATAGACTCCTCCGATTGCATAAAACAACGACGCTAGCAGCGAACACCCCGCAGAAATCAGCACATCGCGGGTCAGCGGCAGCGGACTCCATCCAATGAGGATAATGACCCCTGCAAATCCAATCCACAAGCTGATCATGCGTCTGATGGTTAGTTGTTCAAGTCGGGCGATCGCCGCAACGCCAATGCTAAATAGCGGAATCGTTGCATTCAAAATCGCTGCAATGGATGCCGTTAGACGTAATTCTGCGATCGCCACCAGCAGGAACGGGATCGCGCAGTTTAATGCGCCTAACATCAAGTAGGGCTTCCATTTCATGCGCCACGAGGATGCCGTCTGAGTTGCAAGCGCATAAGCCCATAAGGCTGCGGCAGCGAGAACAACGCGGCATTCGACCAAGACAACAGGCCCTAAAATCGGTGCTGCTACGCGAATAAATAAAAACGACGCGCCCCAAATTGCGGCAAGTAACAGAAGCATCGCCCCATCACGAAAATTCATGATTAGTCTCCGTAGATTGCGAATAATACCAATTCTTCAAAGTAAGGCTACAAATGAACGGGCCGGAATCCTTGCAAGGCTGCTGGCCGTCAATCCAAAATCGCACATCCAAAATCGAGAATTGGTATAACTTGGTCTATGGCAACTTGCACTTATCTCCAGCGCATACCACCGTATCGTCAGAATAGAGTCGGGATTAGAATGAATCAAATCGATGCTAGTCATTCTTACTATGAAAAAGATTCATATTACACTGGCTCAGCTTCAGGCATTTGCTGCCGTAATCGAGGCCGGTAGTTTTACGGCTGCCAGCGAACAACTTGGAATGACTCAGTCTGCGGTGAGTCATGCGATCGCCACCCTTGAAAACGAACTCCAGATTTCCTTAATTGAACGCGACCCGCGCCGCAATCGCTCAGCCCAATCCGGCATGCGGCTAACCGCCATTGGCGATCGCGCGATTCGGCTGACCCGCGACATTCTCCTCAACGCCGAGCAGATCCAGCAAGAGGCTGCCGCTGCTGTCGGGTTAGAAGCGGGCAAAATTCGGTTGGGGAGTTTTCCTAGCGTTTCCGCGCGATTTCTTCCCGGATTGCTGCGCCAATTTCAGCAGCGGTTTCCAGGGATTGAAATTATTTTGTTTGAAGGCACTGACGACGAAGTGAAAGAATGGATTCTATCGCGTGCGGTCGATGTGGGCGTGGTTCCGCTTCCCTGTCATGAACTCGACACCATGGCGATCGCCCACGATGAATTTCTTGCCGTTGTTTCGGATACGCATCCCCTTGCTCAGCACCCCCAGATTGGGTTACGACAGCTTGCAAACGTCCCCTTCATTCTGTCAAATGCAGGATGCAAACCTGCGATTATGCAGATGTTTCGGCACGCGCGAGTCAAACCTCGCATTCAGTTTGAAGTGGTCGATTCGAGAACAATTTTTGCCATGGTGCAGGAGGGCATGGGGATCACGATCGTACCTGAAATGACGCTGCCAAATGACCTCACCCACCTTCATCTGCTGCGGTTAGACCCACCCCCTCAGCGCGACCTTGCCCTAGCCGTTCTCTCCCACGATTCGGCAACACCCGCTGTACAAGTATTTTTGCAGCAGGCTCAAGATTGGGCATATTCCCAAAACTTTCTATGAGGGTGTGAATTTTAGAATTGTATGAGCACGCCAACGATTATCATCATCGCGGCGATCGCAGACACAAATCGGGTGATTGGCGATCGCGGCATACTCCCATGGACGATTCCTGAAGACCTCCACCGCTTCAAACGCCTCACCACGGGGCACGCTGTCGTAATGGGTCGTAAAACCTGGGAATCTGGGCTAAATCGGCGCAGTCTTCCCAATCGGTTTAACCTCGTAGTGACATCCTCTCCTGAAGATTACAAGAGCATTCAGACAACCCATGCTAATCTGCGCTTTGTCGGATCAATTGGTGAGGCACTCAAACGTGCTGCATCATTTCAAACCATTTATATCATCGGCGGAGCGTCTATCTATGACCAGACACTTGAACTAGCAGATACGTTAGAGCTCACGATAGTAGAAGGAATATTCTCAGGCGATGCGGTGTTTCCAGACTGGCAGGTACGAGTAGGCGATCGCTTCCAGTTGATTGCAAACGAGATTCACCCGGGCTTCCGGTTTGAGACATACGCCAAGACTCCTCGCTCATAACTCCTTCAATTTACTAAATTCCCTGTCCTTCTAACGGCATCAAGATACATCCGTTGATGCGCCATCCTGCATCCGGTTGTTTTTCCATCACGTAATAGGCACTCATCAAATTGCCGTCCGCCCCCATCACAATCACGCGCTGCGCCAAACGGCCTTCGATAGTGATAATGCCTTCAAACATCACAGAACGCGGTCGATATACGGGCAGATATGAAGATTTCACCATCTCCATAAATTGTTCGGGTGAACCAAACTGGCTTTGAATGCCTGGGCTAGCAAATGAAAATGCCGTGTTAGCATCATCAGCTTGAAAGGCTTCAAGCTGTTGCTCAATAACAGCGCGAATTACGGCACGGTCGGTATCTGTCAGTTCCATCATCCAATTTTCTCGCTCTCTGTTTTCAGATGAATTAAATTGGGGGGTGTTTGGGGTGTTGCTGAATAATTCCACTCCGAGCAGTATGAAGAGAAGTAAAAAGGCAACCGGCACCAATGAGCATCTGGAGAGGAATCTCTGAATTAGGCTACGCATGGGCAAACCCACTATTTCTTATTTGTATGGCCCTACAGGCTCAGGTTTATGGGTAGAGGCCCTGCGCCGCGGAGGTTCTATACACGTTCAACGTCCTAACGCGAGAGCGTACGGCTATACAAGATGTAGCAAGAAAATTGAAATGGGAGTGTAGGCTATCCATCAATTTAGTTGCTCAAATTCAGAACAGGTGTATTAATAGAGTAGTTCATATTCGGTGTACTCAAGGCTTGGAGGCGTTGCATGGAGTTAGACCGACCATTGGGTTCAGTCATCCAGGGGTCTCTCAGTCAAGGGTTAGAGGTGAGGCTTCACCCTGACGTATCCGTTGAAGATATGCGGGTCGGAAAGTTTTTGGTTGTCAGAGGCGTGCGATCGCACTTTTTCTGCATGTTGACCGATGTATCACTCGGAACGGCAAGCCCCCGCATTCTGGCGAATCCGCCCGATCCAAGCAATACGTTTTTGCAAGACGTGTTAGCTGGCACGGGCACCTACGGCACGATTGACCTATCTCCGATGCTGATGCTCACACCAGAGAACCGCAAGGCAGGAGACGGGAGACAAGATACCCACGAAACTCAGACCTTCCCTAACGCCCAATCCGCATCCTATCAGGCTCAGAGCAGTGCAGACATTGAACTACTCCCTGTTAAGACGATTCCTAGCCATTTTAGTCAGGTGCATGAAGCCAACGAAAGAGACTTTCGAGCCGTGTTTGGGTGGGAAGATGATCCCCATCGGCGAAATTTCTCGATTGGTCAACCTATTGATATGGATGTGCCGATTTGTCTTGACTTAGATCGGTTCGTGGAGCGCAGCAACGGAATCTTTGGCAAATCAGGAACTGGAAAATCATTTCTAACCCGGCTCTTGCTATCAGGGATCATTCGCAAACGGGCAGGCGTTAATCTAATTTTTGACATGCATTCGGAGTATGGCTGGGAAGCGGCTAGTGAAGGGAAGCACTTCAGCACCGTCAAGGGATTGCGGCAGTTGTTTCCAGGGCAGGTACAGATTTATACCCTCGATCCAGAATCAACCCAGCGCCGGGGGGTGCGAGATGCCCAAGATCTCTACATCAGCTATAGCCAAATTGAGGTCGAGGATCTCATGCTAGTACGCGGAGAATTAAATCTCTCCGAAGCTAGCCTAGAAAACGCCATCATCCTTCGCAACGAATTTGGCAAATCTTGGATTAATCGCCTGCTAGGAATGAGTAATGAGGACATTCAAGAATTTTGCGAAACAAAGATGGGCAGCAAGTCGTCCATCATGGCATTGCAGCGTAAGCTAACCCGTTTAGATGACTTAAAATACATTCGCAACAGCTGCCCCCATGATTATGTCAGCCAGATTCTGAAATCGTTAGAGGCAGGCAAGCACGTGGTCGTTGAGTTTGGATCGCAGTCCAACATGCTGTCGTATATGCTGGCTACTAATCTCATCGCGCGACGCATTCATGCGAGCTATGTCCGCAAGGCTGAGAAGTTTTTGCAAACCAAGAATCCGGGCGATCGCCCCAATCAGCTCGTCATCACGATTGAGGAAGCCCATCGGTTTCTTGATCCCAGCACGGTTCGTCAGACTATCTTTGGCACGATCGCCCGCGAGATGCGTAAATATTTTGTGACGCTGCTAGTCGTCGATCAGCGTCCATCAGGAATTGACAATGAGGTTATGTCTCAAGTCGGCACGCGGATTACGGCCTTACTCAATGACGAAAAAGACATCGACGCAATCTTCACAGGCGTTTCGGGAGCACAAAGTTTGCGGTCAGTTTTGGCAAAATTAGACTCCAAACAACAAGCCCTGATTTTGGGACACGCCGTTCCGATGCCAGTCGTGGTTCGCACCCGTCCTTACGACGAATCATTTTATGCAGAGATTGGGGATACGTGCTGGGAAGACATGCCAACTGCAGCGGTCATTGATGCAGCCGCCGCCGCCAAAGCAGAACTGGGATGGTGATATAGCGACCTAAATCGCTTGTGAATAGTACGTGAGCGGTGGGGCGGCGCCCGCCCCACCGCTCACAACCCATCTGGGATTGCTATAGACGAATTTTGAGCAGGATTATCGGCGCACAGCAGCTTCTCGATAAGATTCTTAAATGATACTTAAGATAGATTTAGGCGTGAGCATTTGGCTACCTATTTTGATTCAATAGAGAGACACAAAATCGGTTTGCTTAGTAGGATGAACGATTTCAATCGTTATGGTTTCTGTTAGATAATCAAGCAATAAGCCTCCGCATAATCATCAGTAAAAGATGGCGCGTTTAATTAGATACTATTCAGCTTCTTCTCAGGAAAATCTGGTAGGAACAGTTTAAGGTATTTCTTCGACATAAACGAATAGATGCCCCGATCCACCCAATTGGCACGACAAATAAAATTCATTCAAACCTATCAAGCCCCCATAAAACAGATTCTTTGGGGCTTCCAATGATTGCGCTGCACAAACATTTTTTTGGAAAATTGTTCGGTTATCCCTATGTGTGTTTCCTATCGCCTTATAAGCATTTAGATGACAATGATGACATGGCCTAAATGTTTTTAGGTTGAGATAAACGGCTACCGCTAGACTAACTAGTTCAATCAGGAGTAATAGGATGCCTCAATGCTTGAAATGCATTTTCTAAAGCCAGAATCAATTAGCCAAATTCCTACTGATGATTCACCCTACCGGATGAGTCTTTAAGTCTTTACTTGAGCGTAGACTTGTAATATCCTAATCTTAGGGCGAACTCATAATGATTTCGACTTTTAATTCTAGGGATTTATTAGGGATTTGATGAGTTGGGTTCGGTTATAAGCTTCAAAGCCTTAGAATTTAGGACTGGATTTGATGTAGCGGAGTAGATTTCATATCTGGGACTGCTAGAGAGGCTCAGATGAGGATTAAGTGTTCTGTAACCGGATGATGTCGTAATTACGTTTCGTCATTTCCAGAGAGCCCAATTCCACTGTATTGAAACACGCATTTCTAACACTCGCCGCTTAATCTCCAAGGACGAAAGAGTAAACTCCGAATCCTTATTTCATGGTCTCCTAAGGGTTTCGATCGTTGGGAGCCTTAAAACCAAGCTGTGTTTGACGCGATACCTCGTTCCCATGCAAACAGTAGATTTAAAAGCCAAGGCACCAAAACCTATGTTCACTGCAGATATGGTCAGAACCTATCTGCATGAGATTGGTCGTGTTCCCCTGTTGACCCACGAGCAAGAAATCGTATTTGGCAAGCAAGTTCAGCGGATGATGGAACTTTTAGAGCTGAAAGAGTCGCTTGCTGAAACGCTAGACCGGGAACCGTCCATTCAAGAGTGGGCAGAAAAAGCTGAGCTGACCGAGACCGAGTTACGCAATCTGATGCGGGTAGGTCAGCGATCAAAGAAAAAGATGATCGAAGCAAACCTCCGATTGGTTGTTGCGATCGCCAAGAAATATCAGAAGCGCAACTTAGAATTCCTTGACCTTATTCAGGAAGGTACGTTGGGCTTAGAGCGCGGTGTAGAAAAATTTGACCCGACTCGGGGCTATAAGTTTTCAACCTACGCCTACTGGTGGATTCGCCAAGCGATTACACGGGCGATCGCTCAGCAAGCTCGCACGATTCGGTTGCCGATCCACATTACCGAAAAGCTCAACAAAATTAAGAAGGTGCAGCGTGAGCTGACGCAAAAACTGGGACGCAGCGCGACGCCGGGCGAAATTGCAGAAGCCCTTGAGTTAGAACCTTCCCAGATTCGAGAATATCTGATTCTGGCTCGTCAGCCTGTATCTCTTGACATGCGAGTGGGAGATAACCAGGATACTGAACTGCAAGACCTGTTAGAAGATGATGGGCTGTCTCCTGAATCGTATGCCACCCAGGAATTGCTGCGCCAGGATCTAGACGATTTGTTGGCTGAGCTGACTCCTCAAGAGCGAGAAGTGCTGATACTTCGATTTGGCTTGAACGATGGCAACGAGCTATCTCTCGCTAAAGTCGGACAGCGGATGAATATCAGCCGCGAGCGCGTTCGTCAGCTAGAGCGGAAAGCTCTAGATCATTTACGTCGTCGCAAAGCAAGCGTTAGGGGATACCTCGCTAGCTAGCGTCTCTGGGTGAATTTACTCGGTCAATTAGTCTGTTTCATTAGCGGGGTATGGTCGTCACGCCTCGCTTTGTCATGAAATGAGTATCCATTTGTTTATATTGTCCTACGGGGACAGGTTTGTGTGGTGAGCCCGCGCGCCGCGCGGGACTCACCACACGTTCAGCATCCTAACGCGAGAGCGTACGGCTATATTTTGTTTAGATTCAAAAGTCTTAACGTCATCTTTCCTTCTTTTGGTGGAATTAAGAGCGTGTTATCCGGTATAAATTAGGTATAGGTGTGATAGAGATGCCTTGCAATTCGTGATTAGGGTGTCTCGTGTGATCGCTGAGGTGAATTCAGGAACTGCATCGGACTATCATTGGCTGCTCAATATAAAAGGATTGCTGAGAGATCATCAAGTCGCAGATCTTCTCATATCTCATCAGGAATCGGTGGCCGAGCGGGTGTAGAGATCAGGAGTTGCTAAGCCGTAGATCGAAACGGCGGAGGCAGGGAATCACTCGATCTAATCGCCCGATTTAGGGAAATTTTGCTCAGACCTTGCGAGATGTTCAATGGGTCTGGCGATCGCATCCTTTCAGTTCAGAGAGGGGATGAAGTTACTGTTTTATAGCTTTACGGCTAGGCGTTGAATTTGGGAGGAGGTAAGGGTGTTAAATCCGACGATAAAATCTTGTTCACCGAGGCTTTCAATCATCAATCGGTTTAATAAATCGTCGTTGACTGGTTTGCTCCTCACGCTGGGTTTGATGGTGGGCGGGCTTTCTGCGTTGCCAGCTCAGAGTATTGAGTCTTCGTCTGCGATGCAGTCGCCTGTGAATCGTGAGTCTTCTCAAGCGGCTACTTCTGAGCCTTCCGCGTCGATACCAAACGGCGTTTACCTTTACGGTCAATCTCCTCAACCCGATGAAATCGGGGCCGCATACATGGTATTTGAGGTGGATGGCGATCGCATTGTGGGAGCGTTTTACATGCCATATTCGTCGTTTGACTGCTTTCATGGCGAGCTTCAGGCAAATCAGCTTGCCTTGAATATCACCGACAGCTACGAACGGGATACCTATCCCTACTCGGTTGCAGTCACAACGCCCTCTGAGGTCGCAATAGCAGACAATCCGGCGATCGCCCCCGCTCAGCTAGAGGGCTACCATCAGATTGATGCTGTCAGTGATAACGATCATCGGATTTTAGACACGTGCCGAGCTAATTATCAGCAGTCGCTGTAATCCGTCATCGATTTAATAGCCAGCTTAATAGCTAATTAATAGCCATAATAGTCATCGTAGTACCGAGAATCATAGTAGCCATCGTAGGGATTCTCGGACGAATTGTCTGCCGGAGCACTAGGTTGGGCAGGCTCACTGTAGGATGGCTCGGTGTAAGACGGCGCGGCGGGACGAGGCTCTTCGGCTTCCCAGGCGCTCCAGATTTCTGCACGACGATCACTCCACTGGGCGATCGCCGCTTGAGCTTCGTCATACAGCGCCCGCCCTGGGCTAATCTGGCTGGCGAGATTGATGGCATTGGTTAATCGATTTCGGGCAGCAAGAGCGGATGCTTCATCGAGCAAGGAGCGATCGCGCGCCAGTTGAATCTGGTTTTGCCAGTCTTGAATGGCTGTCTGTGCGTCCGCATAGAGTGCTCGATCTTCGTCGATCTTCTTGGCTTGAGCGATCGCTTTTGCCAAGTCCCCAGCTTCAGCGAGCTGACGAGCTTCATCTAAAATAGGCTGATCTTCAATGGTTTGAATTTGAGCGGTCCACTGGGCGATCGCCGTTTCGGCATCAGGACGGAGGGCACGATCTGGATCAATCTGCTGTGCTTGCTGAATGGCTGCCTGCAAATCATCGATCGTGCCCGGCTCCGCCAGTCGACGCGCCTCTGCTAATAGAGGACGATCTTGAATCCGCTGGATTTCTTGTCCCCAATGGGCTGCTAGAGTTTGCGCCTGGAGGCGACGGGGGCGATCAGCGCCGACCATTTCAGCCTGTTGGATGGCAGCCTGCAGCGCAAATTCCTGATTGAAGCCTGCGATCCAGGTTGCAAACTGAAGCTGAATCAAATCCTGGAGATGGGCTTGCCAGGTTTGAGACTGAGCGTGCGCTTGGCTATAAAACTGACTGGTAGGCTCGATGTGGTGAGCGATGGTAAGAGCTTGGAACAAATTCCAGACGTGTTGGAGGGTTGGCTCCCAAGCCGACTCAGTCGTTGAGGCTAGCATCTGGGCGTGGCTAAACTGGATTAAGTCAAACGCACCGGGCGCAAAGGTTGGATCGGGGGGAACATGCTGAGCTAACGTCATTGCCGCCTGAGTATTTCCCTGCTGCAGTGCCTCTAGACTGGCATTGGCGACACGGTTACTCCACTCTTTGAGGCGAGGTTCAGCCTGTTTCCATGCATCGGTTTGAGGATCAATCTGACGGATGAGAGCGATCGCCTCAACTAACTGATCTAAGTCTTTTCCCTTGGCAAGAGTGTCTGCTTGATCTAAGTCTTGCCACGCTTGCTTTTCGTTCAAGATTTGCCAGGTTAGGGTTTCTGATCTCTCTTGACTCCAATAGTCGAATTGAATCTGCCCCAATGCCGTAATTTGTTCAGATGCCTGATCCCAATCTTTAGAATGAATTGCGGCGATCGCCTTCTCATAAATGGCTTTTCCTGTTTGCCACTCTTGCTTCCATTGAGCCACTTCTGCTTGGGCCTCTGAATGGAGCGGGCTAGATTCAGGAATTTGATTCACGATAGCAATCGCCTCGGCTAAGCTTTCCTGATCAGTTTTAGAGCGGGCGACCCTGAGCAGCGTGGCTGACCAATCCCCTATCAGCTCCTGAGCTTCGTCATAGAGCGGATGTTGATTTGACCACTCTTTGATGAGATTTATTCCGTCAGCCAGCGAGTCCTCATCTCCGACTTCAGCTGCTTGTTGGGCACAGTAAAGCCGCTCCGAATCTGACGCTAACGGCGAAATTTGCTCGCAGTCAGGAGCTGGAGGAAGCTGAGTGAGCCACTGAAAGGCGATCGCCCCCGTTGCGCCAAAAAAACTAATCAAGGCAATCCAAATAATTGACCAATCCCACGACGACTGACGCGGACGAGCAGACTGACGGGGCGGTCGAGTTGGAGACGATTGGGCACGAGTCACTGGAACAGGTGCTGGAGTTGAATGGGAAGAAGCCTGAACCACCTCTTGGCGAAGTTTTCTAACGGTAGGATTTTGGTGCCGAGCAGGCTGCATTCTAACCGTTTGATGCGGATGATGCTTGGACGGTTGCGACAGATCGATCGACTCCCCTGGTAGACGAATGCCAGAATGCGCTGTAGGCTGACCGGCTTCCTTTGAAATTGGGTTAAGCTTTTTTCTGACCATAATCCCCGACACCTTTCACAAAGCGCCTGCCATCCTGCACCAGAGAGCAGCGCACTAACCACTGATTGTAATGGGCTGATAGCGGATAATCTAGCCCAAAAGCGCTATTAAGCCTAAGTGTATGACAGGGATCAGAGTAACGTCGTCAAAATCTTACAATTAGCTATAGAATTTGGCGAATTTCCTTAGCCAAGCTAAGTGAGAAATTCAAAGATCGTCAGATGATGATAGGGGCGTATTTCCCCTGAGGCGACGCCACTGAAGCTCTTGGGTGAATTCATGTTCGAGTGAATTAAATTCTTGACTGAACCTAGCTGGAGCGAGAGTTGGCCGGCGCTTGGCAACGTGGGCGATCGCCACAGATATTGCCCAGATGGGTGAATACACGATCCCCGTTGGCACCATCACAAACCAGATAAATACTGGATGTAATTCTCTCCCCTGTGGAGAAAGAGAGCGCTGCACCTGTTGAAGAATCCTCATCTCTCACCTCCATTGACGTCCGTTACTGTGCTTGCTGAATAAGCGCACTAAATAAGCGCACTAAATATAAGCGCCACGAGAAATTTCCCGTCTTGAAAGGCAGTCAAATTAATCTCTAAAGAATAGAATCCAAAGATACCTAGTCTATGGCAAGTCAACATGAGGTCGCACAACACTCACATACGTGCTGTCAAGCCCATTTGCTGGTATCGCACCTCTTAGACAATCAACCCTCGCGGTTTTGCCTACCGTCGTAGCAAAACAGTGGATCGATGGTATCGACTTGATACTTCTAATCTAGCTAGACCGAACTGGGATCATCAAAAAGTTACGTGCATCTTGGTATGAATTTTGTTCATATAGCTTTACGCAATAGCGTGAGGACCTCAAACTAGACGCGCTCAAGGTTTGTGGGGCACCGTTCGTGAGTTCTTCTCTGCCTAGCGCCCCACCACACCATTCGCATCGAGCATCCAGACAGTTCCCGTCGGGTCAGCCTGAATTCCTAATACTGCGTCTAACCCTGTTCCTGTATCGTCAATGCCATCCGCCCATTCTAGGTTTGGAAACGGAATCAACTGATTATTATCGCCTAACTCGACGACTCGGTATTCTGGCTCATAGAACTGATGAAGACTAAAAATAATGCGCCCGTTAGGAGTGAGCGTAATGTTGCCGGGAACCTGTTCCAATCTTAGGGGCTCAGTCAAAGTCTTGTAAATCCAAGGCATGATACACCGTCAGCATCATGCCTGCTCAATTCAGAGACACACATGTTTCATTCAATACGCATGTCTTTAGGCAAAAGAATAGGGCAAACGAAAAAGTGGGCAATAGGGCAAACGAAAAGGCGTTGCTGATCAGAGGGATGAATTTTGGAGGGGCGGTTTCTCTAAAGAGACGCTAGCGCGAACGCGAACCGCCCGTACAGTCAGATATTTAGCTGTTTCTTTGGCTCATATAGCAATCCCAAATGATTTGTAAAAATTTCCAGTGCGAGCGTCTCGTTTCTCCTGATGGAGAGGCTTTGCCAACGCGGGCAAGATGCCCGCACTCCCATTTCATGAATGATTTAGGATTGCTATAGATGTTTAGGCAGTGTCTATTGTCCCCATAACGGCTTATTTGCGAAAGCCTCGCCCTTCTTGAGGTTCATTGAGCATTTCAGGCGTAACCGCCGGGTTTTCAATCACCTCTCGCGCATTTTCCAGCGTGCCCTCTTTGTAAACCAAATCTCGGGGGTCAACGGGTTCCTTTTTACCGCGCTCAGCATTTTGCGCGGCTTGAGTGTCGGGGGAAGCTTGCGATTGATTTTGCTGCTCGTCAGCAGGTTGGGGTGCATTCTGACTCATACGTCCTCGTGCTATAGCATGGGCTTCAAATTGTGCAACATTAATACCTGCTAATCTTCTAAGCATCAATGCTACAGTTTCAGGATAAAAAAATTCTTTGTCCACGCGCTTCGATCAAAAGTAAGACATTCCAAAGTAAGACATTGTTGATGGTTCGCCCTATATTGACGAAACACAGTCCACTCTCAGGCATCTATCGAGCCTATTCTGCGACGCTAATCGATCAACAGGGTTGGCAGATTGCTGAACACTTTGGCAATCTGCCAGCCGAAAAACAATCTCTGCAAACGGGATCGGTTTTAGCCGACTGGTCACACATCGGCAAAATTTCGCTGTCGGGTCAACAGGCTGCTCATGCCGCTGAAATGCTTTGTGCCGGAGCATCGTCTATTTCACCCCTACTGAGCGTCAGCACTCCAGACGCGGCAGTTCTGCGATTGACGACCCATGATTATCTAATCCTGTGCCAAGCCGGACGCGAAGTGTCGCTGCTGGGTCAACTTGATGGCGATCGCCCCGGGCCTCATATCACAATAGTCAATCAAACGGGCGCAATGGGATGTTTAGCACTAGCAGGACAGCGTCGAGATGAGGTGCTAGAGCGCTCAACCGCAATGGATCTACGGCGCGATCGCCTGGTTGCCGGCTCGGTGATTCAAACGACCATGCATACGATTCGCTGCACTCTCTATCGCACCTCACAGCTTGACATCATCCTGCATCCGCGCAGCCTGTCCGAATCCCTGTTTGAGGCGCTCCTTGATGTGGGCATCGGAGTAGGCTTAGTTCCAACCGGGCTTGCTACCGTGCCAGTAGAATTTCAAGCAGGATAACGTTTCTCACTAAATCTGCTCTTGCTCTGACGAAGATGACGATTCAGATTGCATCGGTTGAGCGTCTAAGTAAGCACCATCATCTTCATCGGACGGCTGATTGCTAAACAACCCAAATAGAGGACCTAGCGCTGCTCCAAACACAAAGCCGCCTGCATGAGCCCAGTAGGCAACGCCACCACTCTCCATCCCGACATTAGCGGGTGCGCCTAGACTGGCAAGCCCGTAGAGTGCTTGCTGGACAAACCAAAAACCGAGAAACAGCAACGCAGGAATACGAATTGTGTAGAAGAAAATGCCAAGCGGAATAAACGTTAAAATTCGTACTTTGGGATAGCGGAAAATATAGGCGCCCATCACTCCAGCGATCGCCCCACTTGCACCCAACGACGGAATCGTCGAATCAGGGGCGAAAAACCACTGCGCTAGCGATGCCAACACACCGCAGAGCAAGTAGAATACGACAAAATTTATCCGTCCAAGCTGTTCCTCTAAGTTGTTGCCAAACACCCACAGATAGAGCATATTCCCTGCTACGTGCAAAAAACCTGCATGGAGAAACTGCGCTGTAATTAAGGTGCTCCATTCAAACGCATTGGCATAGGAAAACCCGCCTTGAAAGCTTTGAGTCAATTGCTTAGGCACGACGGCCCAAGTGTAAAAGAACTCCGTCAACCCCTGAGGAGACAGCGCAGACTCAAAAAAGAAGATGAGAATATTGAGGGCAATCAAACCATACGTCACGTACGGCGTAATTTTGACGGGGTTTTCATCACGAAGAGGAACCACAAGTCTATCCTTTACTAATTTTTTATATTGGAATTCAAATGTTACGGTATCTGATTTTGAGCCACAATGGATCTCTCTTTCGTAGGGTTTTGCGTCAGTTTTGTGACAAGAAATTGATGCCGTTGAATCAGCCGTAGATTAATCATTGACGCTATGCTAATGAGTCAGCACCATAGGGAGCACTGAGAAACCGAATGCCAAACCCCATGTGGACAACTCACGACGTCAAGCGTTTCTACGATGTGGTCATTATTGGCGGTGGTGCCCATGGATTAGCGACTGCCTATTATTTAGCGACCCGTCACGGAATTACAAACGTCGCTGTTCTTGAACAAAAATATATTGGCTATGGTGCATCCGGGCGAAATACCGCCATCCTTCGCTCAAACTATCGCACCGAGGCAGGCATTCAATTTTATAACCAAAGCCTGCAACTCTACGAAACCCTGTCACAGGAACTAGACTTCAATTTGATGTTTAGCCAGCAGGGGCACTTTACCCTCGGGCACAGCACCGCATCTATGGCAGCATTGACGACGCGCGCCGAGCAAAATAAAGCACTCGGCGTTGACAGCTATATGGTGACGCCCCAAGAAATTAAGGCGATGATTCCTGACATTGATGTATCCGATAATACTCGTTATCCAATTATGGGAGCGCTGTATCATCCGCCCGGTGGGATTATTCGCCACGACGCGGTCGTATGGGGGTTTGCGCGAGGGGCTGACCGCAATGGCGTGCATATTCACCAACTGACCCACGTTGAAGACATTCTGACTGAGAATGGCACTGTGACAGGCGTTCAGACAAATCGAGGAACGATTCACTGCGATAAGGTTGTATCGGCCACAGCAGGATGGACGTCTGAGGTTTGCCGAACCGTTGGCGTCAAACTGCCGCTTGTGACGCATCCATTGCAGGCATTTGTCACTCAAGGGCTAAAACCCTGGCTTCACCATGTTGTGGTGAGTTCGACGCTCCACATCTACATTAGCCAGAGCGATCGCGGCGAGTTGGTTTGCGGGGGGGCAGTCGATAGCGTTCCTCAATATGCGATGCGGTCGACTCTAGATGTCCTAGAAAGCTATGCGGCTCATATTTTAGAACTCTTTCCCATCCTGCACACCATCAAAATTCAGCGGCAGTGGGCAGGCATGTGCGATATGACTCCCGACTATGCACCGATTATGTCACCCGTCAGTGCTCTGAAAAACTTCTACATCACCTGTGGCTGGGGAACCTGGGGATTTAAGGCATCACCAGCAAGCGGATATAACATGGCAGAGATGGTTGCAACAGAGCGTGTGCCCGATCCAATCAATGCGTTTAGCTGCGATCGCTTCGTTGAGAATCGTCTGATTGGAGAAAAGGCGGCTGCCTCGGTTGGTAGTTAGGCATAGCTGGTTGACAGAATTCAAGGTTAATCTATGACTAGATTTACTCGCGTGTGTTCACCCTCGTTCTATTTGTGTGTCCTGACCTATGGCTTTCTCGTCCTTGCATCCCGTTGTCTGGCATGACGACCATGTGCTGCTCATTGACCAAAACCGACTCCCCAATGAGTTTGCTTTAGTAGACGTAAAGCGCTGCGATGATATGATTCGCGCCATCGAGTCAACCATTGTACGTGGAGCCCCGGCTATTGGAGTGGCGGCTGCCTATGGCATGTATTTGGGGGCGAGAGATATCAAGACGAGTAATCGGGAGGAGTTTCTGCAAACTTTAGAAGCGATCGCCGCACAGTTTCAAGCGGCGTGCCCGTCAACGGTTAATTTAGTGTGGGCCACAGAGCGCATGCTCAAATCGGCTCGGCAAACCATCGGTCCTACTGAGCATCTCAAACAAACCCTCTTGAGAACGGCTCTAGACATGAACGCTGAAGGGCTCAAAACCTGTCAAGATATTGGGGAGCATGGTC
The DNA here is from genome assembly GCA_051117335.1 of Elainellaceae cyanobacterium. Lineage (GTDB taxonomy): Bacteria > Cyanobacteriota > Cyanobacteriia > CAZCXK01 > CAZCXK01 > DBGGTD01. Next base: position 53,392 of record JBNPEB010000062.1, read on the forward strand.
TGAGCGCATTACCTTCCTCACCCCAAAATCTAAGGATTTTGACGCACTACAATGCGGGGGCCTTGGCAACGGCGGGGTATGGAACCGCCCTCGGCGTCATTCGCTCAGCGTGGCAAGCTCAACGGCTTGAGCAAGTATATGTGGATGAAACGCGTCCACGATTTCAAGGCTCGAAGCTAACGGCGTGGGAATGTGTGCAAGAAGGAATTCCGGTTACGGTGATTGCCGACAATATGGTGGCTCACTGCATGAAGCGGGAGATGGTGGATGCCGTGGTTGTCGGAGCCGACCGGATTGCGATTAACGGCGATACCGTTAATCGAATTGGCACCTATAGCATCGCGGTCCTTGCAAACGCTCACAATATTCCATTTTTCGTCGCGGCCCCCTTGTCGACGATTGATTTTGAGCTGTCCGAAGGCAATCACATTCCCATCGAAGAGCATGATGCGGCTGAGATTTTTCAGGTGGGAGAGAAGCGAATGTGCCCCCCTGAAGCGCGCTGTTATAACCCTATATTTGACATCACACCGGCCAGCTTGATCACGGCGATCGTCACAGAGAGAGGCGCGGTTTCACCCACCGAGTTGCAAGACTTACGAGAAAAGCAGGTCGTTTAATCCCAGTCTTTTAGGCGTCGTCGAGCTGAGAGCGGAGCTTTTCTAACTCGGCATCAACTTCTTGATCTTGACCGCTAGCAGGTAGGCTCGCAGAGTCTTGTCCGGTCATCTGCGATCGCATCGCTGCCAACTCGTCGTCAATATTTCCTCCGCTCTCCAACGCCTGAAACTGCTTTTCTAGATCATTACTGCCAAGTTCGGCGATCGCCTCCGAGCGAGCTTCAAGCTCATTGACTTTCTCTTCCATGCGCTCAAATGCTGCCAGTGCATTTCCGGTTCCTAACCCACCCATCATTTCGTTAAGCTGCTGCGAGGCTTTAGCAGAACGGGCACGCGCAATATACATATCTTTCTTGGTTTTTGCCTCAGAAAGCTTACTCTCTAGGGCCACCATATTTTGCTTAAGCTGCTCAACGATGCCCCGCTGCTGATCAAGTTGCCCTTGCAGAGCATTAGCGGTTTCTTGATACGATTTGCGCCGAGCTAACGCTTCTCGGGCGAGGGTCTCTTCACCCTTTTGCAGGGCGAGTTGAGCTCGTCGATACCACTCTTCTGAGGTTGATTGTGCCTGACTGCACTGACGTTCTGTGCGCTTTTGGGTGGCGATCGCCTGAGCGACTGACTGGCGCAGCCGAATCAGGTCTTCCTCCATATCGATAACAGCCTGTTCTAAAATTTTTTCTGGATCTTCCGCTCGACCCACGAGGCTATTTAGATTTGCGCGAATGACCCGCATGAGCCGATCAAAAAATCCCATGATGTCACTCCTAACGACGCGGCATAATAACGATAGGGAAAATGTTTCAGCAACAACCTAACAGCTGACTCCATGAGAATCACGACCTTAAATCATCGCAACGCAAAGTCAACCGTTCGATTATTCTCATACTATCGCACCTTCGTTTTGCGATTCAGAAAAATCAGCGTTCTAAGACTCGCGCAGAAACACCCTGCTGCCTAAGACTTTCAGCGAGGTTTTGCGCCCCTTCTTGATCGTTAAATGCTCCAAGCTGAACTCGCGCTCCATCTGAGAAATTACGAACATAAGCTCCTGAGACATGCTCACGAGCTTGTTCTAAGCTGCGATCGCCCGTGTACTCAGTGACCACATAGTAGTAGCGAGAGGACGAGGATGCAGCTGGAGCACTTGCGACTGATGGCGCACTAGATGGAGATGGAGAAGCAGACGAAGGGGCAGCAGGCTGAGGAGCACGAGACGGCGCAGGGCTTGGCGCGGGAGCAGCCGACGGTGCCGCAGACGGTGCCGCAGCAGGGCGAGACAGCGGGGCTTGACGATTCGTAGATCGCCCCGACTGAGTGGCGCGAGCCGTTGGTGCAGCGGATGGCACAGGCGCAACGGCAGAAGGGGCAGAAGGGGCAACGGTCGCTGCTGCATCGCTCGGCACCGGAGTGCCCTGTTCTACATCCTGTCCTGTCCCCGGCTCAAGGTTTGATACATTTGGCACTTGCGACGGCGACCCAGTGGTTGATTCGTCTGGTAGGGTCGTTAGAGTATCTAAATTGAGGTCTTGAAATTCTCCCGCAGACAAATCGGGCGTGCTCATCATGCCAGATTCCCCATTTTGACTTGCGATGTCTGCATTTCGAGCGCGATCGCCCCATGTCCGCAAGCCAAAACTATCGGGGTTAGTAATCAAATATCCAAGCGTGGTACTCGAAACCAACAGCAATAGCATCGACCCCATTCCGAGCGGGGTTAGCAGACTCGCTAAGATACCCGACTCTTGGGAATCATCTAGAGGATCTAGGGGATCCATAGGATGAACCACAGCCTCATCCAGACTTCGCAACAGTTCTTCCGATGATTCTAGGTAATCGTCTGGATCAACCGATTCAACGTTGGCAAGACTGGACGAAGATGAGTCGTCAGCAGGCAATCGCGCCCTTGTCAAACGAGCAGGATCAACCGGAGCCATCTCGGATGAGTTGTCAGGCGGGCGTCGAGCTAGAGACGCAGAAGCACTCCCATTGTGTTTGGCGATCGAATCTGCCGTTAGAGAATCGGTTTGAGCCGCGTGCAGATAGTGGGATTCTCCTGGGTCACGATCAGGACTCGGATTAAGCTGTAGCAATGGCTCCGATCGGTTGGCAGAGGAGAGCCTCGGTCGAGACGCACGTTGACGCGAGTTTAACGGCTTTTGTTGAATACCTCGCACCTGCCGATATCGAGCGAGTTCTTCCTCAATATGAATATCTAAACTGCTCAAAGCAGCCTGTAGAGTAGGATGCAGAGAATCTAAATCCGAATTTACTGATGCGGTAGGATGCTGTACAGAAGAACGGCGGCGCATATCTAAGTTCCTGCCAAATTTATGCCAATTCGTACGTTTAGGATAGGCAATCTAAGCCAATCCAAGTCAAGATCAATATCCGCTTAAGATGTCTCGTCATGGTGTTTGAGAAATTCTGGCGATTCGAGTTACAACGACTGCCACATGTGTCACATGCTAAACAGGCTCTAAGGAAGGTTGAAACTCACAATCAGACCAATAGACGCATCTCACATAATATTGAAATTTCAATGCACAGATGATTCGCTAGATTATAGGCACCCTGATATTCGCTGGAAATCAATTCAATTTCCTATCCGACTTAATATTAACCAAGTCGCGCATTATTCTAATCAATAAATATGCTATCTAATCAATAAATATGCTATGAGTGGGTGGACAAAAATATTTACTGTCATTGCGAGCAACGCGAAGCAATCCCAAGGGCTGTAATTGCTTCCCAGGATAATGACTCTGCGGCCTCCATCATCCAAAGGTTAACGGCAATGACGTTTACATCTCTCCAAAAAGCGTTGGGATTTCTTCAACGAGAGCCAGGTTGGCAGACCCATCACCAGCTACAGCATATTTTGACTCATTGGAGCGAGATTGTAGGATTTGCTGTTGCTGCCCAAACCCGCCCCGTGGCGATTCAGCGACAGGTGCTACATGTGGCAACGTCGAGCCCTGTATGGGCTCAAAATTTAGCATTTGAACGACGGCACATTTTGGATAAGCTCAACCGATATCTAGCCGATCAGCCACTTGCCGAGATTCGGTTTTCCACGAACCAGTGGCATCGAAGCTCCCATCTATCGGGCGATCGCCCCAAGTCCGATCCGCTTTGGACTCAACATCCTAGCCGAGTACCGCCGTTCTCTTCTCAGCAATCGTTCTATCCGCAGAGGGGTGAGGCTAAAGACCCAAAGACGGCATTTAACGACTGGGCAACCGCAATCAAACTGCGTACTCAATCATTGCCACGATGCCCCTCATGCCAGTGCCCGACCCCAGCGGGTGAGCTTGAGCGATGGTCAGTCTGTGCGCTGTGTGCGGCACAAACGTGGTCAAAGCGAACCTGAGGCATGGTCTGCTAAGGCTAGACTTTGAGCGCAGCCATCTCTTTAACAGCTTCCACAATTTGCTGAGGCTGTACGATGGTTAAACTTTCCATCAGCCCGTTATAGGGCGTCGGAATATCTTGAGATGCTAACCGAAGCACGGGAGCATCTAATTCATCAAACAGGCGATCGTTGATAGATGCGGTCAGTTCGGCACCGATCCCGCCGGACTTCATACATTCTTCGACGATGATGACGCGGTGAGTTTTTGAAATCGACGCGCCAATCGTCTCGAAGTCAAACGGCTTCAACGAGATGAGGTCAATCACTTCTGGGTCATATCCCTCTTTTTCGAGAGTTTTAACCGCTTGTAGGGCATGATGCCGCATCCGTGAATAGGTCAAAATTGTGACATCGCTCCCCTCTCGAACAATCTCCGCCTTATCGAGGGGAAGCACATAGTCCTCTTCGGGCAGATTCTCCTTCAGGTTGTAAAGAAGAACGTGCTCAAAAAATAGAATCGGATTGTCGTCTCGAATTGCTGCTTTCAACAACCCTTTTGCGTTGTAGGGAGTCGAGCAAGCAACCAACTTTAGCCCCGGCACTCCTTGAAAATAGGCCTCTAGTCGCTGGGAATGCTCTGCGCCGAGCTGACGACCCACGCCTCCGGGGCCTCGAATCACCATCGGAATTTTAAAGTTTCCGCCTGAGGTATATCGGAGCATGCCAGCATTATTTGCAATCTGGTTAAATGCAAGTAATAGGAAGCCCATGTTCATGCCTTCGATAATGGGACGAAGCCCCGTCATCGCAGCCCCAACGGCTAAGCCGGTAAAGCTGTTTTCGGCAATGGGAGTATCTAAGACCCGTAATTCCCCATATTTCTTATAGAGCCCTTTCGTGACCTTGTAGGAGCCGCCGTAATGTCCTACGTCTTCACCCAGTACAAAGACCGTAGAATCTCGTCCCATTTCTTCATCTACGGCTTCACGTAATGCGTTAAACAAGAAAGTTTCTGCCATGGATAAGCTCTATATGAATTAATCGGAGTTTTGTGGCTCAATCTAACATCATATCTGCTCGATGTCATAGTTTACTATTTGGAGAACAGAGTTCTGCAACGTCGCATTCGATAGAGGACGCTAAGGTGATGGAGAGAAGAATTAAACTCTGCAACAGAGGATTGCTCTTGGGAATAATCACGCTGGCGATCGCCGTGGTCGTTCATTCTCAATCAATCGCCAGCCTAAAACCGGATCATCCACAACCGATAGACACCCCCACCGCCCTCTCGCCCGTGCGGTTGTCTCAGTCAGCCCCCCTAACTGATGAGTTAGCCCGGATTCAGGGAGATTCGCTCAATGCCAGCGCTGATGCCCAACTGGCAAACATGCCAAACTACACCCCGAGAGAAGATGTGATTCCGGCTGATCCAACCAATTATGGTCCGCGATATCTAACCGATGTGTATGGCAATCCAGCGACCAATCCCCTACTGGTCGTCATTCATGAAACCGTCGGGTCAGCAGATAGCGCCATTCGGTTGTTTCAAACGCGCCACGAAAACGATAGCGATCAGGTTAGCTATCACAGCTTGATTCGACGAGATGGCACGATTGTCCATTTAGTGCATCCGCAGATGCGAGCGTTTGGGGCTGGCAACTCCGTCTTTAATGGCCCCAACGGACCTGAAACCGTTCGCACGAATCCTGATTTCTCACCCTCGGTGAATAATTTTGCTTATCACACGTCTCTGGAAACACCGAGCGACGGACGGGGTAACCAAAGCGGTCATAGCGGCTACACCGATGCTCAGTATCAGTCTCTAGCGTGGCTTGTGGCTCGATTGCCCGTTCCAGATGAGCGCATTACCACCCATCGCGCCGTTGATCAATCTGGCAGGAAACGCGATCCCCGCAGTTTCAATACTCAACGATTTATGAATTTGCTTCACGCATATCCCCGAGTGCAAGCCAATTCGCCGGTCGGTTCGTCATTGGCAGAAACGCGTTAGGCTGAGATTAATCCGTATGAGATCAATTCATAAGGGATGGGCGATCGCATGATGGCACGATTGACACAACATCCCCATCGCCTAATCAGTTGGCTCGTTGCTGTAAGTGCTGGATGTTTGGGGTTTTGGGTTGGCAATCCGCTTCGCCAAACAGAGGCTGAGGCACCTTGTCAATCGCCCCGTGTCTCAACCGTTTGTAACGACCAAGCTGGAGAATATAACTGGGCAGAACGCAGCCTGAGTAGCCTGATCTTTGCGTTCGCTGGGGGTGGCATTGCAATGCTGATTCGCTACGCGCAAAAGACCCGCACTCAAACCCATTCGCCCACTGCTCAAACCACTCACTCTAGGTCTGATCGTCTCAGCGGCTTAGCGTCATCTCCCCAACCCCTCACGAATCGACAGCGAGAGGTATTGCAATGCTTGTTAGTCTTAGCTGCGATCGCCCCTGATGCCGAGAATGAGTCATCTGTTCTCTCGGTGGCTAAGCAGTCAACCCTTGCTGACGCACCCCCGATAGTCCCAAGATTTGAACAGGATTCGTTTCAATACTTAACCCTCAGTGAGATGCACCAGATTCTTTCAACGTTCGGGTTTTCTGACTGGGCAATTCATCAGGCGTGGCGAATCATCTGCAAGAGATGAATTGAAATTGGAATTTAAGTATAGGTTAGAGATAAGAGGCACGAGTAGAATCAGTATTCAACCTCAATTTAGTTGCGTTAGTTAAATCTAGCTCTTGCTCATATTCATTTATTGAAAAGAAATGACGTGGTGGAATCTAAGTCTGAACGCCCTCCGATTAGCCCCAATACGCTCAATCTGACGGCACTCTTTCCATTTGAACTTGACGATTTTCAAAAGCAGGCGATCGCCGCACTAGATGCAGGTCGCTCGGTTGTCGTTTGCGCGCCGACAGGCTCAGGAAAAACGCTAATTGGGGAATATGCGATCTACCGCGCCTTATCAAGGGGCAAGCGCGTATTCTACACAACGCCGCTCAAAGCATTATCCAATCAAAAACTCCGAGATTTCCGTCATCAGTTTGGTGATGATCAGGTCGGGCTGCTCACCGGAGACTTGTCGATTAGTCGAGATGCCCCCATTCTGGTGATGACTACTGAGATCTTCCGCAACATGCTCTATGGCACGCCCATCGGTGAGGTCGGAGCCTCACTGACTCATGTCGAGGCTGTCGTGCTCGATGAGTGCCACTATATGAATGATCGCCAGAGAGGAACCGTCTGGGAAGAATCGATCATCTATGCCCCCCCTGAGATTCAGCTCGTCGCGTTATCTGCCACGATCGCCAACAGTGAACAGCTCACCGACTGGATTGACCTTGTGCATGGTCCGACTAGCCTCATTTATTCAGACCATCGTCCGGTTCCGTTACGCTTTTATTTTTCTAACCCTAAAGGGTTGTTTCCTCTGCTGGATCACAACGAACGCGCCATCAATCCACGGTTACGGTCTAGGCGTCAGCGCAAACGGCAAGAAACGCCGAGCTTACCCCTAATTGTCAGCCAGCTTCAGCAGCGAGACATGCTTCCGGCGATTTATTTTATCTTCAGTCGAAGAGGCTGCGATCAGGCAGTAACTGAATTCAATAAATTCTCGCTAGTCAATGAGCACGAAGCCGCTGCTCTAAAACGTCACATCGACCAGTTCTTAGAACGCAACCCTGATGCAGCCCGAAGTGGCCAAGTTGAACCGCTCTATCGAGGCATTGCAGCTCATCACGCCGGGATTTTACCCGCCTGGAAAGGACTAGTTGAAGAATTGTTTCAGAGAGGGCTGATTAAAGTCGTATTTGCGACCGAAACGCTCGCTGCCGGAATCAATATGCCTGCTCGGACTACCGTGATCTCTAGTCTCTCAAAACGGACTGACCGGGGACACCGCCTCCTGAATGCGTCTGAGTTCTTACAGATGGCGGGGCGGGCGGGGCGACGCGGCATGGATGAGCAAGGCCATGTCGTCACCGTTCAAACTCGGTTTGAGGGTGCATCAGAAGCTGCTTACCTGGCAATATCAGGCGCAGATCCGCTGATTAGCCAGTTTACGCCTAGCTATGGAATGGTGCTCAATCTCCTCCAAATTCACACGCTGAAGGAGGCTAAAGAACTGATTGAGCGAAGTTTTGGGCAATATTTAGCCACGCTGCATTTATCCCCTCAAAAACAGGCGATCGCCGACCTAGAAGCCGAGCTTGAACATCAACATGCTCAACTCGATCCGATCGACCCAGAGGAGCTCGATAGCTATGAAAAGCTTTCAGGGCGGCTTAAGGAAGAGCGTCGATTACTTAAAATCTTACAAAAACAGGCGCAAGAAACTCGTACTCGTGAATTGACGATGGCACTTACGTTTGCGATCGCAGGTACTGTTCTGAGTATCAAAGGCAAACACGTGCCGGTGTCGTCTCCGTTACCAGCAGTGTTAGCAACGAAAGCATCGGGATCGGGGCAATCTCCCTATTTAGTCGCCTTAGGGCAAGACAATCGATGGTATGTAATCACGATCGCCGATGTGGTGAGCCTACACAGTGAACTTCCTCGGATTGAAGGCGTTGATGCGTTAGTTCCACCGCCTGATTTGCCCCTAAAACCCGGGCAGGTTCGAGGAGGCGATGAAGCATCAGTGGCGATCGCTCAACAGATTCCTGCGATTGATACCCAATCTGAAATTGCGCCCGAAGTCCAGACTCAACTGCACCAAGTTGAGGCGATCGCCGCTCAGATCAATGCCCATCCGCTCCGTCAATATGGCAACCCCAAAAATATCCTGAAACGGCGCAACCGTATTGAACGGCTGCAAGACGAAATTCTCGATCGCCGCGAAAAATTGAGCGATCGCACCCAACGATACTGGCATGAGTTTTTGAACCTCATGAGAATCCTACAAGACTTTAAATATCTAGACGGGGTGGCACCCACCGAGCTTGGGCAAGTTGCAGCCGCAATTCGAGGGGACAACGAGCTTTGGTTAGGATTAGCGCTAGCATCAGGAGAACTGGACGATCTTGATCCTCATCAACTTGCAGCCGCGTGTTCTGCGCTGGTGACCGAAGTGTCTCGCCCAGATAATTGGACAGACTACGACCATTCCGGTGAAGTCGAACAGGCACTAGCAGGGCTTCGAGGAACCCGACGCCGATTGTTTCAACTTCAGCGCCGCTATCACATTATCTTTCCGGTGTGGTTGGAGTATGACTGGCTAGGGCTCATCGAGCAATGGGCATTGGGCACAGAATGGAGCGAACTCTGCAATAACACCAGCCTGGATGAAGGAGATATCGTTCGTGTTCTCCGCCGCACCCTCGATTTTCTTTCTCAAATCCCTCATGTTCCGCACTTACCAGAGAGTTTGCGGCGAAACGCATATCGCGCCATGCAGTTAATCGATCGCTTCCCGGTTAATGAAACGATCGCCTAATGACATCCTGGCTCCCCTTGGATGAGGAATGATTTTGGAGACAGCGGAGCAGCGCGGAGCCATGCCCTAATAGCTATAAATGGCTATACATCCAAAATCGGGCATTGCTGTGATTCAGACGCGCATCGCTATATTGATGAAATTATCAAGATGCATTGAAGTTTTTCCGAGGGCTTCTCATGTGCCTTTCAGAAAGAGATAGGACGGTATAGGATAAGACTCGGAATTCAGTTATCCCAGTCCACTCTCCGGCAACATAGTTCAGTGCGATCTATGATTGCATTCTTGATGTGAGGAGTCCGTTTCATTGTCTCAGCGACGTTCTAATCCATTGCGCCCTTGTTCGATGCAGGTGGCGAACTCATCTGATATCGCGATAAAGTTCTGTGGAATTCTAATTGGCACCTTGGTTGGGATGCTGTTTTATGCGCCTGACACTGCGGTACACGCTCAAACCGTGAGTAGCCAAGACGATGAATTGCTGCACGCTCAGACTCAGCGCGCCTATCCTACAATGCTGGGTATTGCCAAGGATAGAGAACATATCTCGCATTGGCAGACGATGACTCAACACCTGCAAGCCGCCGGTATTCAACATCGCATCATCGACTGGCAAGGCGTTCGTAGAGCGTCAGATTTAGCAGATCTGACCGTCCTGTTTCTGCCTAATATTGAAACCATTTCTCCTCGCCAGATGAATGTCCTCGAAACATGGGTCCACGCAGGTGGGCAGCTGATCGTGAGCGGTGCGGTGGGGCAAGATTCGTCCTCTCGTATTCAGCAGCGCTTGCGATCGCTCCTGGGTGCTTTCTGGGCAGCGCCTCTTCCCCGGCCCACGTCCCTGCAAGCCATCTCTCGCCGCCAACCACAGTGGATCGAACCGGCAGAACACTCAACCTCTGTTCAGGGAGGTGTGATTATCCCAACAGGGGTGTCAAGTCATACGATTGCAATCTGGCCAACTATTTCAGCAGACGATCTAGCCGATAGAATTGACGCATCCGATCTAGATGAGATTAGTAATCATGGGTCTGCTGCTGTCATCGCCACAGAGCAAACGACATTTTTCGGTTGGCAATGGGGCAATGAGCCAGAGTCTGTTGATTTGGATATCGCGTGGCTAACTGCGGCGATCGCCCGTTCTGAAACGGCCCCCCCCCCATCTGTGTCAGTAAGCCCCATCCCCGACCCCCCATCAGCCGAATGGTCACCTTCTACTTCTCAGGGATCGTCTCCAGAGTCTCAATCGCCTGCGCCCCGACCGACTGCGTCTCAACCTGTTGCGATTCCTCCTGCCGAGACGTTGCTCTCAGAGCAACTGCCTCGCTTAACTCGACTCACTCCTGACGACATCAATTCAGCCAGCCAGTCAGCCAACCAGTCTTCGCAGAGGTCATCCTCTCCTCAACGAGCCCGCTCCCCCGTTAATCGTCCTCCCCAGCCAAGCATACCGGCTGCTCCCCCGCCTCTATTACCAACTCCACCGTCATCGCCTCAAGACGGGCTGAGTGACCCAGCAGAACAGGTCGCTCCTGCTGGTTTAGAGATTGGTCGAGGTGATGCGCCGATTACGGTGTTAGAAGCGATCGCCATGCGTGAAGAATTGGCAAACATCATTGGACGCTTTGAGAGCGCCCTGCTGTCAGCTAATTCTACAAATAGCGCAGTCAGCTTACAGGTTTCAGACACGGTTGAACCTGTTCTGATTGCAAGTGTTCAAGACACGGTTCAGCTTGAACGAGCGTCCAATTCTCAAGATGCACGTCGCTCAACCGATTCGGCAACTCAGGAAATTGTCGAATACGCGCATCATGTGCTCAACACCCTCCCAGATTTGATTGCCCAGCGAGAATTTGCCACCGCACGAGAAAACTGGATAAACGCTCGTGAACAACTGTGGAATAACTTTCCGACCGATCGCTATCTTGCCCAGCCAGAAATCCGCGCCATGTGGCTCGATCGCGGCACGATTGTGCGTGCAGGCTCACGAGCCGGGTTGATTCCCATCTTTGATCGATTAGCAGACGCTGGCATTAATACAGTGTTCTTTGAGACGGTCAATGCAGGATACCCGATTTATCCCAGTCAGGTCGCGCCTCAGCAAAATCCGTTGACTCGTCATTGGGACCCCCTTGAGGCCGCAGTCGAGCTCGCCCATGAACGCGGTATCGAACTTCATGCATGGGTCTGGGTCTTTGCAGTTGGCAATCAGCGTCACAACCCAATCGTTAATTTACCAGTCGATTATATCGGTCCGGTGATCTCAGCGCATCCCGACTGGGCAAACTATGACCATCGAGGTCACATGATTCCACCGGGGCAAACCAAGCCATTTCTGGATCCGGCAAATCCAGAGGTTCGCAGCTATCTGTCACGACTATTTGATGAAATCGTGACCCAATACGATGTTGATGGGTTGCAACTCGATTACATCCGCTACCCCTTTCAAGATGCTGGCGCTGGGAGAACCTATGGGTATGGAATCGCTGCCCGCCAGCAATTTCAGGCAATGACGGGTGTTGATCCGGTGACTATTTCTCCGAGCGATCGCCAGCTTTGGAATCGTTGGACAACCTTTCGCACCAATCAGATTAATTCCTTTGTGGCTGAAACCTCTGCCCAGCTCCGCCAGCGTCGGCCTGATTTAATTCTCTCTGCGGCTGTTTTTGCAATCTCAGAACACGAGAGAGTCCAAAAAATTCAGCAAAATTGGGAAGTTTGGGCACGTCGAGGCGATGTCGATTTGATCGTACCCATGAGTTATGCACTGGATACCAATCGTCTTCAGCGGCTCACTCGCCCTTGGTTTGACGAAGAAGCAGATTTAGGCTCTGTGCTGGTTTTGCCATCCATTCGATTACTAAACTTACCTGAGTCAGCCACGCTTGACCAAATTCAGGCACTGCGTGATATGCCTGCCGGAGGCTACTCGCTCTTTGCGGTCGAGAACTTAAATGCGAGCCTACATGCCATTTTCAGCCGTACTCAGGGCACTGGTGCAGATGCGCATCCAGACCCCATCCCCTATCGACAACCATTCCACACAGCAGCTGCTCGATTTACTGCCTTGGCACAGGAGTGGAGCTTTGCCTTATCTAATCACCAGCTTTGGATTCGTGATCCCCAACTTGAAGAATGGCGAACTCAGACGCAAGAACTTGTTGATACGTTTAATGAGTTAGCCGATCATCCCTCACGGAGACAACTTCGGGAAACTCAGCGATTGCTTACGGCATTCCGATCACAATTTGCGGACTGGATGTATCTCCAATCGTTAACCGATGAGTACCGCGTCCAAACATGGAATAACCGCCTCGATGTTTTAGATGATTTATTGAGATATGGAAATCAGCATGCCCTCGATCGCTGATTTGAGTAAAAGATTATACGTATCTTAATCAAGTATTCCCTGTAATTGGCCGGATTGGCGATTATTGGTTTATAGAAAATTTGGCCGATGCGCGCTCCGCGCAGGCAAGCCAACGCAATCCCGATATCAATGCCTAGCATTGGTATTATCGAACTATTGGGCATCCCCCCTGAGGGGTCAGGCACCCTGGAATGCATGTTTTTAAAGTGTAATCATTGACACATGGAGATCCCAGTGCTTTGGCATGCTTACGTTGTCCATGTGTAAAGTTGCGTTGTTCAAAATAGAACCATCATGGTGTGCTCAGTATCCTCGAATCGATTGTTGCATCAACGATATCTAATTCAACACGTCTTAGAAAGCCAGCAATCGTGTCGCTCGTACTTAGCGATTGATACCCAACGAAATAATCGTCGATGCTTCGTTCAAGAAATTCCCTTCTCCAATTGGAGCCACGCCGGACGACTCCGACAACTCCGACTAGAGATTCATCGGGAAATCTTGGTGATGTATCAGATTCGGCATCCTCAAATTCCTGATATTCTGGCAGCCTTTGAAGAAGACGAGCATCTTTTTCTCATTCAAGATTACGTTGAAGGCCCGACCCTGCGAGATTTGCGTCATATTCATCGCGAGTGGGGACAGCGCTACTCAGAAGCAGATATTGTACATATCCTGAAGCATTTGCTTCCTGTGCTGTCTCATATTCATGAGCGGGGCGTCATTCATAGAAATCTCTCCCCAGACTCCATTATGATGGCCCTAGACGCGGCTGGCATCCAAGAAAGCATCGACCCCACTCGCTCTACATCGGTCCGACGCTTAATGGGGCTTCCTATTCTTGTAAATTTTGGTTCGCTCGGGGAACTGACTCGGCAATTTGAACGGAGTGGTGAAGACCATAACCAATCCGAACTATCGCCGGTGCCGAACTCATCGAATGCTCGTCTGTCGAGTTACCTTCCTCCTGACCATCAGCACGAGGCTGTTTCTCCCTGCACTGACTTATATGGATTAGCGGCAACCTGCTTTTTCTTGCTCACTGGTCAAGACCCCCACGAATTGATCGATGCGCGTACCGGACATTGGATATCAGGCACCTCCCTCCAAATTAGCAATGTCCTTGCCGCAATTCTGATTCGGATGATGGCTCCATTGCCAAGCGATCGCTATCAGTCTGCTCAAGATGTCTTGCAGGCGATGGCTCCCCTTTTGTCGGTGCCATCGTTTCCTCCTCGATCTCAACCTGCGATACAGTCGAGTGTGTCAGAGAAAAGACGCATTCCGGAGCGCGCGCAATCGTCAAGCGATGGGTTGAAATTGCCCATGTTTCTTGCCTTTCGACTCAAGACTCAAACTCATTCCCACACAGAGTTGGCAAGTAAGATAGCAATCTCAAACCTTACGAGCGCCTCTCTCCCCGCGAATCAGGCTAGGCAGCGTCAGGCTAGGCAGCGTCAGCAATCACGTCGCTCGAAATCCTCCTCCAAAAAATTGGCGGTTTGGACAAACGTCGGTATAGCAGCCGGGATTCTTGTCTTTGCAGCAATGGGGGTTCATCGTCATGTGCTTCGCGATTCAGTCACCAGTAATGATGTCTGGATTTCGGGGACACGAATTCCGCGATCGCAAGCATCAGAACTATTAGGACTTGCCACTGGCGGAGGCGTTAATCCGGATCCAGTAGATTGGTCGGGATTGGGGCTTGATCCGTCTCACCCCTTCGGTTTGACGCCCCCTATTTCCTCTCAACTCATCGATCTATCCACGAGCGATCGCCCGATTTTGTTGACCGATAGCCTCGCTGGCAACTCAGCACACCTCTACCGCATCCGGCTAGATCATGAAACTGATGTGTCGATTTTCTTAGAGGGGCATAGTGCGACCCTAGAACTTTTGTATTTCGACGAGCAAACTCCAAGACTCAAGGTTCAAGCGACCGAAAAGTGGGAAGGGACGCTATCGCCCAACCAGGACTATTTAATTCAGATTGTCGGAAACGGAACGTATCGACTAACGGTGGGCAACCAGTAGACAATCTGCCGTTTGCTGCCCTCTTCACTGATATGGCGCACCCGCTTATGGACGATCATCACTCTGGATTAGCTCTGGAGGCTGAGAATCCGACACTGCTGCTCCGTCATCTAGTTCTTCTTCGACAATGGGCACATTTTGAATGACGTAGGGCAGTGATGCTCCTTTTAAGCCGCGACGAATCCGCTCTGGCGTTTCTGGAAAAATAACGAAGAGGGCAAACGTTTCGTCGGTTCCTTCGCTGAAAATATGCTGATAGCGGGGAGGCATGAGCCACTCATATCCCTTATCTAGCCAAATCTGAGTTTGTCGCCAACGCCCTAGAAAATCGGAGAAATCTTCGTTAGGTCGGTGGATCAAGATAAAGATTTCTACTCCAGCTTTAATCTTCCATTCTGGATCGCACATTAAGACGGCCACCTCACAAGGGAGACGAACCACATCTCCCGGGGAAAGATTTGGGCTATTGGGGCCTAAAGCCGGAGAAGCGTTCCGAAGGCGAATGAGGGGCAGTGGAATGGAAATCAAGCTTTCATCGGGGCGACGCATACTTGGAATCATCTCTAAGTAGGGTCGAAACTGCTTAAGCAGGTCAATCAAACCCAGCTGATTGCTGTAATCAGCCAATAATTCTTCATATTGAGATCGTCGAACAACCATGGTTAGCGATCACCTCATATGACTTCAATCGAATGCTTCGCCCACTGTAAGTATTTTAGCGAGAGATATCTAAGTGAGACTGGTATTTGGGCGTTGCTGGTTTACCAGCTTAAAGCGGATGGGGCCTTTCGCCTGTAACGGATGCACTGGGTGTCCCTTTTGCAATGCGACAATCAGTCCTTCTTCGCGCAACTCTGCACCGACCTGTCGAACTGCATCCATAAGCGATCGCCAGTCTTCGCCCCCCAAAGCTCGTGCTACCTCTGATGGGCAAATGCTTTTTTCAAAACCTCTCGCTCGGACTTTTTCTAATAGGGTTTGACGAATTTCCGAATATTCAACCGTCATAACAAATCTGTACCTAGGAACTGGCATCAGCACCCTATCAAAAAATGGCATAATAAAAACCCTCAAACTGGGGGGCCTGAGGGCTGGAGTTCCTGAAAATCGTCACTGTACAAATAGTGTCAAGTAACACTCGAAATCACAAGGGGGGCGTAACCCCTTATTCTTGAGTGTGAACACATCAAATTGCAAACAAGGGTTCTTTTTGGTGATGACGTTCCTCAATGGGAACATAGGGAGCATTATGAACTCCCGTATAAATTTGAGTCGGTCTAAAGATGCGATTTTCGGCCAGTTGTTCTTTCCAATGGGCTAGCCAACCAGCCACACGGGCGATCGCAAAGACAGGCGTGAACAGGTCAGTTGGAATACCGAGCTTGCGATACACCAGACCCGAATAAAAATCAACGTTCGGGTAAATTCCCTTTTGAGAAAGATTTTCAGCAATCACGCGCTCAAGCTCGACTGCGATGTCGTAATAATCATCGCGTCCAAACTTCTCAAATAGTTGCTCTGCGAGATCTTGCAAAATGATAGCGCGAGGATCTTTGACCTTATAGACTCGATGCCCAAAACCCATAATCTTAGACTTCCGCTGAAGACAGCCTTCCACAAAGGGACGAACATTTTCAACTGAACCGATTTCCTCTAGCATCGTCAGAACTTCCTCATTGGCTCCCCCATGAAGGGGGCCTGCCAACGTCCCAACTGCTGATGCAACGACAGCATACGGATCGGTGAGCGTAGATGCTGTAACCATCGCTGAAAACGTTGACGCATTAATCGTATGTTCAGCATGAAGGTTTAAGCAAACATCGAAAATATGAGCAGCGAGCGGATCTGGTTCACGCTCAGTCAGCATATATAAGAAGTTGGCTGAATAATTTAAGTCATCACGAGGCTGAATGGGATCGTTTCCTTTGCGAATGAGTTGAAACGCTGCCACCATTGTCGGAATCTTTGCTAAAAGCCGTACAACTGCGGCTCGAATGTAGGCCGGATCATCGAGAGCGCGACGAGAATAAAACAACCCTAGCGCCGCGGCTGATGCTTGCAGAGCATCCATTGGGTGACCACTTTCCGGGAAGCATTTCATCATATCCCGAATGCGAAACTTTAGCCGTCGATGATAGCGAATTTCGTGTTCAAATGACGTGAGTTCTTCGTTGGTAGGCAAGTGCCCCCATATCAATAAATAAGCAGTTTCCAAAAAACTACTGTGGTTCGCCAATTCTTCAATTCGGATACCCCGATATTCTAAAATCCCTTGATGTCCATCGACATAGCTAATACTGGACTCTTTAGCGGGAATATTTTCTAGACCTGGACGATATTCACAAACTGTCATGGCTTCACCATTAGCCCACACTGGATACTTGCGCATAAATGCCGACAACCAACAGTCTCCTGTTGAAACGTGCGTCAATCGCAAAAACAGTCTTTAGATTAGCGTTAATCCCGAGGCTATAATCTGCGCTCAGAAATTTCTTCTAAATACTGTACTAGCACTTTACCATGACGTTTCTGAGTTGATTCTGTGAGATACGTGACGTAATTTCTTAAGAGGATTTTGCTGATAGGTTAAAACACCATTAACTCACAGCAAAAACCGAGGCCGAGTTAGCCAAAATAAATCACTTCGCCCAATGGGTGAACCGTTGGCAGGGAGAGTCATGCCGATGATTCCAGCTTTTTTTAAGACCATTTGGTTACGAGCACTACCCCAGGTTAAGATTTCTGCCCAGTTTGATAAATTAGGCTGATGCCCGACAAGGGCCAGGCAATCTGTATCCGACGATCGCCATTGAGCCAGCCAAGCTAACCAACCCGTGAAATCGCCATCGGGTGAAAGATAGTCAGATAGCTCAAGCTGTGGTGAGAGATTTGCCTCTTTAAGAATGACAGCAGTTTGTCGAGCACGAACCAACGGACTTGTCAAAATCAGGTCAAAGCGAATCTGAAGCTGATGGAGCCGTTGGGCGACCTTGCGGGTTTTGCGATCGCCCATATTGGTGAGCGGACGTTCATCGTCATGGGCATAGGTTCCCCGCTCAGCCGCAATGCCATGACGAATCAAATAAACGTCTGTTTTCACACTCGATTCCTTCGTCAATATCTACGCTGTGCGAATCAGGCTGTCTTCGGGGTCAACTAGCCTGAGCAGCTTTTGCTTAATCTGGGCATCAAACACTTCCCACTTGGTTTTGGTATATTCGGCATTTTCGTTGAAGCCAGAGAGGAATCCCATCGGGATTTCAAAGCCACCTGCCATCGCTCGTCCTCCACCAAAGAAACGCCCTTGGGTGTCTTGCCCAAATGCCTCTTTGATAAATTCGTCTGGATCAAGGGTTAATTTGTTGGTTCGCAGCGACCCAATCACAAATTCGAGTTCTTCGTCTTCATCGTGCACAATGCCGTATACGACAGCCGTATGCACGTTTTCTTCGGTGACGAGAAAATCAGCCGCTTGAGGGATTGCGTCACGGTCGTCGTAGCGAAGATAACCCACACCCGCAACTGAAAAGTTATTTTGAAGAATGCGATTACGGAGCGATCGTTCAATGACGTCCATGACGCGCTTCGAGCGAGACGCCTGCAAGACAGCACTCAATAGCTGAGCGTCATAAAATCGGCTCAAATACCCTGCTGCAACAAAATCTTCTTCTTGCGCCTGCATCAACCGATTGGTGTCAGACCGAAGACCGTGCATCAGGGCAGTTGCACACTTTACATGCTCGCCATCACTGCTGTCTAACTTAAGCAAGCCCGCCTGTAGATATTGCGTGAAAATTGTGGTGGTTGCGCGAGTTTGAGAACGAATGTCTGTAAACTCAGCGTCTAAATCGCCCTGGGCGGTATGGTGATCGATGACAACCGTAATCGGAATCTTAGCTCGCTGAACCGCCGAAAGCAGCTGAGTCGTCGTTCCTTGATTGTCGATAAAAACGCTTCCTTGATAGACCGATAGGTCACGCTCTTTGAAGGATTGAGGAGCCCATCGTTTGACGGGCAACCCCGTCAGCTTCACCAAAGCGATATTCTCCTGGTGACTTAGCGTTCCGGCATACACAATATCGCAGCGGATATCGAACTGCTGAGCAATGAGCCTGTATGCCCACGCACACGAAAGCGCATCAGGATCAGGAAAATCTTGCAAAACGACCATCTGGCGATCGCCCCGATGACGCTCCAGAACTTGGCGAAGTTCTTTGAGCTTTTGCTCGGTCAGACGATGACCAGGCGGCGGTTGAAATCCATTGTCAGAACGGGGAGTTACATGCTCTGGCTTTCGAGCTTTGTCTCGCGATTGCTTAGACGAGGAACTTGTTGCAACCGAATCCGTCACGTCCTCTGGTGAATGAATGGGATGCTGTTTCTCGACAGATGTCTGTGATCGAGATTGAGTAGGCATACACTAACTATAACGTTTGAGGGCTAAGCATCGAACGCTTAAATTCGGATGCTCTGTTTATCTAACTTAACTTTCTAGATTTTCAGCGAATTCACTAAGCCATATCAGCGAAAATAACTTAGATAATAGTCGTTGGGTATTCTTCTATAGTTACAGAAATAGAGGAAAACTCCCCCCGTCAATTGGCGGATTTGCCTAAAATTCGCCCCGACCGCGGAAGCTTCAAAACGTGTCAATGCGACGCTGGCCTTAAACTTTTAATTAATTATTACGCTTCTAATCAGCCGCCCGGTTGGTTAGAAGCGTTAGCTACCGATAACATATTTACGCCATTCTCGATGCACACCACTTTTGATATGCTTAGTAACCTCAAAATAAAGGCTGCTATGAGGTTTTCGAGGCGGATGACGCAGCAACATATTAGCTTCTCTGGGAGTTCGATTCCCCTTCCTGACATTGCAGCGTACACAAGCCGTCACCATATTTTCCCACGAGTCAATACCACCTCGCGATCGCGGGACAACGTGATCAAGTGTTAAATCATCGCCAGTGTAGCTGCAATATTGACAAGAATGAGCATCTCGGCTGAGAATGTTTCGACGAGTCAGAGGAATTTCCTTGTATGGGACACGGACATAGTGTCTAAGCCGGATGACGGTTGGCAGCGGAAATTCAGGATAGACGAACTTGCCATTATGCTCAACTTGCTCTGCCTTATCCTTAATCAACAAGACTACCGCCCGTCGCCAACTCGTAATGTTGAGAGGCTCGTACGAGGCATTGAGCACCAAAACCTTGCCCATTGACGTTAATCAGGTAAAAGATTTTTTCAGATAGTAGCACATGAAACATGTACAGGGCACCCTTTAAAGAATAAAGGCACTACTGTATTAAATCTAGACCCGTTACGCCTGGGCGCATTCGATGATTAGACGGCAGCCGGATCTCGTGTCGAAGACGCATTATTTTCTGATACGCCGTGATAGAGCCGATCGAGTTGGATTGCGACTCCATCCCAACTAAAGTAAGTTTTGACACGGTGTCTAGCGGCCTGCCCTAGCTGCGCCTGCCATTCCGAATTTCCAATGATGCGGTCAATGGCGTCGGCAAATGCGAGTGCATCTTTAGGAGGCGCTAATAATCCAGTTTCTTCAGAGGCGACAGTGAACCGCAGCCCTCCTACATCACTGGCAACTACAGGCGTACCGCTGGCCATCGCCTCGATCGCCACTAGGCCAAAGGGTTCGTAATGGCTCGGAACCACACACACATCCGCGGCTGCAAAATATGCGGGCAAGTCTGCGTCATCAATGCGTCCTGGAAATGTAGCAGACGCATCGAGGCCCAGTTCTGCGACCAGATTTTCGATGCGATCGCGCTCTAAGCCATCACTATGGCCGGGACGACTGCCTCCCCCAATAATCAGTCGAAGATTCGCATCCTGGCTAAATTGAGACTGCCCAACGGCACGCACGAGGGTTTCGATGCCCTTACGCGGATCAAACCGACCTACATAGAATACGACCTTGGCGTGGTTCGGAATATTGAGACGATACCGGGCCTCAGCACGAGAGATAGAACCAAATCGCTCGATATCTGTGCCGCAGGGAATAATCGTGCTTGCCCCCTCAGACGTGACGTGCGATCGCATGTCTTCGAGTTCTTGGGGACTGGTCGCAATAATTCGATCGGCTGTTTCAATGCAGGTTTTCTCAACGGCTAAGCGAGTCTCGGCGATGGTTGGTATGACGCTCACGTTTTTATATTTCACCGCGCCCAACGAATGATGGGTATGGATATGGCGAATTGTAGGCTGGCGCCTTTTTAACTCCATACCGACCCAGGCAGACAGCCAATAATTGGTGTGAACGATTGAATAGTGACGATGGGAATCTGCCTGAAACTTAAGAAATTCTTCAACAAAATCGGGAAGGTACGAAAATATCTCGTCACGATGAACAAAATTTACCGGACCCGCATGCAGCCGAATTGTTCGACATCCAGGAATATGTTCGACTTCGCCCGGCTGACTAGCACTCGTACGCCGAGTAAACATATCGACCTGCCATCCTAAGCGAGCCAGTGCTTCACCCACATGACGAACATACACGTTTTGTCCGCCCGCCTCTTCTTTGCCAATGTCAATCGCGGGATCTCCATGAACTGAGATGAGGGCAATAGTCTTTTGGTGTTGAAAAACCATAGTTTTTCTTTTTCAAGCTGAACGGATTCTAGCCAATTATTCCAGGAAACGAAAATCGATCAGGCGAGATTGTGCCGCTATCGGCGTACGGGAGCCATCAAAAACTTAGAGAGCCAGCCCCCTTTCAAACAGCCTCTAAGCTCCAAGCGCTTACATAAGCAATACAGCTCAGACAGACTAATATCAGCAAACTATGCAAGGTTTGTGTGATGTGGGGGCGCTAGCAAACTTAGCCGATGGTAATAATTCCCGCTAAACGCCATTTGGATTGCTGAAGGGCAGTTGGAGCAGTAATGGTGTCTTGATATGGGGATCAATAGGACCAATAAACTCTACGACACGTTTGTTATCTCCCATACAAAACTAACATGAAATGGGACTGAAACGGCGATATCAAGGCAATATCAAGGCGATATCAAGGCGATATCAAACAGGGCGATCGCCCCACCCCCCACAACCCATCTGGAATTGCTATAGATTTGTGTAAATTCTTAAGATAGAATCTGCTAAGATCGTAGTCCACGACTTTTGGAGAGGTGGCTGAGTGGTCGAAAGCGGCAGATTGCTAATCTGTTGATGGATTTAGGTCCATCCGAGGGTTCGAATCCCTCTCTCTCCGTTCAGCTCTGGTTACGAGCAGTTCATCTTCTGTTATAGATGGCTATGGATGGCGTCACAATGATAGTTGTGCACTGATCTTTCCATTCACCGCCGAAGTTGCGACGATTCGAGGCGATGCTAAATAGTTGTGGGCGGTTGGGTCACCGCTTCGCCCTTTAAAGTTTCGATTCGTCGCATAGATGCCCACTTCATCTCGACCTAAAACACCCAATCCAGAATTAATGCATGCTCCGCAGCCTGATTTTAGGACCTGCGCGCCCGCTCGTTCTAAAATATCGAGATAGCCCAACGCTTTCGCCTGTTGCCGAATCGTTTGAGAGGCTGGAACGACGAATAAACTTACTGTTGGGGCAACACGGCGTCCTTTGAGCACCTCAGCAGCTTGGGCTAAATCAAATAGTTTTCCGCCCGTGCATGACCCAATGAAGGCTCGCGTAATCGGCACGTCTCCTACTTCGCTAATTCCGATGACCTGATCCGGCTTGGGGGGGCAGGCAATCTGCGGTTCTAACTGACTCAAATCAAAGGAATAGATTCGCTCATAGATCGCATTTTTATCTCCAATAATCTCTTCGTTAATGGCCTCAATACCGTCTGTAGTATGGCGTTGGATGTAGTTGCGAGTCGTATCGTCAACGGGCATCACGCCACACATGGCTCCGCATTCGATTGCCATGTTTGATAGGGTCATCCGCTCATCCATGGGTAGTTGCTCGATGATGCGACCGCGAAACTCAATCACCCGACCTGTTGCACCATCACAGCCAATCTGCCCCAATATAAACAGCATGATATCTTTGGCGCTAATAGAAGGAGGCAAGGTACCTGATAGCTCAATGAGCAGCGTTGGTGGCACTCGAATCCACGTATCACCCGTCGCAAAGATATTTGCCATGTCGGTCGTACCAACACCCGTCGAAAAGCAACCAAAGGCTCCATAGGTGCAACTATGAGAATCGGTTCCTGCAATGACCATACCGGGACGAATGAAGCCGTGTTCAGGCAGAAGTACATGACAAATACCCGCTGCTTCGCCCGGAGAAATGACGTCAAACAGGTGACAGCCTTGTTCATGAGCAAACTCGACCATCTGCTCATACATCACAGTAGCGTGAGGATCATGGCGAATATCATTCACTTGAATGAAATGATCGGCAACCAGTACGATCTTGCTAGCATCCCAAACCGTTGCATTCTCTCCAAAATGCTGATGAAACAGTTGTCCCACAGGGCCAGCGATCGCATCATGAGACATTGCCAAATCAACGGCTGCAAAGACGACCTCTCCCGGCTGCACATACGCATTTCCGGATGCGGTTGCGAGGAGTTTTTCAACCATCGTCATGGGGCGAGGAGGGGTTTGAGGTTTGGGAAGGGTCAACTTGCCCTGCAGGCGGTAGTGATTAAAGGGAATCAGCCCTCCTGCGTGGGCGATCGCCTCGATGACTGGATTATGCTGGTCTTGCCCAATAATATCTAGGGGTAGACCGATGTTGATGCTGTTGCGATAAAAGATCTCAGCAAATGATTTAGCACGGACTTTTTGAACACCTGCCGCTTTGATGGCGATCGGCGCAAACTCTCGGCTCGATCCGCATCCAAAGTTATGGCCGGCTTCGATGACCTCGTAATCTGACAGTTTTCCGGCTCCAATCAGATGTTCAAATGCGTAGTACGCCAAGTGCTTAAGGTCGGCATTGGTTCCTCGTTTTGCCGGAATGATGTCGTCTGTGTTGATGTCATCTCCCAGAAACAGAATCCGTGTCATGGTGGTTTGTGGTTCTAACGTGCGTGAATTCGGACCTGAACGGCTGGCTTGAAACAGATGAGGCTGTTTCAGTTTCAAAGTTTGAATATCTACTCGCACTATCTCAGTTGAAACTCGTTCCTTCTGGCAGTGCGCGCAAGCACTCCTGCTCATTTTTACATTGCAATGGCTAGACCGCAGCGAGGTGAGGCTGGCCGACCCGCTTAGGAATTGCTCGACCGACTGCGGCAGCAATGGGTTCGAGGCTCTGAACCAGGCTGACCATATCCTCAAGCGATAGGGCTTGGCGGGCATCAGACACAGACTCATTCGGCACTGGATGGCATTCAATCATGAGCCCGTCGGCTCCGCAGGCGATCGCCGCACGTGCTAAGTCAGGCACGAGTTCACGTTTCCCAGTTGCATGACTCGGATCGACAATTACAGGAAGGGGGGTAATCTGCTTTAATGCCACAACTGCCCCCAAATCGAGCACATTGCGCGTGTAGGTGTCGAAACTGCGAATGCCGCGCTCGCACAGAATCACGTTTGGATTGCCGTGAGCGATGATATATTCTGCCGCCATCACAAACTCTTCAAGAGTTGCAGAGAGCCCACGCTTGAGCATAACTGGCGTGTCTACTTGCCCAACGGCTTTGAGCAAATCAAAGTTTTGCATATTGCGGCTGCCAATCTGGAGTACATCCGCGTGAGCGGCGATCGCTTCAATCTGAGAAATTGCCATAACCTCGGTAATGACAGGCAGAGTGTGGCGGATGCGAACTGTGTCCAAAATTTTAAGCCCCGCATCGCCTAATCCTTGGAACGAGTAAGGAGACGTGCGGGGCTTGTAAACACCACCTCGGAGGGCTTGCACCGGGGCGATCGCCAGTTCTGTTGCGATTGTGTCCATTTGCTCAAGGCTTTCAACAGAACACGGACCTCCCACAATCAGCAAGTCTGTTCCACCGACGGCCACATGAGCTGACAATTGCACAACGACCTGATGGTCATCGTGAGATTTGCGAACGAGTTTAGCGTGTTGCATGGGTTTCTCCTGACATTAAGTAAAGTAATTGGGGTAACACATTGACCACGAGTAGCGCATAAAAAACCCGGAACTGCTTACGTTCCGGGTTGGCTAGAAGTATTGCATCACCAACTTACCCGGAACGTGGTCGGGGCCAAAAATAAAAGCCAAAAAAGTAGCTTAGATAGTTGGGTGAGTAGTCGAGCATGAGTGTGTTGAGAAAATAAATGCTAGTTCAGATGCAGTATCCATTAAAAAAACCGCAAGCTCTCATCGAACTGCGGTTCACCTAGAGGTTCATACGACGATGAATTCACCTCTGGTGAACCTCCATAAACCAAAAATAAAAGAATCGCTTGCTGAAAATCATCATTGACTACCTGATTGCTCTTAATTAATTGCTCTTAATTGGGTGCCTGCTTGAGTGCTGCCAAATGAATCTTTCCTCGAAACCAAGTGTCGAACGTTTGGCCCAATGTGATCAATGCATGCACAGCTCAAGGCTTTTCATCCATTAATACACAACCTACTAGCAGAATCAAGCAAGTCGGGTCAAGACCTGATAGGAGGAAACAATGCCCCGACTACTGCGTTAAGCCTGCTGAGTTCGAGCTTGAACTCGCTCGTAAACGCGCTTGAGCTGGGCGATCGCCCGTTTCATCGCTTGCTTCTGTTCTGATGACGAGACATCGGATTGCAATGCATCGAGCTGATAATGAGCCTTTTCTTGCTTGACCAGCAATCGCTTCATACCCAGAACCGATGGAGAATCTGCTCTGAGGGCATCGATTTGCCGATCAAGCGTTTCAAGCTCAAGGGCAACTTGCTGAGCATACGCATCGCCATCTGAGCCAGACATCGCTGATTCCGATACATCGGATACAGACACCTCTGATCCAGAAGTATCTGGTGAAGAGGCTGCTGGCTCGGCAGACGGAACAGCACTTCCGCTAACTGGCTGATCCGGAGCACTGCAAGCGCCCAAGACAGCCGACGAGAGCAGAAGCGCTGCAAACGCAGACCTGACTAAATTTTTCATACGAGGTGGTGACCTTCTCGCATCTCAGCGAGATGAACATGAAATTAATTATTCTGCAGGAGCTTCTTCGGGCGCTTCTTCTTCACCCGCTGGGACTTCTTCGGGCGCTTCTTCAGTGCCAGTATCAGCACCGCCACACGCTACCAACGCAAACGGAGATACCAATCCTAAGAAAGCTAATCCGACCAAGATGGGCTTTGTAAATGCGGTTTTCACAATAAAACTCCTCAATCTAATTTGATACCGTGTATTACATGAACAAACCTATCATAAGCTAAACCAGGCTACAAGATAGCATAGCGAAAAAACTAAATAATCGTGCGACTTCGTCTAAATGCAGGCAACGCCCCGTTATCTTTCACGCCATACGCCGCTATACGTCGCCTTTACTCCTCGTTTGAAATGCAGATCTCGTATGGAGGGTTAGCTTCTAGCCGCTAGCAATAGCAATCCTATATGGATTATGAGCAGTGAGGCAGGCTGCGCCCTTGCCACTGCTCACACCCACGTCACAAGCGATTTAGGACGCTATAGAACGTTTTGTCAAATATCTGTCAAATATCTGTCAAATATCTGAGATTCTCAGGATTGGCTAATTCTAGATATGGGATAATCCAGCATAATATTTTTGAAGGAAATAGCTCTAATTTACTTATATAGAGGCCTGTGGCAGTATGCGCTTAAGTCGAGCACCGTGGTATCGGCGCGCTCAGCCATCCCCCCCCTCTGTACTTAGCGTGCACATTGCTCTATCAACGTAGTACACGGGTATAAATGCTATACGGGTATAAATACTATATAGATGTCAACGCTCAAGCAACAGGTCAATGTCTAGATTTCGGCGTAGGAAAGACGGGAAATTTAAAGCTAAGTCAAACGAAGATCGCAAAGTTCGGAGTATCCGAGCAACTGATTCAGCGTGGGAATCTCTCGGGGATATTGCTGAGTCGCAAAACATGACGCGGGCTGATCTGATGGAAAAAATGGTTCAGGGTGGCAAGCTCGACTGCATTCAAGGAATCGATGCGCTTCAGAAGTTAGCTCACCAGTTTAACCCTAATCATGAACTAATCCCGATTCAAGAACTAGTCGAGCAAATCGAAACCGATGCACAGATTGACTCGCTTCGTGAGCTTATTCAACAACTGCAACCCATTCAGGATCTTGTTCATAAACTAGACCCCATTCAAGAACTCGCTCAAAAGTTAGAACCCTTTCAAAAGCTCGCTCAAAAGCTAGAGCCGATTCAGGAACTCGCTCAGAAGCTAGAAGCAATTCAGGGAGTTAGTCTTCTCCAGACGCTGGGTAAAGATATTGATGTCGTGTCGGATATCGCCACAGGGATGGAAGCCCTGCGAACGCCTTCTAATCAAGTAGATGCGCTAAATAAACGAGCGATCGCTCTTGAAATGATCCATCAATTTATTGAGAAATATAATTTGGAGCACAAAGTTGCGAACCCCCATGAATATCGAGAATATCAGGGGCTAGCTGACCTAGAAGAATGGCTTATGCAGCAGTCAGCGCTCACGCCACTCATTCAGACAAACGGTCACTCAAACGGTCACTCAAACGGTCACTCAAACGGTCACTCAAACGGTCAGCCGTCTTGCTCCAATCCGATTTAAATACGCATCACTATTTAGTCGTTGTCCGAAATGATTAAAGAGGGATTAGTCGACACGGTAACGAAGATTTTAAAGAAAATTAGTGGAATTTTCTGCAGGAGTTAGCCATACTGTAGAGAATTTTAAGGAAATCCTATCTAACCCATACACAACTCACAAGCGATTTAGGATCG
Organism: Elainellaceae cyanobacterium; assembly: GCA_051117335.1. Lineage (GTDB taxonomy): Bacteria > Cyanobacteriota > Cyanobacteriia > CAZCXK01 > CAZCXK01 > DBGGTD01. The sequence goes on from JBNPEB010000062.1 coordinate 81,078, forward strand.
CTATATACCGAACTCATTGCGTTTAAGGCAGCACGTTTTGATCAATAGTCATGACATACCTACTGCTTTTCCTATCAATTGTATTGATGACGGCTCTTGCTTTAGTGATTAAACAGCTTCAGCAGCAAAGAAAACAATACCAAATAGCGCAGCAAAAACTAAAAGAAACGGAGCTAAAAACCCAAAGACTTGAACAACAGTATAATAATTTAATTGTTGCACACGATGAATCGCTTGGACAGTTCAATGAGCAAATACATATCCTAAGTAGTCAAAAAAATCCAGCAGAAATTAAATTACAAGAACTGTACGAAGAGAAAGAGAAAGTCAGACAGGAAGCAGACGATTTATATCAGAATATAGAGCAGTCAATCGAGGAAAAAACTAAAGAATTAGAGGTGAAATTAAAAAGATTAAGAGACGAGAATGATCAGTTAAAGTCAGAATTAAGAAATAAGTTTATAAAACCAGTCAAGTCAGGAATAGAAACGGATTCGGCTATCACACTTAACACACAAGAAAAAGACTTATACCCCCAAGAAATAATGGGGACATTGATTGAGAGTCTTAAGGCGTCTCTCAGAAACATCCCTGAAAATAGCCGAAGGGAGCATATCGTGTCTGACATTATCAACAATAATAGCGTTCAGACAAGGCGAGATGAAATTAAATCAGAAATCCAATATCTGTTCCGAAGTTATACAAACATGAATGCTAAGACGAAAAATGCGCTTGAGGCAATGGGGTTTGAGATAATCGCTCAGAGCAATCATTATAAAATTGTATTTCGTGACGATCCTCGCTACACATTCGCGTTTGCAAAAACTCCGAGTGATTGGCGCGCTGGACGAAATATTGCCAGAGATATTTGCAACAAGCTACTGTAAGAGGTCAATCAATAACGCACTGCAATGATGACAGCCTCGATTTGGAGTCCAAGAGTCCGACCCTTCTTTCTCCTGCTGGCTGCCCTATTCAGTCTACTGATTGGATTGACTCCCATCTCAGCGGGGTCGCAGACCAGTCAAGCCGATACGACTGACTCAGCTCCAATCATGGTGGATGGACGAATCGTGTTTAGGGTGGGAAGCATTGAGGGATTTTCAGCCGAGAATCGGGCAGCGAATGCCAACGAAAAAATCAATCAAGCACTCGCGTCAACGCCGCCAGACGAGCCGATTCAAGTTATACCCACTCAGCGAGGCGATCTGACCACTCTCCGCATCAACGACCGCCATTTGCTGACTCTTACTGAGGGCGACTTTATCCCAGGTGTCACTCCCATCGAACAAGCAGAAGAATGGGAGCAGCTTTTAGAAGATGCGCTGCATCAAGCCCAGCGAGAAAGAACGACTGCCTACCGACGACGCGCTTGGTTGACGAGCATCGGGCTGATTGGCTTGGCGATCGCCCTTCATACTCTGATACATAAACTCCGTCGACTCATCAACCGCCAGACCGCCCGCCGCCCAGCCTCATCCCCAACTACTTCTCAGTGGGTTATTGCACCTGTCATACAGCCATTGCTGATTTGCATTCCACTCGCTGTCTGGATAGCGGCTCTCATCTATTTCACGGGGTTATTTCCCCAGAGTCGATATTGGCGGTATCGAACCCTGAAATTTTTACAAGAAGCGCTCAGCGAACCCATCTTTGATTTAGGAGAACGAGGCTATTCTATCTTCGATATTTTGAAGATTTTGGTTTTAGCGTTGCTGCTTTGGATAGGCGTGCGAGGCATTACTCTACTCGTGCGATCGCGGCTGTTGCGGACAATAGGGGCAGACCAAGAAATTCAAGATGCGATCGCCCTTTCAATGCAGTTTCTATTAACCGGCATCGGGCTTTTGATTATCTTGCAGGGTCTCGGCTTTGACGTGAGTTCCTTAGCCATTGTGGCAAGCGTGTTAGGAGTCGGTATTGGCTTTGGGCTGCAAAATATTGCTAGCAATTTTACGAGTGGGTTGATTATTTTGTTTGAACGCCCGATTCGAGTCGGAGACTTCGTTAATTTGGGAGAATTAGTGGGCACGGTTGAGCGCATTGGCGCACGTAGCACCGAAATTCGCACGCTAGACTACGTCACGATCATCGTGCCCAATTCCGAGTTTATTGATAGTAAAGTCGTCAACTGGAGCCACGGACATCCCGTTTCTCGGCTTCACGTGCCGTTTGGGGTCGCCTATGGCTCTCATGTCAAACAGGTGCGAGCATCTGTATTAGAGGCGGTTAAGGTTCACCCAGAGGTGCTGCGCTATCCTCAGCCTCAAATTTGGTTTCAAGGGTTTGGCGAGAGCTCCTTAGACTTTGATGCACTCGTTTGGATTCGGGATCCTCAACATCAGTTCCGAATTCGCAGCGATTTGTACTATTTGATTGAAGCCAACTTCCGGCGATACCAAATCGAAATTCCATTTCCTCAGCGCGATCTTCACGTGCGATCGCCTCAAATTGCAGATCTGATTTCTTCATGGACGGGGCGAGAATCGTCGTCACCTTCTCTCTCAACCTCAACAAATCCACTCGATTCATCTGACTCTCAGCCCGGTTTCCACCTGTCATCGGATGACTTGCTAACTGATTTAATTGAATGTTCTATTTTGTTGCGGCAAAAGGGGGATTTAACCGATGGCGAGCTTGATCTACTCATGTCTCAACTACGAGGAGAACAAGGCATAGAAATCAAAGACCGGCGCTATGGGCTGCGAATCTATACTCAATGCTTCATAGGGAGTGAAGCGGTCGATTGGCTGATGAGTCACCAAAAAGCAACCCGTGATGAGGCAATTCGCATTGGAAAAATTTTAGTTGAGCGAGGAATTATTCATCATGTCACCGACGAACACACATTTGAAGATCGATATTTGTTTTATCGGTTTTATGATGACGAATGCAATGTCCCAGTCCGCTAATATAGCCCTACGGGCTCAGGTTTGTGTGTAGAAGCGCGGCATGGGGGTTCTACACACGTTCGACATCCTACGCGAGAGCAGAAGGCTATACGGCTGATATCGCGTCAATGCCTGAAATACGATGTAATGCATAAAACGTCTGATATCGGTTAAGTAAAATTTTGATATTGGTTGAATGAAATACTGCAAAATTCGGGTGAGCGTTTTTGTCGAGTTGAACCTTCACTGGATGCATTGATTTCTAATCAAGATAAATCCTCAATCCGAAGAGCTTCAATCTGGGCAATCTAGGTATAAAGATTCCTTAAACCTTGCTTGGAAGACTAGCCGTTGAATAGGGAAGAGGATATTGTATACATGTGTATACGAACTATATTGCTGTGTACATACGTTACAGGGATATTGCATCACCATCGCATCTGCAATCAGGTCAGCGCCATAGTAACAGGGAATAGCAGATGAGCGAATGCAGATGAACGAATAAGACTAAACGCGCAAAGGCTTTCGAGCAGATTCAAGAGACATTAGACTGAAATAGTTGCAAGGCGAAAGGGTGCTAGGCGTGTTTGATGGGTGTGTTGCTCCCGTCGTACTCTTATCGTTAGATATCAGGCTACAGATATCAGGCTACAGTGGTGCGATCCCTGCTTAGCAAAGGCAAGCCAACACCATCAATCAACGTTTCTAACTACTAATCTACCGTTTCCTCATCCGAAGAGTGCGCTACCGCAATCATAAACCTACCTGCGCCAATTTTCTGAATTCACTATTAACGCATCAGAATAGAATCACTGCAACCAATCAAGGATACCTAATTTAGGAAACATTCTTGGTTCTTTGCAATTCTATCTACTTAAGTCGTGTGTTAGATGTTAGCCCTTTTTCACAGGAAAATCTTGCCTGCTCATGCTGGCAACATCAGTGCCAATTAGTTGATTTCTCCCTGTTATTTTACCTATGGTAGTACCGGCAACCTATGGCTTTGTATTTCAAGCACAGGAGTTGCCTCAAAAGCTTAGCCAAGCATCCCATGACATGCTCGCTGGGATGCTCACAGGATACTGGCTTTGTGAATTTCCTGTTGCTGATCGATCGAGTCAAGTCCATCCACTGTATATCGCTTTCATTCAAGGGCGGGTAGTCTTTTCAGGAGATCAACAGCTTTCCTGGCACGATTTACTCAAGACCTTGCAGCACTATATTCCACGTCTGCGTAGTAGTAATGCAACGCAGAAAATTTCATCGCTGGAACACGCCCTCATTGCTGAACGGCAAGTTCCGCGCTCTGCCATCTTGCTCAAACTCTTGAATGAATTGCAGAAACTTAAACTGGTCAATATTCAAGAAATAACTCAAGCAATCCGGCTTAAGATTTTGTGTGACTTTGATAGCCATTTGTTTGAGCACTCGGGGCGGGCACAATTTTTGCCATCGCCGCAGTTATATACCCAATCGCCTATCTTGGGATTTGAGCTTGATAGTTTGCTCTCAGATGCCCAAAAACGACAGCGTTTGTGGCATAAGCTGCAAATCCAAATTCCATCTATGGATGGCATTCCGGTACTCAACACTGAGGCAGTAGTCCGCTCAAACCTCTCACCTGGTCAAAAGCAGCGTCTAGAACGTTTGGTCTTGCGGAGCAAAACGCTGGGCGAGATTGCGACATTGCTGGGTCAAGATCCGCTGGAAATTGCGACTGGGTTTGCAAAACTGATTAGCGCGGGTCTGGTCAGGCTAAATCTTCCCACGACCGGGGCTGCTCCAGAAATCATGATTGTGGATGACTCACCCATGATTCTGAAGCAGTTTAAGAATTTGGTAACAAACTGGGGGTATCAGGCAACGATCTGTCAGACTCCTTCAACTGCGCTACAGCTCATGCTTTGCTCTAACCCTGCCATTATCTTTTTGGATATTAATATGCCTGATATTACGGGCTTTGATCTTGTTAAACAGATTCGTCGTCGTCCAGAATTAGCCTCCGCTTCGCTGGTGATGTTAACGGCTGAAAAAACGCTTTCTAACAACTGGCGATCGCAGTGGAGTGGCTGTCGATTCTTATCAAAACCATTGACGCCGCAGGAGGTGCCCCAGTTTCAAATGGATCTCAAAGCATTGCTCAAAGAATTAGCGCCTCTTCAATCATCGACTCAATTTGCGACTCATCTCGTGGAGGAGAAGTAAATCATGCGCTTTTTAATTGTGGATGATAGTGCAGTCGATCGCCATTTTTTGAAGTCTTTACTTGAAGAAATGGGGCATCAGGTTGAATCGTGTGAGAGCACAACTGGAGTCTTTGACAAGATTGCAACAGGCAACTACTCGGCTGTCTTTTTAGACATTGTGATGCCCGACAAGGATGGATATAAGTTTCTTCGAGAACTCCGATCTAATCAAATTACGGCTGAGCAGCGCGTTATTTTTTATTCCAGTAAGAAAAAATCTGTAGAAGTCAACTACGGCATTAAACGGGCTGGAGCTAATGACTATCTACCTAAACCGACGACTCGTGAACGCTTAGAAAAGACGTTGCAGAAATTCTGACGTGTTTAGCAACAATAAATGTTATGGATGATACTGACCAACTCACTCACTCTCCACTGCCGTCCTTACAAAATCGCTTTATTCTTACTCAGGTCGGACGCTACTATCTGGCGTTTCCATCATCCTATGTCGCTGAGATTTTACTGGTTGAGCGATCGCAAATTCTAGTCCTTCCGTTTTACGATCGGATGTTATTAGGAGTCGTTCATTATCATGGGCGCATCGTGCCGCTTGCAGCGATTCAATATGGCGTTGACCAAACGGCGAACCTAAGCCGAGAAACAATTCATGTGGTGCAGTTGAACCAAGACGCCGCGCATGTCGCAGGAATCGGCGTTGTTGTGGATCGAGTCCTTGAAAGCCGCTCGCGAGAACAACTCCCAAACGAGATATTTACCGAGTCGTTGCCCCCATCTCCGGCCTCTGCAGAGTCAATTCAACTGTTTCGTCCCGAACTACTGAGCGATCGCCTTTGGTTGCCTCAACGCAGGCGATCGCGTCAGTGAATTAATTAATGAGCAAAGCTTCGCTGAATTAATCGTCGCACAGTAGCTCATCCTAAACGCATCTCACACCGATACCATGCCCTGAGAGGCGTTCACGTTATATCCATCGTAGGAACTATCACGAAGCAGGAAGGTATGACAATGTCAGCTCAACGCCAAGACGTGTGGAGTCTTCAGCCGGATACGATTTCAGAGGCTTCTCACTTCAACGAACAATCTGAACGCGATCCGTCCCCTTCATCAGATGTTAAATCCCGCATTGACCGCACGTCGTCTGAGTCTGCGAGCCATCTGCCAATCGTGATTCCGGATGAGCGTTCGGCTGGCAGGGGGGTTGGGATTGGTGTCAAAGCAACCCTACTGGCGACGGTGTTCGGAGTATTGCCTGTGGTCGCAGTGGGAGGAGTGGCCTATCAATCTGCGGATCGTTCAATCACAGCACAAATTACGCAAGAAAAAATTGCGGAAGCCAATCAGCTTTCTGATCAGCTCAGCCGCTACTTGCAAGAACGGATTGCAAACATTAAAACGGTTGCGAGTGTAGTCAACACGATTAATACCACAACCGGGCCAGCACCATTCGATGCAACAGATGACTCACCGGCCATCAGCCTAATTATCGACGAATTAACGACCTTTGTTCAAAACCATCGTACCTACGCAAACATTGCGTTGTACACGCTGCAAGGCGATGTGATCGCACAATCTGAAGGCTCGCCGCAGGAACTCAATCAAGAAGATGCACCCTACTTTCAGCGCGTGATCGAAACGGGCTTACCCGTTATCAGTGAGCCTATATTGTCAAAGAACATAGACGACTCACAACAATCGGCGATCTATGTGGCGGCTCCTGTAATCGATTCTGCGGGGCAACCTACTGCTGTCGTTGCGGGCAAAATTCCAGTTGAATTTATTGGCAATGCCGTTCTAGACACAACCAATTTGCAAGAGGGGGAAACCTTTCGGTTAGTCGATAGTAATGGTCAAATTTTCCAGGATTTGCCTAGCATTGATGCGGCTTCATTGGGAACCCCCATTGCTGAGATGATGCCGAGCTTCTCAGCGATTGATGAACAAGGGCAACAGCACGCTTGGGTAGCCGGAGCAGGGGCAGGCCAATTAAACGCCTATTCGCCAGTCACAGGCATTGAGAATCTAGAATGGAGCGTTGTTTCATCGACAAACGCATCGCTGGCATTTCTGCCGCAGCGACAGCTCGTGCAAGCCATTGGCTTGGGGACTGCCCTGACAGCGCTCATATCAGCCGTGATCGGTGCGATTTTAGCACGACGATTCACGTTTCCACTTCAGCAGGTTGCCAGCACTGTTGAAAAGCTAGGAAAGGGCAATTTAAATACCCGAGTGGCCGTTCGAGGAAATGACGAATTCGCAGTGTTGGGGTCATCGGTGAACCAGATGGCGTCTCAAATTCAAACGCTACTCGATACCGTGCGTCACAATGCAGAGCAGTTAAGCCATCAGAACGATGTCTTGGCGACGCTGGCGCGAAACGAAGCCCTCATTCAAGGTGATGCCCAAGAGGTTGCCAAAGCCTTTACCGAGACGATCGCCCAAACATTGACTATTGAGCGGGTCGGGATTTGGGTCTATAGCAGCGATCGCACTCAGTTGGTTTGCCTTGACCAGTATGAGCAACAGGCCGATCGCCATGCTGAGGGAGATGATCTTCTCCTCTCTGCTGTTCCAGAGTATGCCGAAGCACTCGATTTAGCGATCGCAACTGATAACGCCCAGTCGCATCCTGCTACTGCCTCATTAGTTGCGGCAGGGCTACTGTCATCGGATACTCAAGCAACCTTGAATATTCCGATTCAGATTTCAGGTCAAACGGCGGGCGTGATCCGCTGCGATCACCTGCAAACCCCTCGCACCTGGCAGGCAGACGAACAAACCTTTGTTAATTCGGTTGCCAATCTCGTGTCAATCGCCCTTGAAAGTGAGTTCCTTCAAGACGAGGTGAGTCATTTGCTCGATGTAGTATCAGATGTGGAGGAAGGGAATTTGACGACACAAGCGAGAGTGAGCGATCGCTCGACAGGTCTAGTTGCTGATACATTCAACCGACTGATTGAGCGACTCATTGAGGTCTTGACGGGCGTTGTCAGTGCGGCTCGACAGGTATCAGATGCAGCAAACCAGCAACGAACCATGGCTGAAACGGTAGCAACCAACACCGACCAGCAGGCTCAAGCGGTGAATCAAGTCTTGCAACTCACCGAGCAAGTCGAACAGATTGCTCAAGGATCATTAGAAAAAGTTGGCGCCACGATTACGTCGCTGCAAACGATGCGAGTGACAGTAGAAAATGGGCAAGGGGCGATCGCCACTCTCACAAAAGGGATTGGAATTCTTCAAGACGGGACTGACCGCATCGTGCAACAGATGAAAACGCTTGGAGAATTTGTTGGCTTGGCCGATCAGTTTGTGCAAGATCAAAGTCAGATTGCGTCGCTCACCCAGACCCTTGCTCTAAATGCATCCCTTGTTGCGGCACGAGCCTCAGAACAGCGCGACCCTAAGCAGTTTGCAGTCGTTGCTCGTGAATTTGATTCGATTGCCAGTCAGGTCGGACGGCTCGCTCAACAAACCAATGAAGGTCTGGTCACGCTTGAACAGCGGAGTACCCAGATTCACAGCGTGGTGTCGATTATTGATTCAAATATTCAAAACCTAGGAGGATTGGTGCGAGGCTTTACCGATGGGGTTGAGCAATCAAATCGAGTCTTTACTAATGTTCAAACGGTCACCGATGAAGTTGTTGAGGCTGGTGAAGCTGTCACTCAATCAAGTCAGACGATCACACATGCAGCCCAGTCTGCCGCGCAAGTGGTGCGAGACATCGCCGAAATTGCAACCCAGACTGCCGAACTCTCTCAGCGAAGCCAGTTGCAGTCTGAGGAAATGGATACGCTTTCAAATCAGTTATTGCAAAGCATCGAATTTTTCCGTCTACCCGCTGTCCCATCCAACACTCAAGAAGCGGAGCATCGCATCGATCTGTCTGACACAGATGAAACGACCGTTGAGATTCATTCAAACGGAACAACGATGGCTGCTAAAGGGGGCAGTGATGACTCGCCTGCTTTAGATGCTCACTCTCTACCAAACCAGTAGCCGCAATGCCTGCTCAATGCACTCGACTGCTCGATGACCGCTCAATCCTCACAGCCTAGACCCTAGACTTCATATGCCTCATGCTCGTGCCAATACTGCAATAGCAGGACAACAACGGTGACGCGCGAGGCGCTATGCCCCCTGTCACGCCCTTCAACTTAAACAAACACCGATATATTGGGTCTTAAAAAAATGCAGCATCTTCCGATTATTCGCCGATTGCGCGTCAATTCTATTAAAACTAAGCTATTCGTCCCGATCATCGGAGCCACCCTGATCGGAGTCGGCAGCATCGCCTTGCTCGTTGGGAGTGTTGCCGAACGTCAGGTAAAACACCGTCTTCAAGACAGCGCCAGCAGTACGGCTCGCTTGCTCGACAGCCGTTTGGGAGACGCCGAAGGATTTGCCAATACCCTGCGAGCGAGCATCATAGCCTTGCATGCTCGCAATATCGAATCAGCAGAAACCTATCGCAGGGTGATCTTTGAGCAGTTTAAGAGCCGACCTGAGTTTGTCGTTGGCCTGGGCGTGGGTCAAAGTCAGAACGGGATTCTATCAGAGCAGTCCTGGTTTTCTGCCTATTATGGGCTCGATTCTGCCATGCCCAATGCATCGGGCATTTTATTATCCTCGCCCTACGACACGATTCGATACGTAGATGGCACTCAGCCGGATATTTTTTATCCTGACAGCGATCGCTACCAAACCTATTTTCTACCTCAACAAGACGTCTGGTCACAGCCAGAGGAGGTCGGAGATATCACCAAAACTGCCTACTACTCGCAAATTATAGACGACCAAGCCCAATGGCTAGGCACTGTGTTTGTTGAAATTGACAGCACCGCCGCGATCGCCAGCATGCCTGTCCTCGGTGAAACAGGGACGATGACGCTACTGAGTGAAACTGGAACCGTGATTTCAAATTCGCGGGCTACTGCCTCCAATGAAACGAGCGCATCCAACACCGGAGACGCCGCGACCTATGAATCGATTCCTGGGCTTGATGCGGTTTGGGAGCAGATGACCAACCCATCCGGACTGTTGAAAAGCAAGCAAGGGTATTGGGCCTATGAACGGATACCTACCACTAATTGGGTAGCCGTTGCATTTATTCCCTCTAGTGGGGTGTTGCGCCAAATCACCATCATCACTGTAGGAGGCACACTCGTCGTTGGGTTGCTCATGGCTGTAATCACCGTGCTCGTCGGGCGATCGCTCACCCGTCGATTGCAGCCCTTAATAACCGAGTGCAATCGACTTGCAAACGCTGACGATAAGACTGCCCTACTCCAGCAGCAGGACGAAATTGGACAGCTTTCAATGTCTTTTTTCAATCTACTTGAACAGATTAAAATCAACGAAGAAAGGCTTCGGAGAGACATTGCCTCGCAAGTACAAACAGACGAACAGCGCAAACAGGGGGCGATCGCAGATCACGTGAGCCAAGAATTGCAAGACCACGTTGACCATATTCTCGCGATCATTGATGAGGTCAACGAGGGCGATCTGACGGTAGAAGCCCATACCAGTAGCAGCGCAACTGGGCTCGTGGCCGATACTCTCAATCACTTAATCGAGCGTCTCGGTCACGTCATAGCAGTGATCGTAGGGGCAACCGAACAAGTTGCCCAGGGGGCAAAACAGCTAGAACAGTTAGTCATTGAAGTCTCCGATAATGCTCAGCAGCAGTCGCAGTCGGTCGGTCAGGTGCAAACCCTAATAGAAACCGTCGATGAGCTATCTCAAGATGCGGCATCGCAAGTGAGCGAAACCAATCACGCTGTCCAGTTGACGCAGTCTGCAACCCACCAAGGACAACAACAACTCGCCGTCATCTTCGAGGGGATCGGCAACCTTCAGCAAAGCACCGATCAAATTGCCAAGCGTATTCAAATCCTAACCAGCTATGTCGAACTCGCGGCCCAGTTTGCCAAAGACCAAAAGCGGATTGCCTCGATGACCCGAATCTTGGCGGTCAATGCATCCATGTTGGCAAACCGAGCCTCTGTGCAGCAAGACCCGACACAGTTTGCCAGTATCACCCGCGAGTTTCAGACCGTCGCAGCCCAGGTGAATGACTTGGCCGCACAAACCAACCAAAGCTTGATTGTGCTACAACAGCGAACCGATCAAATTCAGACGACGGTGTCTGGACTCGACTACGACGTTCAAGAAATTGGTCAGCAGGTGAATCACTTTACGAGGGGCGTCGAACAGTCGCAGCAAGTGTTTGACACGATTCAAACCGCTAGCCAGCAAGTCTCCCAAACCGGGCAACAGGTTGCCCAGTCCAGTCGGTCAATTGCAGACACCACTCAAACCGCGCTGCAATCGGTTCGGTTGATTCATACAATCGCCTCTGACACTCTAAATCAGGCGGGGATGACCCAAGACCAAGCCAAGCAAATAGAACTGCTCACCCGGACATTGCTCCAAACTCTAGATTTCTTCAAGCTGCGAGCACGCCATATTCAAGAATGGGATGCCGATGATCCGATGGCATTTCTTCAATCGCGCGATCGCCCCCGTGAACAGTCACTGAGAAGAAACAGCCAGTCTGCTACAGTCACCATCGCTGCACGTCAGCGCGATCGCTAGATTTAGCCCGTGCACTATCGCTCAACCTGATCATAGAGTTAGTTATCATGTCGATGTCAGACGTTGATCCGTCACACGATCCCGAATCAATCGCTGAAGCACAGCTGCAGCAAGAGCTACGCACTCTATTTGCAGTTGACACCCAAAACTACTTGCAACGCTATCACCAGATTGCGGAACACCTCCACCCTGAATCTTGGGCGGCTGATATCCAAGAACTCTACCGCTGCATTCATACCATCAAAGGTGGCGCGGTTACAGTTGCAGCAGAAGCAGTCTTAAAAGTAGCCACAGTTATAGAAGACCTGCTCTCCGATCTGCGATATCTCGAAGACTCTCCGGCGTTAGACGATGGGCACTTCCGCCAAATCTTGCTCGAAACAGGGGAGCTCCTGACAGGCACCTTAGACATGTCTGGCTCAAACGACTCGATTCTGGCTCAAATTGAACCGGCCTTGAACCGCATTCAGGTACTTCATAATCAGGCGCGGGAACGGTATCTACCCACATGGAATGAGCAACAAAATCTGCACCAAGAGTTTGCCGAGCAAGGATTTGAACTGGTCGTCCTTGATTTAGAAATTGTGATGGAGCGATCGCCCCATCAAGGATCGGTGTTTGAAGCCACGATCGCCATTGCCCGTCAAACCTGGGAGCATCTCCGGCAGATTGGGCAAGACTTGCAATTTGCATCGGGCTGGTCTGACCTGCTCGACCAGGCCGATGAACTGCTTGATCGTCCATTAAACGCAATCTGGCAAACCCAAGTTCCTCGACTATTGGCGGCACTCAAGTCCTGTGCTAAGCAGGGTGGAAACCCGGTCGAATTTGAATTTGAAGACATCGAGGATGCCGACCCCGTATGGATGCCAACCGAGCCGCTCCACCGACTCGACGATGTCTCGATTCTGCCTAGCCCTGAGGGGCAAGGCTCAAGAAATCAATCTGGCAGGGAGATCCTAGATGATCAACACACTCCTGAATCTGCTCCGCTCAACGAAATCACTGATGCGGGAGATGTCGTAGAAGCGCTGGAGTCCGCCGACAATAGTCTAAGTCCTGATAGTGACGAAACATCAGATGCGCTTGATTACGAGCCCGACTTTCTGACTGATGATAATCCCCTATTCTCAGATGCGCTTGAACTTGTCGATGACTTCGCTGATGGGGATGTCTATCCTCCTGATTCTCCAGTCACGAGTGACCCAATCAATGCTCCAATCAATGCTCCAATCAATGCTGAGGCCAGTGAAGGCGCTGACGCGACTGTAAATAACGGCATTGCTAATAGTACTGCTGATAATACTGCTGATAGTACTGCTGATAGTACTGCTGATAATACGGATAACGAGTCTGTAGATTTCACCCAGATCACCGACAGTACTCCGTTTGCCCTAGATGCAGAGATTGATCACAATGAGATCCAGTCTATCAGCTCACCTCAGCCCGATCGGGGCAGCGATATGCCTGAGCGGGTTCAAATTCCGGTTCCCCTCGAAAAGCTGGATGAGTCTGCCCAATATTTGATCGAAACCTTGCTCACAGTCCGAATGACAAAGGGCTTCTATCAAACCCTGCAAACTCAAATTACGCAATTAGTTGCCCTTGCCCAAGAAGGCGCGCAGTATATCACGCAACTCCGACAAATTCAGGACGACTATGCCCTGCTCAATAGCTTAAACAAAAATTCTCAAGGCCCCACACCCGAACGCTATCGCCAGGGCTATACGGCGATCAATCGCTTGTTAGAAACCAGTTTACGGCTTTCTGAGCTGGGCACCGAAGCAGAAAGAACGGCTCTACAGACATCGGAAAGCCTGCAAAGCTTAGACGGTAATCTGCTGAAACTACAAGGCACGATTGAGGATAGTCGACTTGTCCCATTCCAAAATTTGGGCTTCCGCGCTAGGGCAATACTCCGAGACTTAATTACCCGGATTGGCAAGCCCGCTCGCCTCATCGTCCAAGGTGAACACATCGAACTAGATGTCAGTACTGCCCGCAAGTTGGAGCCTGCTCTGTTGCACCTCATCCGAAACGCTTACGATCACGGGCTAGAGCATCCTCTTCAACGGGCTGCTCAGGGCAAACCCGAACAGGGCACGATGACGCTATCCCTGCAGAGACAAGGAAATTCCTTTCAACTTCGGCTTCGAGATGATGGTCGGGGCATCGATAGTGCCATCATTGAAACACGAGCCAAAAATCTAGGCTTGCCTCTCACTCGCATTCAAACTCCAGCCGATCTGCTGGCTGTGATTTGTCAGCCGGGCTTTAGCTCTGAGGCTAACGTCAGCGACATCTCGGGGCGGGGAGTCGGTATGGATATTGTAGCGGCGCAAATTTCTCGTCTGGGAGGAAAATTAAGTCTCGACACGACACCAGGCATGGGCACGACCTTTCACCTCCAGTTCCCGGTGCCGCACCTGTTGGTCTCCTGTCTGATGCTTCAAGCGGGCGATCGCACGTTTGCAATTCCCACCGAAGATATTCGCACGACGACACTCTTCGATTCCTTAACGGTGACTCAGATTAATACGAGTGATTTGATTTACTCTAGGCTGGTTTATGATGACGACGGCAATACAACACCTGCGTTAGACCTGTTGGAATATTGGCGACCTCGTCCCCTGGCGCGATCGCTTCCCTATACTGCCGTTGGTGTGTATGTTCGCTCTCAAGATGCGCCTCACGATATTTCTCAAGACACCTCTCAAAACACCTCTCCGGGCATCTGGCTGATTGCCGATGAGCTACTGGGGCAATCTGACTTGCTCATCAACCCGCTGCCCAATCCGCTCGTTGCGCCAGATGGTTTGATGGGAGTCAGCCTGCAAACCGACGGCAGATTGATCCCGGTTTTAGAAGCCACGGCGATCGCCGATTGGCTATTAACAACGCCAGCCGAACATCTCAATATTGCCAGCGTTGCTCAAGCCGAACCTAGTGCGATCGAGATAGACGACTCGACGCAAGCGATCCTGATTGTGGATGATGCAGCCCTGATCCGCCGCCGCATTGAGGCAAGTTTGACGGCCTATGGCTATACCACCCACACCTGTGCAGATGGGCTAGAAGCCTGGACTTGGATTCAGAAAAATCCGCAGCCGACCCTCATCATCACAGATATCGAGATGCCCGGTATGGACGGTTTTACGCTTATCGATCGATGCCGACAAGCTGGAATCAAGACTCCTGTGATGGTGATTTCATCTCGGTTGTCGGAAGAATGGTTTACAGAAGCAAAACGCCTCGGCGCGACAGACTATCTCACCAAAGGGTTTTCAACGCTCGAACTCGTCAATAAAGTCAAGCGCCTATTAGAAGCAGCAGCGATTAGCAGATAGTCAAATAACGCCCTGCCAATTCTCCTAAATTGGAGTTGTCATATAGGATGCTACATCCATCGATTAATACCAATTCTCGATTTTAGATTTGCGATTTTGGATTGACGGCCACCAGCATTGCAAGGGTTCTAGCCTGTTCATTGGTAGCCTTACTTCGAAGAATTGGTATGAAACCTTAACCAAGGCAGAAGGCAGAAAAGGAGAAAAGCAGGGCGTTGCTGAAACTATAATGAGCTAAGCTGGGAGAAAAACTGTTCGATACTTCAAGTAGTGAAGGAGCAATCGAAGAGAGCACTTCAACATCTCAACTGATTTGGAGTAGCACAAAGTCTTCCGATGCAGTTGCGCTAGGTAATGCCGCAGACGAGTGTTCTCCCCTTCAACGCGAGTCATATAGGTCTTGCTCACAATCTGATCACCCTCCTCAATAAACATTGGATAGACCTTCCATCCATCTGTGACATAGAAGAAACAGTGCCAGCACTTGACGATAAGCCATCAGATCTTGAAGGTTGCTGCACTGCGATCACCGATTACCCAAGCTAGAATTCCAGCTTGCTTGTGATTAACCGCAGTCCAAATCCAGAGTTTGTTTCGCTTGCTGCCCACAAAGGTTTACAGTTCATCCAAGTCGGTGATTTCTGGAATTTCTTCAGATTCCGGGGCATCGGGGAGTTGATGTCCTGCTTCTCGAATCCAGTGCATGATAGTGGTGTGGTGAATCTCGGTAACTCGTTCAATCCCACGCAAACCCATGCCATTAAGATACATTTTGATGCACAATTGCTTGACGTCACTGGAGTAAGCCCAAGGACGATAGGATTCTAGGAATTGACGACTGCACTGCTTGCACTTGTAGCACTGTCTGCCGCGTCGATGTCCGTTTCTAGCAGTTTGAGTAGAGTTACATTGAGGACATTTCATTCCTCTATTGTACTCAATCTAGCATTACCTTTTCAGCAACGCCACGGATGAGGGAATGGAGAACGATCCCTTGGCGAACGCTAGAGCGGAGAGTTTTTAAGCTGCAAACGCGCATATTCAAAGCCTCCTATCGTGGCGATGTCAAGGCAGTCCGGCGACCCCAGAAAACGTTAATCCGGTCATGGTCAGCCAAGAGTCTAGCGGTCAGACGGGTGAGTCAAGACAATCAGGGCAAGCAAACGTCAGGGGTGGATGGTATCAAATCACTCACCCCAAAACAACGGCTA
>JBNPEB010000042.1:0-19387 GCA_051117335.1 Elainellaceae cyanobacterium
CGAACAACTCTGGCAGTATCTGAAGAAACGATTGCGTTGGAAACGACCCGAGACACTCGATGAGTTGCGCCAACTGATACGGGAGCGTTTGCTCGCCTTAACCCCTCCCATCGTTGCCTCGATCGCAAGAAGGCAGTCTATTTTGGACGCTTTATCTGTAGCCGGTCTCTAGAGAATTGGTATAACTGACCGTGAACTAGTCATTTTCAACGCAGAACTTGATCGTAAACGCAAAAACGCTGCGATCGCATATGCTCTGTACTTCTTCTTAGGAACCATTGGCGGTCACAAATTTTACATTGGCAAGCCCTTAACAGGCTTTTTTTACATCGTTCTTTTGTCGTTAGGATTTCTGTTCATGCTTGGTGGTTTCGTTTCTGCATTTGACACTACTGCTACAACAGAGGACATGAATGCTGTTTTCGCAGTTGGGTTTCCGCCTCTTGGATTGCTTAGCATCATGATGCTAGTTGACCTATTCACAATCCCAGGACAAATCAAGAAACAAGAGGATCGCGTACGCAACGATCTGTTAACTCGCTTGGTGAGTAGTAAAGCTTAAGGACAATGTTTACCGATTATAGGGGCGGGCTGGGCATTGCTCATCCCGCTTTCTTTTGTAAGGTAATATGAAGGCAGATTCTAGGAGGAATCGATATGTTTTCAGCATCTAATGAAAGGGGTGCAATTGTTCGGACGGAAAGAGGGTTAACGATCGCAGGTACACGCATAACCCTTTATGATGTGATGGACTATGTGAAGGCGCAATATCCGCCTAAATTTATTCGGGGCTTATTTGATCTGACGGAAGAACAAATTAATGCTGCTCTGACTTATATTGAGACACACCGCGCAGAAATGGAAACTGAGTACCAGCAAGTTCTTGAAGAGGCTGAAGAACTCAGAAAGTATTACGAGGAACAAAATCGTGAGCGAGTTGCTCGTAGTGCAGCAAAACCTCCCAAGGCTGGAACAGAGGCAGCCTGGGAAAAACTGCGAGCAGCTAAGGCGCATCGTGAATCTAAAGTATGATTTTTTTGATCGATCACAATCTCAAAGGTCATGCTTTGGTTTTCTTTGGCGCGATCGCATCGCAAGGCTGGTTAAGTATTGTCCCGATTCAGTTTGTCACATTCGACGAAATGAGTTTATCGGTTGACAGCGATGACAGGGTAGTTTGGCGATTTGCCCAAGAGAATCAAATGATTTTGCTGACTGCTAATCGCAGCATGAAAGGTAAAGATTCGCTGGAGCAGGTCATGCGTGAAGAAAACACTTCCGAGTCGCTGCCTGTTATTACAGTTAGCAATGCGGATCGGCTTCTGAATGATTCCGAATATCGGGAGCGGTGTGTGGAAAGCCTGATTGAAATCATTCTTGATATTGATACCTATCTCGGTGCAAGAAGAATCTTCATTCCACAATCTTAAAGATTAGTAATGTCGTTTATGTTGAATGGCAACACGGCATAACAATCCCAATGCACCCGACCGTTGAAAAGTTGTCGGTTGAGCGTTCGAGGTTGTCTGCGGCGGGTGATTGGGGTCGTGTGCGATTCGTTCATCCTAAATGAGGCATCGACCTCAGGGACGGATGGCGAGGGTAGAACCTCGACAACTGAGTCACCGAGAGGGTGCAAGACCCTCTCTCCAAGTGCAAGGAGTACCAGCATCATCCCTACGGTAGCGACTGGTCCTCAATCCGTAAAGCGGGGTAAAAAGGCAATAAACTGGAAGCCTCATCCGGTGGATGCTGAGCATGAATCGATGGATAGCGAAAGCAAAGCTGTGTCTGAACTGTCGTCAGATCAATCCAGCCAAATCAGGCTGATAGGCTGGAGCCAAAAGGCAAAGGAGATTGAGGCAGGCGTTTACGTTCACGACCTGTATGCACTCTCACTAAACCCGGCGTGATGAGCAGCATCCTAAGGATTCAAGAACAGTGATTCGGAACGAAGTAACTCCTCCTCAATGGCTCTCAGGGAAGGTCGATGCCCTGAGTAGGTGCCAACCGCAAGCCATGAGTGAGCAAGATGGTCTAAGACGCCAACGCCTAGAGTAATGTCTGGGATATGCCGATGTTCTTTAAGGACAGAGATTTGCTGGAAATCGACCATTTCATCCCACGCGCTCAAGGCGGAACGGATGAATTCAACAATCTCCAGCTCCTCCACCGTCATTGTCACGACGTAAAATCTGCCAGTGATGGTAGATGAGGTGTAGATGACAACTACCAAACTGTTGAGGAGCCGGATGAATCGAAATGATTCATGTCCGGTTTTGGAGACCAGCGGGGCTGGTGACAGTCTCGCTGAGTTTAATTATGCTGCTTCAACTCTTGGTTGAGCCAGTTCCCTAAAAATTGTCTCTTGAGATGCAAAATCAAAATATTTTGAGGTCGTTGGTAGGATGGATTTATCACGCTTGAAATGGCTAAAGAATGTAAAGCCTGACCAAGGCTGGGCTTATGACAAGCTTAGTGAGATGCCAATTCCAGAGGCTAAAGATTTTCGCTTGCACTGGCGTACTCAAGACGATGAAATCAATGCCCAGCAACCTCTTAAAGGCGATTTAATAGTTTTGGTTCAACTAGCAAGAGTCACTCACGTAGTTGAGTTGCTCGATGATGTGGTTTATAAAAATTCTGAAAAAGAGTGGAGCATATATCGTGTAGTAAAAGCGGTGTGGATGCCCCCCGATCAATTTGATTGGTGGAATCTGCCGCACCAGAGAGAAATTTTCGGTATTGAAGATCTCCTCCCAGATGGTGCTGCACATGATTTGAGCCGAACTGACCGAATGTACCAGTTCAACCAACATTGGTAAGATTTGGGAGGGCTACAAGGTTTTCAGCAACATTTGGGCCACATTCTGGTTCAAATTTCATAAGTATGATTACTCGCTTAAACGAGCTACGGGTTTGGCAACCTGCTAAACTACTGAAGCTGTCTGCAACGAGAGATCGTGCATGGAATTCGAGTGGAACCCAGAGAAAGCCGTCCTCAATTTGAGGAAGCACAACATCTCTTTCCACGAAGCCACGACCGTATTTGATGATTCTCTATCCGTAACATTCCCTGACCCTGATCATTCGATTGGAGAAAACCGCTACGTTATCATTGGGATGTCAAGGTTAGGGCAATTACTGGTTGCCTCCCACGCTGACCGCGAAAACCGTACCTGAATAATCAGTGCCCGAAGAGCCACTCGCCAGGAAAGGAGATTTTATGAAGAAGGAAGTTGATGAACTAGAAGACGAACTACGTCCTGAATACGACTTCTCTAACATGGCGGGAGGGGTCAGAGGCAAATATGTTGAGCGATATCGTACCGGAACAAATTTAGTTCTCCTAGAGCCTGATGTTGCCCAAGCCTTTCCGACAGATGCATCTGTGAATGAAGCATTGCGATTGTTAATTCAGATTGCTCAGCGTCAACAGCCTAACAACCCGGTTGGAGAGGACTGAAGGGGATTTTGATAGTGATGCAAAAGTTATTGCTAGCCGCTCAACCGGAACGTTAGCTGGCTTCGTTTCTGGGTTAGGACGGTACATCTAGATTCTTGATAAGTATTCAGCTCCGGGTAATCCGATTAATATAGAACTAGTTCTGCAACCTTCCAAAAGTAAAAAATGCCTGGTTTTACTCTCACTAACGAGCAGGTCGTTGAATTAGTCAAGCAGTTGCCTACAGAGCAACAGATTGAGGTCTTTAGATTTTTACTGCTACGACAGTGGGGACAGTGGGAATCCCTATCAAGATATGGAACAGATAGAGTCAGACTTGTTGCTCAGGAACGAGGTCAGGATTGGGATGTAATGACAGAGGATGAGCGAGAAGCTTTTATTGATGAAGTGGTGCATGAGGATTAGTGCAATACATTGCTGTTTTTGATACCAACGTTTTAATCTCTGCTCTTTTGTCCACAACTAGTAATCCATTTCGATGTCTAGCTTTGGCAAGAATTGAGCAAATCGAGTCTGTAACTTGCCAAGAAATCTTAAACGAGTTTTCTGAGAAGTTGATTATCAAATTCAAGTTTTCTCAGGAGAAAGCACAAGCAGCTATTGAGAGAGGTACGCAGCTTTTCTCGGTTAGTCAAAATATCTACAGAATTAAGAGCGGTATCTGCTGATCCGGACGATGATATGGTTGTTGAATGTGCTGTCGTTAGTGGTGCAACTCATATTGTTACTGGTGATAAACATCTTTTTTATCGTTAAGGAAATATCAAGAAATTGCAATAGTTAAAGCAACTGAGTTTGTTGTGTTGTTATCTCAATCTTAAGAGCACCAGCCAGCTAACAACCCCAACGCAGCAGACAGACGAAGGTTACTTCTGCGCGATCGCACGCCTTGCTTTACCCTAATCACTCCCTCTCACCAGTTTCCGATAGGCTGGGATGGGAGCGATAAACTGGTTGCTGATAGCTGGAAACGGTTTTAGAGAGTCAGATCTCGATCGCCGGCATGAGAGTTTTGAGAAAAGAGGTGAGGGTGAGGCGCACATTCGCAACATGGGATCAGTCTGTCTGGAAGACGATTGGCAAACGCTTGTCGGTTCACATTGGCTTAGTGCTAGTCTGGTTTGTGATGGGGCTATTGCTTCGCCTCTTTCATCTGACCCTAAAGCCTCTGTGGGCTGATGAATTTTCGACCATTGTGTTTAGCCTGGGGCACAGCTATCAGAGCATTCCCCTCAGTGAATGGCTCTCGACCCGAGAACTGCTAAGCCCTGCGCTGGTTAATCCACAGACGGGCATTGGCTCAGTGATCGAACATCTTTTGACCGAGAGCAACCATCCTCCGCTCTATTTTGTGCTGACTCATGGGTGGCTTTCTCTATTTCCCAATTCTGACGGACTGGTTTCTGTGTGGGGAGTGCGATCGCTCTCGGCAGTCTTTGGGGCAGCTGCTATCCCTGCCATATTTGGATTGGGTTGGCTTGCCTTTCAATCCAAATGGGTGGGGCATCTAGCTGCCGTCATGATGGCAGTTTCTCCCTTTGCGATTTATCTCGCCCAAGAAGCTCGGCACTACACCCTCGCAATCATCTGGATTGTGGCATCGCTATGCGCTTTGGTGATTGCTGTTCGCAGCATTCAGCATCAAACACCCCTGCCGATTGGGGTTGCACTGGGTTGGGTCGGGGTGAATGCGTTGGGGATAGCAACCCATTATTTTGTCGTGCTGACGCTCATTGCTGAATGTTGGGTTCTCGTTGGAGTGGCGTGGCATGTCCGATTTCACCGCCGAATACGTATACAGGGGAGGCGCATCGGAGCAGTCATCATTGGCACAATTGCAAGCGGGCTAGTGTGGCTATCGTTTCTGACTAAAACTCAAAATAACGACGAACTTACCCGCTGGATTTATCAAGACGGTTGGGCGGGGTTGGGCATGTTGAGTCCGCTGCTGCAACTGGTGACAAGCTGGGTGAGCATGATTTATCTGTTGCCTGTTCAGAATGTGCCAAGTTGGGTTGCTAGGCTTTCCGGACTTGTCTTAATTAGCCTCACCATCGGGCTAATGGGGCGGGTGTATCGGGGGCTTCGCGCTCAATGGCAGCATCGTGATGCTCGCATCGCCGTTCAAGCTCTAGGAGGGTTTTGCCTGGGTGCGATCGCCACGTTTCTAGCAATCACCTATGGGTTGGGCATCGACCTCACCCAAGTCTTTCGCTATAACTTTGTGTATTTTCCGGCAGTTTTGGTAATAGTCGCCGCTGGCTTAGCTGGAAGCCGTTCCTTCGGCCAAAAAGCATCCCCTCCGAATCAGACCTTAAAGCAATCTCCATCGTCCGATCGATTACCCCCGATGAATGATTCATTTCGGCACATCATGATCGGCCTAGTCGTGATTGTCGGCGTGATCGGTGCGCTGAGCGTGGTCAATGATTTAGGATTTCGCAAAGTTCACCGCCCCGATCGAGTCGCATGGGCGATCGCCGCCAATTCTGAAGAGCCCCCCGTCGTGGCAATTTCTCATCAGTCTCATGGGCATACCGGGCGTTTGATGGGCGTTGCGTGGGAGTTGCGATCGCTGCCACAGGTATCGAATCCCCAATTTTTTCTTGACCATCAAGAATGCCGCATCGACGGTGAGCAAAACTGTAATACGCCCAGCCCGACGCTGCAAAAATCGCTAACCACCTTGCCTCGACCGTTTGATCTCTGGCTGCTTAATTATGAAGGCGATGCTGATTTGCGAGAACAGGGCTGTGTCTATGACAAAACGCGACGCGTGGATGGCTACAAATATCAGTTTTATCGCTGTCGAGACTAGATCCCCTGATTGACTGACAAATATTCGGTATTGGGCGAGGAAATCTCGCCCCTACGGAATTTCGGACAATGTAGGGGTCAGGTTACCTGACCCTTTGAATGGTCTGGGTTCTGGTAAGTTTTGTCAGTCAATCAGGTCTTGCGTTCTCGCATTAGGACGCCGAACGGGCGTCCCCGCGCCCCGCGCGGGATCTACACACAAATCTAAGCCCATAGGGCTATATGTGTGAGAATAGGTCAGTCGAAATAGGGTATAAAGCAGGCGATCGCGTGTCGAGCAAGAGATTTCAAAAACAGTTAAGCCCTTTAGCCATCTTGATCATCATCGGGGGATTGGGGCTGTGCATCGATTCTATTTGGCTTGCGCTCGACCACGGCGTACCCTCTTGGGATCCTGCCGACCATCTGATTGGCTCTCTTAACTACTGGTGGACGTTGAGCCACGGCAATTGGTTTTCACCCGACTGGTGGACAGGGCTTTGGACGCTTTCATCCAAATATCCACCTCTGCTATATATCACGACGACCCCTTTTCTCAGTCTTTTGGGTGCAGGAATTGACCCAGCACTCCGGGTGAATAGTCTCTATACCGTGATTCTGCTGGTGTCGGTCTATGGGCTAGGACAGCAGCTATTGAGTCCGAGAGTCGGGCTGTGGGCAGCCGGATTATGTGTGCTGTTTCCCGAGTTTTACAGCCTACGCACTCAGTACTTTATGGACTATCCCCTGGCCGCCTTGACGACCGCAAGCGTTTGGATCTTGACGCTTTGGCGAGATGCGTCGAGCAGGTGGGCGCAGTGGTGGCTCGCCTTGGGATTTGGAACGTGTTTTGGATTGGCGTTGCTGATGAAGCAGACAGCCGTATTTTTCCTGGCGTTGCCCATTCTTTGGGTGCTGGGACGACAGCTCCAAAAGCGCTCATGGGAACGAATCATTCAGCTTTTCAGCGGGCTCCTCATTGCGCTGGTGTTGATGATTCCGTGGAGTCGGCACAACTGGGTATTTCAAATTAGCGCCGCATTTAGTGCCAATACGCGATCGGCAGCGATCGAAGGCGATCCGCCTATAACCAGTCCCGGTGCATGGACTTTCTATTGGCAGCAGCTTCCTTCCAGCGTGTCGTACCCGTTGCTGATCGTGCCCATCGTAGGACTGATATTGGGAATCACGGTCTTTCGCCACGCGACTCCGATTGATCAACCGTCTGGAATTGATCAACCGTTCGGAACAACCCGACAACACCCGCAAACTGCTCCATCGGCACTGGGTTGGCTCATGGTGTTTCTGGCTGGGGCGTATATTATCTGGTCGGCGATCGCCAACAAAGATATTCGCTACATTATGCCCTGGTTGCCGATCTGGTCGATTGTGCTGGCATACGGGCTGACTCGGTTTCCGCGTCGCTGGCGAGTCGTCCCGTGGGCGACCGTCGGGCTTGCAATCGTGCTAATGACATTGAATTTGTTCCCGTGGGGGGGGCAGATGGGCGATCGATTGAGCCTAACTCTAGCTCCTGGAACACGCCACCATCCTGAGCGCAGCGCGGAATGGGCCCATGCTGAAATTATTGATGAAATCATCCGCACTCAGCCCTATCAAATCGCCACGTTAGGCGTGTTGCCGTCCACGCCTGAAATCAATCAGCATAACCTCACCTATTACGGAAATTTAGAGAATTTCCGTGTCTATGCCCGTCGCATGGGGAAAAATGAGGATTCGATTGAGCAAGACGTGCGATCGCTCTCATGGTTTCTCAGCGTCACCAAACCGCAGCTTACCCACCATGACCCCAAATCTCGTAGGCGACAAAACCGCGTCGTGCGAATGCTGCGGCAGTCTCCAGACTTTGAGAAACGACGAAGCTGGACTCTCCCCGATGGCAGCCGCCTTCACTTGTTTCATCGCCGGGTCGCGCCTGTTAAGGTGCAGCCCCAAGCAGTTCCTGTGGCTACCGTTGCATCTACAGATACTATCCAGTTAGATGATGTGCGTGTGCCTGACGCCGTTCCTCCAGGACGTCTGGTTCCAATTACCTATACCTGGTCAGGCTCTTGGCAACAGCTCCACGAGGGGCTGGTCCTTCTCACCTGGAACCATGCCGATACAGGCCAGCAGGGCTGGCTTCACGACCACGGAATTGGGCTAGGAACCCTGCATCCTCAGCCCATTCAGGCCAATCAAACTACGCTGGCAGAGTCGACCGTTGACGCAACTCAACCATTTCGGATTGTCGAACGGATAGCCATGCTCCCGCCCAAAGGCTTGCGACCCGGACGCTATACCCTAGAGGCGACCTATCTTAATCCTTCTACGGGTGAAACCTATCCAATCGAGGGAGTGTCTGCCAGTCTGGTGATTGACTCCAATGCGCCAAGCAATCCCGCTCCTCCGTTAGACAACGTGACTCAGCTTCGCCAGCTTGCCACCGTCTTACCTCAGGGCGTTGATGCGCTTGATCCGGTATTTGAGCAAATCGGTCGATTGAATCTCTATGATCCTGTTCAAACCTATGTCGTGCAGGCCGAACAGCTTTTGAGCTATCGGCTCCAGCAGCAGCCCAATCGTCTGGATTACGCCTACGGACTTGCCTTGTCTATAGTGCTCCAACGCAAAGCGGATGAGGCGATCGCCGCATTTGAACGAGTGACTCAACTCGATCCGAACAACCCCAACGCCTACGCGTATCTCGCGTTTGTAAATTTATATGACCTGAACCCCGCCGCCGCCCAGCGTGCTCTTAAACCTGCATTAGAACTTAACCCCGACTCGAGAGAATTTCGAATCCTCAACGGCATTGCAGCCCTCATGCGAGGAAACGTGATTCAAGCGTGGCGAGATGGCAAAGTCGTGTTTGGAGCATAATTTTGGGACGATCTTGGACGGCTAGTCATCATGTCTCCGCTCGACCAAGCATCACTCTGAGCAATCGCGATTCTCAACCGCGCCATCGGGCAGCGTAGTATTGCATAACACTGCGTCTTGCAGAAGCGCGTCGTTTAAATTGGCAAACCGCAAGTTAGCCCCATTTAGATTCGCCGATCGCAAATCGGCTCCAAAGAGCGTCGCACCAATGAGACTGACTCCGCTGAGATTGGCACTAAGCAAATTAGCCCCGGTTAGATTTGCGCCGTTCAGGTTGGCATTCGTCAAATCTGCGGACTCCAAAATTACATTTCTTAAATCGGCATCGCTTAAAAATGCAGCGGTCAGATCACACTCTGCACATTCGCGCGTCTGATTCAGTTGCCGAACGTCTTCTGGATCGGCGGCTCGAACTGCACCGTCTCCAAATGCAGCGATCGCCCATACGCCAATAATCGTTGCTAAAGCAGTCAATCTAATCTGAAAACAGGTGGAATAAGGCATCGTGTCAGAATCGCGAAACTACCTAATCAGCATTATGAGGGCGATCCATTAAACTTGGTTGCCCTCCAGAATTGTCGTTTTCTAAGTTTTCCTGCAAAAAGTGATTGATTTTGAAGAGATTTGAAGAGAACAGAATCCCGCTTTATATCTCGATTTCCGGGCATTATCCTTACGAAAACTACACGTTTCTCAAAGTTTAGAAACCATCTCCTCCCTGGGGAAGAGACATAGGATTAAGTCATAAACTCAGCTTGACTGGTTTTAGTAGTTAAGCGAAACTAAACAATAACGAAGTTACGGCATCAAGTCTTGGCAAACTTTTCTTAAGTTTTCAATCAAAGTAATTCATTTATTCGTGTTTGATTGAATATAAATGGTTTGCGATTTGCTTGATGATGATGTTCGCCCTAGGGCTAGTGCTTACGCATAGACTTTCCCTAGAAATTTTTTAGACGTTTTATAAAGAGACGTAAGGGAAGCATGGAAACGCTGGAGTTCGTCATCTATCCGGATGGTCGAGTTGAAGAGAAGGTTACGGGAATCAAAGGTTCATCCTGCGCTGAAGTGACGGCTGCAATTGAGGCTCAGCTAGGTCATGTTCTTAGTCAGGAACAAACCTCCGAGCATTTTGCCCAACCTGTTAGCCAGTCTGCATCAACAACTCAGACCGCTTACAGCGAATGGTAATCACGTAGATTGATTCACCATTCTCATCAACGTTCAGGTTAGTTCACCCTATGTAGCAATAGAGTTATGTCCCACTTTAGCCAGATTAAAACCCAAATCCGCAATCTCAATTCTCTCAAGTCTGCTCTGACTGACTCTGGAATTACTTGGAAGTCTGGTCCTACTCCTGTTAGGGGGTATCAAAATCAGACTCACATGGCTGATATCGCCATCGAGCAAGAGAATGGATATGATATCGGCTTTAGCTGGAATGGTCAGGAGTACGAGCTAATTGCAGATTTACAGTTTTGGAAGCAGCCGTTGTCAGTCGAAGGATTTATCAACCGAGTGACTCAAGGCTATGCTTACCATACCGTTCTCAACGAATCAATGCATCAAGGGTTTTCTGTTTCTGAGAAGCAGAAAAATGATGACGGTTCGATTCGGTTAGTGTTGCAGCGTTGGAGTGCATAATGGCTAATCATTCTGGCTCACCGATGGGTCAGCCAGAGGACCATTTTTTGCCCAATAATTTGCCCGATCATGAGCAAACAGGTCTAGAGCCTGAGTTGGGTGGTCACTGGCGCGATGCATCAGAGCGTACTGGGTTTGAACCTGAACTCGGTGGCGCCGTTCGAGAGAAGGGAGTCTATGTCGACGAGGTTACCTGCATTGGGTGCAAGCATTGCGCCCACGTGGCTCGAAATACCTTTTACATCGAGCCTGAGTATGGTCGCTCTCGTGTAGTTCGGCAAGATGGAGACTCGGAAGATTTAATCCAAGTCGCAATTGACACCTGTCCAGTGGATTGCATCCATTGGACAGATTACACTGACTTGAAGAAACTCGAAGAAGAGCGTAAATTTCAGGTGGTTAAGGCGTTAGGGTTTCCAGTTAGCCACTCATCGTCTGTCGCTAATCTTCGGCGTAATCGGCACAAGTCATTGGGCGATCGCCTGCAGTAGGTTGTCCATCAATTGTTTATGCACCTAGTACTGTCTGGCAGAAATAAGCCAACTATTTAAGAGTGCGGGCATCTTGCCCACGGCGTGAGCGAGACGCTCACACTAGGGTTATGAAACTTCCGCCGTCTTGTACTAGAAATCTAGCCCCGATTGATGAACCCTATCCTTTAGGGTGGCCGTGCGCTCTCGCGTTAAGACGCCGAACGTGCAAATTCGCGCGGCGCGCGAGTTCACCGCGCGAATTTGAGCCGGTAGGACTATAACCGAGTGGGACTGCTCACTCGGTTTTGCGTTGGGTGCGCTCAAAGAAATGACCGATTAGATATAGCGATCCGCACAACACCACAGGTTCAACGTCCTGCTGAGCGAGACGAAACGCCTCATTGAGCGCTTCGATGACATCATCACCGAGAGTGACATGAAGGTACGGACAGGTTTCTTGCGCGATCGCGGCGAGCTGGGTCGGCTCAGCAGAACTGTGATCGGGCACAGGAACTAAATAGAGGCGATCGCCCGGTCGCAGCAGTTCTCGAAAAATATCGGCATGGTCTTTCGTTGACAGCATCCCCATCACCCAATGAATGGGAGCATGGGGACAGGTGCAATCCACAAACTGCCGGAGCGTCGCTGCCGCCGCCGGATTATGAGCACCGTCCACCAGCAGGCGATAATGGTTCCAAGATATCCACTGCAAGCGTCCCAACCATTGCGTTTTTGCCATTCCTTCGACAATTGCGCGCGGGCTAATTTGCCAGCCCTGATGTTGGAGAATCTGAATTGTAGCGATCGCCACTGCTGAATTGAGACGCTGGTGAGCACCCAGCAGCGCCACCGGATAGTCGATCGGCGTCACCGGAAATGGAGACATTGGCATCGGCTCCCCTGGATACCGTGCCCAACCATTCCCCAGTTCCTGGGCGGGTTTGACCCAGACGGCTGGGCACTTGAGGTCTGTGATTCGACGCTGGATAACCTGCTGCGCCTCATCCGGCAAAACACCAATGACCGCCGGACAGCTCGGCTTCAAAATGCCCGCCTTTTCCCCCGCAATATCGCCCAAAGTGGGGCCTAGTCGCTGCCAATGCTCCCGACTAATGGAAGTAATCACGCTTACCAACGGGCGATCGCACACATTCGTCGCATCGAGCCGCCCCCCCAAGCCCACCTCCATCACCGCCACATCGACCTGTTGCTGAGCAAAATAGAGCCATGCCGCTGCTGTAATCACCTCAAACTGAGTTGGAGAGGGGGCATCTAGACAAATCGCGTCTTTTATCTGTAACAACAGCGCGTTGAGATCAGCCGGGGCGATCGCTCGACCATTGATACTAATTCGTTCACACCATGTCACGAGATGCGGAGAAATATATCGCCCGACCCGAAATCCAGCGTCTGCCAATACCGATGACACATAGGCACACACCGAACCTTTGCCATTACTGCCCGCCACATGAATAACCGGAACGCGATGATGAGGATGATCTAACGCTGCTAAAAGCCTGCTAATTCGCTCTAGCCCAAGCTCAATCCCGAAGCGAGCAAACTGATTCAGAATCAAATCAATCTCATCTATCGTTGAATCAACATCCAAATTCACGCCACCTAACCGTATCTTTCAACACAATCTTTCAACACAAAAATGAGATTTGCCCAACGGCAACAGAGCCAACTAGCGCTGAGATCAAGCGTCGTGCCGGATGAACAACCATCCAATCAATAGTAATGCATCTGATAATCTCTTCCTATCATGCAGAAGCCCTGTGCGGCTTCTTATAATGTAAAAAGAAGGTAACATTGTTACAGAGTTAATCACGCGAAGGCGGATCTGCACTGTGTTTGTCCTCAGCGGTTACGAATATCTTTTAGGATTTCTGATTGTTTGCGGTCTTGTACCCGTTCTAGCATTGGGTGTGTCTTATTTTGTTCGCCCCAAGCGAAAAGGAAGTGAACGGCGTACGACGTACGAGTCTGGGATGGAGCCTATTGGCGGAGCTTGGATTCAGTTCAACATCCGTTACTACATGTTTGCGCTTGTGTTCGTCATTTTTGACGTTGAAGTTGTATTTCTCTAT
The DNA here is from genome assembly GCA_051117335.1 of Elainellaceae cyanobacterium. GTDB lineage: Bacteria > Cyanobacteriota > Cyanobacteriia > CAZCXK01 > CAZCXK01 > DBGGTD01. Next base: position 13,353 of record JBNPEB010000042.1, read on the forward strand.
CCATGGGCCATCGCATTTAATCAGCTCGGGCTACTGGCGTTTATCGAAGTCTTGATCTTTATTGCGATTCTCGTCATTGGTCTTGTTTATGCATGGAGGAAAGGAGCTCTCGAATGGTCATGAAATCTGACACCGCAAGCTCCAACGATACGGTTGAGCAGATTATAAATCCGGTGGGTCCACCGCAGGTGACCCAAGAATTGTCAGAAAACGTCATTCTGACAACGGTTGATGATTTGCACAACTGGGCTCGTCTCTCAAGCTTGTGGCCCCTACTGTATGGCACAGCGTGCTGCTTCATTGAGTTTGCTGCCCTGATTGGTTCTCGATTTGACTTTGACCGATTTGGTCTAGTTCCTCGGGCAAGTCCGAGACAGGCCGATCTGATTATCACATCTGGAACCATCACGATGAAGATGGCGCCTGCGCTGGTGAGGCTCTATGAACAGATGCCAGACCCGAAATATGTGATTGCTATGGGAGCTTGTACAATCACGGGCGGCATGTTTAGCATGGACTCTCCAACGGCAGTCAGAGGCGTAGATAAACTGATTCCCGTTGATGTGTATATCCCTGGATGCCCTCCGCGACCCGAAGCCATCATTGATGCCATCATTAAGCTTCGCAAGAAGATTTCAAATGAGGCATTCCAAGAGCGGGAAGGTCTGGGACAGACTCATCGGTATTACACTCGCGATCACAAGATGAAGGTTGTCCCTGAGATCTTGACGGGTGAGTATATGTTGTCTCCATCACGGCAGGCTCCGCCCAAAGAGTTAATGGAATCTATGGGAATGCCCGTGCCTGCTTCATTAGAGGAGGCGCAAAAGCAGGTAGAAGAAAAGGAGAGCGATCGTGGCTGAATCAAATAAGCCTGAATCTCAATCCAATGGTGAAGAGTCCACAGACATTGTCGAAGCGGGTCAGGTGTCTCGATGGCTATCAGATAATGGCTTTGAGCACGAGTTTTTAGGGCGTGATCATAGCGGCATCGAGATGGTGAAGGTTGATCCCAATGTGTTAATCCCGTTTGCGACAGCGCTTTATGCCTATGGCTTTAACTACTTGCAGTGTCAAGCTGCGTATGACTCGGGGCCTGGGCAAGACCTGGTTAGCACTTACCATTTGAGCAAAGTGTCTGACAATGCCGATCGCCCAGACGAGGTTCGTCTAAAGGTGTTTCTGCCCCGAGATAATCCGAAGGTGCCGTCGGTTTATTGGATTTGGAAAGGTGCAGATTGGCAAGAACGCGAAAGCTATGACATGTATGGCATTGTCTACGAAGGACATCCCAATCTTAAGCGCATCTTGATGATGGAAGACTGGAAAGGGTGGCCTCTTCGCAAAGATTATGTCTCACCTTACTTTTACGAGATTCAAGATGCCTATTAATGTGTGATCTTGGCTGGTAATAGGTTGGTAATAGATTGGGAATACGGGCCGAAGGGCGATCGCGCGATCGCCCTTCGGCCCGTATTAATTTTTGCGGCCTTAGAAAGAATCACAGTTCTTTCACGAATGACAGACTGCCGCGTAGATGCTGGAACCCGACAGATTCATAAAGCCGCTGTGCTTGATTGGGGTTTTGAGTATCGACTCCAATCTTGGCCGTAGTCATGCCTTCAGCGCGAAGACACTCTAGCCCTGCCAACAAGATGGCGCGGCCTAATCCCATCCGTCGAAACCCACGCCGAGTTCCGAGGAGATCAATCCAACCATCGTTGCGGTTGGTGTGCCGATTTTCCTCGGTATCGATATAGCAATAACAAAATGCGGCAAGCGTCCCATCGGGTGCAACGCCAACCAGATCGAGATCGGCGCGATATTGGGGATGGTCCAGCCAGTGGAGGCGACGCTCAACGGTAGCAGGATGGTGGTTCCAGTGATCGATGAACGATTCGTTAAACATCTCAACCCATTCGTGGGCTTCGGCTTTGCCCTGATTGCCTCGGCAGATGAATCCGGGTGGGAACTGAGGGTCAGGGAAGGGGATAGCGAGCGATCGCTCTAGGGTCAGAAATTTTCGGTCAATTTGAAAGCCGTGGGTTTTGAACAATTCGATGCGATCAAACTGACTATCACGAGAGCTAGCTCGAAGCTGAACAGGCGCATTGCGCTCTCGTCCAACCTCTCGCATCCGCGATTCACCCCAGGCAATCACATCGGCTTCTAGCCCTTGATGTCGAGCATCGGGATGAACCCGAAACCAAAGATATCCGTCCACCGGATGCGCCTCAGTTGGAATCCAGAGTTGCTCAAACGCAATCAGGTCTCCATTCGAATTTTCCCAGAGCCGCAGGTCGCGGTCGGGGTCGACATGAGGCGCACTAAACTCCATTTGGAGATCAGATACGGTGTGATATTCATCCAGACAATCAACGACCTCACAGGCATTGAGCAGATTGACAATTGGCTCTAAGTCTTTTTCGCCCGCATAGGAGCGTGTTACAAGCATCAACATAGCTAATAGATTCCTCGACGATATGGATGCGATCGCCCGGGCGATCGCATGGGATCGGTCTGTTTATTCTGATTAATGGACTTAACTCACCAGATCGGGTGGCGTTCTAACCAATACAATGCTTCAGTCGCGCGATAAGAGGTTGTCGCGTTTCGTGAATTCGGCCTGTATTCGTCAGATTGGTGATTAAGCGAATTAGGTTGAGACAACGAATTCAAGGATTGAAATCTCAATGCCTTGGAACGATGACTTCGCGTAAAGACAAACGCTAACATGTCAAAATCTCCCCAAAACTAACGACATTGACTGAGCTAACTGTGCGGCGAACATCAGTTCGGGGGGACACGTTTAGCCCATCAATGACATGAAAAATAGCGAACTATTGGACACACGACTCAATCTCACCGTTCAAACATCAATACGACGTATCAATACACACTCATTGAGCGACTCATTGAGTATACTACATTAATACTACACACATACTACAAACGTCAACAGAACGTTTGTATGTCCCTACAGGCTCAGATTTGTGTGTAGAACCCGAGCGCCGCGCAGGGACACACGTTCAGCGTCCTAAGGCGAGAGCGTAAGGTTGTACCGCTGAATAGCATCAGCTCTTACCGAGTCCATTCCGGACGAACGCGTCATTCTGGACACAATTTCTGCCGAGTGCGAAAACGTGTTGACCCGTGATATCTCACCCTTGCAAGGCTGAGATATGAAGCTGAGATTTTTGCCAAAGCTTGATAATGATGCCTTCGGTGCGATCGCTCAGTTCGATTACAAATACACCCTCAATGTCGGAGTGGCTAGACGACAGCCAAATCCCGGTTAGAGTAATTTCGATACATTCAGCATCTGCGATCGCCCATTCCATAACCCCATATCGCTCAGACCGTACTACATCATGCAGCACGGTAGAATCTATCAGGGCAGCAGGCAGCAGGAACGAAGCCACGCACCGCTCAAGTCGGAGTTGGTGACTGACCTGCCGCGATAATCGTATCCTCAGCTCAATCCATTCGCTGACAGATTGAACTGAGTGCTCAATATGCAACCCTGTTTCTGCATAGGTGAACTTCAACATACTTCGAAGGCTCCCTTCAATTTAGGCCGATGATGATTCACGCTCAAAACCCTTACAAACCAAGAAGAAGCGAGTGCTCGACTACTGTTAAACGATTGAAAAGCCTTGTAGAATTCAAAGCAAAACAACCCCCGCTTCTGTTGGCTAGAAGCGGGGGTTAGAAAAATCAATTTTAGATTCTTCTAATGCATTAAAGGTACGGTAATGCTGCTCCTGTACCTCCCGCTTCGCCCGATCGGATGATCTACTCCGTTGATACGGCGCTCTACACGCGCTACGCCCATTTCATCAACTAGGAAAGGTAGATCAATCCTGCGATCGCCCATATAGGTAAATCCGATGCCAAATAGCGCGCCAGACCCTTTGCCCAAATCTAAAATTGTCGCAGCAGCGCTCTGCCTGCCAATCTGGCTTGCTGCTGACATTAGATTTGCAAGAGTCCAATTCCACTTCATGGAAATTACCTGTTGCGAGAGGAAAGGTTTAATTCTAACTTCAACATACTACACTGGTTCTGTCTGATAATCCAGACTTTAAAATAAGATTTTGTTAAAAGGGACTGATACCAAATCTGAATCCTTATCTCAAAACCTTGGTGACTATGCCTCAAACCTCACCTCAACTGTTTTAGCCTCAGATTCTTCGTCTATGATCAATTTTTCAGACTCAAACGACGTATGAGTGTTTCTGTGAGGGAAAATAGTATCATTTGCCCTCACAGAAATCTGAGAAATAGAATCTAGGAATCGATATTAGTCACCAATGCCCATAATGCGTTTAGTAAGAATCCGCATCACTTCATTAGGATTCACCGTTGGTCAAGGCTTTGACCATTCACCGGGTTCGGCATAACCCTGTTGAAACATCTGCATGATGTGATGATTCACAACAGTGAGTGACCCCACCGCAATGATGCGTAAAGTATGACGTTCATCATCTGGACGCAGCGAATCATCCGCCCTACCGGGCGGGTTAGGTGGATAAACCATTATGTTTGCTCCTATCGTTTTGTAAGGAGCGCTCAAACAACAAGCCACCCTGATCTTCTGCATAACAAAGCGGGATGGCTACAGGAGCTTGTAAAATCCAAGTAGCCTCGCATTCTGCTGATCCAGTTTCGCGGGGTTAGCTCTCTAGTCGTGTTGACGGCACTTCTAGGGAGCGCTGCGCTGTTTGAGCACTTAAGCAGAGAGCATAATGGATTTATGAAAGAAATACAACCGTATTAATAAAAGTTCGCGAACTTTTATTGGAATTTTTGACGAAGGTTAGCCATAATGTGGTGAGTTTTTGGGAAGGGTGCGTCATCGATAAAAATCACATCAGTCAATGACATCTAACAACTATTTTGAGTTCAAAGCAGTTTTAGTGATGCACAGGCTGATGCATAACAAATGTAGTTAATGGTAGGAATGCTGAAGTGGCTGACCCAGAGCATCTTGCTGAGTTAAATAAAGGCGTCATAAATTGGAACCAATGGCGAATCAAAAATTCTCATATTGTTCCGGATCTAAGAAAAGCTAATCTGAGTTCTATTAACTTGAGGAACATTAACCTTAGTTCGGCTGACTTAAGTTTTGCAAGTTTTCGCAAAACTGACCTAAGTGAAGCAAATCTGAGCAATGTGTATTCAGTGTCAACCAACTTTAGTGGAGCGTGTTTGATTACTACCAATTTCGGCAATGCTGAATTGAGGTATGCAAATTTTAATAGCGCTAAGCTTACAAGGGCTAATCTTGATAGCGCTAATTTGGGTGAAGCATATCTTAGAAAGGCTTTTCTCAAAAACGCCAATCTGAGTAACGCTGTATTAAGCGTATCTAATCTCAGTTTGGCTGACTTTAGTCAGGCTGATTTAAGCAACGCCAACTTAAAACTAGTTAATGCAAAGGAATCCAATTTTAAGCATGCTGATTTAAGCGGAACTCAAGCGTTTGGGACTAATTTCACGGGGGCGAAATTTACTGGAGCATGTCTCTGTGATTGGAAGATCGATAGGGAAACGATTTTAGCTGGCGTAGAGTGTGATTATGTTTACCTTGTAAGGCAAACCAGCTTCAAATTTGCAAATCGGTATCCCATTGGAAGATCGTTTAGTTCCGGGGAGTTTGCCAAAGAGTTCAAGAAGTCATCGGAAATACTTGAGTTCATTTTTTCTGGCGAAATGATAGATTTTTTCCAATCTTTTCAAGAACTACGGCAGAACTATTCTGATAAACTGCTTGCTATTGAAGCAGTTGAGCCTAAGGGAGCAGATACATTTGTTATTCGATTAGAGATTCTTCCAAAGACGGAAGAAGAGACCCCTGAGATATTCTATGAAGAACAGCGCCACCTGACTGAGACGGCTTATAAACTCAGGGTAAGCGCAAGAAAACCATCGAAAAATTGTGCTAGGTTGCGAGCCCTGCGGCAAGGACAGAGAGCATGTAATCAGGACTCATCGAAGCTCGCTTTGCCTTCTGCTTGAGACTTCGTTTCTTT